>JBILWC010000004.1:0-112468 GCA_044370105.1 Steroidobacteraceae bacterium | reverse complement strand
CGGATCCAGCGCGCCCTCGAGGTGTACGCGGTGAGTGGTCGGCCGATCAGTGCCTGGCAGCGTGAGACATCGCCGGCGCCAGGACTGCGATTTCGGCGCGATGCGCTGGTTCCAGCCGATCGCTCCCGTTTGCACGAACGGATCGAGCAACGATTTCTCGCAATGATGTCCCAAGATTTTCTTGCCGAGGTTGAAAAGCTGCGCGCTCGCCCCGACATCGAAAAATGTGAGGTCGCCATGCGTGCGGTCGGGTATCGACAACTGTCGGCCCATCTTGCCGGGGAATACGACCTCGACGAGGCGGTCCGACGGGCGATCGCGGCATCGCGCCAGCTCGCGAAGCGCCAGATGACCTGGATTCGGGCGGATGCGGGCTGGCGAGCCTGGGAGCCATTCGACCCGGAAGTTTGCGAGCGCTGGGTGGTTGAGGCCGCTTTTGTGTGTCGGGCGGCAGGATGAGGAACCCGACCCATGGTAGATTGGTCTACTAAGGGGGGAGACGCTTCGGGCGGGGCCCGAGGCGAGGCAAGAAAAAACTTAGGAGAGTCATCATGGCCAAGGGCCAATCCCTGCAGGATCCCTTCCTGAATCAGCTTCGAAAGGAGCGGGTGCCGGTGTCCATCTATTTGGTCAACGGTATCAAGTTGCAGGGTCAGATCGATTCCTTCGACCAGTTCGTCGTGCTGCTCAAAAATACCGTCAACCAGATGGTGTACAAGCACGCCATCTCCACGATCGTCCCCGCGCGAAACATTCGAGTCCCCCTGCCCGGCGAGGAAGGGGTCGACGCGGATGTCCCGCCGGTCGAGTGATCCTCCCCACACGTGTTTGAACGTCCCCGCGGCGGCGAACGAGCCGTCCTCGTCCGTATTGGCCTCGATGGGCCGGTCGAAAGCGAAGATCTCGAAGAATTCGCGCAGCTCGCCGAGTCTGCGGGGGTCGGCGTCGCCGTCACCGTCACAGGCCGTCGCGAGCGGCCCGATCCGCGTTACTTCGTAGGCAGCGGCAAGGCCGAAGAGATTCGTCAGGCAGCGGTCGACAGCTGTGCGGAGGTGATCCTCGTCGATCACGCGCTCTCGCCGAGTCAGGAGCGCAATCTCGAAAAGCTGACCGGCCTCCGAGTCCTCGACCGAAATGCACTCATTCTCGATATCTTTGCTCAGCGTGCGCGCAGCCACGAGGGCAAGCTCGAAGTCGAGCTCGCTCAGCTGCGACATCTGTCGAGTCGACTCGTGCGAGGCTGGACCCACCTCGAGCGTCAAAAAGGCGGTATCGGCCTTCGCGGGCCCGGCGAAACGCAACTCGAAACCGATCGTCGACTGCTCGGCGAGCGAGTGCGTGTACTCAGCCGTCGGCTCGAAAAGCTCAAGCAACAACGCGAGACGGGACGACAGCGTCGTGTCGAGATCCCGATTCCTTCGGTAGCGCTGGTGGGGTACACCAACGCCGGCAAGTCGACCTTGTTCCGATCGCTGACGGGTGCCGACGCTTACGTGGCCGATCAGCTCTTCGCGACGCTCGATCCGCTCGTACGCCGCGTCACATTGCCGGGCGGTTCGCCGATCGTGGTGGCCGACACAGTCGGATTCATCCGCGAGTTGCCGCACGAGCTCGTCGCCGCATTCCAATCGACCCTGACCGAGGCTCGCGAGGCGACTTTGCTGCTGCACGTGATCGACGCGAGCGACCCGCGGCGTGACGAGCGGATCGAGCAGGTCAACGCCGTGCTCCAAGAGGTCGGGGCGGGTGAGCTTCCGCAAATCAAGGTTTTCAACAAAATCGATCGACTCGAGATGGCTCCGAGGATCGAACGAGACGAGTCGGGTGAGGTGACCAGCGTCTGGGTGTCGGCCGTTCAGCGCCTCGGACTTTCGGAACTGATGGCTGCTGTGGCCGAGAGATTGTCGCGATTTGCGCGGCTCCGGACGGTGAGGGTCGATCCCCGGCATGCCGGCGCTTTGAGGGCGCGGCTGTTTGCCTCGGGCGTCGTGCAGGGTGAGCGGGTGTTGGAGGACGGCGGGCTGGAGTTGACCGCCAACCTTCCGGACCTCGAGGCTCGGGAACTCGCCAAGACACCCGGCGTCGAATTGTTCGATTTCGAGCCCTCGCAAACTTGTGCCGTGGAGGGGGGGTACTTACAATCTCCCCACTCTGCGCGCCCCTCCTGATCCAACCGGCGCAACTGAAAAAAACCTATGGCATGGAATGAACCTGGCGGCAGCCCTAAAAATCCTTGGGGCAAGCGCCCCGGAAAATCGGGCGGCGACGACGCTTTTCGCAAGTTCCAGCGAAAGCTGGACAATATTTTGAAAGGCTCGGGGCCTGGCGGCGGCGGTCCGCAGGGCGAGGGTCCCGACGACGCTGCGAGTGAGGGGAAGTTCCAGATCGGCATCATCGCCGGTCTCGTCGTGCTCGTCTGGGCGTATCAAAGTTTTTTCACCATCGACCAGGCCGAGCGTGGAGTCGTCCAGCGTTTCGGCCAGTTCGTGTCCGTGCGTGACCCCGGCCTCGGATTCCATCTTTGGCCGATCGAGACCCTCACCAAGGTCAACACCCAGCAGGTGAGCAGCGTCAACTACACCGCCAAGGTGCTCACTCAGGACATCAACCTCATCGACATGTCGCTCGCGGTGCAATACCAGTTGCGCGATCCGGTCAAGTTCCTGTTCCAGGTCAAGGATCCGGAACAGACGCTGCGCGAAGTGGGCGAGATGGCGATCCGGGAAATCGTCGGACGCAGCACGCTCGAAGAAATCCTCATCTCGAAGCGCGAGCAGGCAACGACGCGAACCAAGGAACTCATCCAGCGCACGCTCGATCAATACGGCGCCGGCATTTTCATCACGAGCGTGAACCTGACCGACATCCAGGTGCCGACCGACGTGCGTCCTTCACAAGAAGACGCGAACAAGGCCATTGCTGACAAAGAGCGTCTCGTCAAGGAAGCCGAGGCCTATGCGAGCGGCATCCTGCCGGTCGCAGAAGGTAGTGCATCGCGCCAGATGCAGGAGGCCGAGGCCTACCGTGCTCAGGTGCTCGCCATCTCCGAAGGTGAAGCCGATCGTTTCCGGCAACTCGTCGCGCAGTACGAGAAGGCGCCTCGCGTCACGCGCGAGCGTCTCTACATCGAGGCAGTGGAGTCGGTGCTTGCCCGATCGCAAAAGGTGGTGGTCGACACCAAGGGCAACAACCAAATGCTTTATCTGCCGCTCGACAAACTGATCGAGCAGCAACGTCGCAACAACGAAACCGAAATTTCCGTGGTCGCCCCGCGCGCGGGCGCCGGAGAAGACGCCGCCGATCCGCGGGCGAGAGTGGAGCGCTGACATGCCGCAGTCGATTCAAAAAATCTTTGGCGTGATTGCAGCGGTGGGCTTGCTCATCAGTCTCTGCACGTTCACGGTGTCCGAGAACGAGCTTGCGGTTCGCAGTCAGTTCCGCGAAATCGTCGGTACCGACTACGAGCCCGGCCTGCACTTCAAGCTGCCCATCGACACGGTGCGCAAGTTCGAGCGTCGGATCGTCTCGCAGAGTTTCGAAGGGGAAACCTTCCTGACGAGCGAAAACCGCGGACTCATCGTCGACTACTACGTCAAGTGGCGCATCAAAGATGCGGGCCGTTACGCCCAGTCCTTCGGCAACGATCCAGGTGCTGCCGGGCAGCGTTTGTCGGACATCGTCAAGGACGGCATCAAGAACGCCGTCGCTCAACGCACGCTGCAAGAGATCGTCTCGGCCGAACGCACGGCCTTCACGGGCGACATGTTCGACCGCGCGAGCAAGAGCGCCGAGAGTCTCGGTCTCGAGTTGATCGACACCCGAGTCCAGAAGATCGGCTTGCCGCCTGATGTGGAATCCCGCGTTTACGCGAGCATGCAGCAGAGCTTCAGCCGACTTGCGCGTCAGCTGCGTGGCGAAGGCGAGAAAGAAGCCCTGCGTATTCGCGCCGAGGCCGATCGCAAGCGCACCGAGATCATCTCGATCGCCGCGCGTGATGCTCTCAAGATTCGCGGTGACGCCGACTCGAAAGCCGCTGCCACCTACGCTTCGGCGTACAACCGCAACGCCGAGTTCTACGCGTTCTATCGAAGCATCCAAGCCTACAAGAACTCGCTCGGCAAGGAAGGCGACATCATGGTCGTCTCGCCGGATAGCGACTTCTTCAAGTACATGCGCAATCCGAACGCCGGCTCGCGCTGAGCTCGCGCTCTACCATGGCTTCGGGTCGTTTCGTTGTCGTGATCGGCACCCAGTGGGGTGACGAGGGCAAGGGCAAGATCGTCGATTTGCTCACCGAGCGCGCATCGGCCGTCGCCCGATTCCAGGGTGGCCACAACGCGGGCCATACGCTCATCGTCGGCAGCGAAAAAACGGTGCTCTCGCTGATCCCTTCCGGAGTGCTGCGCGCAAACGTCACCTGTTTCATCGGCAACGGCGTCGTCTTGTCGCTCGAGGCGTTGCTTCGCGAAGCGGACATGCTCGCCGCGCGCGGCGTGCCAGTCTTCGAACGTCTTCGCATCGCGCCCAATTGCCCACTCATACTGCCGTCTCACGTGGCGCTCGATCGCGCTCGCGAGCAGGCGCGCGGTGTCAATGCGATCGGCACCACGGGCCGCGGAATCGGACCCGCGTACGAAGACAAGGTCGCACGACGGGCGCTTCGAGTCGCCGATCTTTTCCAGCGCGAGCGTTTCGCTTCGAAGCTCGGCGAAATCCTCGACTTTCACAACTTCGTGCTGCAGCACTACTTCAAGCTGCCGCCCGTCGACTTCCAGGCGACGCTCGACAGTCATCTGGCGATGGCCGAGCGCGTCAAGCCTCTGGTGTGCGATGTCACCAATGAATTGCAGAACCTGCGAGAGGCGGGTGCGAATGTCATGTTCGAGGGTGCCCAAGGGGCCATGCTTGACGTCGATCTCGGTACCTATCCGTTCGTGACGTCCTCGAATACGACGGCCGGTTTCGCGGGAACGGGCACAGGTCTGGGCCCTCGAAATTTCGATTACGTCCTCGGGATCGTCAAGGCGTACACGACGCGGGTCGGGGCGGGGCCTTTCCCCACCGAACTTTTCGACGAGACGGGCGAGCATCTACAACGCGTGGGACAAGAGTTCGGTGCAGTGACCGGTCGCCGCCGTCGATGCGGATGGTTCGATGCCGTCGCGTTGCGACGATCGGTCATCCATTCGAGCGTGTCCGGACTTTGCATGACCAAGCTCGACGTGCTCGATGGGCTCGATGCCATCCGTGTGTGCGTCGGCTATCGCGCCTCGGGCATCGTGTCGCGAGAGCCGCCGCTCTTGGTCGACGGTTTCGCCGATGTCGAGCCGGTCTATGAAGATCTCCCGGGCTGGAAGGGGACCACTTTCGGTGTCACCCATGAGGCCGATCTGCCAGAGCAGGCGAGAGCGTATCTGCGTCGCATCGAGGAGCTCGTGGGCGTACCCATCGACGTGATTTCGACCGGACCCGATCGAGATCAGACTATCATCCGTCGTCACCCGTTCGGGTGATGACCGATCGAGGGGGAGGACCCATGCGCGAATTCGATATCGTTGTATTCGGTGCCACGAGTTTCGTGGGTCGAATTCTTTGTCGCTATCTCCTCGACACCTACGGTAACGACGGCAGCCGACTGCGTTGGGCGATCGCCGCGCGCTCGGCGGCGCGCCTCGCGGAGCTCAAGCACGAACTCGCGGGTGCAGCCGACGGACTGCCCGTCATCGTGGCCGATGCCGCCGACGAAAATGCGATGCGCTCGCTCGCCGTGCGCGCGAAAGTGGTCGTATCGACGGTCGGGCCTTATGCGCTCTATGGCGAGCCGCTCGTCAAAGCCTGTGCCGAGACCGGCACCGACTACTGTGACCTCACCGGCGAGGTACAGTGGATACGCCGGATGATCGAGCGATACGAGAGTGTCGCCAAGGCGAGCGGCGCCCGAATCGTCCATTGCTGCGGATTCGATTCCATTCCGTCCGATTTCGGCGTGTTCTTTCTGCAGCAGCACGCTCGACAGCGTTTCGGCCGCCCTGCGAGCCGCGTGAAGATGCGCGTCCGCGCCATGCGCGGAGGGTTCTCGGGCGGTACCGCCGCGAGTCTGCTCAACGTCGCCAAAGAAGTTCGTGCGAATCCTGCGCTGCGCAAGGAGCTCGCCAATCCTTACTCGCTCTGCGTTGGCCTGACGGGTGGCGCGAATGTGCGGCAACCGAATGTCTCCTCGGCGCTTTACGATGCAGACTTCAAGGGCTTCGTTGCGCCGTTCGTGATGGCGGCCATCAACACGCGAATCGTGCATCGCAGCAACGCGCTCAGTGGACACTCTTACACGCGCGATTTCCGATATGACGAGGCGGTCTCGACGGGTCGTGGACTGCAGGGGCGCCTCGCGGCAATCGGAACTGCGCTCGGTCTCGGTGCGTTCATGTTCGCGAGTGCGATCGGGCCCACGCGTGCGTTGCTCGAGCGCTATGTGCTGCCGAAGCCGGGCGAGGGGCCGAGTCCCGAGGCTCAGCGTCGCGGTTTCTTTGATCTGCGTTTTTTCGGGCGCACGGACGATGCTCAGGAAATTCGTGCGAAGGTCACGGGCGATCGTGATCCGGGATACGGATCTACGGCCAAGATGCTCGGTGAGGCTGCAGTGTGTTTGGCACTCGAGGTGCAAAAGTCGGAGCGAAGCGGCGGTTTTTGGACGCCCTCGACGGCGTTCGGCGATCGATTGCTGCCGCGTCTCGTGTCCCAAGCAGGACTCACGTTCGAGATCGCCGACTGAGCGACCGATCAACCCCAAGTTTGGTGCCCGGGAGAGGACTCGAACCTCCACGGTGTTACCCGCTAGTACCTGAAACTAGTGCGTCTACCAATTCCGCCACCCGGGCAAGGTGGGCCGCGTAAATTACGCAGCACCATGAGGACTGTCAATTGAAGTCACGAAAATCGAGCCGTGGGCCTCGCCCGGGTCAGCGCCATGACGCGCGAAGCGGCGAGCGCAGCCCTCACGGACGCAGCGGTATCGGATCCATGGAAGGCGTCGTTTCGGCGCACCGTTCGGGCTTCGGATTCGTGCGCGTGGAAGGGCAAGAGGAGAGCGTGTTCCTGCCTCCTCCACAAATGACGGGTCTGACGTCAGGTGATCGCGTTCGAGTTCGCGTACAGCGAGCGCGTGACGGACGTCTCTCTGGCGAGATGGAGAAAATTCTCTCGCGCGGCGTCACGGCGTTTCTCGGCACGGTCGAGGCGGTTGGGCGCACGCTCTTCGTGCATTCGGTCGACCGACGACTCAGCCTGCGTTGCCTCGTGCCGCAAGACAAGCTCGCCGGAGCGCGCGCCGGTGACTGGGTCATCGCGCGCATCACGCGTTATCCCGACGAGCATCGCAGTGCGATGGCGGAGGTCGTCCGTCGCCTCGATCCCGAGCGCCCGCTCGAAATGGCGACCGAGACTGCCATCGCGCGACATTCTTTGCCGGTCGAGTTCCGTGCTTCAGCGCTGCAAGAAGCCGAGGCTTACGGTGAGCGCATCGACCCGCGCGAGGCGAGGGGTCGCATCGATTTGCGCGACATGCCGCTCGTCACCATCGATGGCGAGGATGCTCGCGATTTCGATGACGCGGTCTACGCCGAGCCGCACGCCAAAGGTTTTCGACTTGTCGTCGCGATCGCCGACGTCAGTCACTATGTCCGTTCGGGTTCGGGCCTCGATATCGATGCGCTCGAGCGGGGCACGTCGGTCTATTTCCCCAATCGCGTGCTGCCGATGTTGCCGACAGCGCTCTCGAACCATCTGTGCTCGCTCGAGCCCGAGGTCGACCGACTGTGTTTCGTCGCCGACATGTTGGTCAGTCGCGGAGGCGCGCTGCTCGAGTTTCGCTTTTATCCGGCCGTGATGCGCAGCCACATGCGGCTCACCTACAAACTCGCGTTCGAAGCGCTCTTCGAGGGGCGCCCTGAGCCTCGTCGTGCCGTCGGAGCGTTGCTGCCGAAGTTATCGCCGCTCGTCGATCTTTACCGAGCGCTGCTCAAGGCGCGGCATCGTCGAGGCGCGCTCGATTTCGAAAGCACCGAACCTGCCTTCGAGTTCGATACCGAGGGACGCGTGAGGAGCATCGGGCTCTACGGTCGCAACGACGCGCACAAGCTCATCGAGGAATGCATGATCCTCGCGAACGTCGCGGCTGCGCGTCAACTCAAGGCGGCGAAGGCGGGGGGTCTCTACCGCGTCCACGGAATTCCCGAAGAAAAGAAAATCGATCAGCTGCTTACGCAACTTGCGTCGCTCGGCATCGATGTCGACCTGCCCGAAGAAATCGAGCCTCGCGACTTGCGACAAATCACCGAGCGCGCGAGCGGCAGCGTCGACTTGCCGTTCATCGAGTCGCTGGTGGTCCGGTCGATGCCGCAAGCCCTCTACCAGCCCACCAACATCGGTCACTTCGGCCTGGCACTGGGCGAGTACGCGCATTTCACCTCACCGATCCGACGCTACCCCGATCTGGTCGTGCACCGAGCGCTCAAGGCGGTGGTGGAGGCGAACGATCCGACGGGTCGACGCTATGGAGCCGACGAGCTTGGCAGTCTCGGCCAGGATCTCTCCCGACTCGAAAAGCGCGCCGATGAGTCCGATCGGTACGTCGACACGTTCCTGAAATGCAGTTACCTGCGCGAGCGCTTGGGGCAGACGTTCGATGGGCTTGTCACCACGGTGGTGGAGTACGGCTGTTTCGTGCAGCTGCGAGGGCTCGGGATCGACGGTTTGCTGCGTCTCGATTCGCTTGACGACGATGACTATGTGATGGAGTCGAACGGGCAGGCCTGGTTTGCCAAGCGTCGCAAGCAACGGCTCGGTATCGGCGCTGCCATACGAGTCGTCGTCACCAATGCAAACCCGGTCGAGGGTCTCGTCGATCTCGAACTCGACGACCCAGTGCCTCTGGTCGAGGGAAAGCCCCGACGTGCGCCGCATCATTCACCCCGCGAGGGCGCCCGACATCGGCGTCGACCGCGGTAGGATGCGCGTGATGGGATCCACCGAAATGGTTCACGGGCTTCACGCGGTGCAGGCGCTGCTCGAGCGCCATGCCGATCGCGTGCTCAAAGTTTTCGTGGCGCGCGGTCGCGAAGATGCGCGCGTGACAGCGCTGCTGGCGGTTGCGTCGAAAGCAAAGATTTCGGTCGAACGCATCGAGACGCAGCGCCTCGACAAAATCGCCGGTGCCGGCGTACACCAGGGTGTCATCGCCGAGGTTCGTCCCATGGCGCCCTGGAGCGAAGATGATCTCGGTGCCGCCATCGAAGGCGCTGGGGCAGCGCCGATCGTGCTCGCCCTCGATGGCGTGCAAGACCCCCACAATCTCGGTGCGTGTTTGCGGACAGCCGATGCCTGCGGCGCGCTGTCGGTCGTCATTCCCAAAGACCGCGCGGTTCAACTCAATGCCACCGTCCGCAAGGTCGCAGCCGGAGCCGCGGAAACCACTCCGCTCACGGTCGTCACCAATCTCTCTCGCTGTCTGCGCGAACTCAAGGAGCGCGGGCTGTGGGTGGTCGGGGCGGACGCTTCTGCGCGGGAGCGCGCCGATCAGGTCGATCTCAAGGGGCCGATCGTGCTCGTGATGGGGGCGGAGGGGAGTGGACTGCGCCACAACACCCGGGAGCATTGCGATCTGCTCGTCCGCCTGCCGTCCCTCGGGGCGGTCGAGAGCCTGAATGTCTCGGTAGCCACCGGAATGCTGTTGTACGAGGCGGTTCGGCAGCGTCAGAAGCCCTGACCCGAGCCCCGGCGCCTTCCCCCGAGGCCGTGCCCCGGGGCGCCCTTGCCCGGCTAGGCCCCCTCCGCTATAGTTCGCGGCCCCGTTTTTCGGGGATTTCCTTGCTCCACTGGCAGCCTCGCCGGGGGGGCTTCACATCCACAAGGAGACAACATGAGGCATTACGAAGTTGTGTTTCTGGTCCATCCAGACCAGAGCGAGCAGGTTCCGGCCATGCTCGAGCGTTACAAGAGCATGATCACGACGGGCGGTGGCCAGATCCATCGCGTCGAGGACTGGGGCCGTCGGCAACTCGCGTTCCCGATCTCCAAGGTCCACAAGGCCCACTACCTTCTCCTCAACATCGAGACTGACCAGAAGACGCTGACCGAGCTCACCGGTGCGTTCCGGTTCAGCGACGCGGTGCTGCGTCACCTCGTCATCAAGATGGATGGCCCGGTCACCGAACCCTCGCCGATGGCCAAGGCCAACGAAGAAGAGGCGGAAGGTGGATTCGATCGCCCGCGTCGTGCGCGTCGCGACGACATGGGCGATGACGAGCAGATCGGGGAGTAATCGAACATGAGAGACAACAAGCAGTCGGGCGGCGCGAGCCGCTTCACTCGTCGCAAGAAGTTCTGCCGCTTCACCGCGGAAGACGTCAAGCAGATCGACTACAAAGATTTGGCGACGCTCAAGGGTTACATCACCGAGACCGGCAAGATCGTACCGAGCCGCATCACCGGCACGCGCTCGTTCTATCAGCGCCAGCTCGCTCAGGCCGTGCGTCGCGCGCGTTATCTCGCGCTGCTGCCGTACACCGATCAGCATTAAGAGGCAGGAACCATGGACGTCATTCTGCTGACCAAAGTCGCGAACCTCGGCAACATCGGGGATCGCGTCAACGTGAAGTCCGGCTACGGCCGCAACTTCCTGTTGCCCTCGGGCAAGGCCACGCTCGCCACTCCGGCGAACGTTGCCAAGTTCGAGGCGCGTCGCGCCGAGCTCGAGAAGATCGCGCGCGAACAGTTCGCCGATGCCGAGTCGCGTGCGGCAGCTCTCAAAGATTTCACGCTGCGCATTGCCGCGAAGGCCGGCAACGAAGGCAAGCTCTTCGGCTCGATCGGCACGACCGACATCGCCGAGGCCTGCACGGCGCAGGGCCACAAGGTGGCGCGTTCGGAAGTTCGCATGCCGAACGGCCCGATCCGCATGGTGGGCGACCACCAGATCGTGTTGCATCTGCACACCGACATCGACGTGCAGTTGCCGGTCACGATCGTCGCCGAGGAGTAATCGCTCCGTGAGCACCCGCGGCGGAGACGTTCGGACGCCGCCGCACTCTCTTGAGGCGGAGCAGGCCGTTTTGGGCGGCCTGCTCCTCGATGACTCGGCCTGGGACAACGTCGCCGACGTGCTTCGTCCCGAAGATTTCTACCGCCCCGATCACAAGATCATCTTCGAAGCGATCGGTCTGCTCGCGACCCAGGGAAAGCCGGCCGATGCCGTGACCGTGAGCGAGCAGCTCGAGCGCAGCGGCCGATTGGTCGATGCGGGCGGGCTCGCCTATCTCGGGGCTTTGGCTCGCGATACGCCGACTGCCGCCAACGTTCGCGCCTATGCGGCGATCGTCCGCGAGCGCTCGCTGCTGCGCCAATTGCTGACTGCGGGGACGGAGATCGCCGGCTCGGTATTCAACAACGAGGGCGAGACGGCTCAGGAGCTCGTCGAGACCGCGGAAAGCCGCGTTTTCGCGATCGCCGAACAAGGTGTTCGCGGCAAGCGCGACGGAGCGGTGTCGGTGCAACAGCTGATGCCGGGCCTCATCGACCAGATCGACGAGTGGCACAACAACCCCGATGGCATGCGCGGCTTGCCGACAGGGTTCGACGAATTCGACCGCAAGACTGGCGGACTTCGCGGCGGCGATCTCGTCGTCGTGGCGGGTCGCCCCTCGATGGGCAAGACCACGTTCGCGGTCAACATGGCCGAGTACGCGGCGCTCAAGGCGGGGGTCAACGCTTCGGTCGCGATCTTTTCCATGGAAATGCCGTCCGAGCAACTGCTGACCCGCATGCTCTCGTCCATCGGTCGTGTCACCCTCGGTCATATCCGCAGCGGACAGATCTCCGACGACGATTGGCCGCGCATCACGGGTGCCGCGGGTCAGCTCGCCGAGGCCAAGATATTCATTGACGAGACGCCGGCGCTCACGCCGACCGAGCTGCGTGCTCGGGCGCGACGCGTGCACCGCGAGCATGGACTCAATCTCGTGGTCGTCGACTATCTGCAGCTCATGCAGGTGCCGGGCACCAAAGAAAACCGAGCCACCGAGATCGCCGAGATCTCCCGCGGTCTCAAGGCGCTCGCCAAGGAGCTCAGCGTCCCCGTGATCGCGCTGTCGCAGCTCAACCGAGGCGTCGAACAGCGTGTCGACAAGAAGCCGGTGATGTCCGACCTTCGCGAATGCGTGACGGGCGATACGCGGGTCTGTCTCGTCGATGGCTCTCGAGTGCCGATCAAGGAACTCGTCGGTCAGCAACCCGAGGTGTGGGCGCTCGATGAGCAGCACAAGCTCATCAAGGCGCGTGCCGATCTCGTCTGGTCGGTAGGCCAGCGCAGGGTTCGTACGCTGCGGCTCGCGAGCGGACGCATCTTGCGAGCGACCGGTGAGCATCGCGTGCTGACCGGGGCGGGCTGGAAAATCCTCGATGAACTTCAGGTCGGTGAGCGTTTGGCGCTTGCGCATCGAATACCCGAAGCCTCTGAGGCGCGTCCCGATGATCCGCAATGGGCCGAGCATGAGCTCGTGCTGCTCGGTCATCTGGTGGGTGACGGCAGTTATCTGCCGCATCAGCCGCTGCGATATACGACCGCGTCCGAGGCCAACAGCCGTGCCGTGACCGAGGCGGCCGAACGATTCGGGTGCACGGTCACGCGTCGCGCGGGTCGCGGCAATTGGCACCAGCTCGTAATCTCGGGAAACGGCAATCGCTCGCATCCGGCCGGCGTGAATGCATGGTTGCGTTCGCTCGGAATATTCGGACAGCGTTCGCATCAGAAACATCTGCCCGATTCGGTTTTCCGTTTGTCCAACGACAAGCTCGCGGTATTGCTGCGACATCTTTGGGCCACGGATGGATCGATCACCCTGCGCAAGCCGGGTAGCCGTGGAGCCCCGCGGGTTTACTTCAGCACGGCGAGTCAGCGGCTCGCAAATGATGTTGCAGCGTTGCTGCTGCGCTTCGGTATCGTCGCTCGTCTACGATCAGTCACGCAGGGCGCGGGCCGCCCTGTGCACACGGTCGATGTCAGCGGAGGTGTCGATCAGCGACGGTTTATCGAGATGATTGGTGGCTTCGGTCCGCGCGAAGCGCCGGCGTTGATGTTGCGCGGGATGCTTGAGTCCCGACTCGTCAATCCGAATGTCGATACGCTGCCTATCGATGTCATGTCCCACGTTCGCGCCGACACGCGCGAACAGGGCATATCGACCCGCGAAATGTCGGCACTGCGAGGCACGGCGTATGGTGGTGCCAGTCATTTCAAGTTTGCACCTTCGCGACAGCTGCTCGGTGAATATGCGGAGTTGCTCGATTCCGTGACTCTTCGTGAGGCGATCGCCGCCGATGTGTTCTGGGATCGGATCGTGACGGTGGATCCGCCTTCGGAGATCGAGGAAGAAGTGTTCGATCTCACCGTGCCGGGGCCTGCAAACTGGTTGGCCGACGGCTTGGTGAGTCACAATTCTGGCGCGATCGAGCAGGATGCCGACATGATCCTGCTCATCTATCGTGAAGAGGTGTACGACAAGAACACCACCAAGAAGGGTATCGCCGAAATCGATCTCGCCAAGCATCGTAACGGCGAGACCGGCACCTTCTTGTTGACCTTCCAGGGTCAGTACTCGCGCTTCGTCAATTACGCGCCCGACTCGTACGCCGAGGGCGTGCTGCGCTGAGTCGCGGCCATCGCGTATGGCCGACTTTCAATCTGTGCCAAATCCGACTCGGGCGCGCATTTCGATCGAGGCGTGGCGTCATAACCTCGCTCGACTGAAAGCTGCGGCACCCGCCTCGAAAATGATGGCGGTGGTCAAGGCCAATGCCTACGGTCACGGTGCAGTACGAGCGGCTCGGGCTCTCGATGAGGCAGACGCGTTTGGTGTCGCGCGACTCGCAGAAGGACTCGAATTGCGTGACAGCGGCGTGACCCAGCCCATCGTGCTGATGGAAGGCGTGTTCTGCGCCGAGGAGCTCTCGCTCGCCATCGATCACGGGCTCGACCTCGTGGTCCACGCCGATTACCAGATCGATCTGCTCGAGTGCCACGAGAGTTCGAGATCGCCAAAGAATTCTCGTCCGGCGCCTCGCGTGATCTGGCTCAAGTTGGATACGGGAATGGGTCGACTCGGCTTCCAGGCGGGCCAGGCGGCCGAGGCGGCGGCTCGGTTGCGTGCGATCGAACTCGTCGGCGATCTGAGAGTGATGACGCACTTTGCGTGCGCCGATGAATCGGACTCGTCGATGACGCTCGCGCAAATTCAGCGTTTCGAGAACGAACTGCATGCGCTTTCGGTATTCGAGAGAGGCCTCGCCAACTCGGCCGGCATCCTCGCGTTCGCGGACGCCCATCGGGAGTGGGTGAGGGCGGGTATCGCGCTCTATGGCGCCTCGCCGCTCGCGGGTCGTTCCGCCGAGTCGTTGGGTCTGAAGCCCGTGATGACCCTCTCGAGCCAAGTGATCGCCCTGCGAACTGTTCCGGTCGGTGAGGGCGTCGGCTACGGCGCAACATGGCGAGCCCGTCGACCCTCGCGTATCGCGACCGTCGCGGCCGGTTATGCCGACGGTATCCCGCGGCATTTGCCGACCGGGTCACCCGTATTGGTTTCGGGGCACCGCGCGCCTCTCGTCGGGCGCGTCTCGATGGACATGATTACGGTGGACGTCACTGATCTTCCGCAAGTATCGGTGGGCTCGTCGGCGGTCTTGTGGGGTGACGGGCTGCCGGTGGATGAGATCGCCGCAGCCGCCGGGACGATTTCGTACGAGTTGCTCTGCGGCGTGACGCGTCGGGTGGCGTTCGACTACGTCTGAGTACTCGCACTTGCAGGCGTGGCGAGCGCGACGCTGATGTTGTCGTGTCCGCCTCGCGCGTTGGCGGCATCGATGAGGGCTTGAGCGAGCCGAGCGAGTTCGGTTTCGGAGGATCGAGGAGCGTCGTCGATGAGCGCACAAATTTCTGCGTCGTCGAGCATGTTGCTGAGTCCGTCTGAGCAGAGCAGCACGAGGTCTCGGGATTGAACCGGCACGGTCAGCAGATCGATGTCGACTTCGGGTTCGACGCCCACGGCATTCGTCAGGATGTGTCGCTGTGGCAGATGCCGGATGTCTTCGCTCGAGTACAGACCTTCGTCGACGAGTTGCTGCGCGCTGGTGTGATCGCGGGTGAGCGGCAGCAGCGTCGGTTCGCCGTCCACTCGATATCGATAAAGGCGAGAGTCGCCGACATGGGCGACGATGAGTTGGAGTCCGAGTTCTGCGGTCGAGATGAACCAACCGCACACCAGCGTGGTGCCCATGCCCGCGTATCCCGGGATACGCGAGGCCATGGCAAACACGTGCGCGTTGGCGCGGGTGAATGCACGATGCAGCGCCACCGGACGCGGCACTTCGTGAGCGCTCGAGAGGGTCGAAAGGTTTTGCGCCAAGGTTTCGATGGCGAGACGACTGGCCGTGTCGCCCGCGGGTCTGCCGCCCAAGCCGTCAGCCACGGCGACGAGACCGCGGTGCATGTCGGCGAGCACCGTATCGTCGTTTCGTGAGCGAACGCGACCCCGGTCGGTGCGGGCTGCGGCGATGATGAGTGGCGTGTGCACGGTGGGTCTCTCGAGCGAGCAGTGTAGTCCGCTCAAGGCCTCGCGTAGTGCTGCGTTTCGGGCCAAGTTCGCGGTCTTGTAGCGTGGACCGCCATCCCCGCGGATCAGTCGTTCGCGGCTTCCTCGTCCGACGAGTCGTCGGTGCGCTCCAGCACACGAACCGTGCGTATGGCGTTGTCGGCGATCTGCAGCACCTCCATGTCGAACTTGCCGATACGAAGCGAGGTGCCGGCCGAGGGAATGGTCTCGAGTTTTTCGAGCAGCAAGCCGTTGAGGGTCTTCGGTCCGTCGGTCGGCAGGTCCCAACCCAGGGAGCGATTGAGAACCCTGATGGTCGCCGAGGCGTTGATGATGAACGCGCCCGACGGTTCGCGATGCACGTCTCGATGTGAGACCGTTGCCGGGTCACTCGTGAACTCGCCGACGATTTCTTCGAGGATATCTTCGAGCGTGACGAGTCCCTCGACGTCGCCGTACTCATTGACCACGAATGCGAAGCGACGTCGATCGCGCTGGAAGTTGCTGAGCTGCACGGTCAGGGCGGTGCCGTCCGGCACGTAATACGGTTCGCGTTGCGCGGCGATTTCTTCGAGTCGATCTCGATCGAGTGTCCCGCGTGCGAGTTCCTGCGCGATGCGTCGCATGTGCAGCAGGCCCACCATCTGCCCGAGATCACCTCGATACACCGGCAAGCGGGTGTGAGGCGTTTGTCGCAACTGATCGAGGATGCGTTCCCAGTCGTCTTCGAGATCGATACCCGCGATATCCTGCCGCGGGATCATGATATCGTTGACCGTCATGCGCTCGAGATCGAGCACGCTCATCAACATTTGTTGATGGCTCTTGGGGATCATCAAACCCGCTTCGGCCACGACGGTGCGCAGTTCCTCGCGCGAGAGCGCGGTCTGCTGGGTGTGCCGGTCGACGTTGAGGCCGACGAGCTTCAGTGCGCCATTCGTGAACCAGCCGATCACGAACACGGCGGGTCGCAGCACCCACTGGAGCACGGTGTACACGTACGACGACGTGACGGCGAGGCGACGCGGGTGCAGTGCGCCGTAGGTCTTCGGACCGACCTCGCAAAAGATGAGCATGAGCAGCGTCAGCACGCCGGCGCCCACGGCGACCCATTCATCGCCCCAGACGCGCAGGACGATCACCGTGACCAGCGTCGCCGCGAGATTGTTGACGAGGTTGTTGCCGAGCAGGATGAGACCGATCAGACGGTCGGGCCGGGAGAGCAGGCGCTCGGCCAGGATGGCCCCCCGATGGCCGCCTTTGGCCATCGTGCGCAGCTGATAACGGTTGAAACTCATGAGCGCCGTCTCGGTACCCGAGAAGAACGCGGATAACACCAGACAGAGGACGAGAAGGCCGAGTAACGGCGGGAGCGCGGGATCACTCACGTCTATAATCATCCAGTGTTCGAAAACCTGAGTCAAAAGTTCGCGAAAACCGTCCAAAACCTCCGAGGCAAGGGGCGGATCAGCGAGGAGAACATCTCCGAGACCCTTCGGGAGGTCCGCATGGCCCTCCTCGAGGCCGACGTGGCCCTGCCCGTCATCAAGACCTTCATCGACGCCGTCAGGGCCAAGGCCCAGGGGGCTGAGGTCGCCACCAGCCTGACCCCGGGCCAGGTCTTCGTCAGCATCCTCCAGCGCGAACTGGTGGAGCTCATGGGGGGAGCCCGGGAGGGTTTCGAGCTGCGGGCCCAGCCGCCCTACGTGGTGCTGCTGGCGGGTTTACAGGGCGCCGGCAAGACCACCACGGCCGGCAAGCTCGCGCGCTGGCTCATCGAGTCGCGCAAAAAGCGGGTGCTGCTCGTCAGCACGGACGTGCGTCGCCCGGCGGCCATCCTGCAATTGCAGCGGCTCGCCGAGCAGGTGGGCGCGGGCTTTCATCCCGCCGACACCGGGGGCGATCCCGTCGCCATCGCCGAGTCTGCGCTCGAGGCGGCGCGTAGCGGGGTGTACGACGTACTCATCGTCGATACCGCCGGTCGCTTGCATGTCGATGCCGAACTCATGGACGAAGTGCGCGCCATCGACTTGCGTGTCGGTGCGCACGAAAAACTTTTCGTCGTCGATGCGATGGCCGGTCAAGATGCGCTCAATTCCGCCAAGTCCTTCGGCGAAGCGCTCGATCTCACCGGCATTATTTTGACCAAGGCCGATGGCGATGCGCGCGGCGGTGCAGCGCTTTCCGTGCGGCAAATCACGGGCAAACCCATTGTCTTCATCGGTGTCGGCGAAAAGACCGACGCGCTCGAGCCTTTCGATCCCGAGCGCATGGCGAGTCGCATTCTCGGCATGGGCGATGTCGTCGCCTTGGTCGAGCAAGTGCAGGGCAAGGTCGATGCGGCCGAGGCTGAGCGTCTTGCCAAAAAAGTCGTCTCGGGCGGCAAGTTCGATTTCTATGATCTCAAGAGTCAGCTCGAGCAACTGCAGAACATGGGCGGTCTCGAGTCGCTGATGGACAAACTCCCGGCCCAGCTCGCCAAGGGCGGTTTGCCCGCCGGGGTCGGGGACGTCCAGGTCCGACGGCAGCTCGCGATCATCAATTCCATGACCCACCGGGAGCGGCGGCGCCCCGAGGTCATCGACGGGTCTCGACGCCGCCGGATCGCGGCCGGCTCAGGCACCCTGGTCCAGGACGTCAACCGGCTTTTGAAGCAGTTTTCCGAGATGCAGCGCATGATGAAGGGCATGAAGGGCGGCAAGTTCCGGCGCATGCTCGGTGCCCTGAAGGGTGGGGGGCTCCCCCCGGGGTTCACTCCCCCCCGCTAGCGCTTCCATCAAGTCCCTGATTTCTGTAGACTCCGCGCTCTTTTTCGACCCCCTGGAAGGGCGCACAGATCATGGTAACGATTCGTCTCACCCGTCGTGGCGCTAAGAACTCGCCGTTCTATCACGTCGTGGTCACCGACAGCCGCAAGCGTCAGGGCGGCCTCAGCCTCGAGAACGTAGGCTTCTTCAACCCCGTGGCCCGCAAAAGCGAGCCGCGTCTGCGCCTCGATCTTTCGCGCATCGAGTACTGGGTTGGCCAAGGTGCCAAGCCTTCCGATCGCGTGAAGACGCTCGTCAAGGATTACCGCAAGCAGGCCACCCAGGCCGCGGCCTGAGGGTCTTGCCGCCCAGTCGCGCGTGGACGTCTCCCGCGTGTCATGGGTGGAGTTGGGACGTCTCGGACGCCCCAAGGGACTGAAAGGCTGGTTGCATCTCGAGTCCTGGACCGAGCCGCCTGAAGCCCTGTTCGATTACCCCTCGTGGTTTCTGCGCTCGGCATCGGGCGAACGACGAGAGGTGGAGATCGCCGAGTCGCGACAGAGTCCGAGTGGACTCGAGGCGCGAGTCGATGGAGTGACCACCCGCGAAGAAGCTGAAGTTCTCGTGGGGCAGGTGATCGAGGTGCCGCGTTCGGCTTTGCCGGCGACGGCGCCGGGCGAGCACTACTGGGTCGACCTCATCGGCTTTCGGGTGGTCAATCTCGAAGGCGTCGAGTTCGGCGTCATCGAGCGGTTCGAAGACATGCCGGCCAATGCCGTCATGGTGGTGCGCGGTGAGCAGGAGCGTTGGCTCCCGGTGACTCGCCAACACCTGAAGTCGATCGACGCCGAAGCGCGATGCGTGCGTGTCGATTGGCCGGAGGATTTTTGAAGTGACCGGGCGGCAAACGCCTTTGCAGATTGCGCTGGTCACGCTGTTCCCTGCGATGGTGCGCGGGGCGCTGGGTTACGGAGTGCTTGGCCGCGCGTTGGATCGTGGTCTTGCACGAGTCGAGTGCGTCGATCCGCGGTCTTTTGCCGACGATCCGCACAAGACGGTGGATGACCGGCCCTACGGCGGTGGTCCGGGGATGGTGGGAACACCATCGCCTTGGGCAGCCGCCATAGACGCCGCGATGGTGCAGTTGCCGGCCGGAGTGCCGAGAGTGCATCTGTCGGCGCAGGGTCAAAGATTCGACCAGGGTGTGGCGCGTGAACTCGCAGCCTTGCCCGGGTTCGTGCTGGTGGCGAGTCGCTACGAGGGGCTCGACCAGCGCGTGATCGATTCGCGAATCGATCGCGAACTGTCGCTCGGAGATTTCGTGCTCTCCGGTGGCGAGTTCGCGGCGCTCGCGGTGATCGACGCGACGGTGAGACTTTTGCCCGGTGCGCTCGGTGACGAGCGTTCGAGCGTCGAAGAGTCCTTCACCGCGGGGCGACTCGACTGGCCGCACTACACGCGGCCGATCGAGTGGGAAGGTCGGACGGTGCCGGAGGTGCTGCAGGGTGGAAACCACGCAGCGATTCGGCGATGGAGGTTGCGAGAGTCGCTGGTGCGCACGCAAGCGCGCAGACCCGACTTGCTGCAACCGGGTGGATCGGGGCGTGCTCTCACCGATGAAGAGCGCGAACTTTTAGAGGAAGACAACAATGGCTAACGTGATTGCCGAAATGGAAAAGCGTCGTACGACGCGAGAGCTGCCGGACTTCAATCCGGGGGACACCGTCGTGGTCGACGTGAAAGTGGTCGAAGGCGACCGCGAGCGCGTTCAGGCTTACGAAGGGGTCGTGATCGCCAAGAGCAATCGCGGCTTCAACTCCTCGTTCACCGTGCGAAAGATCTCGCACGGCGAGGGCGTCGAGCGCACGTTCCAGTCGCAGAGCCCGACCATTGCGGCGGTCTCGGTCAAGCGTCGTGGCAATGTCCGCCGCGCCAAGCTCTACTACCTGCGCGACCTGTCGGGCAAGGCTGCCCGAATCGAAGAAAAGGTCTGATTTCGGCGCGGTGCCATGGGGCTTTTGCAGCCGCATGGCACCGCCCAAGACCTGTTGATAGACTGCCGTTCAAAGCGGGGTGGCCCGCCCCTCGTCTGAAAATAGGTTCGGCATGCCCTTCCGGCTTTTGGCCAGCGTCCTGGTCCTCATCTTTGCGGTGACGCCCTCCGTCGGCGTTGGCTCGCCTCCTAATCTCTCCGAGCTACGTCTACCTGCGGGCTACGCCATCGAGGTGTGGGCCGATGAGGTGGCTAATGCCCGTTCGATGACCCGTTCGCCGCGGGGCACGGTGTTCGTCGGCACTCGAACCGGCGGCGGTCGGGTCTATGCCATACGAGAGGGGCAAAACGGCAAGCGTGACGTCAAAGTTATCGCGAGCGGGCTCAACTCGCCGAATGGTGTCGCGTTTCGGCAAGGCGCACTGTACGTCGCCGAAATCGACCGCATCACGCGGTACGACGACATCGATACCCAACTCGATCAAGGCGTGACGACCCTGCGGACTGCGGTGACCGTTGCGACGTTGCCCGCGGATCGGCATCACGGTTGGCGCTACATCGCCTTCGGTCCCGACGACAAGCTCTACGTGCCGATTGGTGCGCCCTGCAATGTCTGCGATCGAGACAGCGACGGCTACTCGATGATCACTCGCATTAATCCCGATGGCACGGGGCGCGAAATCGTCGCTCGGGGCGTGCGCAACACGGTGGGATTTCGCTGGCACCCGAAGACGGGTGATCTTTGGTTCACCGACAACGGTCGCGACATGCTCGGTGACGATACGCCGCCTTGCGAACTCAATCGCGTCAGTCGTGTCGACGAACATTTCGGTTTTCCGTTCTGTCACGGCAAAGATGTCGTCGATCCGCAATTCGGCAAACTCGGGCGCTGTAGCGATGCCACGCCGCCCGTGCAGGAATTGGGTCCGCACGTCGCGCCGCTTGGTGTGATGTTCGATGCCGAGGGGAATGCGATCATCGCCGAGCACGGTTCGTGGAATCGCAAAGAGAAAATCGGCTATCGGCTCACGCGCGTTCGGTTGCAGGGCAATCGGGCCGTGGCTTACGAAGAATTCGTGGGTGGATGGCTCCGCCCCGACGGCAAGGTGACCGGACGTCCCGTCGATCTGGTGGCGCTGCCAGACGGGTCGATGTTGGTGTCCGACGATCTTGCCGGTGTCATTTATCGCGTTTTCAAATCAGGCTGAAATAACCATGGAACTCATCAAAAAATTCTTTCGCGGGCTGTTCAAGGGGCTCGATGGTCTGCGCAAAACGCTGCATTTCATCGTGCTCGTCGTGATCTTCGGGGTACTGGTCGGCGCTCTGCAGAGCTCGATCCCCAAACTGCCATCCGATGCCGCACTCGTGATTCGCCCGGTGGGTGAAATCGTCGAGCAGCCGAGCGGTGATGCTTTCGATCGCGCGCTCGCCGAGGCGCGTGGCATGGGAGGCAGCGAGACCACGCTGCGCGATCTGACCGACGCCATCGCCGCAGCCAAGGGTGACGAGCGCATCAAGACGCTCGTGCTCGAGTTCGACGACATGTCGGGTGCTGGCCAGCCGACGCTCGATGAGTTCGCGCGCGCGATCACCGACTTCCGCAAGTCAGGCAAGAAAGTCGTCGCGACGGGTCTTGGCTTCTCGCGCGACACCTACTATGTCGCGGCGCATGCCGATGAGCTCTACCTCGATCCGCAGGGCCTCGTCGTCCTCGAGGGATACGAGCGTTATCGCAACTACTACAAGTCGGCGCTCGACAAGCTCGGCATCGACATCAACGTGTTTCGCGTCGGGACCTACAAGAGCGCGGTCGAGCCGTATATCCGCGACGACATGTCGCCGGCGGATCGCGAGGCGAGCCAGGCGTTCGTGAACTCGTTGTGGGAAACCTACGTCGGTGTGGTGGCCAAGGCGCGCGGTTTGAAGCCCGAAGATCTTCGAACCTACGCCGATACGCTCGCCACGCAGGTGAAGGCGGCCAAGGGTTACACCGCGAAGGTTGCACTCGATGCCAATCTCGTGACCGCCCTCAAGACACCGATCCAGGTCGAAGAGCGGGTGATCGCCTTGTCCTCGAAAGACGAGGAGACCGAGTCGTACCGTTCGGTCACGCTCAAAGATTATCTGCGCGTGGTGCGCGCCGAAGACAAGATTTCGAAGCATCCGGATTCGCGTATCGCCGTGATCATCGGCTCCGGCGAAATCGTCGATGGCGGCGGTGGTGGCGGAGTGATTGCGGGCGATGACACCGCCGAGCTCATTCGCAAGGCGCGACTCGACAAGGACATCAAGGCACTCGTGTTGCGTATCGACAGCCCGGGAGGCAGTGTGACCGCCTCGGAGAAGATCTACCGCGAACTCGTTGCCTTCAAGCGCACGAAGCGTCCGGTCGTCATCTCCATGGGTGATCTTGCCGCCTCGGGTGGGTATTACATCGCGGCCCCCGCCGACGAGATCTGGGCGAGCCCGGCGACGATCACCGGCTCCATCGGCATCTTCGGTTTGTTCCCGACGGCGCCTCGCACATTCGAGAAGCTCGGGATCGGAGTCGATGGCGTCGGCACGACGCCGCTGTCGGGTGAGCTGCGTATCGATCGTCCGATCGGTCCGGCGGCCTCGATGCTGCTGCAGTCGACCATCGAACACGGCTACGAGGAATTCCTTGCGCGCGTTTCGTTGGGTCGCAAGAAGACTCGCGACGAAATCGACAAGATCGCGCAGGGTCGCGTGTGGACGGGGCGTGATGCGCTGCGTCTTGGGCTCGTCGACAAACTCGGTTCGCTCGATGAGGCCGTCGCGTCGGCAGCCAAGCGTGCCGGTCTCGCCGAGGGCAAGTTCGAGCGCGATTACCTCGAGGCGGACAAGAGCTTCGCGCAACAGTTGCTGACCAACCTCGAGGCGAGGGCGGCGGCTCTCGTGCTGAAGACGGTCGATGCCGAGGTGTTCGGTGGCTTCGGATTCGGCGCGTCGGCCTCGCTCGATGCTCCGACCCGGGCTGCAGTGCTCGCGGCGCGTCGCGATTTCGGGCCGATCGAGCGCAGCGTATTGCGGTTCAATCGTTACGCCGTGCAGGGTCAGGTGTACGCGCACTGCTTCTGCACGCCGTACTGACCTAGATAGCAGGAGCCCCGCATGCACGTCTCCGATCAGCGGACCAACCGCCTGTTCGTGGTGCTCGCGGGGTTCTTTCTGACCAATGCGCTGCTCGCCGAGTTCGTAGGCGTCAAAATATTCTCGCTCGAGGCGACGCTCGGCATCGAGCCCATCGAGTGGTCGTTGCTCGGTGTCTCGGGAACGCTCAATTTCACGGCCGGCGTGTTGCTCTGGCCGGTCGTGTTCGTGATGACCGACATCATCAACGAGTACTACGGCGTAAAGGGCGTGCGCCTCGTCTCTTGGGTCGCGGTCGGATTCATCTCTTACGCCTTCATCGCGGCCTATGTATCGATCGGTCTCGCGCCCGCGGGCTTCTGGATCGAGGCCAACCAATCGCTCGGTGTGCCGGATATCCAGCATGCCTATGCGCAAGTGTTCGGTCAGGGTCTTTGGACCATCATCGGCTCGATCGTCGCGTTCTTGATCGGGCAGCTGGTCGACATCACCGTGTTTCGCAAGATCCGCGCCGTGACCGGCGAGAAACTGATTTGGTTGAGGGCAACAGGCTCGACGGCCGTATCGCAGTTCATCGACAGCTTCGTCGTGCTCTACATCGCGTTCGTACTCGGGCCGCAAAAATGGCCGATCCCGCAATTCCTCGCGGTAGGCACGGTCAATTACCTGTACAAGATGTTGGCGGCCATTGCGTTGATTCCGCTTCTGTATCTCGCGCGGCGACTCATCAAGAGCTATCTCGGTCACGATGAGGCCGAGCGCCTCAAAGCCCTCGCGCACTGAGCGGCGGGGTATGGCTCCTCGCGCACCTCGGCTGCTCAGCGTCATCCCGCCGATGACGCAGCTGAATACGCCATACCCCTCTACGGCCTACCTTACGGGCTTCCTGCGTTCGCGGCGCTTCGATGCCCGACAGGAAGATCTTGCCCTCGAGCTCGTGCTCAGGCTGCTCTCGGCGGCCGGTCTCGAGGCGGTTCGCGAAGTTTGCGAGCGTGTCCCGAAACGACGGCGCGGGCCTCATGCGAGCCGTTTCCTTGCCGAGTTCGACCGATACCACGCGACCATCGACGGCGTGATCGCGTTTTTGCAGGGCCGCGATTCGACGCTCGCGCACCGTATCGCTTCGCGACAGTTTTTACCCGAGGGTTCGCGGTTCGCCTCGCTCGAGAACTACGTGGCGGAGTACGAGGACGGCGATCCGCTCGCGTGGGCATTCGGGGCGCTCGGCACCAGTGACCGAGCGCGCCATTTCGCCACGCTCTATCTCAACGATATCGCCGACGTACTGCGAGAGGCGGTAGATCCGCGTTTCGAATTCGTGCGCTATGCCGAGCGGCTGGCCGCGAGTGCGCCCAGCTTCGATCCGCTTGCGACGGCGCTCGCGGCGCCGCATACGCTGATCGACGAGTGGTTGCATGCGATCACGCTCGAAGCTATCGGGCGACACAAACCCGACATCGTGCTGTTGTCGGTGCCGTTTCCGGGTGCCGTGTATGGGGCTTTTCGTATCGCGCAGTCGGTGCGTGAAGCCGCCCCGATGGCTACGATCGTGCTCGGCGGCGGCTACGTCAACACCGAGCTTCGTGAGCTCGCCGAGCCGCGAGTCTTCGATTTCTTCGATTACGTGACCCTCGATGACGGCGAGCGTCCGCTGCTCGCGCTCATCGAAGCCTGGCAGGGGTTACGGCCGCCGGACCAACTCGTGCGGACTTTCGTGCGCGAGTCGGGGAGGGTGCGGTACCTCGACGTTGGGGAACCGGACGTGCCGTTCGCCGACGTCGGCACGCCGACCTGGGACGGGCTGCCGCTGCGACGATATCTCTCGCTGCTCGACATGCTCAACCCCATGCATCGACTGTGGTCGGATGGTCGGTGGAACAAACTCACCGTCGCGCATGGTTGCTATTGGAAGAAGTGCAGCTTCTGCGATATCTCGCTCGACTATATCTCGCGCTACGAGACGGCGAATGCCTCGGTGCTCGTCGATCGCATCGATCGCATCATCGATGAGACCGGCGAGACAGGCTTTCACTTGGTCGACGAAGCCGCGCCGCCCAAGGCGCTGAAGGCGATGGCGCAAGAGCTGTTGCGACGCGATCGTCAGATTTCCTGGTGGGGAAATATCCGCTTCGAAAAATCCTTCACGCCGGAGGTTTGCGAACTGCTCGCCGCAAGTGGCTGCATCGCCATCACCGGGGGTCTCGAGGTCGCCTCCGATCGGTTGCTCACGCTCATGAAGAAGGGCGTGTCCGTGGCGCAGGTTGCACAGGTGACGCGCGCGTTCAGCGATGCGGGCGTGCTGGTGCATGCATATCTCATGTACGGTTTTCCATCGCAGACCGTGGCCGAGACGGTCGATTCACTCGAGTACGTGCGACAGCTCTTTATCGAGGGCTGCATTCAGTCAGGTTTTTTTCACCGGTATACCTGCACCGTTCACTCGCCCGTGGGGCGAGACCCGGCGGCCTATGGCGTGTCACTCACACCGTTGCCGAAGGGTGGGTTTGCGCGCAATGACATCAATTTCATTGATCCGACAGGCGTCGATCACGACGCGCTCGGCCAAGCGCTCAACGCGGCCCTCTACAACTACATGCATGGCGTCGCGCTCGATCGCGACGTGCGCGAGTGGTTCGTGCCGCACGTGAAAAAAGCACCGAAGACCTCGGTGCCTCGTGATTTCGTGCGCCGCGCGCTCAGCCAAACACGGCGTCGCGCGGCGAGCTGATCGAGTCCCAGTCGTCGGTGTCGAAGGTCACCGAACACCATCCTGCGGTCGCAAAGCCGCCGAATTCGGCATGGGTCTCGAATTGCCGCGCCCATCGCAGTGCGAGATCGGAGAGTCCCGGGTTGTGACCGACGAGCAGCAGATGCTGGACCGACTTCGGCGTGCTCCGAATTACCTCGAGCAGCGTCGATGAACTGGCGTGATAGAGCGTCTTGGTGGTTTCAAAGGACGGAGCGGACTTGAGATGCTCTTGCAGCAGTTGGGCGGTCTCTCGAGTACGCTCGGCTTCGCTCGCCAGCATCGAATCCGGGGCAGGAAGGCGGGCGCTGAGTGCCGCGCCCGTGCGCAGGGTTTCAGATCGGCCTTGGGCGCTGAGAGCGCGGTAGAAGTCACCCCCCTCGGCGCGTGCCTCGGCATGGCCATGCCGAACGAGGGTGAGGCGCTTCACGGGGCGAGCACCTCGATTCGACCGGCGCGCTCGCGCACCTCGAATATTTTGAGTGGCTCGTAGGCCGGAGGTGTCAGGGCATTGCCGGTTCGAAGACAAAACTTCGCACCGTGCCGAGGACAGACGACGACGCCGCAAGGGGTCGTGGTGTCGCGCTCGACGTCTGCGCCCGCGAGCGACTCACCGTCATGGGTGCAGCGATCTTCGAACGCGTGCAGCGCGCCATCGAGTTGCACCACGGCGACGTAGAAACCGTCGACTTCGGCATCAAGCCGTCCGCCGGAGGCGAGCGTTTCGGCTTCGCCGACGTCGATCCAGGCGCCCGACGCGCTCATCGTTACATCATTCCCGCCTGCAGGCGGGCGGCCTCGGACATCATCGACTGATTCCAGGGCGGGTCGAACACGAGCTCGACATCGGCTTTCGAGACGGTCGGGATGATCTCGATCTTCTCGCGTACGTCTTGCACGAGCACTTCGCCCATGCCGCATCCCGGAGCGGTGAGGGTCATCTTGACGCCCACGGTCCGCGATCCGTCGTCATTCGGACGGACTTCACACTCATAGACCAGGCCGAGCTCGACGATGTCGATCGGGATCTCGGGGTCGTAGCAGGTGCGCATCTGCTTCCAGGCGAGGGCTTTGACGTCTTCTTCCGTCGCATCGGGCGGGAGCTCGGGCGGGATGAACCCTTGTTTGCCGATCGCATCGGCATTTTCGCCCGACAGGCGATAAAGATTGCCTTCGATGTACAGCGTGAAACTGCCGCCCAAGGCCTGGGTGATGAATCCCGAGAGCCCCGCTTTGAGCTCGATCTGATCCCCCGAGGGAACCATGACCGCAGGCGTATTGCGACTCAGGACGAACGCTTCGTTCTCGTGACTGCGCATGATGGTGAGAGCTTCCGGGATTATTCCGTGGAGACTGTGGTCGGTGCTGTCGGTGTCTCACCGAGGGCTTTTGCGCGATGGGTCAGCGCAGCATCGAGGGTATGCCAGCAGAGGCTCGCGCATTTCACGCGCGCGGGATACTCGCGTACGCCGGCGAGGGCGGCGAGCTTGCCAAGCTCCGCGGGCGGCGCAGAGTCGTCGCCGTGCGCCGTGAGCGCCCGATGCACGAGCTCGCTCAAATGTTTGATCGCCGCGTCGTCCTTGCCCTTGATGGCTTCGGTCATGAGCGAGGCGGAGGCCGTCGAGATTGCGCAGCCCTTGCCCTCGAATTTGATGTCGCTCACCCGATCACCCTCGAGGCGCAGGGTCAGCGTGAGCCGATCGCCACAGAGCGGGTTGTTGCCATCGGCCGAGGTGTCACAGGGGTCGAGCCGCCCGAAGTTCCTCGGGTGCTTGTTGTGATCGAGAATGACATCCCGATAGAGATCTTTGAGATCCATCAGCCGAATACCTCACGGGCGCGACCGAGCGCCCGTACGAGTTGTTCGATGTCTGCGTCGTCCGAGTAGCAACCAAACGAGGCGCGGGCCGTCGCCGGGACATCGAAGAAATCCATGACGGGCATCGCGCAGTGATGACCGGTGCGTACCGCGACGCCTTCGTCATCGAGAATGGTGCCGAGGTCGTGCGGGTGTACGCCCTCCAACACGAAGGAGATCACGCCGGATTTTTCCTTGGCCTCGCCGATGATCTGCAAGCCTTCGATCGCCTTCAGCGTCGCAGTGGCCCGCGTGAGCAAGCGCTGTTCGTGCGCGTGGGCGCGCTCGACCCCTAGTGCATCGAGGTAGTCGATGGCTGCCGCGAGTCCTACGGCACCCGAGATGTTCGGTGTGCCCGCTTCGAAACGGTAAGGCAGGTCGTTATACGTCGTGCCCGAAAAACTCACTGTGAGGATCATGTCTCCACCGCCTTGCCACGGTGGTATCTCGCGCAGCACGGACTCGCGCGCCCAGAGCACGCCGATTCCTGTGGGCCCGTAGAGTTTGTGGCTCGAGAACGCGTAGAAATCACAATCGAGCGCTTGGACGTCGATCCGCTGGTGGGCGACGGCCTGAGCGCCGTCGACGAGCGTGAGCGCGCCGACCGCTCGCGCCGCCGCGATCAGGTCTTTGATCGGCAGCACGGTCCCGAGCGAATTCGAGACTTGCGTGAACGCCACCAGCTTGGTGCGGCTCGAGATGAGCGCGCGGAAGGCGTCGAGGTCGAGTTCGCCGCGACGATCGATCGGAGCGACCTTGAGCGTGGCACCGGTGCGCTGACAGAGCATCTGCCACGGAACGATGTTCGCGTGATGTTCCATCCAGGTGATCAGGATCTCATCGCCGGGGCCGAGACGCTGACCCCAGGACTGCGCGACGAGGTTGATCGATTCGGTCGTGCCGCGAGTGAACACGACTTCCTTGAGGCTCGAGGCATTGAGAAAACGCCGCACGCGTTCGCGTGCGCCCTCGAAGGCATCGGTAGCCTTCTGACTGAGTTGATACACACCGCGGTGCACATTGGCGTGGCTGGTGCGTTCGTAGTGGTCAACGGCTTCGATGACGGCGAGGGGGCGCTGAGCGGAGGCCGCGGTGTCGAGAAAAGCGAGACGCTTGCCGCGAACCGTGGTCGAGAGGATCGGGAAATCCGCCCGGACCCGCGCGACGTCGTAGGGGGTTTCGGCAGGGCGAGCGTTCATGTCCCCGACCTCGCAGCGACGGCGCCGGGCAGTACGCGTTCGAGCGAGTGTTCGACATCCGCGCGCAGAGCGGGGTTCGAGAGTCGACTGAGCACGTCGCTCACGAATGCCCACTTGAGGAGCGAAGCCGCCGCCTCTTCGGGGATGCCGCGCGAGAGCAGATAGAAGAGCATGTCCGGATCGAGCTTGCCCACGGTGGCGCCATGGCTCGCCTTGACGGCGTCCGTGTAAATCTCGAGCTGCGGGCGGACGTCGGCCTCGGCCTCCGGCCCTGCGAGCAGACACTTCAAAGATTGATCGGACTGCGCATTGGGTGATGTGGCATCCACTCGCATATGTCCGTTGAACGACACCCGCGAGCGACCCGAGGCGATGCCGCGGAATTGTTGCAGCGTCTTGGCGCCGGGGGCCGAGTGCGCGACGCGAACGAACGCATCGTGCGACTGGGTGCCTTCACCGAGCGCCGCGGCATGCCACTCGAGCGCGGACTCGCGTCCCGCATGCTCAACGAAAGCAGTCGTACGGCTGAACGTCGCGCCCGTCGTCAACTGAACGACCTTGGTCATCGAGCCTTCGCCAAGTTGCAATTCGATCGTCTCGAGGTGCTGAGCCTTGGGACTCGCTTGAGCGATACGCGACAGTTCGAGGCGAGCGTGCGCTCCGACGAAGGCAGAGACTGCGAGATTCGTGATGACCGCTTCGGTGGCGAGCGGAAGATGGCGCTCGATGAGCGAGAGCTCTGCACCCTCGGCGAGCGTTGCCTCGATCGCCGGATGCGAGGTCCCGAGAGACACCACGACCACTTCCACGGCTCGCTTTTGATGAGGGCTGACCTCAAGGCGAAGCGTGCCGGTACGCAGGCGACGGTTGAGTTCGAGAAAGTACCGATCGGCCTCGATCGTGCCGAGGGTCGTCGGCGGCGTCGTGGCCGTGCCGTTCGGGACGAACCCATCGATCAACACGATTCGTTCGAAACCTTCGATGGGCGCAGGCAGGGCGGCTGCGATACGCGCCGCGGTCTCTGCCGAGGGCGGCGGTGAGGGCTCGAAACGAGCGCGTGAGAGTCCGCGAAGGTTCGCGTACTTCCAGTTCTCGTCTCGAGGCGTTGGCAAGCTGGCGGGGAGGGCGCTCATGATGCTCTCGAAATGCCTCAGGCCGCCTCGTTGAGCAACCAGTCGTACCCGCGTGCCTCGAGCTCCTGCGCGAGTTCCGGTCCGCCGCTGCGGATGATCTTGCCGCGCGCGAGCACGTGCACGCGATCGGGTTTGATGTAATCGAGCAAGCGCTGGTAGTGCGTGACGAGCACGATCGCGCGGTCGGGCGAGCGCAGCGTGTTCACCCCGTTGGCCACGACCTTGAGCGCATCGATATCGAGGCCCGAGTCGGTTTCATCGAGCAGCGCGAGCGAGGGCTCGAGTACCAGCATCTGCAGAATCTCGTTGCGCTTCTTCTCGCCGCCCGAGAAGCCCTCGTTGACGCCGCGCGACAAGAACGACTCGTCCATCTGCATGATCTTCATCTTCTCGCGCACGAGCGTGAGGAACTCGAAGGCATCGACTTCGGGCAGTCCGCGTTGTTTGCGCGCGGCGTTGAGCGCAGCCTTCAGCAGGTAGACGTTGTTCACGCCCGGGATCTCGACCGGGTACTGAAAACCCAGGAAGAGCCCGCGCTGGGCACGGGCCTCGGGTTCGAGGGCGAGCAGGTCCTCGCCGCGATAGTTCACGCTGCCGCCTGTCACCTCGTACCCCGGGCGACCTGCGAGCGTGTAGGCGAGGGTGCTTTTGCCCGAGCCGTTCGGGCCCATGATGGCGTGCACTTCGCCGGCGGGGACGTCGAGACTGAGGCCGTCGAGCACTTTTCGGTTACCGACGGTCGTTCGCAAATCTTTGATGTTGAGCATGGCGTGTGTTTCCGACATGAAAGTTATCGCGGTGCGGCGTCAGCCGACCGCACCCTCGAGGCTGACGGCGAGCAGGTTCTGCGCTTCGACGGCAAACTCCATGGGCAATTCCTTGAAGACGCTCTTGCAGAAGCCGTTGACGATCATGTTGACGGCATCCTCTTCGCTGATGCCGCGCTGCAGGCAGTAGAAGAGCTGGTCTTCGCTGATCCGCGAGGTCGAGGCCTCGTGCTCCACCGTGGCCGTCGGGTTTTTGACTTCGACGTACGGAAAGGTATGCGCCCCACAGCGACCACCCATGAGGAGTGAATCGCACTGCGTGAAGTTTCGGGCGCCGTGGGCCGTCGGCAAGATTTTCACGAGCCCGCGATAGGTGTTTTGACCACGCCCGGCGGAGATGCCCTTCGAGACGATGGTGCTGCGCGTGTTCGCACCCACGTGGATCATCTTGGTGCCCGTGTCAGCCTGTTGGCAGTGGTTGGCGAGGGCGACCGAATAAAACTCGCCGACCGAGTTCTCGCCCCGCAGCACACAACTCGGGTATTTCCAGGTGATCGCGGAGCCCGTTTCGACCTGCGTCCAGGAGATGCGGGAGTTGCGTCCGCGGCATTCACCGCGCTTGGTGACGAAGTTGTAGATGCCGCCGACGCCGTTTTCGTCACCGGGGTACCAATTTTGGACCGTGGAATATTTGATCTCGGCGTCGTCCATCGCGACGAGTTCGACGACGGCCGCGTGCAGTTGGTTCTCATCGCGCATCGGTGCGGTACAGCCCTCGAGGTAGCTCACGTGACTGCCGGCATCGGCGACGATCAGCGTGCGCTCGAACTGCCCCGTCTTGGCCGCGTTGATGCGGAAGTAGGTCGAAAGCTCCATCGGACAGCGCACGCCCTTCGGGATGTAGACGAACGAGCCATCGGAGAACACTGCGGAGTTGAGGCAGGCGTAGTAGTTGTCGGTGTGGGGTACGACGCTGCCGAGATACTGCTCGAGCAGTTCGGGGTGCTTCTGCACCGCATCCGAAAACGAACAAAAGATGACGCCGGCCTTTTCGAGGCGATCTTTGAACGTGGTCGCGACCGAGACGCTGTCGAAGACGGCATCGACGGCAACGCCCGCGAGTCGGGCGCGTTCATGCAGCGGAACACCCAGTTTTTCGTAGGTCTCGAGCAGCTTGGGGTCGACCTCATCGAGACTCTTCGGTCCGTCGGTCTTGGCCTTGGGCGCCGAGTAGTACGAAATGCCTTGGTAATCGACCGGATTGAAGCGCACGTGAGCCCACGTCGGTTCGCTCATGGTGAGCCAATGACGGAAGGCCTTCAGGCGCCACTCGGTCAAAAACGACGGCTCCCGCTTGATACGCGAGATCGCGCGAACGACGTCTTCGTCGAGACCCGGGGGCAGGCTCTCCGATTCGATATCGGTGACGAAGCCGTGCTGATAGCCACGGCCAACGAGATCCTGAAGTTGGGCGTTTTCAGTCATGGGGTGTCAGGCTTCCGCCGATTTGTCACGTCGCAGGGCTGCCGCCGCGCGGCCGCCGACGACAGGGTTCAGTTGCTGCTCGAAGCCGCGCAGCGCGAAATCTTTGGTGTCGAGGCCCGCGAGCTGCGCGAGGCTCACGTCGTACAGCGAGCGTCGGATGGCGAGATTGACCCGCTGCCAGGCTTGGCCCACGCCGCACGTCGTTTCGATCTCGCAGTGGCCTTGACCGGCCGAGCAGTCGGTGACGGCGACGGGCCCCTCGAGTGCATCGAGGATGGCAGCGGCCGAGATGGCCTGCGCCGGGCGAGCCAAGGAATAACCGCCATGCAACCCGCGGGTCGAGCGGACGAGGCCGCCGCGCTGCAGGATCTTCAGCACCTTGCTCACCGTCGGCATGCCGATGCGTGTGCGCTCGGCGAGGGCGGGCGCGCTCAGACAGGCTTGCGGCTCCCGGGCGAGGGCCGCGAGGAGCACGGTGGCATAGTCGGTCATGCGGGAGATGCGGATCATAAACGGGACCATTTTAGTCCAGATTCGAAATAGTTGCAGGGAATTCACGTGCTTGGGGCCTCATGGCCGACCCCTCCCTTTGGTAAACTCCCGGCCCTTTCCGGGTCGCCATGGCGGCGACCCCCGCAACCCCAGGGATGGCATGACAGAGCCGGTTATCAAGGTCAGTGGTCTGGACTACGAGGTCGGCGGCCGGTCGATCTTCAAAGGTCTCGATTTCGAAGCCCAGCCGGGTCGCATCACGGCCGTCATGGGTCCGAGCGGTACGGGCAAGACCACGCTCCTGCGACTCATTACGGGGCAGGCGAACCCGACCCGAGGCCGCGTCGAAGCCTTCGGTCAGGACGTCAGCACGCTCGACAAGTCGGGCCTTTATGCCTTGCGTCGACGCATGGGCATGCTCTTTCAAAACGGCGCACTCCTCACGGACCTCGACGTCTTCGAGAACGTCGCATTCCCGGTGCGCGAAAACGCGCAGCTTCCAGAAGCCGTGTTGCGTCAGCTCGTGCTCACCAAGCTTCATTCGGTGGGGTTGCGCGGCGCGGCCAAGTTGATGCCGTCTGAACTCTCGGGTGGCATGGCGCGGCGCGTGGCGCTCGCTCGGGCCACGGTGATGGACCCCGAACTCCTGATCTACGACGAGCCCTTCGTGGGACTCGATCCCATTTCGATGGGCGTGATCGTCCGCTTGATTCGCGAACTCAACGAAGCGCTCGGCATCACGAGCATCGTCGTCTCGCACGATGTTGGTGAGTTGTCGTCGATCGCGCATTACAGCTATCTGCTCTCGGGTGGTCGTGCCGTGGCCTCTGGAACGCCCGAAGAGTTGCGCGCCAGCCCGCTCGAAGTCGTGCGCCAGTTCATGAGCGGGCAGGCCGATGGTCCCGTGCCGTTCCATTATCCGGCGCCCGATTACCACGCGGAGCTGCTCGGCACGCGGAGCGAACCATGATCGCCGCGTTCATCCAGCGTGTCGGCCGAGTCGCCGTATTCCTGGGCAGAGTGCTCGCGCAGTGCGGACCGGCTCTGGCGCGTCCACGGTCGGTCGTGCATCAAATCTACAACTCGGGCGCTCGCTCGCTCGTCATCGTCATGCTCTCGGGGCTCTTCGTAGGCATGGTGCTCGGGCTGCAGGGTTTCGATCTGTTGCAGCGATTCGGCTCCGAAGATGCGCTGGGTGTGGCCGCGGCGCTCGGTCTCCTCAAAGAATTAGGCCCCGTGGTGACGGCGCTGCTTTTCGCGGGACGTGCGGGTACGGCGTTGACGTCGGAAATCGGCCTGATGCGCGCCACCGACCAGCTCACCGCCATGGAGATGATGGCCGTCGATCCCTTGCGTTACGTCGTCGCGCCACGCTTTCTGGGTGGCGTCATCGCCATGCCGCTGCTCGTCGCCGTGTTCAACGTCGTGGGTCTCTTTGGTGCGCAGCTCATCGGCGTGCAGCTGATGGGCGTCGATCCCGGTGCCTTCTGGTCGCAGATGCAGGGCGCAGTCGAACTCAACGACGTCAACGAAGGTATCGTCAAAAGCCTGTTCTTCGGCGTGGCCTGCAGCCTCGTCGCTGTCCATGAGGGCTTCACCGCCAAACCCACCGCGCAGGGCGTGGGTCTCGCGACGACGCGCACAGTCGTCATTTCATCGGTTCTGACGCTACTGCTCGACTACATGCTCACTGCCGCATTTCTTGGAAGGTAATCGACTATGAAACCGCAACGCTCTCTCGAGATTGGCACCGGGCTCTTCGTGCTGCTCGGCTTCGCCGCGCTGTTTTTCCTCACGACGCAGCTGCCGGGCAGCGGACTCTCCGTGGGTGGAGACTCTGGGTATCGCGTGACGGCCCGCTTCGACAATATCGGCGATCTCAAGGGCGGATCGCCGGTCAGCATGGCCGGCGTGCGCATCGGTCGGGTCGAGTCCGTGACCTTCGACTCCAGCGACTATCGCGCCGTCGCCACGCTGCGCATCGATCCCCAGTTCAATCGTATTCCCGATGACAGCGACGCCAGCATCCAGACCCAGGGTCTGCTCGGCGGCAAGTATGTCGGCATTGGCCCGGGCGGCTCCGAAACTTTCCTCAAAGAAGGCAGTCAAATCGAGTTCACGCAGTCGGCCATCGTGCTCGAGTCGCTCGTGAACAAGTTCTTCGCCAACTTCGCGAGCAAGGGCAGCGAGGGTGACGCCGCCAACGAGGGCGGTGCCAAGGAGGGTGGTCAATGAAATCGAGTGTCTTGATGCGCATTTCGCCCATGGTGGTTGCGGTGCTGGTGCTCGGCGCGGGCTGGGTCGCCGCTCCGGCGCTCGCGCAGGCCAAGTCGGCGGTGCCGACGTCGGTCGACGCCAGAGAACCCGGCAAGCTCATCGACTCTGCGGCCAACATCATGATCTCCGAACTCGACGCCCGTCGCGCCGAGTTCCGCAAAGACCCCTCGAAAGTGTCCGCGCTCGTCGAGCGCGTGCTGTTGCCGCATTTCGATGTCGAGCATGCTGCGCGACTCGTACTCGGCCGTCATTGGCGCACCGCCACGCCCGAGCAGCGCAAGCGCTTCATCGATGCGTTCTACGGTTCGCTGCTCAGCAACTACGGCGATGCGCTGATCGAGTTCACGGGTGATCGCATCAAGGTGCTGCCGTCGCCGGTTACGGCCGATGCCACGAGTGCCACGGTACGTACCGAGGTCAAGCGCAGCAACGGTCAAAAAATTCCCGTCAATTACACGCTTCGCAAGACCGAAGCAGGTTGGAAAGCCTGGGATGTCGTCATCGAAGGCATCAGCTACGTCAAAAGTTTTCGCGAAGACTTCGGTTCCGAGATCGACCAAAAGGGGCTCGATGCGGTCATCGCTCGCCTCGAAGAACAGAACCGCGCCGCGCAAAACGGCGGTCCGAAATCTTCCGGTGGTCGCGGAGTACCTCTTTGAGCGCGCTCGCGTTCGATGATCAGGGGCCGTCGCGCCACGCGCTGCGCGGCGAGCTCACGTTCGCCACGGCGTACGTGGCCTATTCCGATGGTTTTCGTCGGTTGATGGCGCTCGAGCGCGGCGCGCGCTGCGAATTCGATTGCTCGGGCATCACCGACGCCGACAGCGCCGGGCTTTCGGTGCTGATCGAGTGGAAGGGCGAGGCGGCCCGTCGCGGCATCACGCTCGTCTATCTCGGGTTGCCGTCTGCGGTCGAACGGCTGGCTCGCATCAGTGAAGTCGACACACTACTGAAGGCGGCCTGAACGCCGGCTGAGCACGGTCTAAACGCTCAGGGCGTCGAGTCGGGCGCTGGCTCGTCTCCCTCGGCAAACTCCGATTCCAGATCCTCCGTGGGTACGTTGCCGTCGCGCACCAGAAACTCGCGGCGTTGCAAGTAGGCGCTGCGTACGAAGGCGTAAGGGTCCCCCGAGCGGTCGAGCACGGCATCAGCGTCGAGGAGTCGCACGCGGGTCTCGAGCTTGTCGAACATCCAGAGCGACCAACGCGTGCTGTCGTCTTCGAGGTGGGAGCGCGGTTCGGCAAAATCGTCGGCGATGCTGCCAAGGCCGTCGCGCAACGTGGTCGGTCCGAAGAGCGGAACGACGAAATAGGGGCCGGTACCGACGCCCCACACTCCAAAGGTTTGACCAAAGTCTTCGTCGTGACGATCGAACCCTGCTGCGGTCGCCGGATCGAAGAGGCCGCCGAGACCCACCGTGGTGTTCAGGAGAAAACGACCCGTGTCGTTGGCCGCTGCGCCAAATTTGCCTTGCAGCGCGTTATTGACGAGCGTGACCGGATATTTCGCATTGCCGAAAACGTTGGAGACACTCGTTTGGACGAACGTCGGCGTCACGGCGCGATAGGCCTTGGCCGTCGGCCGGATCAGCGCGCGATCGAGCCCGTCGTTGATGGCGTACGACACGCGGTTGATGGGCTCGAACGGATCGCGTGGATCGGCAGCTCGCGTTGAGGTCGTGGCGCAGGCGGAGAGCGCGCTGAGCAGCAGCAGGGCGAACGCAAGCCGTGCGACGGAGCGTTTCAATACGTGGGGCATGCCGCCAATTCTACAGCAGCGGGCATGCGTGTTTACACTCGAGCGGCCTTTAGCGCTCCGCTCGCGCGGTATCCCGAGCTCTGCGCTTACCGCTCTCGGCGAGCGCCTCGCGTACTTCCTTCATGCGCGCCTCGAAGCGGGCGCGCTGTACATTGGTGATCTCGGGGTCGGCGAGGGCGAGCTCCAATTGTTTGACCGCGAGCATGAGATCGCCGGTCGCGATGTGGTACTCGCCCATGTAGTAATAGGCGTCGCCCGTGTCACCGGCGCTGCTCGCGGCGAGGGCGGTCAGACGAATCTGCTCGGGCGTCGGCGGCACGTTGTTGAAGAGATCGAGCAGCACCGTATGGGCTTCCTTGGCATCGCCGGTCTTTAACAGCACTTCGGCATAACGAATGGTGAGTGGCACATTTCGAGGCGCCACCTCAAGCGCGCGCTTCAGGGTCTGGCGCGCAAGCTCGGGCTGATCGGCCGCGAAGAGCGCTTGTCCGAGCGCGGCCTGCAGCATGGGACTCTGCGGCTGCGACGCAGAAAGCTCGACGAGCGCACTTGCGGCGCGCTCGCGATCGCCTGCGCCGAGTCGGGCGAGGGCTTCGCCGTAGCGCTGGGCGGCATTGAGCGGGCCGCGGTCGGCAACCGCGGCATAAAACGGCCGAAGATCCGAGCCGCTCGGTGCGCCGAGTACCCGAACTCGTTCGCGAACGAATTCATAGGAGGCCGCCTGCGGTTTCACGGCAGGGGTGATCTGCGCGGCGCGGTCGCGCGACTCGGCGATACGGTTGGTCGTGACTGGGTGGGTGCGCAAAAATTCCGGGATGCCGCTGCCCGCAAGGCCCGAGCGTCGATTCAGGGTCTCAAAGAAATCGGGCATCGCGTTGGGGTCGAAGCCCGCTGCGGCGAGAAAGCCGATGCCGATTCGATCGGCCTCATACTCGTTGGCGCGAGTGAAGTTGATCCGCTGCTGCGCCATGGTGCCCTGGGCGATGGCGATACCCGCTTGCACGGCATCGGGGCTCCCCGTGGTCATGCCGATGAGGATGGCAGCGAGCATGGCGGCGGTGGAAGCGATGGAATTTCGTCCCTGCGCCTGGATGGCTCTGGCGATGTGGCGCTGCGTGACGTGGGCGATTTCGTGGGCGAGCACGCTGGCCAGCTGCGACTCGTTGGTCGTGGCGGTGATGAGCCCGTAATTGATGCCGATGAATCCGCCGGGAAGGGCAAACGCATTGACTCCGGCTTCGCGCACCACGAAGAACGTGAATCGCTGCTCCGATTCGGGGATCTGCGCGGCGATGCGACTGCCGAGGGCTTGAATGTAGTCGGTGACCTCGGGGTCCTCGAGCACGAGTCCTTGATCGCGCAGATTGCGTACCACCATGCGCCCGATTTGGTACTCGTCGTTGAGCGTGAGAGTGGAGTTGGCGCCCGAGCCGATATCTGGCAGATCGGCCGCTGCAGACTGTGCCGCGGCGCGACCGGGCAGCAGGACCGCGAGCGCGGCGAGTGACGCCGCGACCGAATGAATCAAGAACTTTCGCAGTGCTGACGGCCGCATTAGAGGGTAGACCCGCCAGGCGCCGGCAAGTTCAGAGTGCCTCGGAGGCGTGATCGGCGAGTCGTGAGCGTTCGCCGCGAACCAAGGTGACGTGACCGGCGTGCGCCCAGCCCTGGAATCGACTCACGACGAAAGTGAGACCCGAGGTGGTCTCGGTGAGGTAGGGCGTATCGATTTGCGCGATGTTGCCAAGGCAAACGATCTTGGTGCCCGGACCCGCGCGCGTCACCAGCGCCCGCATTTGTTTGGGCGTGAGGTTCTGTGCTTCATCGAGGATGACGAAACGGTTGAGGAAGGTTCGTCCTCGCATGAAGTTGAGCGAGCGGATCTTGATGCGATTACGAAGCAGGTCGTTCGTCGCCGCGCGCCCCCAACTGCCGCCCTCGGAGCTCTGCGTGAGCACCTCGAGGTTATCCATCAGGGCGCCCATCCAGGGCTCCATCTTCTCTTCTTCGGTGCCCGGTAAAAAGCCGATGTCTTCGCCGAGCGGAATCGTGACGCGCGTCATGATGATTTCGGCGTAGCGATTGTGCTCGAGCGTCTGGACGAGCCCGGCTGCGAGCGTGAGCAGGGTTTTGCCGGTGCCCGCCGGTCCGAGGATCGTCACGAAGTCGATCTCCGGATCCATCAGCAAATTGAGTGCGAAGTTTTGTTCTCGATTGCGCGCGCCGATGCCCCAGACGCCGTGACGCTCACTCCGGAAGTCGCGCACGAGTTCGAGCGTGGCCGAGTTGCCGTGGATGCTGCGCACCATGGCTTCGATGCCGCCCTCGCGTTCTTCGTACACAAACTGGTTCGGATGCCACTTGGCGACGGTCGGACCCGAGATTTCATAGAAGGTTCGTGCGCCGTCTTTCCAGGAGCGCATGTCCTTGCCGTGACGCTCCCAAAAATCGGCGGCGAGCGGCTCGTGCCCCTTGGAGAGGATATCGGCATCTTCGATGGCGCGATCGCTGAAATAGTCCTCGGCATGCACGCCGACGACGGCCGCTTTGATGCGAAGGTTGATGTCCTTCGAGACGAGCACCACGCGGGTTTCGGGGTAGAGCGCCTGCAGGGCAAGCGTCTGCGCGAGGATCGCGTTGTCGTTGCCTTGGCCGGGCAGGCTGTCAGGCAGTGTGGTGCTCAGGCGTTGGGTCTGAAAATAGAGCCGACCCGAAGAGGGCATCTTGCCGTGGTTGCCGGAGAGGTTGTTGGGTAGCGGCAGACCCTGCTCGATTTGTTCGCGCGTCGCGTCGCGCATGAGGTCATCGAGAAAACGGCTGACCTGTCGAACGTTGCGAGAGGCTTCAGAGACGCCTTTCTTGTTGGCGTCGAGCTCCTCGAGCACCACCATCGGCAGGTAGATATCGTGCTCTTCGAAGCGGAATATCGATGCCGGATCGTGCATCAGCACGTTGGTGTCGAGCACGAACAGCCGGCGCTGTCGTGCGGCGCGGCGCTTGCTCAAAGGGCTTTCGCCGCAGCAAGCACTTCGGCGGCGTGTCCGTCCGCCTTCACCTTGCGCCACTCTTTGGCGAGCGTGCCGTCATCGTCGATGAGAAAGGTACTGCGCTCGATGCCCATCACCTTCTTGCCGTACATGTTCTTTTCTTTGATTACGTCGAACATCTTGCACATCCCCTCGTCGGCATCGGAGAGCAACTCGTAGTTGAGTTTCTCCTTCGTCTTGAACTTCTGGTGCGACGCGCAGGAATCGCGGGAGATGCCGATGACGAGGGTGTTTGCCTTGCGAAACGAGCTGTGCAAATCGCGGAACTGCTGCGCCTCGACGGTGCAGCCGGAGGTCATGTCCTTGGGATAGAAAAACAGCACCACCTTGCTGCCCTTGGCCTCGCGTAGCCGCCATGTCCCGCCATCGGTGGTGGTGGCGGTGAAATCCGGAATCTTCTTGCCGAGTTCGATCTTGGCCGAGGCGGACTTGGGCATGCGAGGGCGCTCCAGGGTCAGGACTTTACGGGCTCCAGGATGGCGTCGAGGTTCCGAGCATCACAGAACTCCATGAACTCTTCGCGAAGGTGGGCCAGATGCAGTCGGCTCGGCACGTTGACGATCATCTGCACGGAGAACATCAGCGCGCCGGTGTGCGCGGCCGGGTAAATGCGCGTGGCCACCTCGGCGATATCGATGCCGCGGGTCGAGCAAAATCCGGCGAGCGCCGCCACGATGCCGGTCTGATCGAGACACACGGCATCGATGGAGTAGGGCAGTTGATCGGTGCGTGCGCCTCGCGGGTCGGTGCGGTGCAGGTGCAGCGTGAGGCCCGCTTCGGTCGCGAAGTGCTGAAGCTCGGTCTCGAGTTTTGCAATGGAATGCCAATTACCGGCCACGAGTAACACCATGGCGAATTCGTTGCCGAGACTCGCCATGCGGCTCTCGCTTATGTTGCCGCCGCAGTCGCTGATGACTTTGGTGAGGTCGTGGACGAGTCCAGTACGGTCGGGCCCGATGGCCGAGATGGCAAGGTGTTGCTTCATTCCTGAGGCCAAGTGTAGCGATTGCGGCGCACGATCGCGAACGAATCGTTCGTGGCGGCCGCGGGTTGCGCCGCTCGGTCACGCGCCCGTAACATCCGAAGTTCCATTTGCCGTGCGGTTGAGCGATGTTTTTTGGCAGTTCCGTAGCCGTGGTCACGCCGATGCATCCCGACGGCGCGATCGATTTCGAAGCCTGGCACCGCTTGCTCGATTTCCATTTGAGCGGCGGTACGGCTGCCGTGGTGGTCGGCGGTACGACGGGCGAGTCCGCCACGATCACCGACGCCGAACTCAAGCAGCTCGTCATCGCAGCGCGCGACTTCGCGCGTGGTCGCATGGCGATCATCGCCGGTGCGGGTGTGAGCAGCACCGCCGCGACGGTCGAACGCACCCGTTGGCTCGGCGATCTCGAAATCGACGGCTTGCTCGTCGTGACGCCGGCGTACGTGAAGCCGACTCAAGAGGGTCTCTTTCAGCATTACTCTGCGGTCGCGGCAGCGGCCAAGGTACCGGTGGTGTTGTACAACGTGCCCGGTCGAACGGGCGTCGACATGTTGCCCGCTACCGTCGCGCGACTCGCGGCGCTACCGCGCATCGTTGCGATCAAAGAGGCGGTGGCCGGTGCTGCGCGCGTACGCGACATCCTCGCGCTCGCCCCGACGTTCACGGTGCTCTCGGGTGATGATGCGACCTGTCGCGAGGCGGTGCTCGCAGGCGCTCGCGGGGTGATATCGGTCACCGCCAATGTCGCGCCGAAGGGTATGAGCGAGATGATTGAGGCGGCTATCGTGGGCGATGCGGCGCGCGCTGGGGCACTCGATACGCCGCTGGCTCGGCTGCATCAGGACCTCTTCGTCGAAGGCAATCCGATTCCGGTCAAGTGGGCGCTGCAGAGAATGGGTATGATTCGCGGCGGTATCCGCTTGCCCATGACGCCGCTCGCCGAGTCGTTTCATGGTCGGGTCGCTGCAGCGATGGACTCTGCGGGGCTCAAACAGGATCCCAGAGGTTTTCAGGCTCATGCGTAGTACTCGATTCATTCCCCTCTTGGCGACCTGCCTCATGATTTCGGGCTGCGGCGGCTTTTTCAAAGTGAGCTGCGCGAAACCCGATGATTTCGCGAAGGTCGAGGACGGGGCGCCCCTCAAGATTCCCCCCGGTTTCGATGCGCCCGACACCCGATCGGCCTTGACGATTCCGCCGCTCGAGACCCCCGAGGTGCCCCGACCCGCGGATGCGCCGTGTCTCGATACGCCCCCTAAATTCAACCCGGCACCGGCAAGGCGACCCGAGGCTTGATATCATTCGGCCCGCCGGAGAGATGGCCGAGCGGTCGAAGGCGCTTGATTGGAAGTCAAGTAACATCGCAAGGTGTTCGTGGGTTCGAATCCCACTCTCTCCGCCATGACTATGGCGTCCCGCACCGGTTCCTTCGCGACGACCAGCCGTTAACCCCGCCAGGCCCGGAAGGGAGCAACGGTCGCGGCGATGTCGGGTGCCGGAGTCCAGCTGGTGCGGGCCGCCTCCCGTAGGACGAGCATGAGCTACACCGCACTCGCGCGAAAATGGCGACCCCGCCGCTTCGATGAACTCACCGGGCAGGAGCACGTCCTGCAGGCGCTGTCGAATGCGCTCGAGACCAATCGGGTGCATCACGCGTTCTTGTTCACGGGCACGCGCGGCGTCGGCAAGACCACCATCGCACGCATTCTTGCCAAGTGTCTCAACTGCGAGACGGGCATGGGTGCGACGCCGTGCGGCACCTGCGCGACGTGTCGCGAGATCGACGAGGGTCGCTTCGTCGATTTGATTGAAGTCGACGCGGCCTCGCGAACGAAGGTGGATGACACGCGCGACCTCCTCGACAACGTTCAATACGCGCCGACGAGAGGGCGATACAAGGTCTATCTCATCGACGAAGTCCACATGCTCTCGACGCATTCCTTCAATGCGCTGCTCAAGACCCTCGAAGAGCCACCGCCACACGTCAAATTCTTGTTGGCGACGACCGATCCTCAAAAATTGCCGGTGACGGTGCTCTCGCGTTGTCTGCAGTTCAACCTCAAGCGTTTGTCCGTCTCGATGATCGCCGATCGCATGAAGGTGATCCTCAAAGCCGAGAACATCGACTTCGAGCCTGCCGCCGTACGGCTCATCGCCGAGGCGGCCGACGGCAGCATGCGCGATGGGTTGTCCTTGCTCGACCAATTGCTCGCGTTCGGAGGCGGCAAGGTCGCCGAGAACGAAGCGCGGGCGATGCTCGCGACGGTCGATCGCAAACAGGTCTTTCAATTGGCTCGTTTGCTGGGTACCTCGGATCCCGCCGAACTCATGCGCTTTGCGCAGTCGCTCGATGAGTGGGCGCCGGATTACGGCGATGTGCTCGATGCGCTCGCGACGCTGCTGGTGCGCGTGGCGCTCAGGCAAACGCTGCCGACGTATGAGGGCGACGAGCTGCATCCGCCCGAGCAGCTCGCGGAGCTCGCCTCGGCGCTGAGTCCCGAGGACGTTCAGCTGTGCTATCAGACGGCGATCCTCGGGCGTCGGGACCTCGCTTGGGCGCCAGACCCGCGTACAGGCTTCGAGATGACCTTGCTGCGCATGGCGGCCTTCCGGCTCGCCCCGGGCGCCTCAGGCGCTTCAGGGGGCACTGCGGGGTCGGGCGTGGGCGAGGGCAGAGCCGCGTCTCCGAGGCGTAGCGCGGCACCGGCTGCGTCGCCGGCTGCGTCCCCTCTGGCCCAGGCTCCGAGCGGGGTGACGACCCCGACTTCGGCACGGGTGTCGACCGGCGCGACCCTCGACCTCTCGCAGTGGCAGGACGTGATCGCCGGTCTCGAGCTCGGCGGCGCGGCGCGGCAGCTTGCGGCGAACTGTGCCTACGCGGGTCGGGAAGGAGGGTTGATCCGTCTCACGCTCGACCCGGCCCAGTCGCTGCTCAAGACCCCTTCGCTCATCGAAAAACTCTCTCAGGCCCTGGCGCGCGCGCTCGGCGAAACCGTGCGGGTGGAAATCGAGCTCGCGCAGGCGCCCGTCGATACGCCGGCGCGTGCGGAACAGCGCGCCGTGGACGCCGAACTCGACGAAGCTCGGCGTTCACTCGAGGCCGACGCGACCATTCGTGGCTTCAAAGAAAAATTCGGTGCCAGCCTCAAGACCGATTCAGTCAAACCGCATTAAGGAAAATCAGCGATGGCCAATTTCGGCAACATGATGAAGCAGGCGGAAGCGCTGCAGCGCAACATGCAAAAGGCGCAGGAAGAGATCGCGCAGATGGAAGTCGTCGGCGAGTCCGGCGGCGGCATGGTCAAGGTCACGATGACCGGCAAGCACGAGGTGAAGCGCGTGCAGATCGAGCCGGCCGTCATCGGTGACGATCGCGAGATGCTCGAAGATCTGGTCGCTGCGGCCATCAACGATGCGGTGCGTCGCGTCGAGACCGAAAGTCAGCAGCGCATGTCGTCCTTGATGTCCGGGCTGCGTCTGCCGCCGGGCTTCAAGATGCCGTTCTGACTTAGCCCCGCGAGATGAAACACACACCCGCGCTTGCGCGACTCATCGATGCGTTGCGCACCTTGCCCGGAGTCGGTCCGAAGACCGCTCAGCGCATGGCGTTTCATTTGTTGCAGGAGGGGCGGGACGGCGCGCGTGCGTTGACCGAGGCGCTCTCCGGGGCGCTCGCCAAGGTGGGCCGATGTCGGCAATGCCGCATGCTCACCGAGACCGAGCTGTGTTTCATTTGCAGTTCGACGCAGCGTGATGCGAGCCAGCTCTGTGTCGTCGAGTCACCGGCCGATGTCGTCGCCATCGAGCAATCGGGCGGCTACCGCGGGCGTTATTTCGTGCTGATGGGGCATCTGTCGCCGCTCGATGGGGTCGGTCCCGAACAACTCGGTATCCGCGAACTTGAGGGCCTGCTCGATTCGGGAGCGGTGCAGGAGTTGATCCTCGCGACGAATCCCACGGTCGAAGGCGAAGCGACCGCGCATTTTCTGTCGGAGATCGCCAAAGCCCGCGGCTTGCGTGCGACACGCATTGCGCATGGTGTGCCGATCGGTGGGGAGCTCGAGTACATCGACGGCGGCACGCTCGCCCACGCACTCGCGGGCCGCCAGTCGCTGATTTAACTGCGCTTTCGGCCCGGGCCTTGGGCCGCTTTCAAGTCGGCATGAAGGCGTCGCAGTCTGCGGTAACTCTCGTATCGTCGCGGATCGATCCGCGGACTTTCTCCCTCGTCGCGCTCTGCCGCACCACGTACGGCGCACCCGGGCTCCTGCAGGTGCTGGCAGTCCGCGAATCGGCAAGTGGTCGAGAGTTGGTCGACTTCGGGAAAGCCGAGGCTGCGAGGTTCGAGGGAGTCGATGGCTGGCGCGAAGTCGCGCACCCCGGGTGAGTCGATCACGTGACCGCCGCCGGGCAGATCGTGTAGCGAGGAGCTCGTTGTGGTGTGTCGACCCTCTGCATCGCGATCGAGTTCGCCCGTCGCGAGATCGATACCGGGAATCAGTCGACCGATGAGCGACGATTTTCCGACGCCCGATTGTCCGACGAATACGCTCGTCTCACGACTCAAGATTTCATTGAGCGCGTCGAGTCCCTGGCCACTCTCGGCGCTGCAGAGCAGTACCGGGTAGCCCGCCGTCTCGAAGGAATGAGTGAGTGCGGAGAGATCGACGTCCTGGGCAAGATCGCTTTTGTTGACGAGCACGAGTGCCCGGATTCCGGCCGAGGAGGCGGCGCAGAGATACCGGTCGATGATGAAAAGATCGGGCATCGGCGCGGGTGCCATCACGGCGACCAACAGCGATAGATTGGCGACGACAGGCTCGGCATCGCCGCGCAGCGTCGCGCGCGCGAGGAGGCTGCGACGCGGCAGAATATCGGTGACATGTACTTCGGAGTGCGTCGCGTCTTCGTTGCAGCGCACTCGATCGCCGCAGACCACCTGCAAGCGACGCCCGAAAGGCCGGGCTTGAACGATACGTCCCGTGTCGTCGCGTACCCGGACGTGACGTCCGTACGCGGCAATGACCTGCGCCTCGAATTCCAAGAGCTTGCCGTGCCGTATCGCCCGAAGAGGGCGCCACTCTAGCCTCTGATAGACTCGGGCTCAATCTTAGCCCCTACGATGGACCGTCACCATGCCGAGTCGCGATGCGCTGATCTGGATCGATCTCGAGATGACCGGGCTCAAACCCGACTCGGACACCATCATCGAGATTGCGACCTTGGTGACCGACTCGTCCTTGCAGCTCATCGCCGAAGGGCCGGTGCTCGCGATCCATCAGGATGACGCAACGCTTGCGCGGATGGACGAGTGGAACCAGCGACAACATGGCGGCTCGGGTCTCATCGCCCGCGTTCGGGCGAGCACGATCACGCTGGCCGAGGCCGAACGTCAGACGCTCGAGTTTTTGGCTCAGCACGTCGAGTCCGGCGCATCGCCGATGTGTGGCAACAGCATCTGTCAGGACCGTCGATTCATGGCGCGCCTGATGCCGAAGCTCGAGGCGTTCTTCCATTACCGAAACCTCGATGTGAGCACTGTCAAAGAATTGGCGAAGCGCTGGTCGCCGGAGCTTGCGGCAGCCTTCAACAAGGAAGGTTCGCACCTCGCGCTCGACGACATCCGCGAGTCGGTACGTGAGTTGCAGTATTACCGCGAGCGGTTCTTCGTCTTCGGACCTCGAGGCGCGTGCTGAGCGTGTCGAGGCTTGGCCAGTCCGCAGGCGATCTGCCGACGTTCGATGACGTCGTCGCCGCCCACGATCGATTGCTCGGACGGGTGTTGCGCACGCCGGTGATGAACTTCCCGCGGTTCGATGCGCGCGTCGGTCGGCGAGTGCTGTTCAAGTGCGAAAACCTGCAGCACGTCGGGGCGTTCAAGTTGCGCGGGGCCACCAATGCCTTGCTGCAACTCGAGTCGAAGACAAAGGTCGTGGCGACTCACTCCTCGGGGAATCATGGTGCCGCGCTCGCCCGAGCGGCGCGCGAACTCGGTTGGCGATGCGTGGTCGTGGCGCCGCGCGACGCCTCGGCGGTCAAGTTGCAATCGATCCGGACCGAGGGCGCGGAGCTCGTCTCCTGCGAGCCGGGACTCGTCGCCCGTGAGGCGGCACTCGCCGAAGTTGTCGCGCGCACGGGCGCAGCAGTCGTTCATCCTTTCGATGATGCTCGGGTGATTGCCGGGCAGGGTACCGCCGCTCTCGAATTATTGAGCGAGTATCCCGGCATCGACGTTCTCACCGCGCCGGTCGGTGGCGGGGGCTTGCTGTCGGGCACGGCGATCGCGGGCAAGTCGATGGCGCCGAGCTGTCGTGTGATCGGGGTCGAGCCAGAGATGGCCGACGATGCGGCGCGCTCGTTTCACGGCGGTATACGTGTGGGTGTTCAGGGCTCGCCGGCGACCATCGCCGATGGTTTGCGCGGCTCGATCGGCGTGCGTCCCTTCGCCATTTTCAGATCGCAGGTCGATGACGTGCTGACGGTATCGGAGCGCGCCATCGTCCACGCGATGCGCATCGCGCTCGAAGATTTGCGGCTCCTCATCGAGCCTTCCTCAGCCGTGCCGCTGGCCGCGCTCATCGAAGGCCGCCTCGGACAAGCGGGAGAGACGATCGGCGTGATCGTCTCGGGTGGAAACGTCGATCTTTCGGTGTGCCCGTTTTTGGCGGGCCGCGCGTCGCTCAACGCTTAGTCGCTGCGGCGGCGTCCTGCGCGAGCATCAACCAGGTTTCGATCACCGTGTCCGGGTTGAGCGAGAGGCTGTCGATGCCTTCCTCCACGAGCCACCGCGCGAGATCGGGGTGGTCCGAGGGGCCCTGACCGCAGATTCCGATGTACTTTCTGGCCTTGCGGCAGGCACGGATGGCCATGGAGAGCATTTCTTTGACAGCCGGATCGCGCTCGTCGAAGTGCTGGGCCACGATTCCGGAGTCGCGGTCGACACCGAGCGTAAGCTGCGTCATGTCGTTCGAACCGATCGACATGCCATCGAAGAACTCGAGGAAGCGCTCGGCGAGCACCGCGTTCGAGGGCAGCTCGCACATCATGATGACCTTGAGGTCGTTTTCACCGCGACCGAGTCCATTGGCAGCCAGCAGCTCCGTGACTTCTTTGGCTTCGCGCAGGGTGCGCACAAAGGGCACCATGACCTGCACATTCGTGAGGCCCATCTCATTGCGAACCTTTTTGAGCGCACGGCACTCGAGCTCGAAACACGCCCGGAAATCGGGATCGGTGTAGCGGGCCGCGCCCCGGAATCCGATCATCGGATTTTCTTCGGTCGGTTCGTAGAGTCGTCCGCCGATGAGATTGGCGTACTCGTTGGACTTGAAATCGGAGAGACGAACGATGACGGGCTCCGGCGCAAAGGCTGCGGCGATTTGCGCGACACCCTCGGCGAGCTTGTCGACATAGAAGCCCACGGGGTCGGCATAGCCCGACATCTGCGCGCGAATTTCTGCTTTGAGCGACGCGCTGAGCTGGTCGAACTCGAGCAGGGCGCGCGGGTGCACGCCGATCATGCGATTGATGATGAACTCGAGCCGCGCGAGCCCCACGCCGCGATGCGGGATGCTCGCGAAATCGAAGGCCCGATCGGGGTTGCCCACGTTCATCATGATTTTGACCGGAGCTTGCGGCAGCGAGTCGAGTTCGATCTGCCGACGCTCGAAGTCGAGCGCGCCTTCGTAGACAAACCCGGTATCACCCTCGGCGCAGGAAACGGTGACCGGTTGTCCTTCGCGGATACTGGTCGTGGCGTTGCCGCAGCCGACGACGGCGGGAATGCCGAGTTCTCGCGCAATGATCGCCGCATGGCAGGTGCGGCCCCCGCGGTTCGTGACGATGGCCGAGGCGCGTTTCATCACCGGCTCCCAGTCGGGGTCGGTCATGTCGGCGACGAGCACATCGCCCGGTTGAACGCGGGCCATCTGCGAGGGGTCGGAGATGACGCGAGCGGGACCTGCGCCGATGCGTTGCCCGATGCTGCGTCCCTGCGTGATGATCTTTGACCGTTTGGCGAGTGTGTAACGCTGAATGGTGCGGCCGCTGCGGCTCTGCACGGTCTCGGGTCTCGCCTGAAGGATGTAGATCGTACCGGTGGCGCCATCTTTGCCCCACTCGATATCCATCGGCCGACCGTAATGCTCCTCGATGATGAGTGCCTGCTTGGCGAGCTCGAGCAGATCGGCGTCGTCGAGGCAGAAGCGCTGTCGATCGACGGGCGCCACATCGACATTGCGCACGCGTTCGGCAGAGCCCGGTTCGGCGTAGACCATCTTGATGGCTTTGGCGCCGAGATTGCGACGCAGCACGGCGTGACGACCTGCGCGGACGGCAGGCTTGTAGAGATAGAACTCATCCGGATTCACGGCGCCTTGGACGACCGTCTCACCGAGACCGTATGAGGCGGTGATGAAGACGACGTCGCGGAAGCCGCTGTCGGTGTCGAGCGTGAACATGACACCGCTCGCGCCGAGATCCGATCGCACCATTTGCTGGATGCCCGCCGAAAGCGCGACCTGCGAGTGGTCGAAACCTTGATGCACGCGATACGCGATGGCGCGGTCATTGAAGAGCGAGGCAAACACGTGCCGCATCGCTTCGATGACGGCGTCTTCGCCCTGCACATTGAGAAAGGTTTCTTGCTGGCCTGCGAACGAGGCTTCCGGCAGATCTTCGGCGGTAGCCGATGAGCGCACGGCGACGGCGACGTGATCACCAAATTGGCGATAGCCCTCGCGAACCGCTCGCTCAAGCTCGCTCGGCAGCGGCGCCTGGAGGATCCAGCCGCGAATGGTGGCGCCAACTTCCGCAAGACGGACGACATCGTCGACGTCGAGTGATTGCAGCAACTCGCGTATCCGTTGGTCGAGCCCATTGTGCGCAAGCATCTGCCGATAGGCTGCGGCTGTCGTGGCGAAGCCGCCCGGAACTTTGACGCCGAGACGCGCGAGCTGACCGATCATCTCCCCGATGGAGGCATTCTTGCCGCCGACGGTCTCGACGTCGTGCATGGTCAGTCGTTCGAAGGGCAGGACGAGTTCGGTCACGGGCACATCCTTGAGTTGGAGGGCGAGGCGAGGGAGACTGACGTCTGGCGATTGATGGGTAGAACCACTCGTGACAACACGAACCGTATTCTTCGTTTCCGACCAAACCGGCGTCACGGCCGAGACCATGGGACACAGCCTTTTGACGCAGTTCGACGGGCTGCAATTTCGGGCCGTGACTCTGCCATTTGTCTCCACCATTGACAAGGCACACGAGGCGGTTCGGCGTATCAATGCCGCAGGCGTCGAGGAGGGTGCTCGGCCCATCGTGTTCAGCACCTTGGTTCAGGACGATTTGCGGCTCGTGTTGCGCGAGGCCGAAGCCTTGGTACTCGATTTCTTCGAAGCCTTCGTGGGCCCGATGGAGCGTGAGCTCGGTACGCGTTCGACGCACAGCGCGGGCAAGGCGCATGGCATCTCCGATTCGGTGGGTTACGCGGCCCGCATCGACGCCACGAATTACGCGCTCTCGAACGACGACGGCTCGAACCGTGATTATTCGAAAGCCGACGTCGTGCTCGTGGGTGTCTCGCGATCGGGCAAGACGCCGACGTGTCTTTATCTTGCGATGCAGTACGGCATCTTCGCCGCGAACTACCCATTGACCGACGACGATCTCGAGTCGGCGCGGTTGCCGCCTGCGCTGCAGCCGCACAAGGGCAAGCTCTTCGGGCTGCGCATTGCACCCAATCGTCTGCAACAGATTCGCCAAGAGCGCCGGCCGAACAGTCGCTACGCCTCGCCACCGCAAGTGCAGTTCGAAACGCGTGCGGCCGACGCCATCTTCCAGCGAAATGCCATCCCGGTGCTCGACACCACGGAATGCTCGATCGAAGAAATCTCGGCGCGTATCCTCGAGGCCACGGGCATCGAGCGACGCGTTCGCCCATGACTTAAGACCCACACCCGCGCTATAGTCCGATCAATGAAATCGTCATCCGACAACTTCCACTCGCGAAAGCTCGCCCTGCAGGGCTTGCTCGGCGAGCCGTTGTTGCCGGCGAGCTGGCGATCACGGCCCCGCAGTTTCGTGGCGCTCATGGCGCTCTACGAGAGCAATCACCGCAGACTCGGTGCGCTCGCGGGCGAGCTGCGTTCGATCGACGGCTTGCATCGCTCGAGCGTGCAGGGCGATGTCGAGCTCGAGCTTCGAGTGACCGAGCGTTCGCCGTACACGACGATGCTGCAGCTCACATACGTTTTCTCAGACGACGGATCCGTGCCGAATGCGCCCGACATGGAAGTGAGGGTGTACCACGATGCGCGTCTGGCCGAGGCGCACTCCTGGGCCGACACACACGAGCACCCGCTATTGCGCGGCTGGCGCCAGCATGCGGGACTCGATCTCGATCAGCGCTGGGCGCGCAACATGATGCTCAACAAGTGGCTCGAGTACTGCCTCGAGCGCGGACACGGATTCAGGCGGCTTCGCGCTTCGCCGTGACCGCCTTCGGTTTCGGCGTCTTGGCCGGGGCCGATAGTTTGAGCATGTCTACCATCACCTCAGCCGACTGATCGAGCACGACATCGGGCTGCTTCGACGTATCGAGGTCTTCGATCGAGGCGAGGGGAGATTCCGCGCGCGAAACACGACGGGCATTTTCCCGGGCGAGCCGATTGGCTTCGAGCTGCGTGCGTTCGGCGCGACGCTTTTCGAGACTGAGCGAAATCGACCGCTGATCGCGCAGTCGATTGAGTGCTGCGATGTCCTCGACGAGCCAGCGATAGTCGGGGTCGCGGTTCTGACGGGTGTTTTCCTCAAGCGCGAGTTTTGCGATCGAGGGCAGGCGCGTATCGAGGGCTCGAAACTCGGCCCGGTCGATGCGATCCCAGGGCAGGGCGTCATCGAGGGCGCTTTCACCGATGTCTTTCAAGCTGATCGGCGAGGCAAGTTCGACGTCGGGCTCGACACCGCGATGCTGCGTGCTCTCGCCGGTGACGCGGTAGAACTTGCCGATGGTGACGGTCAGTTGCCCGTTGACCGGTCGTGCGCTCCAGCGCGACAGGGGGACGAGGTTTTGCACCGTGCCCTTGCCGAAGCTGCGCTGACCGACGACAACGCCGCGCCGATAATCCTGTATGGCGCCTGCGAAGATTTCCGAGGCCGATGCGCTGAAACGGTCGATCACCACGACGAGCGGGCCGTCGTAGGCGATCCCCGCATCCGGGTCGTCGAGCACTTCACGCTCGCCGTTCGAGAATTGCACCTGCACGACGGGGCCTTGATCGACGAATAGCCCGGTCAGCGACTGGGCCTCCGGCAGGAAGCCGCCGCCGTTACCGCGCAAGTCGATCACGAGACCGTCGATCTTTTCCTCTTTGAGCTCTTCGATCAGACGCCGAACATCTCGCGTGGTACTGCGGTAGTTCTTGTCGCCGGCGCGTTGGCCGTCGTAGTCGGAGTAGAAGCCCGGTACGTTGATGACGCCGACGCGATACTCCGCATCGCCACGTTTGATGGTCTTGAGCTCCTTGCGAGCCGCCTGCGCCTCGAGCGTGACCTTGCCTCGCGTGAATTCGAGGACTCGCTCAGGCGAACCCGGCGCAGCGCCCACCGGCAAAATCTGTAACCGGACGATCGTGCCGCCCTTGCCGCGGATCAACTGCACCACATCGTCGATGCGCCAGCCGACGACATCGGTCAATGGGCCCTGCTTGCCTTGTCCCACTGCGGTGATTCGATCGTTGACGCTCAGGGAGCCCGAGGCCGCTGCGGGACCACCCTCGATGAGATTCATGATGGTGACGTAATCGTCGATGAGCTGCAGCGAGGCGCCGATACCCTCGTAATTGAGGCTCATCTGGATCTTGTACTCCTCCGAGTTTCTCGGCGAGAAATAGTTGGAGTGCGGATCGAAGGTGCGCGCATAGGAGTTGAGGAAGATCTCGAAGACCTCTTCCGGCTTGACCTGATCGGCGCGCTTGAGCACGCGATCGTAACGCGTGCGCAGCACCTCACGCGCTTCGTCCCAGCTCTTATCGGCGAGCAACAGCGAGATGGCATCGTTCTTCACGCGCTTGCGCCACAGTTCGTCGAGTTCGGCGGTGCTCGTCGGCCACGAGGCTTTCTCGCGATCGAACTCGAAAGACTCCTCGATGGTGAAGTCTGGCGTTTGATCGAGCAGGGCGAGCGCATGTCGGATGCGCTCCCGATTGCGTTGCTGGTAGCGCGCGAACATCGCATACGCCGGCTCGAGGTCGCCGGTTCGGATCATGTCGTCGAAGCGCAAACGGTAGGCCTGAAACTCCGCGACGTCGCTGGCTAGGAAATAACTGCGTTGGCCATCGAGGCCATCGAGAAACTTGTCCATGATCCGCGGGGACATGGCGTCGTCGATGCGTTGCTGGCTGTAGTGGTTGTCCTCGAGGAGGGCGCCGACCTGGCGCGCGATCATGCGCTCGCGGGCCGAGGGCGCCATGGCGCCGGGTGGCAGGGCGGAGGTGTCGGCCGTCAGTCGCGACGAGCTGCCCAGGGTGAGCAAGCCGATCGTCAGGGCGACATACGCGATGAGTGCCGCGGGGCGGCGTCCTTGAGGGGTCATGGGCATCCGGTGTTCGGTAGAATCCCCTGCAGACTAGTTCCCCGGAGGCGCCCCTTCAAGTGCGGCGCCGTTCGGGCTGAGGGTTTCATGCGTCCTTTATCCGTCCTGCTCGGAATCGTCCTCGGTTCGGCCGTCTCCATCACCGTGGCGTTGGTGCTCACGCTGGTGGTGTTCCTGATGCTCCCGGAGTTCTCTGAGCGTATCGGGGAGGAGTTCCCGCCGCTGCTGCTGACGCTCGGCGGTTCGGCACTGATTGCCGTGGTGTCCGCCCTCGGGTTTTATGGTGAACTGCGCGAGACGACGTGGAGGCGGGCGCCGCAGATCGCACTCGTGCTCTTGTTGACCTTCATCGGCTGGTTGGTCTGGCCGCAAAAATGAATTTCCGATAATCGGGGAGATCTTGCATGTCCAAATTTGCAGTGCTTGCTCTGGTCGCAATCACCTTGGCGGGTTGTCACGGCGCATCGCGCTCCACACCGCCGCCGATCTCCGCCGCAGAGTACGAGCGTCACATCGTCACGTTGTCGAGTGACGAGTTCGAGGGTCGCAAGCCCGGGACGGCCGGCGAGCGCAAGACCGTCGACTACCTCGAGTCGGAGTTCAAAAAATTGGGCCTCGCGCCGGGTAACGGCGACTCCTATTTGCAGCAGGTGCCGATCGTGGAAATCACGGCAGGCAGCGACGCGTCGCTTTCTTTTGGCGGCACCAAGCTCGAGTACGGCACCGATATGGTGATTTGGACGAAGCGGATCGCCCCCGAGGTGTCGATCACCGATAGCCCACTCGTGTTCGTGGGCCATGGCGTAGTCGCGCCGGAGTACGGCTGGAACGATTACGCCGGCGTCGACATGCGCGGCAAGACTGCCGTCATCCTCATCAACGACCCGGGCTTCGCGACGAACGACGCCAAGTTGTTCCGCGGCCGTGCGATGACGTATTACGGTCGCTGGACCTACAAGCTCGAAGAGGCCGCGCGCCAGAATGCTGCAGGCGCCATCATCGTCCACGACACCAAGCCCGCAGCGTATGGGTGGGGCACGGTGCAGACCAGCTGGATGGGACCGCAGCTCGATACGGTCTCTGCCAACGGCAACGCCGATCGCGCAGCGATCGAGGGCTGGATCACGCGCGAGGCGGGCGACGCACTGCTGCGTGCGAACGGTCGAAGCTACGATGAACTTTTGATCGCGGCGAGTCAGCCGGGCTTCAAGCCGATTCCGCTTGCGCAGCAGGCGTCCGGCAACCTTCGCAACCTCATTCGTCGATCGAACTCACCCAACGTGGTGGCCATGATCAAGGGCAGCAAGCGGCCCGACGAGTACGTCATTTATACGGCGCATTGGGACCATCTCGGTAAGTCGCTCGCTCGAGGCGGTGACAACATTTTCAACGGAGCACTCGACAACGCGACCGGTACTTCGGGTCTGCTCACCATCGCCAAGGCGTTCGCCGAGTCGAAGCGTCGCCCCGAGCGCTCAGTGGTTTTTCTGGCGGTGACGCTCGAGGAAAGCGGTTTGCTCGGGTCCGCGTACTACGTGCAGAACCCCATCTTCCCGCTCAAGAAAACCGTGGCGGCGCTCAACATGGATGCCATCCCGTGGGGTGGCCCGACGCGCGATGTCTCGGTCATCGGCTACGGAGCCTCCGAACTCGAGCCGTATCTCGAGCGTGCGGCAGCGAAACAAGACCGCGTGCTGCGCGAGGAGCCCACGCCCGAGAACGGATTCTTTTATCGCTCCGATCATTTCAACTTCGCGAAGGTGGGCGTCCCGGCGCTTTATTTCAAACTCGGCGTCGAAGATCGCGAGAAGGGTGCCGAGTGGGCGAAAGCGCAAGCGGCCGAGTTCACGGCCTTGCACTACCACAAGCCTTCGGATGAATTCAGGCCGGGTACCGACCTGCGCGGCGGCGTTCAGGATCTCGAGTTGCTGTTCGAGGTCGGCTCGACGTTGGCCCGAGAGAAACGCTTTCCGAATTGGTATGCGACGAGCGAATTCCGTGCGGCACGCGATCGAAGTGTGGCGGCCGACTGAGGATCGGTCGGCGCTCGTCGGTCGTCAGAATCTGCGCGCGCCCCAAGCTGCAAGGCGCAAGGCGCCGAGCAGGACGTAGGGCGACAGTAGCAGTATCCAGGCGGAGACCGACCCCGCGTAGAGCAGGGTGAAGAAGTCGCCGAGGATCGCGAACATGCCGCCGTTGGCGTACGGGCCAAGCAGGGCGCGGCCCGTGAGCCACACGATCAGCGGCAGTGCGACGGCCGAGAAAATGAGCGAGCCCGCGAGCAGTCGGGCCTCGCGATTGAGGGTGAGCAGGTCGAGCTTCGAGTTTCGGCGGCCCATGCGGGCATAATACGGCATGGGCACCATTCGGGCAGCAGTGATCGGGGCCGGTTATCTCGGCCGATTCCACGCACAAAAGTATGCGAGCGAGCCGGCGTGCACCTTGGTCGCGGTTGCCGACACTCGGGCCGATGCCCGCGAGGCGCTGTCGCGAGAGCTCTCGACGCGCGGTGTTGCCGACCATCGCGAACTGCTCGGGCAAGTCGATGCCGTGAGCATCGTCACGACGACCCCGGCGCACCATGCCATCGCGCGTGATTTCCTCGAGGCCGGTGCACACGTGCTCGTCGAGAAGCCGATCACCGAAACGCCCGAGCAAGCGCGAGACCTCATTGAGCTTGCCGCGCGAAAGGGTCGCATTCTGCAAGTCGGGCATCTCGAGCGGTTCAACCCGGCGATCGTCGCCGCAGAAGGCCGACTCGAGGGTGCGCGCTTCATCGAGTGCCAACGACTTGCGCCCTTCAAGGAGCGTGGCACCGACGTCAATGTGGTGCTCGATCTCATGATCCACGACATCGACATCGTTCAAAGTATCGTGGGTCGTCCGATCGAGTCCATCGACGCCGTGGGGACGCCCGTGTTCTCGGGGGCCGTCGATATCGCCAACGCACGCATTCGCTTTGCGGGCGGCTGTGTCGCCAACGTGACGGCGAGCCGGGTGAGCCTCAAGACCGAGCGCAAGCTGCGGGTCTTCCGTGACGATGCGTATCTCTCCATCGATTTGCAGCAACGTATTCTCACCACGCTCACCAAACGCTCGATACCGCTCGCCGCGGGCGAGTTGCCGGTCAACATCGAGGAGCAGAGCTTCGAACAAGGCGATGCCCTGCGGGCCGAGATTCGATCCTTCCTCGACTGCATCGCCACGGGTCGCCCGCCGGTGGTGGACGGTGAGGCGGGGCTTCGGGCACTCGAGACGGCGATTCGAATCACCGACATGCTGGCACCGACGGGAGACTGAGCCAATGTCTGCCAAACCGAGTTCGAAAAAAGTCACGGTCGCGGCGACGCAATTCGCCTGCGGTTGGGATCGGCAGGCGAACATTGCGCGTGCTGAGGAGCTGGTGCGCGAGGCGGCCGGTCGTGGCGCGCAAATCATCTTGCTGCAAGAGCTTTTCGAAACGCCTTACTTTTGCATCGAGCAAGACGCCCGACATTTCGAACTCGCGACAAGCTTGGCGGAAAATTCTGCGGTCAAACATTTCGGGCAAGTGGCCAAAGAACTCGGCGTCGTATTGCCGATCAGTTTCTTCGAGCGCGCCAACCAGTCGTTCTTCAATAGCGTCGCCATCCTCGATGCCGATGGCGAAGTGCTCGGTCTCTATCGCAAGTCACACATTCCGAATGGTCCGGGCTATCAAGAGAAGCAGTACTTCAGCCCGGGCGATACCGGCTTTAAGGTCTGGTCGACGCGTTTCGGGCGCATCGGCGTCGGCATCTGCTGGGACCAGTGGTTTCCGGAATGTGCGCGCTCGATGGCGCTGCAGGGCGCGGACCTGCTTTTTTATCCGACGGCCATCGGTACCGAGCCGCCGCCTGCGCCGCCCATCGACTCGCGTCTGCATTGGCAGCGTACGCAGCAAGGTCATGCCGCCGCCAACGTCATGCCGCTCATCGCCTCGAATCGATACGGCATCGAGCGCTCGTTGCAAGATCCGCAAAATCTGTTCATCCGGTTCTATGGCTCGTCATTCATTGCCGATCAGACCGGTGGCAAGGTGGCTGAAGCGGGCGAGGAGGGTGACGCCGTTCTCACGGCGACTTTCGATCTCGAGGATCTGGCGAAGCAGCGCGCGAGTTGGGGCGTATTTCGCGATCGTCGACCCGATCTCTACGGCGCGCTCGTAAGTTATGACGGCGTCGACCCTCGCCGGTGAGTCGGATTCGCGCGTGACGCCGATCCCGGCTTGGGTGATCACCGGACCGTTGGGCTGTGGAAAAACCACGGTCATCGCGCGGTGGCTTGCCGAAAAACCCGCGGATGAAAACTGGGTCGTCCTGCTCAATGAATACACGGATGCCGGTATCGACGCGCTCACGGTCGCCGCGGCCGCGCAAGGCGCCTACGACGTCCGACTCGTTCCGGGAGGGTGTCTGTGCTGTGCCGGTGAGGCTGATTTCCGGCGCAACCTTCAAGATCTCGTCGAGCGGGTACGACCCGCGGGAATTTTGGTCGAGCCCTCGGGTATCGGTCATCCGGGCGGTATCGTCGAAGAATTACTCGCACACGAGGCGGCCGGGAACATCCGCCTCTGTGGTGTCATCGGGCTCGTCGACCCGACCCACCTCGATCGATCGGATGAGACCTCGATCGCCGTTCGGGAGATCTGCGATGCTTGGGTATTGACCAAGGCGGATGTCGCCTCGCCCGAGCATATTCAAAGATTTCGAGCCATTGCGAGCGAGCTTTTTCCGGCCAAGAGTTGGCTCGGCGAGATCGTTCAGGGCGAGCTTCCGGAATCCCTGCTGCAGGCGATCGATCGCGGGCGATCCGATCGGCCCATCGCGGCGTCGCACTCCAGGCCTCACAGTCATGCGCTCGAGCGCGAGCGTGCCTCGTCACACGCTCACGCGCACGCCGAAACGGATCGTCCGTCGTCTCGGGGTGATTCGATCGATCGTCGCGAGTTTCATCATCTGGATCGGCATGGCGCTCGCTGGGTTTTTCCGCGGGCGATGTCGTTCGTGGAGGTGCGACTGCTGACCTTGCTCTCGAGCGATCTGTCGCTCTTCGACCCGGGCCTCAGTCGGCCCGAGCGCTTGAAGGCCGTCATTCGGGTCGATGAAGACGCATGGCTGCTCGTCCAAATGGTCGAGGGTCGACTGTCCATGCAGCCAACGTCCTGGCGGCGCGACAACCGTATCGAAGTGCAGTTGTCGGCGGGCGCCGAGTGGGACCTCGAGGCGTGGGATCGGCTCTGGACCCGATGCCTTCGAGGCCCGCCCATCGCATGACGAACGACGTCAGAGCGGCGCTCGCTCGATGGCATGCAGCCGCCGTGGCGTCCGTCCAGGGTGAGCGCGTCTTTCGCGATCACGCGCGGATCATCGACGGCGTGTTTCATTTCGAGCGCGGTGATCGGCGGGTGGCGCTCTCCCTGCCGCCGGTCGGGGGCCGCTTGCGCGTCATCGGTCTCGGCAAAGCCGCTCTCGGCATGGCTCGAGGATTTCGCTCGATCCTGCAAGGTGCGGGGCGTGACGTGGACGATGGACTATTGATCGTCCGTGATCCACCGAGCGCGAGCGACCGACACGAACCTTGGCGCATTCTGCAAGGCGATCATCCCTATCCCGGCGAAGCCAGTGTGCAGGCGGCGGTGCGTCTGCTCGAATTCATTGATGAACCGCGGGCCGAGGACCGATTCGTCGTGTTGCTCTCGGGGGGTGCTTCGGCGCTCTGCGCCTTGCCTGCGCCCGGTGTCACGCTCGAGCAGAAGCGTCGCGAGACCCTCGCCGTCATGGCTTCGGGCGCATCGATCGCCGAGATCAATCGTGTTCGTCAGCGGCTGTCGGCGATCAAAGGGGGTCGCCTCGCAGCGCGTCTCGCGCCCGCCCAGTTTGCGACCCTCGCGATTTCCGATGTGCCGGGCGACGATCCGCTCGTGATCGGCTCGGCGCCGACCTGGTCCGAGGACCTCGCACACCACGGCGGCCGTTACGCCGTGATCGCAACACTCGATGACGCGCTCGATGCCGCAGCGACGGCGGCGCGCAGGGAGGGCTTCGAGGTCGTGCAATTCGGTCGGTGTCTCTACGGTTCGGTCGAAGACGAGTCGACTCGAATGCTCCAAGAAATCGTCACGCTCCGGCATCGTGATCGCCCGCATCACGACGGTGGAGCGGTGGTCATTATCGCTGGCGGTGAGCCGCTCGTGATCGTCCGCGGGGCCGGACGGGGCGGACGTGCGCAAGAATTCGCGTTGCGGTTAGGTCGAGCGCTCGATTCGCAGCGCGAGACGTACCTCACCGAGATCAGCGGGCTCGTCGCCGGGACGGACGGTTCCGATGGGCCCACGCGCGCTGCGGGCGCGTTTTTCGATGACCAGACGATGACGCGAATCCGTGCGGCGCGCCTCGATGCGGCACGGCTTTTGGAAGCCAGTGACTCAGGTTCGGCCTTGGCCGCAATCGATGACCTCTTCGTCACGGGGCCGACGGGGACGAACGTCGCCGATATCCTGATGGTCGTGATTCCGGGCCGGTAGAATTCGGTCGACTTGTCCCAAGAATTTTTTCGGAGATACCCATGACTGATTCCGTCCCTGTCATCGCCGTGATCGGTGGCACTGGAGACCTCGGTTCGGCCATCGCGCGACGCCTCGTCAAGGCGGGCGAGCGTGTGCTGATCGGCTCGCGAGACGCGAGCAAAGCGGCCGAGTCCGCGTCGCGCCTTGCCGCCGAGACCGGTCGCAGCGTCGGCTCGGGCAGCAACGCCGATGTCGCCTCTCAAGCGGACATCGTCATGCTCACGGTGCCCTTCGCCTCGCAGGAGGCCACCTTGCGCGACATCGCCTCGGGCGTCGTCGGAAAAATCGTCGTCGACACGACCGTGCCGCTCGTGCCGCCCAAAGTCATGCGCGTGCAGTTGCCGCCCGAAGGCAGTGCTGCGGTTCGTGCTCAAAAAATTCTGGGCGAGGGCGTGAAGGTCGTTTCGGCGTTCCACAATGTCGCGGCGCACAAACTCGCCACCGATGCGGTGGTGGAGTGCGACGTGCTCGTGTTCGGAGACGACAAAGCCGCGCGCGATTCGGTCGTTCGTCTCGTCGGGGCTTGTGGTCTGCGCGGTCTGCACGCCGGTGCGCTCGTCAACTCGGCGGCTGCGGAGGCCTTGACCTCCATCCTGATCTTCATCAACAAGCAGTACGCCGTCGATGGCGCGGGCGTCCGTATCACCGGAATCAAACTCTGATTTCCATGCCGACGGCGGTCAGTTTTCTGGCATTGCGGGGGTTGCCCGAGATCCGGGCGGGTGATGATCTCGCTGCGATCATCCGTGCGGCCCTGCGCCAGAGCGGTCTTGAGCTCGGATCTCGAGATCTGCTCGTCGTCGCTCAAAAAATCGTTTCCAAGTCCGAGGGGCGACTCGTTCGGCTCACGGACATCACGCCCTCGGCAGAGGCTCAGACGCTCGCGCTCCAGGTTCAAAAGGATGCTCGCTTCGTCGAGCTTGTCCTGCGCGAGTCCAAGGAAATTCTTCGCGCGGTTCCCAATATCCTCATTACCCGTCATCGCTGTGGCTGGGTGATGGCCAACGCGGGAATCGATCGATCCAACATTCCCGATGCCGATGAGCATGTGCTGCTGTTGCCCGAGGATTGCGATGCCTCGGCGCGACGGCTGCGCGAGGCGCTCGCGCCGGAACATCCCGCGGTCATCATCAGTGACAGTTTCGGACGTCCTTGGCGCGAGGGCACGGTGAACGTGGCACTCGGTGTCGCGGGTTATGCCGGCGTCCTCGATTTGCGCGGGACGACCGATCGCGCAGGACGCACGCTGCAAAGCACGCAGATTGCCTTGGCCGACGCCGTGGCAGCCGGTGCAGGACTCGTGATGGGGGAGTCGACCGAGGGCGTCCCGGTCACGCTCGTACGCGGGCTGGACTTTTCCGCACCGGTGTCGGATGGTCGGTCCATCGTGCGACCGAGCGAGGGGGATCTTTTTCGGTGAAGCCGGCGATCAAAGTGCTGGCCGTATCAGGGGGTGTGGGCGGCGCCAAGCTTGCGCTTGGGCTCTCGCGTCGTCTGGCGCCCGGCGAACTCGCAGTACTCGTCAACACGGGTGACGATTTCACGCACCTCGGCTTGCGCATTTGTCCCGATCTCGACACGGTGTTGTACACGCTCTCGGGAGTCGTCCACCCCGATCAGGGTTGGGGGCGTGCCGATGAGACGTTCGGATTCATGCAGGAGTTGCGTCGCCAGGGCGGTCCGGACTGGTTCCTGCTCGGCGACCGTGATCTCGTGCTGCACGTCGAGCGCACGCGACGCCTCGCGGAAGGCGAGCGTCTGACGCAGATCATGAACGATCTTGCGAGTCGCTTCGGCGTGGCGAGTCGTCTGCTGCCGATGAGCGATACGCCGGTGAGCACGCTGCTCGACACGGACGCTGGAGCGCTCGAATTCCAACATTACTTCGTCCGCTTGCGTGCGATGCCGAAGGTTCAAAGATTGCATTACGCCGGAGCGGCGCAGGCGCGGCCGACCGACGAAATCCTCGACCTGCTGCGCAGTCGATCACTCGAGGCGATCATCCTGTGCCCATCCAATCCCTACCTCAGCATCGATCCTGTGCTTGCGGTGCCGGGGTTACGCCTCGCGCTTCGTGCGGCGCAGGTGCCGATCGTCGCCGTATCGCCGCTCATCGGTGGCCGAGCGATCAAGGGTCCCACCACGAAAATCATGGAAGAGCTCGGAATTGCGGCAGACGCGTTGGCGATTGCGCGGCATTACTCGGGCCTGATCGACGGCCTGTTGATCGATGAGGTCGATGCGACTTCCGACACGCGCGCCGCACTCGAGCAGACCGGGCTGCGTATCGGGGTGACGCGTACGCTCATGAAAACCCTCGAAGATCGCGAGCGTGTGGCTCAAGCGGCGATCGAGCTTGCGAGCGGATTGCGCGCGGCGTCGATCGGTGCGCGGAGCGTGGGGTGATGCGAGTCGTTGCCGTCGTTCCCGTTCGCTCGTCTTGCGAAGGTAAGTCGCGGCTTGCGGGCGTGCTGTCCATCGCACGACGGTCGGCACTCGTGCAGTCGATGCTGTCCCGCGTCCTGACTGCCTTGTCTGGGGCGAACAAGATCGACCACATCGTCATCGTGAGTCCCGACGATCGCATCGAGGTGCCGCCCGGTGCCGAGCTGCTACAGGATCACGGCACCGGGCTCAATGCCGCGGTCCAGTTGGCACAGCAATCTTTGACCGGACGCTTCGATGCCATGCTCGTCGTGGCGGCCGATGCACCTCAAGTCACCTCTGAAGAACTCGATCGACTGATCGATCGGGCGATGACCGAGCAAGTGGCCGTCGTGCCGGATCGTCGCGGTGAGGGCACCAATGCCTTGTGGATGACCTTGCCTTCGACGCTCTTGCCTCAGTACGGATTACGCAGTGCTGAGGCGCATCTCGATGCGGCGAGTCGGTTGGGTTTGCGAGCTGCGCGAATCGAGATTCCCGGCCTCTCGCATGATGTCGACGTGCCGGATGACCTGAAGGCCGAACCCATGCCGGCCGATCAAGCGCGCCTGCTGGCCGAGGAGAGTGATCTCTCTGCGCTGTTGCGGCGCGCGAGAGATCTCACACTCGATGGTTACGGTGTGCGAGTCGGTTACTCGCGCAAAGTATTCATCCCGCTCACGCAGCTCTGTCGCGATGTGTGCCATTACTGCACGTTCGCGGCGCCGCCCAAGAAAGGTCAGCGTGCCTATCTCACCATCGACGAGGTTCTCGCGATCGCCCGACAAGGCGCCGCAGCGGGTTGCGACGAGGCGCTGTTCACGCTCGGCGACAAGCCCGAGCTGCGGTACGCATCGGCCCGTGGCGAGCTCGAAGGGCTCGGGTTCTCGAGCACCCTCGACTATCTCGAGTATTGCGCGCGTCGCGTGTTCGAGGAGACCGGTCTGCTACCGCATCTGAACCCCGGGGTGATGACGCGCGAGGCGATGCAGCGGCTTCGTCCCGTCTCGGTCTCCATGGGAATCATGATGGAGAGCTGCTCGTTGCGCCTGACGCAAAAAGGAGGGCCGCATCATCGTTCGCCCGACAAGCATCCGGCCGTTCGTTTCGAGACGCTCGAGTGGGCCGGGGAGTTGTCGATACCTTTCACGACGGGGCTTTTGATCGGTATCGGCGAGACACGTCTCGAGCGGATCGAGACCTTGCTCGCGATTCGCGAATCGCATCTGCGGCACGGGCACGTGCAAGAACTCATCATCCAGAATTTCCGCGCCAAGCCGGGCACGCGCATGGCCAATGCTTCTGAGCCTTCGCTCGAGGAGCTGCAGTGGACGATCGCGGTCGCTCGAAGAATTTTTGGCTCGTCCATGTCCATCCAGGCGCCGCCCAACCTGAGCGCGGGTTCCTTGCAGGCCTTAATCGACGCCGGTATCAACGATTGGGGTGGCGTGTCGCCCGTGACGCCCGACCACGTCAACCCCGAAGCGCCGTGGCCCGAGCTCGAGACGCTCGATCGACTGACTGCAGCGGCGGGCCGAAAACTCGTTCAGCGATTACCCATCGTGCCCTCGCACGCGCTCGAGTCGCGCTGGATCGATCCTGCGCTACGCACGTCGGTGTGGCGTCGACTCGATGCCTCGGGTTACGTACGCGAGCGTGGTTGGCATGCTGGAGCAGGTGATGCCCCGCCGGCGGATTACGTAGCGCTCGCACGATCCACTCGCTCTGCGGGCCCCGTTTCGCCGCGCGTCGCCGCGGCGATCCGTCGCTGCCTCGCGGGAGACGAGCCCGATGAAGACAGTCTCGCGTGGCTTTTCGCAGCCGATGGTGCCGACTTTCAAGCGGTGATCAGCGCCGCCGACGGTCTGCGCCGATCGGTGAGCGGCGATGCCGTGAGTTACGTCGTCAACCGCAACATCAACTACACGAATATCTGCAGCTACTCCTGCGGATTCTGCGCCTTCGCGAAGGGGCGCGGCGCCCGCGCGTTGCGTGGACCGGGGTACGTTCTCGATTTCGAAGACATCGGCGCGCGAGTCGCCGAGGCCCGCTCGCGTGGCGCCACCGAAGTGTGTCTGCAAGGCGGGATTCATCCCTCGTTCACCGGCGACACCTATCTCGAGATCGTTCGCGTGGCGCGCCGTGCGGCGCCCGATATCCACATCCACGCCTTTTCACCCCTCGAGGTGACCCATGGGGCCGAGACCCTCGGGTTGTCGGTCCGTGACTATTTGGCGCGACTCGCCGAGGAAGGACTACGAACCTTGCCTGGGACGGCGGCTGAAATTCTTTGTGATGACGTGCGAGCGGTGATCTGTCCCGACAAGCTCGGCACCCGAGCGTGGCTGGGCGTGATGCGCGATGCGCATTCGATCGGCTTGCGCAGTACGGCCACCATCATGTTCGGACATGTCGATACGCCGCGGCACTGGGCGCGACACCTGCTCGAAATTCGTCGACTCCAGCAACAGACTCAGGGCTTCACGGAGTTCGTGCCGCTGCCATTCGTCCATATGGAGGCGCCGATCTGGCGCAAAGGTCTTGCGCGCAGTGGCCCAAGTTGGCGCGAAGCCCTGTTGATGCATGCCGTCGCCCGGCTCTCGCTCGAACCTTTGATCCGCAACATCCAGGCGTCGTGGGTGAAGCTCGGTCGTGACGGCGCGCTCGAGGCACTACGTGCGGGTGCGAACGATCTCGGCGGTGTGTTGATGAACGAGTCGATCACACGTGCTGCGGGCGGCGTCAACGGACAGGAGATGGACGCCCAATCGATGGAGCAGGGGATTCGTTCCGTCGGTCGCGTGCCGCGCCAGCGCAGCACGCTCTATCGCGACCTGTCTGCGATGCGATCAGCGCAGCTTCGGGATCACGTGCTGGCCGATGATGTCGAGGGCTTCCATCGGATTATCGTGCAGGCGTAGCGCACATTCGGATAATCCCGCCTTAGCGAACAGGCGAAAGCGCTCGATCTCGCGATCGAGATCCTCGAGTCCACCGGTCGAGGTGAAGTACTCGCAGAGTCGGTTCGGAATCTCTTCCGGAATACCTTGTACATTGCCCGATCGATCAAACCACGCCGCCACGAATTTGTCGTAATGATCGCGCACGAGTTGTGCCTCGTCTTCCGACAGGCACTGCATGATGAGTTCTTTCTGCAGCTTGATCGCTCTCCATGGCAACTCACGACGTGACTCGCGATAGCCTTCGGCTCGATCTTTTTTGAGGTGCCAGGCCCAGAAGGTGTTTGTGCGCAACGCCGGCATGTCGGGCTCGCGCTTTGCGGCGCCTTCCATAACTTCGTTCATGGCGTGGGCCATGACTTCGGGCGGCGTGCAGCCGATGAAGACGCCGTCCGAGACCCGCGCCTCCATGCGCATCATCTGGCCCCGATACGCGGTGCCATATACGAGGGGCGGCGAGGGTGCCTTGAGCCAGCCGTAGGCGCAGGGGAGGTTGACGACGAAGTCCTCGCCCTTGTAGCCCTTGGCGAGTTTTCCGCGTCCTGCGCCGCGGACGATCTCGATACCTTCACGAACGGCGCGGACGATCTTCTCGGGTCGTTCGATGCCCATGCAGTCGATGTTGCCTTCACCTGCGCCCATCGCGATGACAGCACGACCTCCCGCAAATTCATTGAGCGAGAGCAGGCTGTTAGCGATCTTGAGCGGGTGCATCTCGAAAGGGCTCACCGCAAGCGGTCCGAGCAGCAACTTCGAGGTCGATTGCGCCAGAGGCACGAGCGACAGGAAACAGTCCCAGTGCGCGAAATAGTTGGAGCTCCAGAGGGCTCGCACCCCGTAGCGCTCGGCTTTTTGGCCTAATTCTGCCACTTGAGCGGGGGTGAGGTCGGGTTCGAGAATGATATCGATGTCCATGGCCCCGAGACTATCCAAAGCCGTACGGGATCGCAGCCAGACCCTTGCGAGCTGCGCATCACGTGGGCAAGGCGCCAGGGTCGGGAACTTCCCGCCCTCGGCATCGTCCATCTCCACTCACCCAGAGGTCGTCCGCCAATGAACCCCAACGAACAACGCGCCCTGCTCAACATCATGATCCACGCCGCCCCGGCCGATGGCCGCAAGTCCGAAGAGGAGCGGACAGCGATCCGCGACGCGGCAGAGTCCTTGGTGACGCCCGAGGGCGCGACACTCGCAGGGGTGTATCAAGACGTGCTCCTCAAGCGGGTAACGCTCGAGGCGGCGGTGGCGATGCTACCCGCCCTCGAGCATCGGCAGCTCGCCTATGAAATGGCGGTGTGTGTCATCGATGCCGATGGCGTGCAGAGCGAGGGCGAACAGGCGTTTTTGACGTCCTTGCGTCAGCGTCTCGGCCTCGAGGGCGACGACACCGCGAAGGCGGCGGCATCACGAGCCGACTCCATCGTTGCCGAGGCCTACGCACCGGCGGCGTATGCCCCCGAAGTCGTGCGCGGAGCCTCCGCGGCGGTGGGCGTTGCGGCAGCAGCCTCGGCTTCCACCGTATCGACACCGAGAGCCACGACCGCTCTCGAGCCGACTGCCAACGCCGCGCTCGACAAGCGCATCCTCAATTACGCCATTCTCAACGGCGCGCTCGAGCTTCTGCCGCAGTCTTGGGCCTCGATGGCCATCATCCCCTTGCAGGTCAGAATGGTGTATCGCATCGGGCAGTCCTACGGGGTCAACCTCGACCAGGGGCACATCAAAGAATTTCTCGCCACCGTCGGCGTGGGCCTCACGTCCCAATATGTCGAGCAGATCGGACGCAAGCTCGTGGGGGGTCTGCTTGGCAAAGCGGCCGGGGGCATGATCGGAGGCTTGGGTCGTGCGGCGACCGGCATGGCTTTTTCCTTCGCCACGACCTATGCGCTCGGTCATCTTGCCAAGCGGTATTACGTGGGAGGTCGGGTGATGTCGACGGCTTTGCTTCGCAGCACCTACCAAGATCTGCTCGCCTCGGCCAAAGGCACTCAGCAGCAATACATTCCTGCGATCCGCGAGCGTGCGAGCACGCTGAGTCCGACCGAGGTCATGCGACTCGTCAAAGAATAACCGTCAACAGGGGTCAGATCAGGCCGCGATCCTGTGCGCGGGTGACGGCCTGGACCTGCGAGTGCACATCGAGCTTTCGGTACAAATTGCGAATGTGGGTCTGCACCGTCGAAATGGCGATCTCCATTTCTTTGCCGGCCTCGGCGTAACTGCGCCCGCGCGACAGATGCTTCAGCAATTCGAGTTCCTTCGGGGTGAGCTCGGCGAGGTCGGCGGCTCGATCGCGCGAGCCCGCAAGTTTGAACAGATAGCGGGCGAGGGCCGGACTGATGGGGTAATTGCCTTGCAGCGTCTGCCGCAGAGCCTCGGCAATTTCGGTGGCGCTATCTTCCTTGAGCACGTACCCCTGCGCGCCCGCGCGGATCGCGGCGAGCACGCTGCGCTCTGCCGAGATGACCGAAACCACCATGATGGGCACTTCCGGATGCTTCTCGCGCACGCGGCTCACGACTTCGATTCCGCTGATGTCGGGTAGCCCGATGTCGATGAGTGCCAGATCGACCCGCGCGTCCGGATAGTCGAGATAGCGAAGTCCATCGGAGGCATTTCGAAAGCAGGTGGATTCCCACCCTTGCCCCAAATTGGTGATCGCCGATCGCATGGAGGACTCGAAAGTCGGGTCATCCTCGACGATCAACGCCATCGGGCTTTGCCCGGATCCGACAACATCTAGAAGACTCATGCGTCGTTAGTTTATGCGAGTCATGTGAGAGGGTGGGTATTAAATGATCGTAATCCCATTTTCATGGGATACGAACCTGTGCGCTCGACGCCGCTTCGCGCTCGAAACCGTATTTCGCAAAAAACTTTTCCCCCTCATCGCTCGAGAGAAAATCGAGATAGGCGGTCGCGGTCGCGTTCGCCTCGCGCGTGAGTGCTGCGGGGTACACGATGCGTGAGTGCAGAGACCGATCGAGCGAGCTCACGACTTCGACCCGCGGTTCGGTGATGGCATCGGTGGCGTACACGATGCCGAGCGGTGCTTCGCCCCGCGCGACCAGTAGGGTCGCGACTCGTGCGTTTTCGGCGCGCGCGAGTCGAGGTTGCACGACATTCCAAATACCAAGGGCCGTGAGCGCCTCGCGTGCGTAACGACCGAGCGGCACATAATCGGGATCACCCGTTGCGAGCCGCCCTCGATCGAGCGAACGCATCCAGTCTCGGGCATCGACGCTCGAGCGTCCCGCGGGTCGGATCACCACCAACCGATTTTCGGCGAGCGGTCGCAGCGTACGAATATCGATCCGCTGCGCGCGTATGAGTTCGTCCATCCACTTTTGATCCGCGGAGATAAAGATATCCGCTCGAGCGCCGGCTTCGATTTGCCGCGCGAGTTGGGCGCTCGAGGCTAAGGAGTACTTGACCACGATTCCCGTGCGTCGTGTGAATGCAGCGCCGGCATCCTGCAGTGCCTCGCTCATCGAGATGGCCGCAAACACCATCACCGGACGGTTCATCACAGGGGACTTCGCTGATTCGGCCGCCTGCAGGCTTGCGACTAGGCTCCCCGCCCACAATATCGACCCGAGTACGAGAGACCGTCTGTGTCTGGAGGTGAGGGCGCGTGGCATCCACCCATTCTAGTCGCGCGTATACTTCTCGCGAGGCCGTAGCTTGGCCAACTTGAAAGAGGCAATACGATGATCTCTCGTCGACAGGCCATCTCCGCGGCCATGCTCAGTGCCATCGTCCCGCTCATGGGTCCCGTGGCGGCCGCGCCCGCGTCCTCGAGGCGACAGGCGGTGAAAGATGTCGCCCGAGGTCCTGTGACCGTCAAGCCGCCGCGTATCGCCGCGGGCGACACGATCGGGCTCATGATCCCCTCGAGTGCCAACTGGGATCCGATCGACATCGACATCCTGCTCGAAGCGCTCGCCGCGCTCGGCCTCAAGGGCAAGCTCGGTCGTCACGTGAATGATCGTTACGGTTATCTCGCCGGTCGCGACGCGGATCGTGCCGCCGACCTCAACGATCTTTTCCGCGATCCTGAGGTCAAGGCCATCCATTGCATCCGCGGGGGTTGGGGCGCCGCGCGCTTGTTGCCTTTGCTCGACTGGTCGGCGATCGCCGCAAATCCCAAAATTTTGATCGGCTACAGCGACATCACGGCCCTCTTGCTCTCGCTGCACGCGAAGACGGGGCTCGTCACGTTTCACGGCCCTAACGGGGCGAGTGAATGGAATCGCACGAACGTCGAGTGGTTGCAACGCGTGACGTGGAACGGCGAGGCGGCCACCTTCGCCAATCCGAAAGACACCTCGGATACCTTGGTTCCGAGTGACGACCGTACCCGCACCATTACCTCGGGCAAGGCGCGCGGCAAGTTGCTCGGCGGAAATCTCACCGTGCTCACGACCATTCTCGGATCGCCGTACGTCCCCGATTTCAAAGACTCGATACTCTTCCTCGAAGATGTGCAGGAGGCGCCTTACCGCATCGATCGGATGCTCGTGCAGATGAAGCTCGCCGGTATCCTCGATCAAGTGAAGGGCGTCGTCTGGGGGACGTGCAGCAAGTGCGATCCGGGGGAGGGGTTCGGGTCGCTCACCATCCCCGATATCTTGAACGATCATGTGAAGTCGCTCGGCGTGCCGGCGTATTACGGGGCGATGTTCGGCCACGTGCGTCGTCAGTTCACCCTGCCGGTCGGCGTACAGGTGGAGCTCGATGCCGACGCGGGGACGTTGACGATGCTCGAATCGGCCGTGACCTAAGCCGTTGTCCGCGTCCTCTCAGTGGTCCGACGATTTTCGCGAGCTCAATCCTGACTTCGGCTCCGGTGCGCTGCGCCGTCGCATTCGGTTGATCGCGACCCCGGGGCTCGTTCGGGCGGGAGTCGAAGATTCCTACCATTCGTTTCGACTCGATCTCTCGCACGATGATGGCTTGGTGTCGGACATCAAGACCCACGCGCTCCGGTATCCGCTCAACACCTGTCCTCTGGCGAGCGAGCCGCTTCAAAGATTGATAGGGCTGCCGCTGAGTACGTCATGGTCCGATCTCACGGCACGCGAAAATCCGCGCGCGCATTGCACGCATCTCTACGATCTTTTTTTCCTCGCGATGACTCATGTATCGCGAGGCGGACAACGGACCTACGACATCACCATCCCTGATGAAAGCCCGGGTCCCGTCTGGTCGACGGTGCATCGCGATGGCGCCGAAGTGCTGCGTTGGAAAACGCAGGCAGGGATTGTGCTCGAGTCTGATGCATTGGCCGGTCGCCCGTTGCTCAAGGGGTTTTCGCGATGGGCGGCTGAGCAACTCTCGGGCGATGAGCTCGAAGCCGCGGTCGTGCTGCACAAGGGTTACTTCGTGAGTCGTGCGAGGCGCTTCGACATCGCGGGCGGAGCAGGTCGATCGGTTGCGCATCTCGAGGTGATGCGCGGAGCGTGTTTCAGTTATTCGGAGCCGCGGATGTCGGTCGCCGTGCGCATGGCGGGACACGTCATCGACACAAGCTCGCCCACGACGCCCTTGCTCGAAGAATGGGTTTAGGCCACGGCGCAGCCTTGCCTTGATCGACGCTGCGTTTGCGGATCGACGCCGCGCTTACGGATCGAAGCCGCGGAACTCGGCGAGTTCGTCGACGCTGATCCGATTTCGCTCAAATTGATTGACGGCTTTGCTGCGGTCCGGATGTCCTACGGCCATGCCGCAATACACCATCTCGTCGGCGCCCAACTCGAACATCTTGGCGAGTTCAGGTCGGAACGCCGCCCACGCTTCCTGCATGCAGCATCCGAGTCCGCGCTCTTCGATGAGGAGTGCGACGGTTTGGATCAACATGCCGAGGTGCGCCCATTGACCATGGGCGACGCGACGGTCGATGACGAAGAAGAGCCCGACGGGCGCGCCAAAGAATTCGAAATTCCGTGCGACTTGTTTGAGTCTCGCCGGCTTGTCCTCTCGCGGAATGCCAAGAGCGCGATACATGTCCTCGGCAAGCGCGAAGCGCCGTGAGCGCAGGGGCTCCCAGAGGTTCGAGGGGTAAATCGGAAAAGCGTCCGAGCTCGCAAGGCCCGCATCCGGCTTGGCTTGAGCCATTCGGATGACCGCATCGCGCTCCGCCCCTGCCACAGCGATGATCTTCCAGGCTTGCACATTGCTGCCCGAGGGCGCCCAGCGCGCCGCATCAAAAATTTCGCGTAACACCGACTCGGGGACGGGGTCGGGGAGGAAGTCGCGGATCGATCGGCGGCCGCGAACGGCGTCAGAGACATTCATAAATCGAAAGTCCAAAAAAATGGTGGAGGCGGCGGGAATCGAACCCGCGTCCGCAAGCCCTAGACTTCAGGATCTACGCGCGTAGCTCTCTCATTGGATCTCGCCTTGCGCTACCCGAGGAGCAGGGAAGACGCTCAGCCAGCGGACGGTGACTCTTAACGGAACTGCCCCGTCGCACGGCAGTCCGCGATCTCATGAGCGCGTCCCCTGATTCGGTGTCATGAGCACCAGCCGGTCAGAGGTTAGGCGGGATTAAGCCGCCAGAGCGTAGTTGTCGTCGTTGGCAACTGTAGTTTGCAGCAAAGTTTTACGAGGTTCACTGCACCTCGGCACGCCCCTGAAGGTTCGCAACCCACGTCGAAGCCGGTCGCCCCCTTCAAAAGTACGGGTTGGAGTCTACCTGAATCGGAGAGTTCCCGTCTGTATGGAAGACCGGACGGCCCGGCGGCGGTCGTCGCGCGAGTCGGGTCGGTACTGCGTCACGGTTTTCGCGACCCACGCTCATGAATTTCGTGAACCCGATCGCAGATCGCGTTCCATCGAGTGGCCGGAATCTCCTGCGTCCTTATCATCGGCAGCGTTCGAAGACTCTTTAGGCCCTCAAAAATTCTGGTAGTGAAAAATAAGCTCGACGATCATCAACACTAATTTCGCCTCGCTCAACGCGCAGCGCAGTCTGCAGGCGACGGGTGGGCAGTTGGCGACGGCCTTGCAGCGTGTGTCCTCGGGGCTTCGTGTCAACAGTGCGCGTGATGATGCGGCGGGTCTCGCCATCGCCGAGCGAATGACCACTCAGGTCAGAGGGCTCGACCAAGGGGTTCGCAATCTCGCCGACGGCGTCTCGCTGGTGCAGACGGCCGAGGGTGGGTTGGAATCCATCACCGATAATCTGCAGCGGATTCGCGAGCTGGCGGTGCAGGCTGCGAACTTCACGAATTCGGTGGCCGATCGTCGCGCCTTGCAACAAGAAATCGAGCAGTTGCGCGAGGAGATCACCCGGGTCGCGAGTCAGGTGTCTTTCAACGGCGTGCGACTTCTCGATGGTAGCTTCAGGTCTGCAGAGTTCCAGGCCGGAGCGAATGTCGGTGAGAGTGTAGGCGTCAGCGGTTTGCTCGACGCGCGGAGTTCATCGCTCGGACAAAACCAGCAGATTTTCACCACGACGCAGCAGATCACTGCGAGCGTGACGAGTTCGCAGAAAACGGTTCGAGTCGGGGCGGGTCCGCTCGTCAATCTAGGTAATCTTCCGAATGACGCCAAGCTTCTGGCGCAGGCCATCAATTCGTCGGGTGTGAGTGGCTTGAGTGCGAGTGCCAGCACGAACGTGGTGACGGGCGTTACCGATTCAACAACGCTGCCTAACTTCAACGACAATTGGATTTACCTGAACGGAATACCCATCCAATTATCGCCAACCGGCAATCAGGCGGTTGATCGCGCCAATGCAATCGATGACATCAACGGTTGGTCGACCGAAACCGGTGTCGTCGCGTCAGCGGTAGGCGGCGGTATTCGTCTGACGGCGATTGATGGCCGAAACATCTGGTTGACGGAAGATCCGATGAACACGGGTCTGGCCGGTTGGTGGGGTCTTGGTGGTCTGGTGAACGCAAATGGTTTTGCCTCGAAAATCAATACCATGTTGGTCGTCCCAACCAACGTCACCGGTAACCTCACCTTCAGTGGCACGGGGATGGCGACGGAATCCTTTGCCTTGCCGTTATGGACGAAAATCGCGGATGTCGACGTCACGTCCGTGGCGAACGCCAATACGGCCATCCTCGCCACCGATGCCGCCATCGATGCGATGAACAGTGTCCGAGCACGTGTCGGTGCCGCCATGAACCGCTTCGAAGCGGCGATCGGCTCTCAAAGAATTTTCATCGAAGCGCAGTCGTCTTCGCGGTCGCGGATTCGGGATGCCGACTTTGCGCAGGAGACCGCGGCGCTCACGCGCGCGCAGATCCTGCAGCAGTCCGCCGTCGCCGTCCTCGCGCAAGCCAATACCCAGCCTCAGAGTGTATTGACGCTATTGAGGTGAGCCGAGAGAAGGGTTGCCAGGCGCTCTCAACCGCGACGCAGCAACCGTGCCTTGTCTCGCGCCCAGTCGCGGTCTTTCTCGGTGGCGCGTTTGTCGTGTGCTTGTTTGCCCTTGGCAAGACCGATGCGCAGCTTGGCTTTGCCGCGCTGCCAATAGAGCTCGAGCGGCACGATGGTGAAACCCTTGCGCTCGACTGCGCCCACGAGATGCGCAATCTCGCGTTTGTTGAGCAGCAGTTTTCGGGTGCGAGTCGGCTCGGCAACCACGTGGGTCGAGGTCGTCTTGAGCGGCGAGAGGTGGGCGCCGGTGAGAAACACTTCGCCGTTACGAAGGAAGACATACGCCTCGGTGATCCGCGCCTTGCCCGCCCGCAGGGCTTTGACTTCCCAACCCTCGAGTACAAGGCCGGCTTCGTAGCGCTCTTCGATGAAATAGTCGAACCGCGCACGCCGGTTTTCGGCGATCACGCGCGGCCCTTCCGAGGCTTTGGCCGGATTCGGTTTGTTCGCGGGTTGTCGGGTGGGTTGTGACACGTCGATCGATTCCTTGGGCGCATTCTACGCGCCGGGGCAGGGCGTAGAATGCCGCTTATGCGTGAAGTCACCCGTTCGGCGCTCGTGCCCCTATCCGCCGAGAAGCTCTACGAGCTCATCATCGACATCGAGCGCTATCCGGACTTCGTCCCCGGCTGCACTCGGGCGCGCATCGAGGAGCAGGGCGAGAGCGAGGTGGTCGCTACGCTCGGGGTGAAGCGCGGCGGACTCGATACCGAGTTCACTACTCGCAATACACTCGAGCCGGGACGTTCGGTGACCATGCGGCTCGTCCGCGGACCGTTTCGAACGCTCGAGGGGATCTGGACCCTCAAACCGCTCGGTGATGCCGGGTGCGAGGTCAGTTTGCGTTTGCGGTTCGAGTTCGCCAATCGGCTCGCGGGCATGATGCTGGCACCTGTCTTCGAGGACACGGCCAAGTCGCTGGTCGATGCGTTCGTCGCCCGGGCCCGCGCCCGATGATTCGATGCGCGTTCGCCATGGCGCTCGCCGAGTGGCAAGGGGAGTTTTCTTTGGCTATTGAAGAGGGCGCGACCGTCGCGCAGGTGCTGCAGGCGGCGCGAGCCGAGCTACAGCGCAAAGGCGTTTCGGTCGAGGAAAATTTTTGGATGCATGCGCCCGTCGGAATTTTTGGCGAGCGATGCGAGCGGGATCGGCTCGTCCGCGAGGGTGATCGAATCGAGATCTATCGTCCGCTTGCCGTCGATCCGAAAGCCGCGCGACGCGATCGTGCCCGCCAGACCCAAACCGAAAAGGGAAGAAATCCGCTCACCGCCAAACCGCGGCGCGGAGGGTAGTTTCGCGGAGCTTGGTTGGGGACTTTAGCCGCCTAGCGCTTAGGTGCTTGGCGTGGCCGGAGCGCTGGGCGTCGCCGGTGCAGCCGGCGATGTACCGGCCTCGGCCGGCAGTTCGGTCGGTGCGCCGGCATTCTCGATGCGGCTGACCTTGTCGCCTTCGAAATACACCGTCAGACGCTGACGCGTGATGGCCGAGCCATCACCGAGGTTGAGGGTGTAGAGGTAGTCCCAGCGGTCTCGGTTGAAGGCATCGGGCAGCATCGGCGTGCCGAGCAAGAAACGAATCTGCGCACGCGTCATCCCTTCTTTCACCTGGATGACTTGTCGGGCATCGAGGTAATTGCCTTGCTGGACGGCCATTCGGTAGACACAGCCGCTGAGCAGCACGGTGCAGACGAGCAGCAGGACCGCAACGAGCGGAACGGCTGGTGAGCGTGGAGCAGAATGAACCATAATCGGCATTCTAACCGAAAGAGCGGGTGGCATCGTGGAAGGCAACGATCTGCGCAAGGCGGGACTCAAGGTGACGCTGCCGCGCGTCAAGATCCTCGAGATCCTCGAAAATAGCCCCAATCGTCACCTGTCGGCCGAGGACATCTATCGTCGTCTGGTCGACCTGCGTGAGGACATCGGGCTCGCCACGGTCTATCGGGTGCTGACCCAGTTCGAGTCGGCAGGGCTCGTCACTCGCCACCATTTCGCGGACGGCATGGCGGTGTTCGAGCTCAACGCGGGGCCCCATCACGATCACATCTTGTGCCTCGACTGTGGCCACGTCGAAGAGTTCGTGGATGCCGGAATCGAGGAGCGCCAAAACTCGGTCGCCGAGCGACTCGGGTTTGCGATCAGCGAGCACGCCCTCGTGATTTACGGGCACTGCCAGCGGTCGAGCTGCCCCCATCGCGCGAAGAAGAACGTCGACTGAGTTTCGCGCCCGACTCGAGCATCTCTGCGGCGTGCTCGCGGGCTTTGCCGGTGATCGACACTCCGCCCAGCATCCGCGCGATTTCTTCGATGCGCGAGTCGTTTTCGAGTGCGGTGACTTGGGTGCGCGTGGTGCGTCCGTCGGTCATCTTCGAGACTCGCAGGTGTTGATTGCCGAGGGCCGCAACTTGCGGCAGATGCGTCACACAAAGCACCTGCGCCGACGCGCCAAGCGCGGCGAGTTCGCGACCGACGATTTCGGCGACCGCGCCACCGACGCCTGAGTCGACTTCGTCGAACACCATGCACCCGCCGGCCGCGAGATCTTTGATGCGCCCAGCGAGCGCCACCTGTACGGCGAGCGAGAGACGGGAGAGTTCACCGCCCGAGGCTACTTTGCCGATCGGTCTTGGAGGTTGTCCGGCGTTGGCGGAGACGAGGAAGGCGATGTCTTCGAGGCCCGTGGCCGAAGTGCCGCCTTCCGGGTGGCCTGCGGTGGTCAGCTCGATGTCGAATCTTCCGCCGATCATGCCGAGCTTCTGCATCCGCGCCGAGATCTCGGTGGCGAGTTCGCCGGCGGCTTTGCGACGTTGTTTGGAGAGTCGGCTGGCCGCCTCGTGCCAGGCGTCGATGGCCGATTTCACCTGCGTACGCAGCGCCGAGAGATTGGCGTCGATTTTTTCGAGGCGCGAGAGTTCGTCGGCAAGTTCGGCAGCCTTGGCCGGCAGTTCGTCGGCGGCGCAGCGGTGCTTGCGCGCCAAAGACTCGATGCTCGCGAGTCGTTGTTCGAGTTCTTCTTGACGACGCGGATCGGCCTCGATGGAGTCGAGGTAGCGCGTAAGTTCTTGCGCGCTGTCGGTGATGCGGATGGCGGCTTCTTCGAGTGCGGGCAACAGGGCGTCGAGTTTCGGGTCGAGCGCTGCGCCATGGCGAAGCACCGCCACGGCACGCGAGACCGCGTGATGCGCGTTGTTGTCTTCGGCGTCGTAGAGGAGATCGAGCGCGCCGCGCGCGGTCTCGGCGAGGCGTCCGGAGTTGGCGAGGCGATTGCGCTCTTCGCTAAGCAACTGCAGCTCTGCGGGCTTGAGCGAGAGCGCGGTGAGTTCGCTCGTTTGATGACGAAGCAGGTCGAGACGCGCATCGCGATCACGGGCTGCCGCTTCGAGAGATTCGAGCGCGAGCGAGTGTTGCAGACGCTCGCGATGGAGCCTCGTGACCTCGGCTGCCAGGGTGTCGTGGCCGCCGAATGCATCGAGGAGTTCGCGTTGTGCGCTGCTTTTGACGAGGCTTTGAAACTCGTGCTGCCCATGGATCTCGGCGAGGGCTTCGCCGACCGATCTGAGAATTTGCAGCGGCACCTGCTGACCATTGAGATACGCCCGCGATTTGCCCTCACGGGTGAGCACTCGTCGCACGACGAGCTCGTCATCGAGCTCGATGCTTTGTTCTTCGAGGAGCGTCAACAAAGATTTGGGTGCGCCGCCGATGTCGAAGGTGGCGGTGATCTCGGCGCGATCGGCGCCGTGCCTTATGGCCTCGGCGCCGCCGCGCCCGCCGACCGCCAATTGCAGCGCATCGACGAGAATGGATTTGCCCGCACCGGTTTCGCCGGTGAGAACCGTGAGCCCCCGCGCGAAGTCGACCTCGACGGCGTCGATGATGGCGAAGTCCCGGATATGCAGATGGGAGAGCATGGTCGGCGTAGGTCTCAGCGCTGCGCGTCGAAGCTGCGGCGGCCCCAGTTGAGCTTGCTGCGCAACAGGCGGAAGTAGTCGTAGCCCTCGGGGTGCAACAGGGTGATGCGCGCGCCGGCCGTGCGGATGACGAGCGAGTCGCCGGGATTGAGGGGCGCGAGCGAGCGGCCGTCGCAGGCGACCTCGGCCGACGAGTCGGGTCGATCGATGAGACGGATTTCGATGACGGAGCGCGCCGACACCACAATGGGACGATCGGAGAGCGTGTGTGGGCAGATGGGCGTGACGACGACGACCTCGAGGGAGGGGTCGACGATCGGGCCGCCGCAGGAGAGCGCATAGGCGGTCGAGCCGGTGGCGCTTGCAACGACGAGGCCATCGCCGCCGTGGCTGTTGACGAAGCGGCCGTCGATCCAGGTTTCGAAGTCGATGAGGTGGCCGCTCTGGCGCTTTTGCAGAACGACGTCGTTGAGCGCGAGCCCGACGACGGTTTGGCCTGAGGCGGAGGTGATCTCGGCGCGCAGGAGGGGGCGTTCGTCCCGCGAGCACTGCCCCGCGAGGGCGGCGTCGACCGAGCTCAGCATGTCTTCGGGCATGACGTCGGTCAGAAAGCCGAGCCGCCCGCGATTGACGCCGAGGAGCGGTGTGCCGCGCTCGGCGACGAGACCTGCGGCGTAGAGCAGCGTGCCGTCACCACCGATGGCGATGAAGAGGTCGGCTTCGCGGACCAAGGTCGACTCGGCGAGGAAGCGCGCTTCGACGCCGTGCAGACGATCGCGTTCGTCGTCGGAGGCGAGCGTTTCGAGCCCTCGGGACGCGAGATGGCGGGCGATGAGCGCTGCGCTTTCGGCGACGCGAGAGTCGGCAAATCGGGTGATGAGCGCGCAGCGGCGGATGTCGGGCATGGGACCGGGTCCGGGTAAAACCTGCGTCGTTTTATCACGTCCCTTGACGCAGTAAAGGTCCTCTCGTTAGTTTTTGTTCATGGCCCACGAATACGAACTGCTGAATGAGCGCGCGCAGCAGTTGCTTCGAGTTCTGGTGGAGAGTTACATCCGCGAGGGCCAGCCGGTCGGCTCCCGAGCGCTGTCGCGCGATTCGGGCTTGCAGCTCTCGTCGGCCACCATCCGTAACGTCATGGCCGACCTCGAGGAGCTGGGCTTCGTGGCCTCTCCGCACACCTCGGCGGGGCGGATCCCGACCGATCGGGGTTACCGGTTTTTCGTCGACACGCTGCTGCGCTCGGGTCCCATCGACGAGCTGGCGTTGGCCGAGGTTCGACGGTACCTCGAGGTATCGGCCACCGACGATCCGAAAGCCCTCGTCACCAATGCCTCGCAATTGCTCTCCAACGTCACACGGCTCGCGGGTGTGGTGACGGTACCGCGGCCGGCCGTCGCCTCGATCACCCAGATCGAGTTCGTGGGGCTCTCGGAGAACCGAGTGCTCGTGGTGCTCGTGTTCAACGATCGAGAGGTGCAGAACCGCATCATCCATCTCTCTCGGCACCATACGCCCGACGAACTGCGTCGCGCGGCGCAATACCTCAACGAGCAACTGATCGGTCGTTCGGCCGACGCCGCCCGAGTCGAGATTCTGCGTCAGTTGCAGGAGGCCCGCGAACACATGAACTCGCTAATGCTCGATGCCATCAGCATGGCTCAGCAGGTGTTCGATCAGGGCAGCCCCACCGAGGGCGCGGGGCTCGATTACATCGTCGCGGGCGAGACCAATCTCATGGGAGCCGCGCAGCTGACGAGCGTCGAAAAGCTCAAGCGCCTGTTCGAGGCCTTCAACGAAAAGCGCGATTTCTTGCACTTGCTCGATCAGAGTCTGCATGCCGAAGGGGTGCAGATCTTCATCGGCAAGGAGTCGGGCTACCAGATGCTCGACGACTGCAGCGTCATCACGGCGCCGTACAGCGCCGGCGACGGCATCATGGGCGTCATCGGCGTGATCGGCCCGACCCGCATGGCCTACGAGCGGGTGATTCCCATCGTCGACATGACGGCGCGACTGCTCGGCTCGGCACTCAACGCCCGACGCTGATCCCTTGATTTGCGGGGGAGACCCCCCATATCGCCCTCCGGGCGAAGTCGAACAGTGTTCGATGTTCGCCTGAGGTTTTTGAGATAAGTCATTGTTTCGGAGGGGCTTTAAATGGGTCAAAACCCCGAAAACGAGTCGTTTACGCCATTTGCGGGTTCCGAGGGAGCCTCGAAGCTCGAGCAGTTGCAGCAGGCCGTGACGGCTGCCGAGGCCCAGGCTCAGGCGGCGCGCGATCAGGCGCTGCGGGCCTTGGCCGAGCTCGAAAACGTGCGCAAGCGGGCGCAGCGCGACGTCGAAAACGCGCATCGTTTTGCGCTCGAAAAATTCGCTCAAGAACTGCTGCCCGTCAAAGATAGCCTTGATCTGGCCATCGAGAGTGCGGGGCGGGCCGATGCCGCGGCGCTCGTCGAAGGGCAGGCCGCGACCCAGCGGCTGCTCATCAAAGCGCTCGAGCGCGGCGGAATCGTCGAGATTAATCCGGTCGGCGAGCCGTTTGATGCCAACGTGCACGAGGCTATCGCCGCGCAGCCCTCGGAGACCGCAGAACCGAATTCGGTGCTAGCCGTGGTCCAGCGGGGCTACACCTTGAACGGTCGTTTATTGCGTGCAGCGAGGGTCATCGTCGCGCGGGCGCCGGGCTGAAGTATCGCAACGCATTGAAATCTTTCACCGCTATCCCCAATTAATCGGACAACGGAAACCATCGCGGCGGCAAGACCGTCACGGAGAGACATCATGGGCAAAGTCATCGGCATCGACCTCGGCACCACCAACTCCTGTGTCGCCATCATGGAAGGCGGCAAGCCTCGCGTCATCGAGAACAGCGAGGGCGATCGCACCACGCCGTCGATCGTCGCGTTTACTAAGGATGACGAGGTACTCGTCGGGCAGTCGGCCAAGCGTCAGGCGGTCACCAATCCGCAGAACACCTTGTACGCGGTCAAGCGTCTGATCGGTCGTCGCTTCGACGAGAAGATCGTCCAGAAGGACATCGACATGGTGCCCTACAAGATCGTCAAGGCCGACAACGGCGACGCCTGGATCGAAGCTCAGGGCAAGAAGATGGCACCGCCCGAAGTGTCGGCGCGCGTGCTCATGAAGATGAAGAAGACCGCCGAAGATTTCCTCGGCGAAGAAGTCACGGAGGCTGTCGTCACGGTTCCAGCGTACTTCAATGATTCCCAGCGTCAGGCAACCAAAGACGCCGGGCGTATCGCCGGTCTCAACGTCAAGCGCATCATCAACGAGCCGACGGCAGCGGCGCTCGCCTATGGCCTCGACAAGTCTGGTGGCGATCGCAAGATTGCGGTGTACGACCTCGGTGGTGGCACCTTCGACGTGTCGATCATCGAAATCGCCGAAGTCGATGGCGAGCGCCAGTTCGAGGTGCTCTCGACGAATGGCGACACCTTCCTCGGCGGTGAAGACTTCGACCTGCGCGTGATCAACTTCCTCGCCGACGAATTCCAGAAAGAGTCGGGCGTCGACGTGCGCAAAGATCCGCTTGCGATGCAGCGCCTGAAGGAAGCGGCCGAGAAGGCCAAGATCGAGCTTTCCTCGAGCCAGCAGACCGACATCAACCTGCCGTACATCACGATGGATGCGACGGGGCCGAAGCACCTTGCGGTCAAGCTCACGCGCGCCAAGCTCGAGTCGCTGGTCGAAGATCTCGTCAAGCGCACCATCGAGCCTTGCAAGGTCGCGCTCAAGGATGCCGGCCTGTCTGCGGCAGAGGTCTCCGAGGTCATCCTCGTCGGCGGCCAGACGCGCATGCCGCTCGTGCAGAAGCAGGTCAAAGATTTCTTCGGCAAAGAGCCGCGCAAGGATGTCAACCCGGACGAGGCGGTCGCCGTCGGTGCGGCCATTCAGGGTGGTGTGCTCGCGGGCGACGTCAAAGATGTGTTGCTGCTCGATGTGACGCCGCTGTCGCTCGGTCTCGAAACGCTCGGTGGCGTGATGACCAAGCTCATCGAGAAGAACACGACGATCCCGACCAAGCACTCGCAGGTGTTCTCGACGGCCGAAGATAATCAGACGGCGGTGACCATCCACGTGCTGCAGGGCGAGCGCGAGCGCGCTCTCGACAACAAGTCGCTCGGCAAGTTCGACCTGTCGGATATCCCGGCCTCACGTCGCGGGACGCCGCAGATCGAGGTTACCTTCGACATCGACGCGAACGGTATCCTCAACGTCTCGGCCAAGGACAAGGCGACGGGCAAGGAGCAGCGCATCGTGATCAAGGCCTCGTCGGGTCTCTCCGAGGAGGAGATCAAGCGCATGGTCAGCGACGCCGAGGCGCATGCCGACGAAGATCGCAAGTTCCGCGAACTCGTCGAGGTGCGCAATCGTGCCGATGGGCTCGTGCACTCGGTGGAACAATCGCTCAAAGATCTCGGCGAGAAAGTCTCTACCGAAGATCGCACTAAGGCCGAGAGTGCGCTCAATGACCTGAAGTCCGTGCTCAAGGACGACGACAAGGACAAGATCGAGAAAAAACTCGAGGCGCTGATGCAGGCTTCGGCCAGCATCGCCCAGCAGGCCTACGCCCAGGCGGGCGGCGCCGAGGGGGCGACCGGTGCCGGACCGTCCGAGGCCAAGTCGGGCGAGTCGGCGCGCGATGACGTGCTCGATGCCGAGTTCGAGGAAGTGAAGGACAAGGACGACGGCCGCAAGGCGTCCTGATCCCCACTTCGTCATGGCCAAGCGCGACTACTACAAGGTCCTCGATGTTCCGAGGAATGCCTCGGAGGCTGACATCAAGAAGGCCTACCGTCGGCTGGCCATGAAATTCCACCCGGATCGCAATCCGGGTGACAAGGAGGCCGAGGAGAGCTTCAAGGAGGCGAAGGAAGCCTACGAAGTCCTCTCCGACGAGCAGAAGCGCGCCATTTACGACCAGCATGGTCACGATGGCATCGACGCCGCCCGACAGGGTGGCGGAGCGGGCGGCTTCGGCGGCGCAGACTTCGGCGATATCTTTGGCGAAGTCTTCGGCGATATCTTTGGGGGCGGCCGTCGCGGTGGACGCTCTCAGGTGTTTCGGGGCGCCGACCTGCGTTACGAACTCGAGCTCGAACTGCCGCAAGCGGTGTTCGGTTACACCACAGAGGTCGAGATTCCGCGTCTTATGGAGTGCGAGACCTGTCACGGGTCGGGCGCCGCCAAGGGCCACACTCCGACGACCTGCGATCAGTGTCAGGGCTCCGGCCAGATGCGCATCTCGCAGGGCTTCTTCCAGTTGCAGCAACCCTGCAATCGCTGTCGCGGAACGGGTCGCATCATTCGCAATCCTTGCGACACCTGTCTTGGGCAGGGTCGTGTGCGGCGCACACGCAAACTTTCGGTGAAGGTCCCGGCCGGGGTGTCGACCGGCGATCGTATTCGACTCGGTGGCGAGGGCGAGGCGGGTCGCAATGGCGGCCCTGCGGGCGATCTCTACATCGAGATGAACGTCAAACCGCATCCGATCTTCGAGCGCGAGGGTGACGATCTCTCTTGCGAGGTGCCGGTCAGCTTCGCCACCGCGGTGCTCGGCGGGGCGGTCAAAGTGCCAACACTCGAGGGCGACGTGTCGCTCAAGATTCCGGCCGAGACCCAATCGGGTCGCGTCTTCCGATTGCGCGACAAAGGCGTCAAACCGGTGCGCGGCGGTGACCGAGGGGACCTCTTCTGTCGGGTTGTGGTAGAAACGCCCGTGAACCTCTCGAGCGATCAGCGCGAGCTGCTGAAAAAGTTCGACGAGTCGCTACGTAGCGACGGCCGCGGCCACACGCCCCGCGAAGAAGGGTTCTTCGAAGGCGTGAAACGGTTTTTCGCCGGCAACTGATTTACAGCCGGTTTCGGAGACGGTCCATGCGCGTGGTCATCGTGGGCGCAGCAGGGCGCATGGGCTGCGCCATTCGCGAGGCGCTCGATCAGGGATCCGGGACTCAGTTAGTCGGTGCAATCGATCGGGAGGCCGATGCCTCGCGCGGCATCTCCACCGATCTCGAATCGGCCCTGCGCGGCGCCGATGTCATGATCGATTTTTCCTCTCCTTCGTCCACGGCGGCCAATCTCGCGGCCTGTGCGCGTCACGGTGTCGCGGCGCTCGTCGGGACCACGGGGCTCGGTGACGAGGCGGAGCGTGCGGCGAGCGAGGCCTCGGCCCGGATTCCGGTGCTTATCGCGGCCAACACGAGTTTGGGCGTGACGCTGCTCACCGAACTCGTCAGACAAGCGGCAGCGGCGCTGCCGGCGGACTTCGACATCGAAATCACCGAAGGGCACCACCGACACAAGAAGGACGCGCCGTCGGGCACGGCTCTAGCGTTGGGGCGTGCGGCCGCAGAGGGCCGTGGTCAGACGCTCGACGCCGTACGGGCTGCCACGCGCGAGGGCGAGTCGCTGCGCAAGCCGGGCGAGATCGGGTTTTCGGTGATTCGGGCGGGAGACCTCGTCGGGGACCACCTCGTGCTCTTTGCCGGGGAGGGCGAGCGGGTCACCCTGGGTCATCAGGCCACCGACCGGGCCATCTTCGCCAGAGGGGCCCTCCGCGCGGCCCGCTGGCTGGCCGGACGGGCTCCGGGGCGATACCAAATGGTTGATGTAATTGGTTTAAAAACAAGAATTTAGAATGTTCTCTGCGGAGATTTTCAAAGTTCGGTTTTTGCCTTGAGACCCCCCGTTTGCCCGCCGAAATTCATGGACAGAAGGGGGGGTAAAAACATAAAATTTCCTTCTAATCCGATAGGCGGGTTAGTCCGTGCAGGGCGGGAGGCGTTCGTAAGAGTGCCTCCCGCTTTGTTCATGCGAACCCGGCTGCAGCGTCGGAGAATTTTGCAAGCAGCAACGGGTGATCCTAGTGTTTGATGCAGTGTTGGCGCTGGCTGACGGAACCCTCTTCCGCGGCCGCTCGATCGGCGCGGCAGGCAAGACCTCCGGAGAGGTCGTTTTCAATACTGCTTTGACCGGGTATCAGGAAATCCTTTCCGACCCGTCCTACTCCAAACAAATCGTCACCCTCACGTATCCGCATATCGGCAATGTCGGTACGAATGCCGAGGACATGGAGTCGGCGCTCGCTTACGCGGCGGGGCTCGTGATCCGTGATCTGCCGCCCCGCGCCAGCAATTGGCGCATGCAAGAGACGTTGCCGGAATTTTTGTCGCGACACGGCGTCGTTGCGATCGCCGACATCGATACCCGTCGACTTACTCGCATCCTTCGCGAGGGTGGCGCGCAGTCAGGCTGCATCGTCACCGGCAAGCCCGGCGATGCGCTCGAAATTCTCGAGCGCGAGGCGCTCGCGGGTGCGCGTGCGTTCCCCGGCTTGAAGGGCATGGATCTCGCCAAGGTCGTCTCGACACGTGACCGCTTCGAGTGGACTCACGGCAGCACCTTCGATGCGCCGCCGCCTCGCGCGACGGATCACCGTCCTTATCGCGTCGTGGCCTACGATTATGGCGTGAAGCACAACATCCTGCGCTTGCTCGTCGATGCGGGCTGCGCGGTGACGGTCGTCCCGGCGCAGACGAGCGCGGCGGACGTGCTCGCACTTTCGCCCGAGGGCGTGTTTCTCTCAAATGGTCCGGGTGATCCCGAGCCCTGCGATTACGCGATCGCCGCGATTTCCGAGATCCTCGAGCGCGACGTGCCGATCTTCGGTATTTGCCTCGGGCATCAGTTGCTCGGTCTCGCGAGCGGCGCGCGTACGATGAAGATGAAGTTTGGTCATCATGGCGCCAACCATCCTGTCCAGGATTTGAAGACCGGGCGCGTGCTCATCACGTCGCAGAACCACGGTTTCGCCATCGACGAGGCGAGTCTGCCGAAGCATCTCGTCGCGACACATCGCTCGCTCTTCGATGGCACGCTGCAGGGCGTGGCGCGAACCGAACGGGCGGCGTTCAGTTTCCAGGGGCATCCGGAGGCGAGTCCCGGACCTCGTGACGTCAAATATTTGTTTGAACGATTCACTGCCGCAATGCAGCGGCGTCGATCGTCCTGAGTCGAACCATGCCGAAGAGAACAGACATCCAGAGCATCTTGATCATCGGCGCGGGTCCGATCGTCATCGGTCAGGCCTGCGAGTTCGATTACTCGGGCGCGCAGGCGTGCAAGGCGCTGCGCGAGGAGGGGTACCGGGTCATCCTGGTCAACTCTAATCCCGCGACGATCATGACCGATCCCGAGATGGCCGATGTCACCTACATCGAGCCCATCCACTGGCGGACGATCGCGCAAATCATCGAGAAGGAACGGCCCGATGCTGTGCTGCCCACCATGGGCGGGCAGACCGCGCTCAATACCGCGCTCGATCTAGTGCGTGAAGGAGTGCTCGAGAAGTTCGACGTCGAATTGATCGGTGCGTCGCGCGAGGCCATCGACATGGCCGAGGACCGTGAGCTCTTCCGCAATGCGATGCGCGAGATCGGTCTCGAGTCGGCGCGTGCTGCCGTGGCGCACAGTCTCGAAGAAGCGCTCGCCATTCAGGTGTCGCTCGGATACCCCTGCGTCATTCGGCCGTCCTTCACGCTCGGTGGCTCCGGTGGCGGCATCGCCTACAACCGCGAAGAATTCGAAACCATCGTCGCTCGCGGCCTCGACGCCTCGCCCACCAACGAGGTGCTCGTCGAAGAGTCGGTCCTCGGCTGGAAAGAATTCGAGATGGAAGTGGTTCGCGATCGCGCGGACAACTGCATCATCATCTGTTCGATCGAAAATCTCGATCCGATGGGCGTGCACACCGGTGACTCCATCACGGTGGCACCGGCGCAAACTTTGACCGACAAAGAATATCAGCGCATGCGTGACGCATCGATCGCGGTACTGCGCAAGATCGGCGTCGACACGGGCGGTTCGAACGTGCAGTTCGCGATCAACCCGCAAGATGGTCGGTTGATCGTCATAGAGATGAATCCGCGCGTGTCGCGCTCGTCGGCGCTCGCTTCGAAAGCCACGGGGTTTCCGATCGCCAAGATCGCCGCCAAGCTCGCCGTCGGTTACACGCTCGATGAGTTGCGCAACGACATCACGGGTGGGGCGACACCGGCGTCCTTCGAGCCGACGATCGATTACGTCGTGACCAAGATTCCGCGTTTCACCTTCGAGAAATTCCGCGGGGCCAACGATCGTCTGACGACTCAAATGAAGTCGGTGGGCGAGGTGATGGCCATCGGCCGAACTTTCCAAGAGTCGCTGCAGAAAGCGCTTCGCGGTCTCGAGACCGGTCTCGATGGACTCAGCCCGGTCACGCGATTGCCGCTCAACGAAGAAGGGCAAAGCGCGCTTGCTCATTCGCTGCGCATGCCGGGCCCCGATCGATTGTTGCAGGTCGCTGATGCTTTCCGCGCCGGTTGGAGTTTCGGGCGCATCCAGGATTTGAGCCGCATCGACCCTTGGTTCCTCGCGCAGATCGCGGAGTTGATCGAGATCGAGGTCGCGATCCAACGCGAAGGCTTTGCCGCGCTCTCGGCCGAGCGACTTCGAACGCTCAAGCGCAAGGGTTTCTCCGACAGTCGCATCGCGAAGCTCGTTGCGCGCAGCGAGGCGGAGGTCAGGACGCTGCGTCGGAAGCTCTGCGTGCGCCCTGTCTACAAACGCGTCGACACCTGCGCCGCTGAATTCTCCACCTCGACGGCGTACCTCTACTCGACCTACGAAGAAGAGTGCGAGTCGGCGCCGACGTCGCGACGCAAGATCATGATCCTCGGGGGCGGCCCGAATCGCATCGGGCAGGGAATCGAGTTCGACTACTGCTGCGTACACGCGGCACTCGCGCTGCGTGAGGACGGATTCGAGACCATCATGGTCAACTGCAACCCCGAGACGGTCTCCACGGATTACGACACCTCCGATCGTCTTTACTTCGAGCCGCTGACGCTCGAGGACGTCCTCGAAATCATTGATCTCGAGAAACCCGAGGGAGTCATCGTCCAGTACGGCGGTCAGACGCCGCTCAAACTTTGTCGCGCCCTCGAGAAGGAAGGTGCGCCGATCATCGGTACGTCGCCCGATTCGATCGATGTGGCCGAAGATCGCGAACGGTTCCAGAAACTCGTTCAGGCGCTCGGTCTTCGGCAGCCCGCCAACGCCACCGCGCGCACGGAATCCCAAGCGCTGGCACTGGCACGCGACGTCGGTTTTCCGCTCGTGGTGCGGCCCTCGTACGTGCTTGGTGGACGAGCCATGGAGATCGTCTTCAACGAAGACGACCTCAAGACCTACATGACCGATGCCGTGCGGGTCTCCAACGAGAGCCCGGTGTTGCTCGATCGATTCCTCGACGATGCCATCGAGGTCGATGTCGATGCGGTGTGCGACGGTCAGCGCGTGTTGATCGGCGGGATCATGGAGCACGTCGAGCAGGCGGGCGTGCACTCGGGCGATTCGGGTTGCTCGCTGCCGCCCAATAGTTTGTCGAAGGCCTTGCAAGATGAGCTTCGTGAGCAAACTCGCAAGCTCGCGCTTGGGCTCAACGTGGTGGGACTGATGAACATCCAGTTCGCCATCCAGAACGGGACGATCTTCGTGCTCGAGGTGAATCCGCGTGCCTCACGCACGGCGCCGTTCGTCTCCAAGGCGATCGGTCTTCCCCTCGCCAAGGTCGGAGCCCGCGTCATGACCGGGCGTTCGCTCGAGTCGCTCGATGCGACCCGAGAACGCGTGCCGCCGTACTTCTCGGTCAAGGAAGCGGTATTCCCGTTCGTGAAGTTTCCGGAGGCCGATCCCATACTCGGGCCCGAGATGAAATCGACGGGCGAGGTTATGGGGACGGGCCGCAGTTTCGGCGAAGCCTATGCCAAGGCCCAGGCGGCCTCGGGCGTGGTGCTGCCACGAACGGGTCGCTGCTTCCTTAGCGTGCGTGAGCGGGACAAACCCGGGGTGGTCGAGCTTGCGAGAAAGTTGCTGGCACGGGGGTTCGACCTCGTGGCAACCGAGGGTACCGCCCGGGTCATCGGCGATGCGGGCTTGCCCGTACGTGTGGTCAATAAGGTCCGCGAGGGTCGTCCGCACTGTGTCGACATGATCAAAAATAACGAAATCGTGTTGATCGTGAACACGACCGAGGGCAAGCAGGCGGTGAGCGAGTCCCACTCGATTCGCCGTGAAGCCGTCCAGCGGCGGGTCACGTACTACACCACTCTTGCCGCCGCGCTCGCGACCTGCGACGCTCTCGACTCCTTGGACCAAGTCGACGTCAATCGGCTGCAGGACCTCCACCAGGAAGTCCGGGCGTAAGCCTGATTCATTTTTCGAGGAGGAGATCGCGTGAAGCGTAATCCCATGACATCCCGTGGCGCCGAGATGCTGCGCGCGGAGCTCAAGCGGCTCAAATCCGAGGACCGTCCGAACGTGATCAAGGCCATCGCCGAGGCGCGCAGCCACGGCGACCTGTCGGAGAACGCCGAGTATCACGCGGCGCGTGAACAACAAGGATTCATCGAAGGCCGCATCGCCGAAATCGAATCGAAGCTCTCGACGGCCGACATCATCGACGTCTCGCAGCTCAGTCACAACGGCAAGGTGGTGTTTGGTGCAACGGTCGACCTCGAAGGTGAGGACGACGCCAAGACGGTGACGTACACCATCGTCGGAGAGGACGAAGCCGACATCCGCGCCGCGCGCATCGCGGTGACATCGCCCATCGCGCGGGCGCTCATCGGCAAATCGGAAGGGGACGTCGTCGAGGTAGCCGCGCCAGGCGGAACCCGTAGCTACGAAATCGTCGCGGTACGCTACGAGTGATCGGGTCGGCGACCGATTGCTCAAAACCTCTAATCGGGCAACACGATTTTCGGCAGGTCGGCTCGCCGCTTGTAAAGCGTCGCCACGTGGCCGATTCGACCGACCAGCAGGCTGCCGGTGTCTCGGGCGAGGTTCTCGAGCGCGGTATCCCGCGCCTCGCGCTCGGCACCGGTCATGCGGACCTTGATGAGTTCGTGATCCTGAAGTGCGCGGCGGGTTTCGGCGACTACCCCCTCACTGACCCCGGCATTGCCGATCAGGATGACGGGTTTCAGGGGGTGGGCGAGTCCGCGCAGATATCGTCGTTGCTTGTCGTTGAGCGTCATGGGCCGCGATTGTAATCGCCAAACGACCCTCGCATCGGTGCTTTGGGGTTGAACCTTCAGCCGGTCGGCCTCATCAAAGGGAGGGTGGGTTGGGGACCATACGGCTGGTCGGGCAGGGGCCGATGGTGTAGGTTGGCAGTTCGGCGCAACGGAATGCGCCTCTCGAGGACAGAGCATGAACGACCTGATGAAAAACTTCGTAGTCTGGGCCCTGATCGCCGTGGCGGTTTTGGTCTTGTTCAGCCAGTTCGTTCCCCGCTCGGCGCCGGTGTCCGAGGTCAGCTATTCCTCGTTCCTCGAAGAGGTTCGAAACGGTCGCATCGATAGCGTGGTGCTGCAGGGCGACACCATCAGCGGCGTCCGCAAAGACCGCTCGACCTTCGAGCTCTACAGCCCTGAGACCGACAACACGGCGCTCATCGGGTCGCTCGCCAAGGCGAACGTCTCCATCATCGGTCGCGCCCCCAAGCAGCCGAACTTCGTCTCTCAACTCATCCTGCAGCTGGCTCCGGCCTTGCTGCTCATCCTCGTGTTTGCGTGGATGCTTAGGCAGATGCAGGGCGGCTCGAACGGGCGCGGTGCCATGTCCTTCGGCAAGAGCCGCGCGCGCCTCTTGAGCGAAGACCAGGTGGCCGTCACCTTCGCCGACGTCGCGGGTGTCGATGAGGCCAAACAGGAAGTAGGCGAGATCGTCGACTTCCTCAAAGATCCCTCCAAGTTCCAGAAGCTCGGCGGCAAGATTCCGCGCGGCGTGCTCATGGTCGGCAGTCCCGGAACGGGCAAGACCTTGCTCGCGCGCGCGATTGCCGGTGAGGCCAAAGTGCCGTTCTTCACGATCTCGGGCTCCGATTTCGTCGAGATGTTCGTGGGTGTCGGCGCCTCGCGCGTTCGCGACATGTTCGAGCAGGCCAAGAAGCACGCGCCCTGCATCATTTTCATTGACGAAATCGATGCGGTCGGTCGGCATCGTGGCGCAGGCCTCGGTGGCGGCCACGACGAGCGCGAGCAGACGCTGAACCAGTTGCTCGTCGAGATGGATGGATTCGAAGGCAGCGAGGGCATCATCGTCATCGCCGCAACGAACCGTCCCGATGTGCTCGACCCCGCGCTGCTGCGACCGGGCCGTTTCGATCGTCAAGTCGTGGTGCCGCTGCCCGATGTGCGTGGCCGCGAGCAGATCCTCAAAGTTCACATGCGCAAGGTGCCTATCGCCGATGATGTGAAGCCTGCGCTCATCGCTCGCGGAACGCCGGGTTTCTCGGGTGCCGATCTCGCCAACCTCGTCAACGAGGCAGCGCTCTTCGCTGCGCGCGCCAATCGTCGCGTCGTCGGCATGGACGAGTTCGAGCGCGCCAAGGACAAAATCATGATGGGTGCCGAGCGGCGCTCCATGGTGATGACCGAGCAGGAAAAGCGCATGACCGCCTATCACGAAGCGGGTCACGCCATTGTCGGCATCACGGTTCCCGAGCACGATCCGGTGTACAAGGTCACGATCATTCCGCGCGGTCGTGCGCTCGGTGTGACGCAGTTCCTGCCCGAGCAAGATCGCTACTCGATGAGCAAGCGCCGCATCGAGAGCGGCATCGCCACGCTCTTTGGCGGGCGCATCGCCGAAGAGTTGATCTTTGGTGCCGACTCGGTCACCACGGGTGCCTCGAACGATATCGAGCGAGCCACCGACCTCGCGCGCAACATGGTCACCAAGTGGGGCTTGTCCGACAAGCTCGGTCCTTTGACCTACTCCGAAGAGTCCGGTGAGGTTTTCCTGGGCCGCTCGGTGACGCAGACCAAGCAAGTCTCGGACGAGACGGCGCACGCCATCGACCAGGAAGTGCGACGTGTCATCCAGAGCAATTACGAACGTGCGCGCGACATTCTCACCACCAACCTCGACAAGCTGCACGCCATGGCCGAGGCGCTCGTGAAGTTCGAAACGATCGACGAAAGTCAGATCAAGGACATCATGGCGGGCCGGCCGCCGAGCCCACCTTCGGGATGGGACGACTCGGTGTCGGGCGGTCCGAAGGGTGATCCTCAGGGCAGCGAGTCGCGTCCTGCGCCCCAGCCCGATATCGGCTCGCCCGCGGGCGAGGGCAGCGCGAGCTGATCGCTTCGCTCGTCGCGGGCGACTGAACTGCGCGTGCGTCTGAACTGCGCCGGTCGCGAGCTCGACCTCTCTTCGCCAGTCGTCATGGGCGTGCTCAATGTCACGCCCGATTCCTTTTCCGACGGCGGCCGGTTCGTTGATGTCTCCGCTGCACTCGATCATGCCGAGCGCATGATCGACGCGGGGGCCGCCATCGTCGATGTCGGCGGCGAGTCCACGAGGCCCGGTGCCGATTCCGTCTCGGCTGACGAAGAAATGACCCGGGTAGTGCCCATCATCGAGGCGCTCATCGCTCGGGGCGCATGCGTGTCGGTCGACACAAGCAAGCCCGAAGTGATTCGAGTGGCGCTCGCCGCGGGGGCGCATCTCGTCAACGACGTGCGCGCGTTGCAAAGTCCCGGGGCGCTCGAGGCGGCGGCTTCGAGTTCCGCGGCGATCTGCCTCATGCACATGCAGGGCACGCCCGCCTCGATGCAGCAGGGCCCGACTTACCACGACGTGCTTGCCGAAGTGACGGGCTTTTTACAGGGGCGGGTTGACGCTTGCATGGCTGCCGGGGTTGGACGTGATCGACTCGTGATCGACCCGGGGTTCGGATTCGGAAAAACGCTGACGCACAACCTCGAACTGCTGCGCGGGCTGCCGGCGCTTGCCGCCGCCACGGGATTGCCCCTGCTCGTGGGGCTCTCGCGCAAGTCGATGCTGTCCGCGCTCACCGGGCGTGCCGTGAACGAGCGCTTGGCGGGTAGCCTCGCCCTGGCGTTCGCGGCGCTTGACGGTGGAGCGCGTATCATTCGCTGTCATGACGTCGCGGAGACCTGCGATGTCGTCAAAGTTTGGGCCGCCGTGCGCGGCCGCGGAGGGATGGCGTGACGAGGCAATATTTCGGCACCGACGGCGTGCGCGGCAAGGTGGGCGAGCCGCCCCTGACGGTCGACTTCGTATTGAACCTCGCAAGTGCGGCCGCACGGGTGCTCGCTCCAGAGGGCGGCAGCGTGCTCATCGGCAAGGACACCCGCTTGTCGGGGTACATGTTCGAGGCGGCACTCGAAGCCGGATTCGTCGCCGCCGGCGTCGATGCCATGCTCATCGGGCCGCTGCCGACTCCGGGCATCGCGTACATGACGCGGCACTTCGGCTGCAAGTTCGGTGTCGTCATCAGTGCGTCGCACAACCCGTACTACGACAACGGGATCAAATTTTTCGACGGCGAGGGCAGCAAGCTCTCGGATGAGGCCGAGGCGCGCATCGAGGCCGAACTGGCCAAGCCTCCGGTCACTCGCGAATCAAAGTTACTGGGTCGTGCGACACGCGTCGACAAGATGCGTAAGGCTTATCAGAACTTCTGCATCTCGACGATGCCGAGCGGCATCTCGCTCGAAGGCATGAAAATCGTCATCGATTGCGCGCACGGCGCCGGCTACAAAGTCGCACCGCGCATCCTCGCGGACCTCGGAGCCGAGATCGTCCCGCTTGGTTGCTCGCCGAACGGACGCAACATCAACCAAGGCTGCGGCTCGACCTCGCCGGAGTTGTTGCAATTGACGGTGCCCGGGGTCCGCGCGAGCGTTGGTATCGCGCTCGATGGTGATGGGGATCGTCTCGTGATGGTCGATCATCTCGGTCGCAAGGTCGACGGCGACCAGTTGCTCTATGTCATCGCGGCCCATCGGCAGTCGACGGGCCGATTGCAGGGCCCGGTGGTTGGCACACTCATGACCAATTACGGACTCGAGCGCGCGCTGCGCGAGCGCGGCATCGAGTTCCATCGCGCCGCGGTGGGCGATCGGTACGTGCTCGCCAAGTTGCGCGAAACGGGCGGTGTACTGGGCGGAGAAACCTCGGGGCATCTGCTGACGCTCGACTACACCACGACGGGCGATGCCATGATCGCTGCGCTGCAGGTTCTCGCGATCATGCGCGAGACGGGCCGTCCGCTCGCCGAGCTCACCGCCGATCTCACGCTCCTCCCTCAAACGCTCATCAACGTCAAAGTGGCGCGTCGTTTCAATCCGCTCGAAGTGCCTTCCGTGCGAGCAGTACTCGATGACGTCGAGCGTCAACTGTCGGGGCGCGGGCGTGCCGTGCTGCGCGCCTCGGGAACCGAGCCGCTGATCCGCGTCATGATCGAGGCCGAGGATGGCGCGGAAGCCAAGACACTCGCTGATCAACTCGCCGATGCCGTACGCTCGGCGGTTCAATAATTTCGGGAGCCTTTCATGATTCGAACGCCGGTGGTCGCGGGCAATTGGAAGATGCACGGCTCGAGAGCTGCGAATGCCTCGTTGGTGTCAGGCGTCCTCGCAGGAATCGCGCCTCGCGCCGAGCGCCGGGCCGAGGTCGTCATGTGCCCGCCCTTCGTCTACCTTGCCGAACTTGCGATGTCGCTCGAGCGGGCGGGCGTCGGTCTCGGCGCGCAAGATGTTTGTGCCGAGACCGGGCAGGGCGCATTCACCGGTGAGGTCGCTGCACCGATGTTGCGTGAGGTCGGGTGCACCCACGTCATCATCGGCCACTCCGAGCGGCGAGCCCTGTATGCCGAGACCGACGAACTGGTCGGCCGCAAAACGCTCACGGCCTTGTCAGCGGGATTGACCCCCATCGTGTGTGTGGGCGAGTTGCTCGAGGAGCGAGACGCCGGTCGGACCCATGAGGTCGTCGGGCGGCAGCTCGAGGCGGTTCTTCGGGCGCTTCAGGCCGATCCGGTCGGGCTCGCGGGGCTCGAGCGGTGCATCCTCGCTTACGAGCCGGTCTGGGCGATCGGGACGGGTCGAACGGCCACCCCGGAGCAGGCCCAAGACGTCCATGCTTTCATCCGTGGCCTGATCCAATCTCGGGATGCTAGAATTGGCGGCTCGGTCAGGGTCCTCTACGGAGGCAGCGTCAAACCCGGTAATGCCCGCGAGTTGTTCGGGATGCCGGATGTCGATGGAGGTCTCATCGGTGGGGCCTCACTCAAAGCCGAAGACTTCGTCGCAATTGTTGCGGCGGCCCAGTAAGGATCGGAAAAGATTTTCATGTTGCTGACGGCGCTGACCATACTTCAGGTGTTCTCTTCCCTCGCGATCGTCGCGCTCGTGCTTTTGCAGCGTGGTCGCGGTGCGGATGCCGGTGCCGGTTTTGGCGCGGGCGCATCGGGCAGTGTGTTCGGCGCGCGCGGAGCCACGACAGGGCTCTCACGCGCAACGGCCGTGCTCGCGGCGGTCTTCATGATCAACAGCCTTGCTCTCGCGTGGTTGGGTACGCGACCGAACACAACCCAGACTGAAACCCTGCTCGGTGAGCCTGCTTCGCAGACGGCTCCTGCTCCGGCTTCGGTCACGCCGGCGGTGCCCTCGGCACCGGCGGTCCCGGAGTCGACGACTCCGGCTCAGTAAGCATCGATCGTTATCGCGGACGTGGTGGAATTGGTAGACACACTAGCTTGAGGGGCTAGCGCCGCAAGGTATGGGAGTTCGAGTCTCCCCGTCCGCACCAAACTGAATCGACATCCTGCTACAATCCGCGCGCTTCACGCACGGGGGTTGCGTAACCGGTGGTTGCGTTCGTGCAGGGGCGTTATCGAATGCTGTCGAACTATCTGCCTGCACTCATTTTTCTTGGCGTGGCCTCGGGCCTCGCTACCGTATTGCTGGTCCTCGGCAGCGGTTTCGGTCGCTATTTCTCCCGCGCTCCCAAAGATGCCGAAAAACTCTCGGCATATGAATGTGGCTTCGAGGCATTCGAAGACACCCGCATGAAATTCGATGTGCGGTATTACCTCGTCGCCATTCTGTTCATCGTTTTCGATCTCGAGATCGCGTTCCTGTTTCCCTGGGCGGTATCGCTCGACTCAATCGGCGGATTCGGTCTGATCGCGATGGGTATTTTCCTCGCCATCCTGGTGGTGGGCTTCATCTACGAGTGGAAGAAAGGAGCGCTGGAGTGGGACTGACCGACGAGGCACCCGCCCACGAGTTCGCGCAGCGCGGCTTCGTGACGACCCAGGTCGACAACCTCGTCAACTGGGCGCGAACCGGTTCGCTCTGGCCCATGACTTTCGGGCTCGCCTGTTGCGCGGTCGAGATGATGCATGCGGGCGCGTCGCGCTATGACCTCGATCGTTTCGGCGTCGTGTTCCGTCCGAGCCCTCGTCAGTCCGATGTCATGATCGTCGCGGGCACACTGGTCAATAAAATGGCTCCGGCGCTTCGCAAGGTCTACGACCAGATGCCCGAGCCGCGTTGGGTTATCTCGATGGGCTCCTGCGCCAACGGCGGTGGCTACTATCACTACTCGTACGCCGTCGTTCGTGGCTGCGATCGCATCGTGCCGGTCGATGTCTATGTGCCGGGTTGTCCGCCGACGGCCGAAGCGTTGCTCTACGGCATCATCCAACTGCAGAAAAAAATCGCTCGGACGAGCTCGGTGGTGAACCCGTGACGGCGCTCGCGTGGACGGAGGTCTTCTCGTCGGCGCTCGGTGAGTCGGCGCGACAGGTCGCTTCGTTGCCGGACGAAGTCACGCTCGAATGCGATGCACCGCAACTCATCGCGGTCGCCACGGCGCTGCGCGATCACCCGCAACTCGGGTTCGACACGCTGGTCGATCTGTGTGGCGTCGATTACCTGCACTATGGCCGGTCCGAGTGGAAAACGTTTTCGGCGACGGGCTCGGGGTTCTCGCGTGGAGTCGATCGACGGGCCGCGGGTTTGCCGGCGCCAGTGGCCGAAGGCGAGGGATGTGAGCCTGGCCGACGCTTTGCAGTGGTGGCCCATCTGCTTTCCGTGCGCCTCAATCGACGACTGCGCCTGCGCGTGTTTTGTCCGGATAACGACGAGCCGATGGTCGATTCGCTCGTTGGAGTCTGGGCGGCGGCCAATTGGTTCGAGCGCGAAGCGTTCGACTTGTTCGGAATTTTGTTCCGGGGTCACCCGGACCTGCGCCGAATCCTCACGGACTACGGATTCATCGGCCACCCGTTCCGCAAAGATTTCCCGCTCGTCGGCAATGTCGAGGTGCGCTACGACCCGCAGAAGCAGCGCGTGGTCTACGAGCCCGTCAGCATCGAGCCACGCACGCTCGTTCCGCGGGTCATCCGACGCGACAACCGTTACGATCCGGCGCTGATCGGTCGACCGGACAGCGACACCAAGGCGGCAGGCTAAGGTCATGGCCGAGATCCAGTCCTACACCATGAATTTCGGGCCGCAGCATCCTGCGGCGCACGGCGTGCTTCGACTCGTCCTCGAGCTCGACGGCGAGGTGATCCAGAAAGCCGATCCGCATATTGGTCTGCTGCATCGCGCCACCGAAAAACTCGCGGAGTCCAAGCCCTTCAATCAGTCGATCGGCTACATGGATCGACTCGATTACGTCTCGATGATGTGCAACGAGCATGCGTACGTGCTCGCGATCGAGCGGCTGGTGGGTGTCACGCCGCCGATTCGTGCGCAGTACATCCGCGTCATGTTCGATGAAATCACGCGCATCCTGAACCACCTGATGTGGCTCGGCGCACACGGGCTCGACATCGGCGCGATGACCGTGTTCCTGTTGGCGTTCAAAGAACGCGAAGACCTGATGGACTGCTACGAGGCGGTCTCGGGAACGCGCATGCACGCCACCTACTATCGACCGGGCGGCGTGCATCGCGATCTGCCTCAAGAGATGCCGCGTTATCAGGCCTCGCGTTGGCGCACTCAAAAAGAGGCCGACCGCCTCAACGAGGCGCGCAGTGCGGGCATGTTGGGTTTCATCGAAGATTTCACCAAGCGCTTCCCGAAAGCGATCGACGAGTACGAAACACTGCTCACCGACAACCGCATTTGGAAGCAACGTACAGTCAACATCGGTGTCGTGACGCCGGAGCGGGCGATGCAGCTCGGGTTCTCGGGACCGATGCTCCGCGGCTCGGGCATCGCCTGGGATCTTCGAAAGAAGCAGCCCTACGAGGTGTACGACAAGCTCGATTTCGATATTCCGGTCGGTGTGAACGGCGACTGCTACGACCGTTATCTCGTGCGTATCGAAGAGCTTCGCCAGTCCAATCGCATCGTGGCGCAGTGCGTCGAGTGGCTCAAGAAGAACCCGGGACCGGTGATGCTGGCCGACGCCAAAGTCCGTCCGCCGCGTCGCGAGGACATGAAGGGTGACATGGAATCGCTCATCCACCACTTCAAGCTGATGACCGAAGGCTACTGCGTCCCCGAGGGCGAGACCTACGCAGCGGTCGAGGCGCCCAAGGGTGAATTCGGCATTTACCTCGTCAGCGATGGGGCGAACAAACCCTATCGCCTCAAGTGCCGTGCGCCGGGATTCTCGCATCTTGCCTCGCTCGAGGAGATGGTCACGGGGCACATGCTCGCCGACGTCGTCGCCGTCATCGGCACTCAAGACATCGTCTTTGGAGAGATCGATCGATGAGCCTCTCGACCAATCGTGTACCGACGAGCGATGGCCAGTTCTTCGAGCCGGGTAACGGCGAGAAGGTGGCGCTGCTCACGGAGCACACCCGTCACGAAATCGACGGTTGGATTTCCCGTTTTCCGGCGGGTCGGCAGCGCTCGGCAACCTTGTCCGCGCTGCGTTTCGTGCAGGAACAGAACAATGGCTTCCTGACCGCCGAGCTTATGGACGCGGTGGCGGAGTACCTGAAGCTCCCCTCGATCCAGGTGTACGAGGTCGCTACGTTCTACTCGATGTTCGAGACGCATCCCTGTGGTCGCCACCATGTGAGCGTGTGCACGAACATCAGCTGCTGGCTCAATGGCGCGGAGGATATTCTCGCGCATTGCGAACGCAAACTCGGAATCAAGGTGGGCGAGAGCACGCCTGATCAAAGAATTTTCCTCAAAAAGGAAGAGGAGTGCCTCGCGTCCTGCACCGGGGCCCCCATGATGATGGTCGATCACGTTTTTCACGAGTATCTGACGCCGGCGAAGGTCGACGAGATTCTCGATGGTCTCAAGTGAGTCACTCGGCATGAGCAACGCATTGCAAACCTGGCGTGACCGGATGAACCTCGTGGTGTTCGAGTCTCTTTCGATGGACCGCTCTTGGACACTCGAGAGCTATCTCAAGATCGGCGGCTACTCGTCCTGGAAAAAGATTCTCGCCGGCGAGTTGACGCGCGAGCAGGTCATCGACGCCGTCAAGGCCAGCGGCCTTCGCGGTCGAGGCGGTGCGGGGTTCCCGACCGGAACCAAGTGGAGCTTCATGCCGCGAAACGCGCCGATGCAGAAATACGCCGTCTGTAACTCGGACGAGAGTGAGCCCGGCACCTGTCACGATCGGGACATCCTTCGTTTCAATCCGCATTCGCTCGTCGAGGGTATGGCCATCGGTGGCTACGCCATGGGTGCGACGGTGGGCTACAACTACATCCGCGGCGAATTCCTCGGCGAGCCCGTGCCGCGTTTCGAAGCCGCCGTCAAAGAAGCCTATGACGCGGGGCTGCTCGGCAAGAACGTGCAGGGCTCGGGAATCGATTTCGATCTCTACACCTTCGTGGGTGCAGGCGCCTACATTTGCGGTGAAGAGACAGCCTTGCTCGAGTCGCTCGAGGGCAAGCAGGGCAAGCCGCGCTTCAAGCCGCCGTTCCCGGCGGCTTTCGGGCTTTACGGACAACCGACCACGATCAACAACACTCAAAGCTACGCCTCGGTCCCGACCATCTTGCGCAAAGGACCCGAGTGGTTCGCCAAGCTCGGCACCACCAACGCGGGCGGTACGGTGATTTTCTCGGTGTCGGGTCATGTCGAGAAGCCCGGCAACTTCGAATTGCCGCTCGGTATTCCGTTTCGTGATTTGCTCGAAATCGCCGGTGGCGTTCGAGGCGGCCGCAAGTTGAAGGCGGTCATCCCCGGAGGATCCTCCGTCAAGGTGGTGCCGGGTGACGTCATGATGGGCGTGAACATGGATTACGACTCTTTGAGGGGCGTCGGGTCCTCCGTGGGCTCAGCGGCGGTCATCGTCATGGACGAGACCACCTGCATGGTTCGCGCACTCGAGCGGATTTCGCGTTTCTACAAGTCCGAGTCTTGCGGTCAATGCACGCCGTGCCGCGAGGGAACGGGCTGGCTCAATCGTGTGCTCAAGCGAATCATCGCCGGGCAGGGTCGGATGGACGATCTCCAATTGCTCGTCGATGTCGCCAACCGCATCGAGGGCCATACGATTTGCGCACTCGGTGATGCTGCAGCTTGGCCGGTGCAAAGTTTCGTTCAAAAATTCAGGCACGAGTTCGAGTACATGATCCAGCACGGTGGGCGCAGCCTCGTCGATGGACAACGGGAGGCGGCCTAAGCCGCGCGCATCAGGACATGGCAGCGAATCCGCAAGACGATCTGATCAACGTCGAGGTTGACGGTGCGCCCGTCAAAGCCCGCAAGGGGGCGATGATCATCCACGTCACCGATCAGCACGGCGCTTACGTGCCGCGTTTCTGCTATCACGACAAACTGCCGGTCGCGGCGAACTGCCGCATGTGCCTCGTCGAAGTCGAGAAAGCGCCCAAGCCTTTGCCTGCCTGCGCCACGCCCGTGACCGAGGGCATGAAGATCTTCACGCGCTCCAAGGCGGCGATCGGCGCCCAGAAGGCGACGATGGAGTTTTTGCTGATCAATCACCCGCTCGATTGCCCGATCTGCGATCAGGGCGGCGAGTGCGAACTGCAGGATCTCGCCCTCGGGTTCGGTCGCGACATTTCGCGATTCACCGAGCGCAAGCGAGTCGTCAAAGATAAAAATCTGGGTCCGCTCGTCTCGACCGACATGACGCGCTGCATCCACTGCACGCGCTGCGTGCGCTTCGGTCAGGACATTGCCGGCATTCCCGAACTCGGAACCACCGGGCGCGGCGAAAATATGGAGATCGGCACCTGGATCGAGCGCAGCGTCGATCACGAACTGTCGGGCAACATCATCGATCTTTGCCCGGTCGGTGCGCTCAACTCCAAACCGTTCCGGTACCAAGGTCGGTCGTGGGAGATGACGCAGGTGCCGTTCGTGTCGCCGCATGATGGCATCGGTTCGAATCTCTTCGGGCATGTGCTACGTGGAAAATTGAAGCGTGTCGTGCCGCGAGCGAACGACGACATCAACGAAACCTGGATCGCCGATCGGGATCGCTTCAGCTACGAGGGGGTGCTGTCTGCCGATCGTCTGACCAAGCCGATGCTTCGTGAGGGCTCGACGTGGCGCGAGGTCGAATGGGACGAGGCATTGTCGGCGGCGGCTCGCGGGTTGCGTGCTGCGGGAGCCTCGACCGGAACCCTGGTGCATCCGTCTTGCACGACGGAAGAGATCTATCTTGCGGCGAGACTGGCTCGCGGGCTCGGGTCTTCGCACATCGATCATCGGCTGCGGAGCCGGGATTTCCGTGATCACGGTTCGGACCCGTTGCGTCCCACGATCGGCGTCTCGGTCGCGGACGTGGAAACCTTGTCCGGCGTGCTCGTCATCGGCTCGAACCTGCGATCGGAGTTGCCGATCCTCGCGCACCGGCTTCGCAAGGCCGTCGTCCGAGCGCGCGCAAAGGTCGCATTCGTCGATTCTCGTGCGCGTGAATACCGGTTCCCGGTCGAGTCACAGATCGCCCGGTTGCCGTCCGAGTGGGTCCATGAGCTCGCAGGCATTCTCTCGGCCACGTGCGAATTGACCGGCTCTCACCCTGGCGAAGCCTATGCTGGATTGCTTCGCGGCGTGACGCCCACCGAAGGGCAACGTGCGGCCGCTCGCGCGCTCTGCCATGGCAACGCTCGCGCCGTGTGGGTTGGAGCCATGGCGCTACGGCATCCGGCGGCGGTCGACATTCGATCGATCGCCTGCGAGATCGCCCGGATCAGCGGGGCGTCTTTCGGGATGCTCGCTGAGGGTGGCAACGCGGCGGGTGCGTGGCTCGCCGGTGCGGTGCCGCATCGTCAGCCGGGCGGGGTCGAGGTGGTCGACACGCCGGGGCTCGACGTGCGCGGCATGCTCGAGACGGCTCAACGCGCCTATCTCCTGGTCGGGGCCATCGAACCTTCTGCCGACATGGCCGACCCTGCTCTCGCTGAGCGGGCGTTGGGTTCTGCCGCGTGTGTGGTCGCCGTGACGCCCTTCGTCACCGACGAGATCAAAAAATTGGCTCATGTGTTGTTGCCGATGGGCAGCTTCGCCGAAACATCGGGGACGTACGTCAATCTTGAAGGTCGTTGGCAGAGTCAGACGGGCCTCTCGAAACCACCCGGCGAGGCGCGTCCAGGTTGGAAGATCCTGCGCGTCCTCGGCAATCAGATGGAGCTCTCGGGTTTCGACTATCAGAGTTCCGAGGAGGTGCGCGAAGAGTTGTCGCGAATCGTCACCGAGCGATCGGGTGCGGCGGCGACGCTCGCGCTCGTCACCGACCACTCGCCGGCGATCGCCGCGATGACCGGAGCCGCCGATCTTGATCTCGGTTCGCTCGATGTGCCCATGTACGACATCGACGCCGTGCTTCGACGCAGCCCGGCCTTGCAGCAGACGACGATCGCGAAAACGTCCAAATCGGGGAGTGCGGTGTAATGACCGAATTTCTCGCGATGTGGTCTTCGCTGCCCGAGTACATTCGAGCGTCGGTGTGGATTCTCATCGTCACCGTGGCGGTCATTCTGTCGGTAGCGTTCACTACACTTTGGGAACGCAAGTTCATCGGTTGGATCCAGTTGCGCAAGGGACCGAACCGGGTCGGCAGCATTTTCGGTTTCGTGCCCGGCATCTTCCAGCCCTTCGCCGACGTCATCAAACTGCTGCTCAAAGAAGTGGTCGTACCGTCGGCCTCCAACAAATGGTTGTTCCGTGTGGCGCCGGCGATCACGTTGATTCCGGCCTTTGCGGCGTGGGCGGTGATGCCGCTCGATCCGAATCTCGTCATCGCCGACATCGATGCGGGGCTGTTGTACATCCTTTCGCTGACGTCTGTCGGCGTATACGGCGTCATCCTCGCAGGTTGGGCGGCCAACTCGAAGTACGCGTTCCTCGGGGCGATGCGATCCGCCGCCCAGGTCGTCGCCTATGAAATCGCCATGGGCTTTGCGCTCGTCGGCGTCGTCATGGCCGCGGGAACCTTGAACCTCGGGGATATCGTCCGAGCGCAGGAAGGCGGCGTCGGTAATTGGTTCTTCATTTGGCTCTTTCCGCTGTTCATCGTCTATCTCATCGCGGGCGTCGCCGAGACCAATCGCGCGCCTTTCGACGTTGCCGAGGGTGAGTCGGAAATCGTCGCCGGTTTCCACGTCGAATATTCCGGCATCGCGTTCGCGCTGTTCTTCTTGGCGGAATACGCCAACATGATCCTGATCTCCGCGCTGACAGCGGTGTTTTTCCTTGGCGGATGGCTGAGTCCGTTCGATGGGCTTTTGGCCGAGGGTCACCCGCTCGCCGCACCCGGCTTTCATTGGTTGTTCTTGAAGCTGTTCTTCTTCCTGACCTGCTTCATGTGGTACCGCGCGACCTTCCCGCGATATCGCTACGACCAAATCATGCGCCTCGGTTGGAAAGTGCTGATCCCCGTGACGCTGGTGTGGATCACGGTGGAGGGGATCATGGTTTGGTTCGGCGTTGGTCCCTGGAGTCACTGAGATGGCACTACGCAGCATCGCCAAGACCTTCCTGCTCACTGAGCTCCTCGCCGGCATGTCGCTGACGGCGAGAACGCTGTTTCGAAAAAAGGTCACGGTCAATTACCCCGAAGAGAAGACGCCGCAGTCACCGCGCTTTCGCGGTCTGCACGCCCTGCGTCGCTACGCCAATGGGGAAGAGCGCTGCATCGCCTGCAAATTGTGCGAGGCCGTGTGTCCGGCGCTCGCCATCACCATCGAATCGGACGTCGCTGCCGACGGTACCCGACGAACCACGCGTTACGACATCGATCTATTCAAGTGCATCTATTGCGGATTTTGCGAGGAGGCTTGCCCGGTCGACGCCATCGTCGAGACCCGCATCCACGAGTACCACATGGAAAATCGTGGCGAGAACATCATGACGAAGGACAAGCTGCTCGCCGTGGGTGATCGGTACGCCGCCCTCATCGATGCCGACAAGGCATCGGATGCGCGGTACCGGTGAGCGCGGCGGGACAGGGGAGGAATTCGGGTGTTCGTTGAGCTGCTCTTCTACGGTTTTTCATCGATCCTGCTCGCCGCGGCGCTGGGTGTGATCATCAGTCGCAACCCCGTCTACTCGGCGCTGTGCCTCGTGCTCGCCTTCTTCACGAGTGCGGCGCTGTGGTTGCTCATCGAGGCCGAGTTCCTTGCCATCGTGTTGGTGCTCGTCTACGTCGGTGCGGTGATGGTGCTTTTCCTCTTTGTGGTGATGATGCTCGACATCAACGTGGAGGAGGTCAAGCGTGGCTTCACTCGCTACGCATGGCTCGGTTGGGTGGTCTCACTCATCGTGATCGGACAAATGATCACGGTGTTCTACGCCAAAGATTTTGGCATCGATGCGACCATCGGGCCTGTTCGCAATCCGGTCGATCACAGCAACACGCGCGAACTGGGTGAAGTGCTGTACACGCAGTATGTTTATCCCTTCGAGCTTGCTGCCGTGCTGCTGTTGGTGGCCATCGTTGCAGCCATCGCACTGACCATGCGGCGCCGCCCGGGACTCAAGCCCCAGGATGTCTCGAAGCAGGTCGCTGTTCGACGTGAAGACCGCGTGCGTCTCGTCAAGGACGTCACCCGCGAGGGCGGGGAGGATCCGCGATGATCACGCTGCAACACATGCTCACGCTCTCCGGCATCCTGTTCGCGCTGTCGGTCGCGGGGATCTTCCTCAACCGAAAGAACGTGATTCTGCTGCTGATGTGTATCGAGTTGATGTTGCTCGCGGTGAACTTCAGCTTCGTTTCCTTCTCGCGATTTTTGGGCGATCTCGACGGACAGGTCTTCGTGTTTTTCGTGCTGACCGTCGCCGCGGCGGAGTCGGCCATCGGTCTTGCGATCCTCGTCGTGCTCTTCCGCGAGCGGCGCAGCATCAATGTCGAAGATCTCGACACCATGAAGGGATGATCAGGGAATGGGCGAACTGAGCTCCACGTTGGTGTCGATGGATCCGCGAACGCTGTTGGCGATTCCGCTCTTGCCGCTCTTGGCCGCCGTCGTGGCCGGCCTCTTCGGCAAGCTCATCGGTAGAACCGCTGCCCACGTCATCACCATTGCGGCCGTCGGCGCGAGCTTCGTGTTGTCGGCGCGAGTTGCGTGGCAGCTCGTGACCGGCGAAGTCGGTGTGTTCAATGAATCCGTCTACACCTGGCTAGTGAGTGACGGTATCCGCATGGAAGTCGGGTTCCTCGTCGACCATCTGTCCGTGTTGATGATGTGCGTGGTGACGTTCGTGTCCTTCTGCGTGCACGTCTACACCATTGGCTACATGCATGACGATTCGGGCTATCAGCGGTTCTTTTCGTACATCTCCTTGTTCACGTTTGCGATGCTGATGCTCGTGATGTCGAACAATTTCATGCAGTTGTTCTTCGGCTGGGAGGCGGTGGGTGTCGTTTCGTACCTGCTCATCGGTTTCTGGTACACCAAGCCGAGCGCAATCTTTGCGAACCTCAAGGCCTTTCTAGTCAATCGCGTCGGCGATTTCGGGTTCGTTCTCGGCATTGCGGCGGTCGTTTACTACACCGGGTCCCTCGATTATCGAGATGCGTTCGCTGCGGCGCCGGCGCTGGCGGACGTCGGCTATTCGTTGACGGACACTTGGACCGTGTCGGCGATCACGCTCATCTGCATTCTGTTGTTCATCGGCGCCATGGGCAAATCCGCGCAGGTGCCGTTGCATGTCTGGTTACCCGACTCGATGGAAGGTCCGACGCCCATCTCTGCGCTCATCCACGCCGCGACGATGGTTACTGCCGGTATCTTCATGGTGGCGCGGTTCTCGCCGCTCTTCGAGCACTCGGAAGCCGCGCTCTCGTTCGTGCTCGTCGTGGGTGCGACGACGGCACTCTTCATGGGTTTTCTCGGTATCGTCAACAACGATATCAAGCGTGTCGTCGCGTACTCGACGCTGTCGCAACTTGGCTACATGACGGTGGCCTTGGGAGCATCGGCCTACGGCGCTGCGATCTTCCATCTCATGACCCATGCTTTCTTCAAGGCGCTGCTTTTCCTCGCAGCGGGGTCAGTGATCATCGGGATGCACCACGAGCAGGACATGCGCAAGATGGGCGGCCTCGGCAAGGTGATGCCGATCACCGCTGCGACTTGCTGGATCGGCGCGTTGGCGTTGATCGGCACGCCGTTCCTGTCCGGGTTCTACTCCAAAGATTTCATCATCGAGGCGGTCCACGAGTCCGATCGTTGGGGTGCCACCTACGCTTATTGGTGCGTCCTGCTCGGCGTATTCGTCACAGCGTTCTATACGTTCCGCATGGTGTTCATGACGTTCCATGGCGCGCCGCGTTGGGGGCAGGGACATGACGACCATGGCCACGACGCGCATGACCACGACGACCACGGGCACGGGCACGGGCACGGGAATGGGCATGGCGGCGGGACGCCGCATGAAAGCCCTTGGGTGGTCACGCTCCCGCTCGTCCTGCTCGCCATTCCGTCGCTCGCGATCGGTTATCTCACGGTGCAGCCGGTACTCTTTGGCGGGTACTTTGGCGAGGCCATCCAGGTGCTGCCGGCGAACGACGTCTTGCGCGAACTCGCTTCGCATTTCCACGATTCGGCGTCGTTCGCGCTCGAAGCGGTCAAGCATCCGCCATTCTGGTTGGCACTCGGGGGTGTCGTGTCGGCTTGGTTCTTGTTCCTGAAGAGCCCTGCGACGGCAGATCGCTTGGCCTCGCTGTTCGCGCCGTTGCGTCCCGTGCTCGACAACAAGTACTACTTCGATTGGTTCAATGAAAAAGTTCTGGCCGCGGGCAGTCGCGGCATTGGTCAGATGTTTTGGAAGGCAGGCGATCAGACGGTGATCGATGGCGCGCTCGTCAATGGTTCGGCGCAGCTCGTCGGCTCGATCGCCAACGTCGTCCGCCGGGTGCAAACAGGTTATCTCTACTCTTACGCGTTCTGGATGATGATCGGGTTGGCTGCGCTGCTCGCGTGGTTCCTGTTCAGCGCCTGACCCTCGACGAGACTCACCATGCAGGCAGCATTGCTCTCCACTCTGATCTGGCTTCCGATCCTCGGCGGAATAGCCGTGCTCGCGGTCGGTGATCGTCGGGCTGCGCTCGCAAGATGGGTCGCGTTGGCGACCGCGCTGGCGACGCTCGCGCTCTCGATTCCGCTCTATACGGGGTTCGATACCACCACGGCGGCCTTCCAGTTCGTCGAGCAAATGCCGTGGATTCCGGCCTTCAACGCCAATTACTACCTCGGTGTCGATGGCATCTCATTGCCGCTCGTCCTGCTCACCACCTTCGTGACGGTTCCGGTCGTGATTGCCGCATGGACGGTGATCAAAGAGCGGCCTGCGCAGTACTTTGCCGCCTTCCTGATCATGGAAGGGCTGATGGTCGGGGTGTTCTCGGCGCTCGATGCGTTGCTGTTCTACTTTTTCTGGGAAGCGATGCTGATCCCGATGTTTCTCATCATCGGCATTTGGGGCGGGCCGCGACGGGTGTACGCCACCATCAAGTTCTTCCTTTACACGTTCCTCGGCTCAGTGCTGATGCTTGTGGCGCTCATCTACATGTATTTGCAGGCGGGCAGTTACGACATCGTGGCGCTGCAAGAGCTGCCGCTCGGATTCAACGAACAGTTCTGGATCTTTCTGGCTTTCTTTGCCGCCTTTGCGGTGAAGATCCCGATGTTCCCGGTGCATACCTGGTTGCCCGATGCTCACGTCGAGGCGCCGACCGGCGGTTCGGTGGTGCTGGCTGCGATCATGTTGAAGATGGGCGGATATGGTTTCCTGAGATTCGCGCTGCCGATCGCGCCTGATGCCGCCCGCGAACTCGACATGCTCATCATCATCCTGTCGCTCATCGCCGTGGTGTACATCGGCTTCGTCGCCCTCGTGCAGACGGACATGAAAAAGCTGATCGCTTATTCGTCCATCGCCCACATGGGCTTCGTCACCCTCGGCTGCTTTCTGGCATTCGATATCGAAGGGAAGACGGGATCGCTGGCCGGGGCGGGGATGGGTATCGACGGCGCGATGGTGCAGATGGTCTCTCACGGTTTGATCTCGGCCGCGATGTTCTTGTGCGTCGGCGTGATGTACGACCGCGTCCACAGTCGCGAGATCAGCGCCTACGGCGGCGTCATCAATCGCATGCCGATCTTCGGTGCCTTCATGGTCCTGTTTGCCATGTCGAATGCCGGGCTTCCCGGTACCTCGGGTTTCGTCGGCGAATTCCTCGTGATTATCGCGAGTTTCAAGGCGAATTTCTGGTACGCCTTCCTGGCGGCGACGACTCTCATTTTGGGTGCGGCGTACACGCTGTGGCTCGTCAAGCGCGTGATCTTTGGGCCGGTTGGCAACGATCATGTCGCTGCGCTCGAAGATCTCAACGCTCGTGAATTCCTGGTGCTCGCCGTGCTCGCGGTGGGTGTATTAACGCTCGGAGTCTGGCCTGCACCGCTGCTCGAGGTGATGCAGCCGTCCGTTCAGCATCTCGTCGAGCAGATCGTCATCAGCAAGTTGCCCTGATATGACCCATACCCTGACACTCGCTTCGATCATGCCGGCCTTGCCGGAGATCTACTTCACGGTGGCGATCTGCCTCGTGTTGCTGGTTGACGTGTTCGCCGGGGCGTCTGCGCGTCGGATTACCCCGACGCTCACCTTGCTCGTGATCGCCATCGGTGCGGCGCTGACCTTGAGCTATGCACAAGTTCAGGGAACGGTGGAAATCTTCTCCGGCATGTATCTCGCCGACCCGCTTGCGACGGTGCTCAAGCTCTTCACGATGCTGTTCGTGGCGGTCGCGTTGCTGTACTCGCGTCACTATCTCGAAGCCCGAGGCATCCTGAAAGGCGAGTACTACGTGCTTGCGCTCACTGCGATGCTCGGGATTTTCGTCATCATCTCGGCGGGAAGCTTGCTCACGCTCTACATGGGGATCGAGCTGCTCTCGCTTTCGTTGTACGCGCTCGTCGCGTTCGATCGCGACTCCGGCGTGGCCGCAGAGTCCGCGATGAAATACTTTGTCCTCGGTGCCATCGCCTCCGGTTGTTTGCTCTACGGCATGTCGATGATCTACGGCATGACCGGCACGCTGCTGCTCGGGGAGCTCGCGGCAGCGCTTCAGGGGGAGCCGAGTCTCGGGCTCATCATGGGCGTCGTCTTCGTCGTAGTGGGTGTCGCCTTCAAGTTCGGGGCGGTACCGTTTCACATGTGGGTGCCGGACGTCTATCACGGTGCGCCAACTTCGGTCACGCTGTTCATCGCGACGGCGCCCAAGATCGCCTCGTTCGCACTGGCGTTCCGTTTGCTCTCCGGCGCGCTCGGAAACATCGCCGACACTTGGATACAGATGCTCGTGATCGTTGCGCTGCTGTCGGCGTTGCTCGGCAACGTTATCGCGGTCGCGCAGACGAACCTCAAGCGTATGCTCGCGTATTCGGCCATCGGCAACGTGGGATTCATCCTCTTCGGATTCGTGGCCGGCACGGAGCAGGGCTACGAGGCGGCGCTTTATTACACGATCGCGTACGCGCTCACGACGCTCGGCGCATTCGGGGTCATGTTGCTCGTGAGCCGGCGAGGGTTCGAAGCGGATGAGCTTGATCACTACAAGGGTCTGCACGCTCGTGATCCATTGCTTGCGTTCATCATGATGGTGTTGATGTTCTCGCTCGCGGGGATTCCGCTGACGGTCGGGTTCCTCGCCAAGCTGCAGATCTTCGAGGCGCTGTGGAGTTCCAACCACCTCGCGCTTGTCGTGTTTGCAGCAATCGTGTCGGTGATCGGCTTGTTCTATTACCTGCGCGTCGTGAAGATTTTGTATTTCGATCCGCCGGGAGATCTGCCCATCCCCGAGCGTCACGGGGCGGTGAAGGCGACCCTTGCCCTGAACGCCGCGGCCGTGGTGGTTCTCGGGGTCGTTCCGCAGGCCTTGATCGAGCTCTGTGCCCGGGCGCTCGGCTGAGGTTGAGACCGGAGCCGGAGACCTGTACACTTCGCGCCCCTACTGGTGCGGGGTGGAGCAGTCTGGCAGCTCGTCGGGCTCATAACCCGAAGGTCGTAGGTTCAAATCCTACCCCCGCTACCAATTTTCAAGCGTCTCGAGAGTCTCAGGGTCGCTCTGTCGCCCCTCCGAGTTCTCCATGACCCAAAACGATTCTGCACAATCTGACGTAACCTTCGCCGACCTCGGCCTGCCCCAGTTCCTGGTGACTGCGCTCGCTGCCGTCGGATACGAAACGCCATCGCCCATCCAGCGAGCGACTATTCCCGTTTTGCTCGAAGGGCACGACCTCATCGGTCAGGCGCAGACTGGCACGGGAAAGACGGCGGCTTTCGCCCTGCCTGTACTCTCGAAGATCGATGTCGCACGTCGCGAGCCGCAGGCGCTCGTCTTGGTACCGACCCGCGAGCTTGCGATCCAGGTGGCAGAGGCTTGTCAAAAATATGCGAGCCATATGCCGGGGCTGCACGTGCTGCCGATATACGGCGGGCAGAGCTACAAGCCTCAACTCGATGCGCTGCGTCGCGGCGTACACGTGGTCGTGGCTACCCCGGGCCGTGTGATCGATCACCTCGATCGGGGCACGCTCAACTTGAAGACCATTCATGCGGTCGTCCTCGATGAGGCCGACGAAATGCTGCAGATGGGCTTCGTTGATGCGATCGACCATATTTTGAGTCTTGTGCCGCCCGAGCGGCAGGTCGTTCTGTTTTCGGCGACGCTGCCGGGACCCATCAAGCGCATCGCCCAGAAACATCTTCGCGACCCGCGTGAAATCACGGTTCGCTCGAAGACGGCGACAGCGGCCAACATCCGACAACGGTATTGGCTCGTCTCCGGGATGCACAAGCTCGATGCGTTGACCCGACTGCTCGAGGTGGAGCCGTTCGATGCGATGCTCGTCTTTGCACGAACCAAACACTCCACGGTCGAGCTCGTCGAAAAGCTCGAGGCACGCGGTTTTGCAGCGGCTGCATTGAATGGCGATATTCTTCAGGCCCAGCGAGAGCGAACCATTGCTGCGCTCAAGAGCGGAAAAATAGATATCGTGGTCGCGACCGACGTGGCCGCCCGCGGGCTCGATGTCGAGCGCATCACGCATGTCGTTAATTACGACGTGCCCCATGACAGCGAGTCTTACGTGCACCGCATCGGTCGCACGGGTCGGGCAGGGCGTTCGGGTGAAGCGATCCTGTTCATCTCGGCGCGTGAGCGAAACATGCTGCGCATCATCGAGCGCGCCACGCGGCAGCCCATCGAGCCGATGAACTTGCCGTCGATCCAGGACGTCAACGCCCGCCGCGCCGAGAAGTTCAAAAAAGAACTTGCCGAGATCATCGGATCTCAGGATCTCGCCCCGTACCGCGGCGTCATCGAGGAGTTCGTTCGTGAAAGCGGCTCGGACGTATTCGATGTGGCCGCAGCGTTGGCGTCGCTCGCCAAGTCTGGCCGATCGCTGTTCATCACGAAGCGCTCAGCGGAGTCCGAGGGCGTAGCGGAAGCTGATCGCGAAGCACCTCGTGCCGATTTCGAATCGATCGAGCGCAAGAGCTCGAGACCCCGGCGTCCCGAAGGGCCGCAGGCCATTTTCCGGCTCGAGGTGGGGCGTCGTCATGGCGTCCAGCCGGGTAACATCGTCGGCGCGCTTGCGCATGAGGGCGATATGCACGGAAGCGAAATCAATGGCATCGACATCCGGGACGACCATTCTTTCGTGAGACTCCCCGCGGCGATCCCGGAGCACGTGCTCAAACATTTGGCCGAGGTCAACGTGCGAGGGCGTCCGCTTGGCATCCGGCTGGTAACGGGCTTTCGGAGTGGGGCAAAGCCCCGCAAACACGGGTAGCGGCGAACCCACAGTAGGTTCATAGTTCAGGGATGAGCGCGGTTTACCAGAACGTAATTGTCCTGACGGTAATCGCGGGGTTGCCGTTTCTGAGTTGGGTCGTGTCTGGACCAAGAAGAAACGAGTTCAGCCTGCTCTGACCTGACCCGGTATTTTTGGTCCATGTTTAATGCTCATAAAAGGGGCAGGAGACGTGGACGATGGGCAAGCAGA
>JBILWC010000025.1:0-36987 GCA_044370105.1 Steroidobacteraceae bacterium | reverse complement strand
ATCGCACCCTCGCGAATCTCGCTTGGCGTCAGGCCGTGACGCTCCCGAAAAGCCTTCGAAAAATTTGCAGGCGTTGAATAACCGAGCGCATCGCTGATGGTGGATACGGGCACCGTGGTCTCGCAGAGCATTTGATGCGCTCGACGGAAGCGCTCTTCTCGCAGCCACCCGAAAACCGTTTGGCCACAAAACGCCTGAAAGGCCTCCCCCAGCCTTCGCCGATTACTACCGACTCGCGACGCAAGTTCTTCGAGCGATGGCGGCGCGGAAATGGACTCGCGCAGGATACGCTGCGCGGCAACGACGAGAACCTCATCCGGAGTCGTCAAAGGACGAATCCCCTCGCCTGTTCCGCTGCGCCCGGGGTGTTCATTCATGCGGCGCGCCGCGAGGCCGAGGTGTACGCCCACACGCGCCAGGACTTCCGTTTCGCTGAAAGGCTTGGTGATGTAATCGACACCCCCCACCCTGAAGCCCTCGAGACGCGTGGCGAGATCCGTCGCAACGGTCAGGAAAATCACAGGAATTTCGGCGGTGCTCGCGTTGGCTTTGAGACGTCGGCACACGGTGAAGCCATCGGTCCCGGTCATGTGGATGTCCAACAATATGAGACCAGGATCGAGTACCGCGGCCTGGCGATATCCCTGCTCGCCATCTCGCGCGACACTGAAACGCAGATCGCGCAAGGTCATCAGCTCGAGCAGCAAACGAAGGTCGGTGATCGAGTCGTCGATCATCAAGACATCGATTCGCGAGGGCATCAGACTGCCGACTCCGCCATCAGCGCCTCAAGCGCATCGAAATCGAGATCGGCTGCCGATGCCTCGACTCGATCCGCAAAACTCGAATATTCAGGTGCGCGTCGTCGCAAGGCTTGCGCCCACTCTCGCAGAGCGGTGACCTCACCGAGTTCCATCATTTCGCGCAACGAAGCCAACTCCGACGCGTCGGGACGAGCAACCGGAGGCGCGCCGATCCCTCGTTCCTCATGCGACGAATAGGTCCATCGCAAGCCGAGCAAGCGACCCACGCAGGTGAGGAAGTCATTGTGATTGACGGGCTTCAAGAACTCGGCCGAAAACCGGATCCCCTCGTTCCACCCTTCGGGGCGACTCGCGGGCGCAGCGGAAATCATCACGACGGGCGTGTCGGGACGATGCCGATGAATCGATTCGAGCACGGCCCAGCCGTCCCCATCAGGCATGAACTGATCCGTCACGACGAGATCGAGGATGTCGAAATTCGAAAACACACTGATCGCGGCATTACCGCTCTCCGCTTCATGGACGGTGAACCCCGCCCGAGCGAGCAGTCCGGCGAAGATCGCTCGACCGCCCGGATCGTCATCGATGACGAACGCGATTCGTGGTCGACCCGCGTACCCACGCGCCTCGATGGGTCTAGGCTCCACCTCCGCAACAGCGTTCGTTTTCAAACGTGACGACGACGCGGCGATCGAAAACCGGAAGATGCTCCCGAGTCCCGGCGTGCTCTCGACACCGACATCGCCCCCCATGAGACTCACGAGTTGCCTGACGATCGCGAGGCCCATGCCCGCCCCTTTTCCACCGTAGCGTTCGGCTCGCCCCACCCGCTCGAAAGGACGGAAAATTCGCTCCCGATCTTCCGGCGCGATGCCCTCCCCCGTATCGATCACCGCAAAACCGAGCTCGAACGCCTCGTCGTTTTTCGAGCTGAGGTCGTATTCCACGGTGATGACACCGTCCCGGGTGTGACGAACGGCGTTGACGATCAGGTTGTCGAGCACTTGGCGCAACCGGCCGGCGTCGATCCGCAACACGACGTCGTCGATGGGCAAACTCCCCGATCGCGCTTGGACGATGAAGGTGTTGCGAGCTCGGGTGGCGAGCAGACGGGATGAGATTTCCATCTGATGCAGGAAATCAGCCAGCCGCACCGGCTCGACCCGAAGCGTCAAGGCGCCAGCCGATCCCTTCGCATAGTCGAGAATCTCATCGATCAGCCGCAGCAATTGACGACCGCTATTTACGATGCCAGATAGCTCGGGGGCTTTACGAAGTTTCTCGGATGAGCGCATCAGCAGTTGGGCGTTACCGAGCACCGAGTCGAGCGGGGTACGCAACTCGTGACTCATGCGCGAGAGGAAATCCACCTGCGCGTTGGTCGCCAGTTCGGCATCCATGAGCCTGCGGCTGAGATTTCGCGACTTCTCCATCATCGCCATCAACACGAGCGCCACGACGATCAACATGGCGATCGGCGCGATCACGATATCGATCATGTATTCCGGTGCATTGACCTTTGCGATGGGAGCCCGCACCGCTATCGCGCCGGTAAGCGCGACGAAGGCGATGAATATCCAACGGGCGAAGAGCTCTCCCTGCCGCCACGCACGTAAGCTGACCCAGGACAGCAGCATCAGCAACGGGATAGTCAACGTACTCCAGAGTGTCGAGCCCAGAGAGTAGTCGACGAAGATACTGACGAGCTGGAACATCAAAACCGCAGCCAGCAAAATTCGCAGTGCAAGATGCTCCTCGGGAAAGTTCCGTATCGTCGGCATGGCCGCATAGGAATAACCGACGAGACCCACGACTGTGAGCATTCCTCCTATCGACATCAGCTCGATCGGGATCGGCATCGTGGCAGGCCATAAAAATGCGAGAAATACTCCGCTCGAGATCACCGCCTGGACAAACTGCCCCACCAAAGAAATGGCGAAAAATCCGTACTGCTTCTGCCCGAGCGAGAACAGCATCATGAGCGACAGCGTCAAACCGAAGAGCAAACTGCCCATGGCCGTACCCATGAAGACGATAGTTGCCAACCTGAAGCCTCGATAGGCGGCGCTATCCCAAAGACGCGTTTCGAGATTGACTCGCGATCGACTCTCGACCCGGATCCAGACGTCTGCCGTTTCGCCGGCTGCGACGCGTAACGGCGTCACGTCGTAATAACTACCCACCCTGTTCCGCTCGCTGCGGGGCACACCGTATCCCGTTCGATCCGAGCGCCAGCGGCCGTCGGCGTCTCGCTGAAAAACGGTGACTTCGGTGAGGCGTGGATGGCCGATCTGCAACCAAGGCTCGGAATCCTCTGGCGATGAATTTCGCAGGCGAAGACGCATCCAGACCGCATCTTTGATGTACCCGAGATTGCGATCTCGGCGAGTAAGGGTCCTGAGTTCGCAGCCACCCGATGCAATGAAATCGCGGCTTGCACCCGTCGAGGCTCGACACCATTCGAGTCCCTCGATGACTTCGACGTTTTCTCGCAGCGAAGCGACGTCGGTGATGATTGGCGACGGCGGGCTGACGGCAGCCGTCAAAGGCACCGTAAAGAAAAGAAACAATGATGAGAAAACCGAGAGAACGAACACCAACAACCTCACCCCCGAAAGAGTTGCTGAGAAATCGTCCAAAGCCGAACAACCCCTGTCAAAAAGATTGTCCTATATACATCGTAAGATAACTTCAAAGACAAACCAAACTGAATTGATCTCCGTCATGCGCGTGCATCGGGGAATATCCGGTGCACGCCCGGGAATCTCTTTAGCTGACAGTTGTGCCTACCATTTCGGACCATGAACAACCCCTCACCATCCAGAAAATCTCAGTTCAACCCCCTCACCCGCGTCGCCGGGCTGCATCCGACGCCAGAAGAGCCGCTGATGACGCTCCACCAGTCCTCATTACGTATCCGGGGTGTGTTGCACCTGCTTCACGAGGCACTGCAAAGCGGTAACGGCATCGGCCCGGGTCACGCGGCGGCCGTCTGCGCATTGATCAAGAGCGCGGAGACCGATCTCTCGGAGATCGATCAATCGATCGATGAATTGGTCGACCTGCATCTTGGTCGCCCGAGGCGCTGACCGACCGACGACCGACGGCCATCGGATCGGGTAGTCTGCAACCATGAAGGGACTGTCTCGCTCCGCGATTTTCGTGATTCTTGCTCTCGCGTTCAGCGGCGTCCTTGTCTGGATTTTCCGCGGAGCGATCGCGGAAAGACTCATCCTTCGTTTCGTCGAGCGCGCAGCGGCGACCGCCAATCCGGCAGCAGGGTTACCCGATGGCCTGCACATCGGGCTATGTGGCACTGGCTCGCCGATGACGGATCCGCGACATAGCGGCCCTTGCACCGCCGTATTGGCGGGCGATCGACTCTTCATCGTGGATGCCGGCCCGGGCAGTGCGGCAACCCTCAATCGCATGCTCCTTAACCCCGGCCGGGTCGAGGCGGTATTGCTGACCCACTTCCATGGTGATCACGTGGGCGGACTCGGCGATCTCGCTTTGCAGCGCTGGGTCGCGGCCTCGGCCGAATCACCCCTCGACGTGTATGGCCCGCCCGGTGTCGACTCCGTTGTCGACGGCATCAACGTCGCCTACGCCAACGACAACGACTACCGAATCGCCCACCATGGCGAAAAGATCGCTCCGCCCGCAGGTCGCGGCCTCGCGGCCAAAGAATTCTCGATGGAGAGCGCCGATCGTACCGTCCTCATCGATTCACCTTCTCTCAAGATCACGGCGTTCCTGGTGGATCACGGTCCGGTAAAGCCCGCGGTGGGTTATCGATTCGATTACAAAGGACGCAGCGTCGTCATCAGCGGCGATACTCGGGCAAGCGCAGCGGTCGAGCGCGAATCGATGAAGGTCGACCTCTTGATCCACGAGGGACTTTCGCCTCGGCTCGTCGCATTGATGGAGAGCGGTTTCGCGCGTCATGCGCGGACGGCCTATGCCCAAGTCATGGCGGACATCCGCAACTATCACACCTCACCCGAAGAAGCGGCCGAGATCGCCCAACGCGCAGGGGTACGGATGCTCGTCTTCAACCATATCGTTCCGCCCCTTCCGAGCCGATTTCTGGATGCGCGATTTTTGGGCGATGCCAGTTCGCGCTATGACGGTCCCATACGCGTCGGGGTCGATGGCGACTGGTTTTCTCTGCCGACAGGCTCGACGACCATCGAGGTCGACTCGCGGCCGTGAGCGTCTTGCGTGCACAGATCGGACGTCGCGTCGCCCGCTTTTTGACGAGCGAAAAAAGGCTGGGACTGCAGCGTCACCTCAGAACGTTGGGACGGCGCGTCTCGGGCAGACCCGCGACGGTGCATTACTTCCATCAGTTCGATGATCCCTACAGCGACCTCGCGGCAACACAACTCGAACGGCTTCGAAACGAGTACGCGATCACCATCGAGTGCCACACCGTGCCCCACCCCGATGTCGCCGCGGCGCCTCAAGCTGAGGCGCTCAAAGACTGGTCGAGACGAGACGCCGCCCGCCTTGCGCACCAGCTCGGTCTCGTGCGCCCTGAAAGCAGCGTCTCACCGGAGTCGCTGCAATCCGATGCTGCCTCACTCGAAAAGGGTCGTGTGCTACGCCAGCGTCTTGGACATTACCTTGGCGCCACGTTTTATTTTGAGGGTGAATGGTACTGGGGCATCGATCGACTCCACTACCTCGAATCGCGATGGATCGAATCGGGACTCGCGTTACCTGGACGATCGCCGCAGCCGATGACCCCGCCAGCGCTGCGCTTCGTTCCCGTCGATGAACTGCGCAAGTCCGAACGACCCACGCCGACCTTGGAGTTTTTCTGCTCACTGCGCAGCCCCTATACATGGCTCGCTGTCGATCGAATTCGACGACTTGCGAAACACTATCGTGCGACGCTCGAACTGAAGTTCGTTCTGCCGATGGTGATGCGCGGTCTACCCATTCCAACGGCCAAGAGGATGTACATCCTGGCGGATGCCAAACGCGAGGCCACGCGATTAGGGTTGCCCTTCGGCGATGTTGCCGATCCCGTGGGAAAACCCGCCGAAAGAGGACTCGCCGTGCTGCATCATGCGATCCAGCGCGGCGCAGGCGAGGCCTTCCTCGAATCGTTCCTGCGTGGTGTCTTCGCCGAGGGTGTCGATGCGGGCAGCACGCGAGGACTCGACCTCATCGCTCAGCGCGCGGGCATCGATAGATCGTCAGTCGCCGCCGCGCTGTCGGACGAGTCATGGCGAGTGGTCGCCGAAAATCATCGCAACCAACTTTTGTCGTCGGGCCTCTGGGGCGTTCCGAGTTTTCGGGTGGCGGGTTTGCCGGCCTATTGGGGGCAGGATAGGCTCTGGTGTCTCGAGAATGACTTGATCCGCCTGCAAACATGAACCGTCGCTTTCGCCTGGCACTGATCCTCATCGCTATTTTCGCGACGATCGCAACCGTGTTTCTGTTGGCGGGAGGGCGAACGGGTCTTGCTCTCGCCTATGCGAAATACGTTCTTCATCAAGAAAGCGCGCCCTACCGCGAGATCACGTGGCAACGCGGCCCCGACGCCGCGCGCGCAGACGACACCTCGGCAGGCACGCAAAGAAAGCCCAACGTCATTCTCATCGTCGTCGACGATCTCGGCTACGACGATCTGACCGTGCTCGGCGCAGGGGTCGCCGAGGGTCGAGTCGGAACGCCGAACATCGACAGTCTCGCAAGCGGAGGCGTTCGGTTCGAGGCGGCCTATTCGGGCAACGCAACCTGCGCACCGTCGCGCGCAGCCATCATGACGGGACGCTATGCCACGCGTTTCGGTTTCGAATTCACGCCAGCGCCGACGGCCTTCATGAAGTTGATCTCCTCGGGAGTCAACCGGAACCCCGGTGATCCACCTCCGAAATACTTTGCCGAGCGCGAGGCGGGCCAACCTCCCGTCGAGGACATGGGGCTCCCGACGAGCGAGATCACGATCGCGAAGCTGTTGCAGTCCACGGGTTATCACACGGTGCAGATCGGAAAGTGGCATCTCGGGGATAGTCCGAAATACCGCGCTTACGCGCATGGATTCAACGAATCCTTGAGCCTTCAGCATGGCGCCGCCATGTACTTGCCCGAGGATGATCCGCGCGTGGTGACCGCGGTCGCTGAAAAAGACCTCATCTCCAAGTTCATCGTCGCCAACGGTCCGTGGGGTGTGCGATTCAACGACGGCGAAGTGTTCAAGCCTGATCGATACCTGACCGACTACTTCACCGACGAAGCGATCCGGGTCATCGATGCGAACCGCCACCGTCCGTTCATGCTTTATCTCGCCTACAACGCACCGCACACGCCCCTGCAGTCCACCCGCGAGGACTACGATGCTCTCCCGTTCATTGCGGATCACACGCTACGCGTGTACGCCGCAATGTTGCGCTCACTCGATCGAAATATCGGAAGACTGCTCAACTCGCTGCGCGAGCGCGGCCTTGACGATGACACCTTGGTAATTTTCACGAGTGACAACGGCGCGCCGCATTACGCGGGCGTCGGACACCGCAACCAGCCCTACCGCGGCTGGAAGGCCACCTACTTCGAAGGCGGCATTCGAGTGCCGTTCTTCATGCGCTGGCCTTCGGGTCTACCAGAGGGGCAAGTCGTTGCGGGGCCTGCGGCCCACTTCGATATCTTCTCGACCATTGCTGCGGCGGCGGAAGTGAGTCCGCCGAGCGATCGCATCATCGACGGCGTGAACCTGCTGCCATTCGCTCGTGGCGAACTCGCGGGACGACCTCACGAGGCGTTGTACTGGCGTACGGACGACTATCTGACGTTGCGACTCGGAGACTGGAAACTGCAGACGAGCCGGCTCGCCAACAGAACCTGGCTCTTCGACCTCGCGGCCGATCCTGCCGAACAAACCAATCTCGCCAACCGCGAGACGGCTCGAGTCGCCAACATGACATCAATGCTCGAGGCGTTCGATCGCCAACAAGCTGCACCGCTCTGGCAATCGCTCGCTGCCAATCCGATTCCGATAGACCGGTCTTTGCAAGAGCCGGCCAAACCCAAAGAAGAGTTCGTCTACTTCTCCAACTGACGAACCGTCTCGAGAATTGCTCGCAAGGTCTCGATGGGTAGCTGACCGGGCGCTGAACTTTGTGCGCCCGAGGCGAAGGTCAGCGCAGAACCGAACAGTCCGCCAAAGACCCGCGTGACGACTCCAAGGGATCCCATGGCCATCGTGATAAGTGGCAGCGATAACTCACGCGAGGCGCGCTCCGTCGCTGCGAGCAAACGCAACACGTCGGCGGTCGTCTTCGGCATCACGGCGACTTTGGCCGCATCCGCACCCACTGTCGCTGCCCGCGTAAGCAGATCGACAATCCGATCTTCGGAAGGCGTGTCCTCGATGTGGTGCGACGAAGCGATTACTTGAACGTCATGGCGGTGAGCGACGTCGATGACCGCCTGCATCAGCCCCGAAGCCAGCGACAACTCGACATCGACAAAGTCGAAGTTTCTGGATTTGGCGGCGCTCGACAACAACTGGCCGACGATAGTCGGATCGAGTGCCGTCTTCGCTCCACCTTCCTGTTCGGAGCGCAGCGTGAAGATCAACGGACACTCGCCCGTTGCCGCCCGTATCCGCGACGATGCCTCGATGACCGCATCGGCCGAGCCAACGAGGCGAAAATGATCCACGCGCCACTCGATCACATCGGGCGCACGCCTTCGCAACGCATCGAGATCGGCGTCGAGAGTCGAGAGGTCGGCCGTCATCAAAGACAGGCAGACGGCAGGCTCTCGTCCGTTACCCAGTGTTTTTCCGCGGACCGTGAGAGGTCGGAAACTTGTCATGACAAGACGTTGAGGAAGGTGGTGATGATGACGGCGTTGGTGAAATCAATGAAAAACGCACCTACGATCGGCGCCACCAAGAATGCTCGCGGAGCAGGTCCAAAGCGCTCGACGATCGTTCGCATGACGGCCATCGCATTGGCGGTGGTGCCAAGCATGAATCCGGTGAATCCACCGCTCATCACGGCGGCATCGTAGTCACGGCCCATGACGCGAAATACCACCCAAGCGCAGAAGAGCGCCACGGCGATCAACTGAAAAACCAGATTCACGATCAGCGGCAGCGCCAGCGACGCCAACTCCCAGAGCTTGAGATTCATGAGCGCGATCACGAGGAAGAGCGTGAGGCAGACCGCGCCGACTTTCGATGCCAGATCGTGCGGTATTCCGATCCAACCTGTTCGGTCATCGATGTTTCGGATCAACGCACCGACAAGCATGGCGCCGACATATCCCGGAAGCGTGAGCCCTGCCTCGACGAAACCCGCACTCAACACGCCGCCCGCTGCCATCGTCACCAGCAATACGGTCAGCGCCTTGAGCGCATCACGGACTCCATCCTCATCACCCTCCTCGTCGTGAGTGGTTCGCGCGCGCGCTGGCGTCGTGACCTCGGCATGCACCGGCTGGTCACGCGTCGCGCGAGACGCCGTTCCTTCGAGACCATGACGGACGAGCAATCGAGTCGCGATCGGTCCACCGAAGAGACCACCGAGGACGATACCCGCCATGGCGGCAGCGATCGCGAGGCTCTCCGCCGCAGGAACGCCCGCCGCCGCAAACTGCGGCGCGAAAGCGAGCGCCGTCGCAGGGCCACCCGTCAACGCCGTCGAGCTCATGAGCACACCGAGTAACGGAGTCTCGCCGAATGCGACCGCCACACCAATGCCGATGAGGTTTTGAGCGATGGCGAGTACGCTCGCAAGCGCGAGAAACAGAAGCGCCTGGCCACTGCCCGCCCGCAGCAACGCGACACTCGCACTCAATCCGATCGAAGTGAAGAACGCCGTCATGAGCGGCGCCTGAAGACTGGTGTCGAAGCTGAACGTCGCGGTGTCGGTAACACGCAAAGACGTGATGATCAACGCGATGATCAATCCGCCGACGACGGCCGCCGGAATGTTGTATTGCCCCAAAACCGGAATCGCTCTGACGAGCGCAAACCCCAAGAACAGCGCGAGGCCTCCGAGGGCGAGCGTCTGGATCAAATCGAACTGGATCATGGGTCGCTACCCTAGCATGCGGGCGGAAGGTGGGCTCCATCCGGGCGTCGCATGCGCCATCAAACAGGCAGACTCAGCGCTGACGCTGGACTTCGTCCGCCTCGACCGTCGAGGCCTGATGCCCCCACTCGCCCCTTATATAAGAGGCCAGAGCGGCCACCTCGCTGTCACTCAGTTTGTCTTGGAACCCCCTCATCGACTCCCAGGCTCCGAACGGCGCGGGCAAACGGCTATCGGGATGTGCTCCGTAAAGAATGACATTGATGAGCGAGGACGAATCGGCAGACTGGACGATCGCGCTACCGGCGAGTGGCGGCGCCTTCATGAAGCCCCCGCGACCCGTATCTTTGTGACATTCGGAACACTGCTCGCGGTATACGCTTGCGCCCTGCTTCGCGATTTCGAGCGCAGGCGGTGGGTGTGTTTCCTCCTCGATGGGCGCAAGGCTCTTGAGAAACTCGGCGATCGCTGCCGCATCATCAGGGGTCAGGCTTTGCGTGCCTCCCACGATCACCTTGTTCATGGGGCCGAAGGCACCAGCCTTCGAAGAATGTCCGGTCCGAAGATAGTTCTCGATGTCCTTACCCGACCAAGCCGTCAACCCCGCCTTGGCCGGCGTCAAATTGACTGCAGACCAGCGACGAATCTTCCCGGGTTCAACCTCGTCGAATAGGACGCCTCCTCCGAATCGGGCGTCACTACGCTCCGCCAAAAGCAGGTTGCGCGGCGAATGACAGGCTGCGCAATGACCCAGTCCCAACGTGAGATAAGCGCCGCGATTCCAAGTATCCGATTTCCATTCGTCATATTCGAACGAATCCGACTTCCCGAAAAAATACTTCCACCCTGCGAGCAAAGGCCGAATGTTTAGCGGAAACGGCAACTCGTTCTCCGGCGGTCGATGACGAACAGGCGTTTCCCCTCTCAGAAAGACGAATAGCGCAAAGAGATCCTGGTCCGTCAGCGTAGCGAAGTGAGTGTAGGGAAACACCGGGTAGAGATGTCGACCATCTCTCGATACGCCCTGTCGCATCGCCCTCGCAAAATCATTGAGCGTCCATCCGCCGATCCCTGTTTCGACATCGGGGGAAATATTGGTCGAGTAAAGACTCCCGATCGGAGAGTCGAACGGCCCTCCCGCCACGTGGAACGCGACACCACCGCCGAGAGGAGGTCCGTTCTTGGCGGTATGACACGATGCACAATTTCCGATGGATGCGAGATATCGACCATATTCGACGTCGCTCTCCGAGGCGTTGCGGAGATCGCGGTCCAGCACGGGCGCCTGCTCGGCACACGACACCAGTGCGAGAATCAACGTCAGCAGGCCGAGACGTAACCGCATCTTCGTGACGCTTATTTTCGTCTGTAGACGTCGTGACATTGCCGACATGGCAATGCATCAATGACCATGACGGCTGCCGCATCCTTGCCGTCTTGTCGCGCGATGCGAGACGCCTTGAGCGCGTTGTCCGAAAAATCCTGCATCATCCGCAAGAGCTTTGATTTCTCCGGCCACGCTTTCGGCAGAGTGTCTCCGCCGGGCGCGCCCTTCTCGAAGGCACCCGAAGCGAGACTCGCCGTCAACGAGACCGTTTCCAGATGTGCGGCAAAGTTATCCTCGGGAATGGTCCCCGAAAGCACCTGGCCGATTGCCGAAGTTTGCGCATCGATGACCCGCATGAGCTGTTGCCGATGTGCAATCGAATCGATGGCTCCCGAGTCTTTTCGCGCAGCAGTCGCCGTCTTTGCGGCAGGCTGTCGATAGGCATCGTGGCATCCGCCGCAACCGAGCGCGGTCTTGATGTCGTTGGCACCCGCAAATGGAGCCGTCGACTCGGAGAGCTGCATGAGCTTCGAGTTTTGAGTCTCCGCTCGCTTCGAAAAATCGGCCCATTTTTTCCAGACGTCGGGCTTCGCGTACCCACCTTCGACCCGCGGCTCGAAGGCCTTTTTGATCTGACCCGAGGTCAATGCCAGAACCCTCAGATGCTTGGCCAGTTCCGCTTGCGGCGCACCAAGCTGCACCGCGGTCTGATAGGCGACGACACCCTCATCGAGCGTTCGCATGACCGATTTTCGATATTCGATCTGCTCACCGGGCTCCACCGACCAGCCGATCGTCGAGCAGGTCGCCAAAAAAAAGATCCACGTCGCAATCCGCATCGTCCCCTCCACTCTCACGGCAGCACCGGAAATTCGTCTGCGAGAACCGTGATGGCACCAAAACCGCTGACCTTCGCCTCGATTCCGTGACCTTGCACATCACCCGGTGTCTCGTCGGCGGCGAAGGTGTAGACCGGGCGGCCGTGATACGTCCAGGCGCGAACGCTCGGAACACCCTCTCCGTACGCACCGGTAGGCTCCAAAAATTGCGGATAGGGAACATCGGCAATGGCCCATGCACCCGTCGACACCGCATCGGCGGCCGCCATAACGGGCTGCCACTCACGCGCGCAAGCCTTCGCGTCGCCGCACAGCGCAGACCAGTGGGCGGCGGAATCCCCCACTTCGTCGCAGGACAAGCGATCGGACACCTGATCGTGGCAATACATCGCGTAAAGGGTTCGACCCCTCGAGTCGGCAAACACCCAGCCGATTTCCGGTACCGACATGTGCATCGTCAAAAATTTCGGCCGTGCGCTTGCAGGCTGGACCAGCAACGGCCGCCACGCCTTAGAGGCAACGAGCGACTGGACCAGAGAGGCCGCAGAATCACCGGTCACTCGATAAAGCGGTGCGCCGCGAAACACCCACTGCTTTCGTCCATCACGGCGGGTTGCGACATCGGAACCCACCGCCATCTCCGGCGCATACAAAGGCACCAACCCCGACACGACACCACTGCGCGACGTCGAGGGCGTCAGCAGCAAGCGCCCATCCTCCGCAGAGGCCAACATCAGTCCGTCGACTTTGCGCACCAATCTCGTTCCGGGTGGCAATCGCAGCGGGACCGGTAGCACGCGCCACGCGCCATAACGTGCCATTCCCATGGTCCCGTTCACATCACCGGCCCGTTTGTCGCGAGGCGAGAGGTAGATCGGTTGATCGTCATAGGCCCACTGGCGTCGACCGTCGGGTCGAACAACGATCGACCAAAGGCCCTCGGCTGCCGCTTCGGGCGTGGCGAGGACAGGCGTCCACTTGTCGAGGCAGGTTCGTCGACGGGCCGCCCCCGGCAGCGGATAACCATCCGCGCCTCCGGTCTTTTCGTAGCGTTTATCGGTGCACCCGAAAGCGCCGTTCGGCTCGTCCAGACCGTTCGCGTAGAGCGTCATTCCCGATGCATTCACGTAGATCGGACCCACTGAATCCGCTTGCCCGACGCCAAAACCCGAAGGCGGCGGTCCCTCGGAAAAATCCGTCTCACCAAGCGGCGATACGAGCACCGGCGCAGCGCGTCCATCGGCCACGAACACGATCACGGCGATCAAAGAAAACAATGACGCAGCGATCCTCGTCCTCACGCGAGGATCTCCGTGATCTCGCGCGAGGTACGCAGCGACGCCACACCCCACTCGGCAACCGGAAGTCCCATCACGCGCTGAACGGTGTAACCAAGGCGGGTGGCCACGTCACCGCCGCCATCCACGTGCAAGCCGGTACGCAACCGACCACCTGCCCTGCCCACCGTGAACATCGGAGTGCCGTTGAGCACATGCGTCTTCGCATCCTCGTTGTCCGAGTGCGCGTAGACGAGCACGTTGTCGATCAAGCTGCCCGCACCTTCGGATTGTCGGGCCAAGGCGTCGATGAAGTACGCAAACGACTTGAACGACTCCCGCAAAAACCACGAACTTTGCAGCTGTATTCCCTGCTTGGGATCGTAAAGCTCTTCGTGCGTGATGTTGTGATGGACGCTATCGAGTCCTTCACGGGTGATCAACGATGCGGAGTTCGAGTACAGCATGTTGAATACGCGCGTCTTGTTGCAGGCGAGCGCCAGCACAAGCAGATCCGCCATGGCGGTGTGACGCGACTCGACCCGCCGATAGTCGAGTCCGACGCCAACTCCATTGGGCTCGTCCGGCGCCTTGGGACACACTCCCGAGACGTCGGGTGGTGACAGTTGCCACTCCAGACGGGTTTCGAGTTCCCGAACCGAGGTCAAGAACTGATCAAGCTTCGCACGATCGTCCGCGCCGAGCTGCCGACTCAGGCTTCGTGCATCTTCGGCAACACCCGACAGCACGCTGCGACGCAAAAGCATCCGCGAATCAGTGGCGTCTCCGTCCGCAGACGACACGCTCGTGAACATTTTTTTATAGAGATCGACTGCCGAAATCTCGGGCGGATTCACCGAATCCGAATTTCGGAAGCTGTAGCTGTCTCGGGGGTTGCCCGTGGCCGCGAGATTGATCATACGAAACGGCGTACGCCCCGCAATCGCTTCCGCGATGGGGTTATCGAGACTCTCCCCCGGCAAATCGCTCCTCGACTTTGGAGTCGCACCGCATCGAAGGGCGACCCAACCCGAGTAGTGACAAAGATTCGGATTGGCATCGATCGGGACGGAAAATCCCGTAAACAAATTCAGATGACGCCGGAACGGCTCGAGTACCGCAATCTCCTCGGGAAAGTCGAAATCCGCTCCCGTCTTGGTGGGGACGAATACTCGACGATTCATCCCCAGCCCCCAAAACCAGGTACCAAACCGTACCGGCAGCGCTTGTCCGGTTGCCGCGAAGGCAGCACCGCTGTCAGACAAAAAGCAGTTGAGCAAGGGCAGCGAGATGGAGACCGCGCTCGTACCCACGACCCCACGAAGGACGGATCGTCGCGAAAGCTTGGACTCCTGCTCGGAGAGTCGTCCCGATTTAATCAACACGTGCAACCTCCTGCCGCGGCAATGCTCGCGGTGGTGAATCCGTCGAGAAAAATTCTTCGCTCGTTGCGATCGATCTCAAAAGGTCCTTGAATCGATACCCGGAATCGACGAAGTCGGTACCGAGACGAGACACCAATGCTTGATCGGCATCCGAGATTTTGCGACCGGCTCCGAAAGACAACAGTCGTTTGACGAGGCATGCCGAAACTGCCGGGTCGCTCTTCAGCGCCTCACCCAACTGATTTGCATTGCGAACCAAGACTCCAGCCACCTTGCCACTCGTATCGATGAAGGCTCCGTCTTCCGTCTCGCGGTACTGCCCCGCCCCGTCGAAGTGCTCGAGTACAAGACCGATCGGATCCGTGAGTCGATGGCAGGCAGCGCAAACAGGATTCGTGGCATGCGCATCGAGCCTCTCGCGCGCAGTCTTGAACTGGTGCTCCTGGTCTTCGAAAAGCGAGAAATTGACGTTCGGCGGAGGATCGGGGACTCGCTGGCAAAGCAGGGTTTCGCGGAGTCCGCGACCCCGATTGGTCGGCGAGGTGCGTCCAGGGTGGGAATAACGCGCCAGGAACCCGGCGAGCGTCAAAACTCCAGCTCGTGGACTGCCCTCAGGGAACTCGTACTCCACCCACTGATCAGGCGCCACGCGCACCGGCACGTAGTAAATCGCGGCGAGATCACGACTCATGAACGTCTTGCGCGTGACGAAGAGATCCCGATAGTCGAGATCACGTGTCACCGTGTGATCCACCAAAGTTCGGAGGAGCTGCTCTCTCGCCTGACTCACCACTCGGCTCGTAAATGCCGGGTAGATGATTGGATCCTTGGCGACGAGATCGAATCCCTCCACGACGAGCATGTCGGAGAAGAACGCTCTCGCCCCATGCTGCATTCGATCGGAAGCGAGCATCCTTTTGACTTGGCGCTCGATGCCGCGGCGATCATGCAACTCGCCCCGGGCCGCCGCGCGCAGCAAAAGATCATCCGGACCAGAGTTCCAAAGAAAGAAACTCAGTCTCGAGGCTCGCGACGCGCCATCGAGCCGCAATTGTCCAGGCCGCGTCGGATCCGGTTCGTAGGACTCCCGAACATATAAAAAATCGGGTGAGGAGAGCATGTACGCGAGCGCCGCCGCGATACCCGAGTGGAAGTCGCGGCCCTCCTCGGCCACATCGCCCGCGATCCGGAGCAACCGCTCGGTTTCGCTACTCCCGAGATCACGACGGTAAATCAGCCTGCCAACGCTCGATAAGAAAACCCTCGCACAGGCATCGTCGCGTTTCTTCGAGTCGACGGGGCGGCAAGGAATGAACCGATCGCGATGCGCGGGATCGACAACCTTGAGCGCGACATCCTCTGCACTTCGAAACATGGGCTCGAGTGCACCCGTCGTCATCCCCGCTGTCCGTGCACCTGCGCTCAGCAGACCATCGACTCGCTGAACGGGGGCAAATCGAACATTCGGGACCATCGAGGTACCGAAGATGGCGCTGATGCTATCGGCGTATTGCGATTGGCTCAGCAACCGCAGACTCGGAGAGCCCTCGGATATCGCGACGGTCGACAGACCCATGCCGAGCACACCCAGACTCGCCATCAAGCCGAGCTTCAAACTTTTCATCACTCAATAACCCCTCAGATCAAACAGCGCCTGATCGAAACCGGTCTCGGAGTGCACGATGAATGCACGCACGGCTTTCAACTTCATGGACGAGGAGATCGCCGAACATGTGCCGGTGTTCGGATCACGTCGGCCATCGGCCATTTCCCGAGTCGCCGCGTACATCGCCGGCGGACTCCATGCGGAGTTGTCCACCGACACCGCAAGTCCGCGCCGGTACATCAGCCAATATTTCTCCAAATCCTGATACCCACCCATCAATCCTTCGGCAGTATCGGCCGACAAGCGCAGTTGGAGACGAAGGTCGTACCAGTCCCGCGTCCCGGTGCGAACATTCCATCGCATCGGAAATCGCGCATGCTCGACAGGTTTGATCGTGAGCACGCCGCCCTCGATCTTTCCGGTCGTTCGCGCGATGATCGGAAAACGCGTATCCACCCGATGCGGAAGCCCCGGCAGGAATTCGCCATTGTTTTTCTTTGGAAGATCGTCGAGTCCTTTGAATAGCGCGACGACAACTTCAGGATCGTCAACCAGATCATCGACTCCGGAGATTTCGAGGAGCACACGATTTGCCGTGTACGTCGGGAACTCCATCATTCGATAGCCGGCGGCCGCACCCGAGGAACGCCACCCCTTTGCGCAGCCCATGACGCGATACAGCTGGTTGTCGACCGGCGCACCCGTCTGTGGATCTTTGAACTTGACGTGTCCGCAACTCGTCGCAGTGTCTCGACCGTCTTCGGTGCCATCGAGGTTGAAGCCGAGCGCCACGTCGCTTTTGACCAATCGAATTGGCAGCGGATCTTTGATGGCCCACGGAACGGCTGTGGAATTCTCGCCGTTGGGCCCCCGATTCCAGCGATGTCCGAATCGGTTTCGTCGCGTCTCACGCTCCGTCGGATCCATCGCTTCCCAATTTTCTTTTTCGGTGAAGTGAAGACCTTCGGGACATTCGAGACCCGCGTCGGGACTCTCCCAGTGTCCTGGGGCCTCCGTGGTCACGACGAATCCGAGAACACTGCCTGTCTTGACCGGGACCTCTTGCGCGACACCAAGACTCGCCGAAGCGAATGCCGTAGCGATCAGCCAGAGAGCGCCCTGGCGCAGCGCGTCAACCGTCCCTTCTCGTACGCGAATCGAAAGCATCTCGCCCCCCGTGGCAACAGCCTTCCACCCGAGTATGTGAGTCCATTGCCCCTCTGTGACCTATCTAAAGATAGGGTCGATGGGTCATACTGGCTTCGGAGGGTTCGAATGACCGTTCTGCCCCAGAAACTGTCTCAGCGCTGCCTGAGTCTGCCGCCGAACTCGGCGCACCATGTTCGGCGATCGCGTCTGTCTGACTGGATCGGACCGCGCCTGCCCTCCACGGTCGTGGCATCGGCGCCGACGTGGTTCGGCAAAACGACGCTTTTGCGGGAATGGCATGACCGCCTCCTCAATCGAGGGATCGTGACTGTCTGGATTTCGGCTCGCGAGCTCGAGGGCCTGAGTACGTCCTTGTACGAGCTCATCATCACGGCCCTCGCCGTGAATACGCCGTCGCGAAAGCGCCCACGACCGAGCCCACGAAAAAGCCCACGAAAGAGCCGTCCTTCGATCGACGATTGCGTCACGACGCTCCAAGAACATGTGTCCGTCGCAATATTCATTGACGACGCCCACACCCTCTCCAGAGTTTTTCAAGACGAACTGTCGGCACTGATCCGCCAATCGTTCGAGCCATGCATGTTCGTGCTCTCAGGTCGCGGCGAATTGCCAGCAGGCCTTTCTGCCGCATGGACCCATGGTCGAACCCGGCTCTTCACCGAGCAGGATCTCGCCCTCGATGTCGATGAGATCGAGTCGATGGCGAAGGCTTGCGGCGTCGCAGTCGATCGTCGCGATTGCGAGACCTTGCTTCAAAAAACCGCGGGTTGGGCGGGGGCCGTGAAGCTCACCCTGGATGCCCACGAGTCGCGTCGGGCTCCCGACGAGCCCATGGAGAAAAGCCTTCATCGGGTCCGGGATGTCCTGCATCGAATCATCGAAGAATCGTTGACGTCGATCTCTTCCGACACTCGGCGTCTGCTCGAAGCGACATGCATTTTGGACACCCTGACCGTCCCCGCCTGTCGCGCCGTATCGGAAATGACCGACTGTGGCACCCACCTGCAACAGCTCAAAAAAATCGGTGCGTTCATCCATGACGCCCACGAAGCTCCGGGCGCCTATCGTCTCAATCCGCTGTTTCGAGAGCTGCTCGAACGACGGCTGCAATCGCAACCTCCGAAGATCAAAAAAATCCTTCATGAGCGAGCGAGTCGGTGGTTCGCCGAGAACGGCCAGATCAACGACGCCTTGGCGCACGGCGCACTGACCGGGAACACCGACTTTCAATCGGCGAATCTGGAACGCTTCTGCGAGGACATGGTCTACCGCGGCGAAATTCGTCAACTCGAGCATTATGCCGCCGAGATCCCGGCGGCGATGCTACGCAGCCTTCCGCGTCTCTCCCTCGTCATCGCCTGGTGGCGAACCCGCCAGTACCGCTTCGGCGAAGCCGAGGAGCTGATCGAGTCTGTGCGAGGGTCGCTCGATCGCGCATCGCGTTCGAAACGGGGGCGTGGCGCGCAGCTCACCGAACTCGCTGCGCTTTTGAAGCATCGAGAGCTCACCCTGCGATCAGCGCGCAGCGCCGTACCCATCAGCGATCAAGAGTGCCAACAGCTGATCGACGACTTTTCCAAGACGAATAACGACGGTCTGCAGCTGAATCTGTATGCGCAACTCTTCGCCTCGTATCGACGGCAGTACAGAATCACCGAGATCCTGAAAATCGAGGCGCGGGCATTAGAGCTCGCCGAACGATGCGGCATCGTCACGTTCACACCTTGGATGCGAGCCGAACTCGGAGCGGCCTATGTCGAATGTGGACGAATCGCCGTCGCCGGTCGCTTGTTCGAGCGCAGTCTGGCGGACGCTTCGCGATTCGAGGGCGTGGGCCCCGGTCTCTCGGCGGTCTCCGGATTGTACTTGGCCGACCTGTGCTACGAAGCCGACGATCGCGCAAACGCCGCCCGCCTCATCGAGGCGCACCTCCCCGCTGCGCGCGAGTTTGGTCTCGTCGACCAGCTGGTCACGGCCTATACCATCCAAGCCAAACTGCATGTCGCCGAAGGGGAGGTCGATCGAGCTGTTGCAACACTGCAGGATGGAATCCGATTTTCGGAGGAACGACAACTCGATCGCCTGCGCAGAGGCTTGCAAGGCGAGAAGGTTCGCTTGTTCAGTGCGCTCGGCAGCCCGACCACCCTCGAAGAAATCGCAAGTCCGCCTTCAAGTCGGACATATGCAAAGGACAGCGATACCGAAATTCACGATGCTGCCAAAGCGCGGGTGATGCTCTCCAACTCACGTCACACCGAAGTTCTGCGACTCGCCAACTCATGGATCTCCTTCTGCACAGGCAATCTTGCGGTTCGCACCCTCACTCGCTGGCAACTGATTCGCACTCACGCACTCTTGTTGTCGGGCGACATGCAAAATGCCCGTCGATCGCTGCGGGAGGCGCTGACCGGCGCGGCCCGAGGTGGTTTCCTGAGGAAGATCGTCGACTCGGCCCCACCCGTCAGGACGTTGTTGCTCGAGAGCTATCAAGCGCAGTCTGCACAAAACAACGAGATCGATGTATTCGCAAAAAAAGCGATCAATATCATTTCTAAAAATCGAGGTACATCCTCGAGTGTGACGGCGCAGCGTCTCGATGACGCTGACACGCTCGGCGCAGCGCTAACGAGCAAAGAGCGTGAGATACTGACTCTCGTCGCCGGAGGACTGCAGAATCGCGAAATCGGCGAGAGATTGGGGATCACCGAGGGGACCGTCAAATGGCACATGCAACAAATCTTCATGAAACTCGGCGTGCGACGACGCGCGCAAGCCATATCGGCTTTTCGTGGCTCTGCCTGATCGCTTTCGCGATCACGGCGCTGGCGCCTGTCGCGCGAGCCGATGAGGGACCGCCGTTCGAGTACATGGTCACCAAGATCGACGTGGGTGATCTCGAAAAATCACTGCGCTTCTATTCCGAATTTCTCGGATATCAGGAAGTCATCAGAACCCGACCGACCGCCGAAGGTTCAATTCAGGTTTACACCACGCGGGGTGGCCAAAATTTTCGTGACGGGCTGACGTTCGTCCATACGCCTGGACGAGCGACCTCACCAAACAACCCTGGCTTGCACACCCTCGTCTTTTCCATCAAGAATATCGAGACCACCCTCGGCAAAATCGCTGCGGCAGGCTACAAAATCATCCGGCCCGCCAGAGAAACCAAGGCCTACGTCACGGAGAAGTCTTCCAGCGTCGTCATCGCTTACGTCGCCGATCCCGACGGTTATCAGGTCGAGCTGGTCGAGTGGAAGCCCTGAGCCGTCGCGAAAGTCTCAATCGAGCGTGGCAGGACGAGTCGAGCGCAGCAACGAGGCATCCTCAGGCAGCAAGAATCGATCTTTGACTGCCCGAGTGATCGCTGTATCGAATGCGGCGGCGAATGCTCCTGACGTCGGGTACATCTCACGCAGCTTCTCCGGACCAAAAGGAACGAACCCGCCGTACAAGCGGCAAAAGCCCGGACCCGAGTTCGATTCGAGATACCTGCCACGGGGCGCTTCGAGCTCTGGTGGCCTGACGCCGCCCACCACGTTGCCGACGGCGTCCTTTGCCATGACGGTCTTGCTGCCGTCCTCGGTCAGTGAATAAAGCCGACTGGCTGGCGGCGCGGTACCACGCGACCAACGATCAAGTATTTCGAGCGCTGCCGCCTGATAAAACCCGGTACGCACCGGGTTATAGGCCGCATCCGGCTTCGGGCAAAAACTCGGAGGCAGTCCGAGGTCTCTCGCCAAGGCGATGCCCCCCACTTCATCGAGATGCGCATCCACGTGGGATCCGCCAGCCACCTCGTAGGTTCTGACCATCGGAAAATCTTTGTCGGCCTGCCGAACGCGGTAAGAACCGAATCCGATGACTTCAGTCTGGGTTTGGAGTCGAACGACGGGAGCCTCGACACGAATCAAATTTCTCGGATCACCCTCGCCGAGACTCTCCGTCTGCGGCGTCGCGGCCGTGACATCCTTGGCGCGAGACCCACCCGCTCCGAGGTAATACCCGTCGTACACGCTCCGTCCGTCTGGCATCCGCGCTCCGGCATGGAAACTGTTCGCGTATGTCACCTGATAAGCCACCGACTGCGAGAAACCCACCATGAACAGTCTTTTCACCGCGTATTGGTTCAGAGGATTGCTGGCCTCGCCCGAGGTGCGTAGCCACTTGCCGACATCGGTCATCATGTCCCACACCTGCCCGAAGTGCGGCATCGACAAGGACGCATATCGGTTGACATCGCGCGCCGGATATTTGTCCCGACCCCATCGATCACGAAGAAAATCGACTGTGACGGGCTTGGTGCTGACGCCCACCCACGCGGCCCCACTGCGCATCAAATAATCTGCAGCGGCCTGCCATGTCGGATCACCGTCCCACCCTGCCGTCGCATTCAACACTTCGACATAAACGGTTCCGTTGAACTTCGCTCGATTTGTCGGGTAACGGACGAGCACTCGCGTGACGTAAGGGACCGACGGAGTCCGCACCTGAACGGCCGGATCTCCCGCTCGAACGTACTCATAGACGTTCGCCTCGCCGCGAGCGAGATACTCCTCTTCCGCGTACCCCTTCTTCCCGAGGTCTTCATGCCATGCAATGAAGGGAGTCTGCGACGGCTGTCCGGTTGGCAATCGATCGAATTTCGGAGCACCGGCGAGTGCCGAGAACGGCAAGCAGGACAGGCTCATCGCAAAAAATAGGGTTTTCAGTCTGTCGAATCGCATGGCCCGATCCTCCCAAAAAACATCTGTAAAAAAACAAGGGTCGGGCGATATCGCTTTTCAACAAAGCTCATCGCACCGACCCTCGCGAAAACACTCAAGTCTTCAGAACTTGCTACGTACGCCCACCGTGTAGGTCGTCCCGATGAAGTCGTAGAACGGCAGCGTCGGGAAGTTGAATCGCGGAGCCGCCGTGTTCGGAACGAGCGGCGGCTGACGATCGAACAGGTTCTTGACCGTTACGAACGTCTCGAGCGACGCATCTCGCCACTCGAAATCGTAGCGTGCGGTCACGTCGGTGTAGTACTGCGCGGCGATGGGCGCAGCGGCCCAGATCGCGTTCGGAGACTGCCCGAGCGTGATCTCGCCGATCATGCGTTCCTGGACCGAAATCGCGAACGGTCCGCGGCTGTACTGCAACTGCAGGATGGCCTTCAGATCCGGAAGGATATTCGTGCCAGCATTTTTGACCACCGACAAGAACGGGCTCGCCTTCGTGTCGTAGTCGTCGACCTTCGACACGAGCAGTCGCGAGTTCAAACGACCGCCCATGGCCTCGGTGGTATACGCCAACTCGATGTCGATACCGCTCGTGGCAATCAACGAACTATTGGTCGGTCCGATGCGGATCAATGTCGGGAAGTTACCCGCCGCAGTACTCGTTGCGGAAATCGGCCGATCGATCTGACTGCAAATCGAATCCGAACCGCCGCTGAAGAAACACTGGTTGACGATGTTGCCCGCCGACAGAGTCGTGATCGCATCGACGATTTCGACGTCGAACACGTCGACTGCGATGCTCAAGCCCTCGATGAAGCTCGGCTGCAGCACGACACCGTAGCTGAGCGAGTCGGCGATCTCCGGCGCAAGGCGCGGATTACCACCACCGGCCGTCAGGACGACGTCTGATCGGCTCGTCAAAGGATCGTTGAGCGTGGTACGGCCGGCGGAACCGGACGCGCCGAGATCGAACAGCGACGGCGCACGGATGTCACGCGACTTGGTCACGCGGAACAACACTTCGTCCACCGGACGCCAGGTCGCTCCACCCTTCCAGGTTTTCACGTTGCCGCTCGTGCTGTAGTCCGTGAAACGAATCGCACCATTGATGTCGAAGCTCTTGGCGAACGGAGCATCCGCGAGCAACGGAATGTTCAACTCGGCGAACGCTTCTTTGACCGACAAATCCGCCTTCGCACTCGCCCGGTTCGAGAACCAGAAGCGTGGTTGAGAGACCACGAGACTGCGCAGCCCGTCGACCGGTCGGACGATGGAGGGGTCAGAGTTGCTGGTCATCACCAGTTTCTGCTTGCGATATTCACCGCCGATCGCAAACGCGATCGGACCCGCAGGCAACTCGAAGAGATCTCCCTGGAAGGCCACGGCGAGCTGATCGAGCTTGGTTTCCGTGCCGTAGAGCGAGGTGCCGTGGATGTAATCGACCGCCGCCTTCGAGGCGACGTTCTCACCCAAGATGTTGAACGGAACGCAGCCCGGATAAAGCCCCGGGTTGGTCACCGTCACGCGGCATACGATGTTCCCCGAAGAATCCCGCACCGCATCGACGGCCGCATGGAATTTTCGAAGTTCAGGCGTGTTGATTTCCGAGGCTTCCTGCTGGGTGTCCCCATGCGCGTAGGTCAGATTCCAACCGATGCTGCGATCGGCGACATCGAAACTGCCCTCGAGACCCGCCATGATCGTGTAGTGCCGGGTATCGTCGGTCGCTGGCGAGATCGGCGAATCCGTCACGTACTTTTGCAACGAGAACGATGCGATGTTCTGCGCCGTCATCCTCGCCTGAATATCGGCAGGAATGAACGGGTTACCGCTGAAGATGGTGTGACCGAAGTCGAAATAGTTGAAACCGCCCGTGATGCTGACCTCAGCCTTCGAATAAAGCCCGAGGACGTGAGCCTTCACGTTGTCGGTCAAAGCGTATTCATATCGAACCATGCCCTGCGTCGACACCGCGTCTTCCGAAACGCTTTGCTCGCGCTGCAGCGCCACGCCATCACCACCGATGCTGGTGTTCGATGCGCCTGTCGGTCTGCCTGCGACGAAGGGGCGCCACTGACCGGGAGTCGTGAAGTACGTCCCCGCCAGGGGGCCCGCCATGATGTGGCCGCCGACGCTCAGGTTGTTCCAGACCGCGCCGCTGTAGATGACGAACGGATTATTGGCCGTGCCCTGCGCACCACCGCCCGGCGTACGACCTGCGGCGACATAGGCTTCCTGTCCGAGCGGTCGATCACCGAGTTCGATACCCTCGTTTTCGAAACGCTCCACGCTGACGAGAAGATGACCGCGCTCACCCACCTTCGCGCCGAAGGCGCCACCGACACGGTAGTTGAACGAGTCGCTGCGGCTCGACATACCGGCTGAGGTGTCGACCTTCATTCCCTCGAAGTCATGATCGAGAACGTAGTTCACCACGCCGCCCACGGCGTCTGATCCGTACGCGGCCGATGCGCCCGTCGTGACCACATCAACCCGCTTCAGCAGCATCTGCGGGAAGATTTCGGAGTTGACTCGGCCGTCATAGGTGGTGGGCGGCATGCGAACGCCGTCCAGCATGATCAAGGTTCGACCGGCCCCGAAGTTACGGAGACTGAGGAACTGTCCTCGGCCCTCGCCGATGCCGAGCTTTCCGCCCGAGGAGAAGTTGCCCGAGCCGAGGAACTGCGGCAGCTCCTGCAATGCGTTGACCACGTTGGTGGGTACCGCATTCACCAAAGATTCGACGGTGGCGACGGTTACAGGCGTGGGTGCCTCGAAGCCATCGGATTTGAGTCGCGTGCCGGTCACGACGACTTCTTCTAGCGAAGCCGCGCCTTGTGATGCACCAGATTCTTGAGCCATCGCCCCGGACGAAAAACCCAGCGCCGATGACACGAGCGCGGAAAGCACAGGAACTCGCAAAGCGAATTTCATACGTCGACCCCCGAAAAAATATAGTTATGTCTGCTTTGAGGCTGCTGATCGAGAGCGCAACCAACTGATGCGCGCTTTCGGTCAAACTTCCCCTTCACTCGAACCTATCAGTTACGATTTCAATAAACAAGCATGGCTGTCGAAAACATTCTTGCTTGTTTATTTCGGAGCATCGACGTTCCACGCAGTAGTCATGAGGTGCCGCAGATGAGCAGACGTTGGACAATTTTTTTGCTGGCTGCATTCACTTGCAGCTCGTCGATTGCCAGCGCCCAGTCGCTCCCTGCACCGCCGAACTACTCACCTGTCGTGACGGCGAAGCATCCGCGACGGGTGTATTGGGGCGATCTACACCTGCACACGCAGTGCTCCGCCGACGCCTACAGCCTCGGTACACGACACATGACTCCCGCCGATGCATTTCGGTTCGCGCGCGGCGAACCAGTGAAAACCGAAACCGGCCAGCCCGCACGACTGAAGCGTCCTCTCGATTTTCTGGCAGTGACCGATCACGCGGAATATCTCGGCGCTTTCTTTCATGCCGGAAAGCGCACTCCCGAACTCATGCAGACCTCCGTCGGAACACGGTGGGCCGGTTACCTCGCCAATGGCGAAGATCGAAAGTTGTTCACGGAGTTTGCCGACGCACTCGTCGGGCGCGGCGCTCGGGAAGACTCGCGTCTCCCGGACTTCTTCAAACGATTCGTGTGGCGAGAACTCGTCAACGAGGCTGAGCGTTTCAACGAACCCGGTCGTTTCACGACCCTGGTTGGGTACGAGTGGAGCGCCGCAGTCGATGGTAACAATCTGCATCGCGTCGTGTTGTTTCGCGACGGGCCTGAAAAAACGCTGAAGCACATCCCCTATTCCTCGCTCGACAGCATCGATCCCGAGAATTTGTGGAAAGCGCTCGAAGGTTACGAAAAAGAAACCTCGGGACGCGTGCTGGCCATCCCGCACAACGGAAACGGCAGCAACGGGATGATGTTTGCGGACACCACGATCGCGGGGCAACCGCTATCTACCGATTACGCGGCACGCCGTTCGCGATGGGAACCGATCTACGAAGTGACCCAGGTAAAGGGCGATGGCGAAACCCACCCCTACCTTTCACCGAACGACGAATTCGCCGACTACGAAAGATGGGACAAAACGAATATCGGCGGCACACGAAAAAAAGAACCTTGGATGCTCGAGTATGAGTACGCCAGATCAGCATTGGTCCGCGGCCTCGCACACGAATCACGCCTGGGTGTGAATCCGTTTGCTTTCGGCATGATCGGCAGCACCGACTCGCATATCGGAATTTCGACGACGACCGAAGATAATTTTTTCGGGAAGTTCGTATCGTCGGAACCCGCCATCAATCGCATGACCACCCAAATGGCCCCCGGCTTTCCGGTACCCGGATCAGACTTCGCCGCGTCCGGTCTCGCGGCGGTATGGGCTACCGACAACACACGCGAAGCCTTGTTCGACGCCCTTGCGAGAAAAGAGGTGTATGCGACGACAGGCAACCGGATCACGGTCCGCCTTTTCGGCGGTTGGGATTTCGCCTCGGCCGATGTGAAACGCGCGGACTATGCCGCCGTCGGTTATTCAAAAGGGGTCCCGATGGGCGGCACGTTGAGTAGCGCCCCGAAAAGCAAAGCGCCCGTGCTGATGATCACCGCGACGAAAGATCCGGATGAAGCCAATCTCGACCGCATCCAGGTCATCAAGGGATGGCTAGACGCTGCGGGCAAGACACACGAAAAGATCTACGACGTCGCACTCTCTGGAAATCGAAAACCTGCCAGCAAAGGAGGCAAAACGCCACTCGTCGGCTCCACGGTGGATGTGGCCAACGCCACCTACTCCAACTCGATCGGAGCGGAATCTCTGGACGCGGTTTGGCGTGATCCTGATTTTGACCCCTCGCTTCGCGCGTTCTATTACGTACGCGTGCTCGAGATCCCGACGCCACGATGGACTGCTTACGATGCAAAACGACTCGGCGCCACCATTCCCGACGGCGTCAAGAGCATCACCGTGGAGCGCGCCTACACATCGCCGATCTGGTACAAACCGTGACGGAGGGCGCTTCGTTGCGAAGCGCTGCGGCTCGAGCGCTTCGCGAGCCCTTGGTGCATTTCATCTTGATCGGGGCTTGCCTGTTTGGGCTGACTTCATGGCTCGCGCCCGATAGCGAGAAATCCACTCGTCAAATCGTGGTCACACAAGATCGCTTGCTCGAATTCATGCAATACCGGAATCAAACATTCTCCGGCGCGGCACGTACTCGCCTTGATGAGATGCTGAGCTCCATGACACCTTCCCAGAGATCCACTCTCATCGACGATTACGTGCGGGAAGAGGTGTTACACCGCGAGGCACTCGCTCTCGGCCTGGATGACACCGATTACGTCATTCGTCGTCGACTCGCTCAAACGATGGAATACATCCTGCGAGGCACGCCGGACGAAGACCTCCCGCCGCCAGACGACGCAGAATTGGAAAAATTCTTTGTTGGCAATATCGCTCGCTACGAAAGCCCAGAACGCGTAAGTCTTCGACACTTGTACTTCGAGTCGGACTCTGCAGGCCGATCGGCGGATGATCGAGCGCGATCGGTGCTCGACGCGTTACGCAACCAGAGAATCGTTTTCGAAGAAGCCCTCTCCCGTAGCGACCGATTTCCGTACTTCCAGGACTATGCAGACGAACCACGGCCATTGATCGAAAGCCATCTCGGTCCCTCGGTGGCCGATGCTGCGTTCGACGCATCGCAGAATTCCTCTTGGCAGGGGCCGTACCGATCCCGTGGCGGCGTGCACCTGATTCAGGTGATCCGTCGTGCAGCGGCGAGAACTCCGGAGTTCGCCGCGGTCAAGGAAGTCGTCGTCAACGACTGGCGCACTGCAAAGACGGAAGAGAGACTTGAAGCACGCATCCGGGGATTGATCGCCGAGTACCGCGTGGAGTCGACTGTCCAGTGAAACACCTACGGATAGTCGCGGGGTTGCTATGTCTTGCAGCCACCGTCACGACGACCTACGCGCACGATTATCGTCCTCTGCTCGTCAGAGTCAGCGAAGCGTCGAGCGGTCGATATGTCGTGACTTGGCAGCCTTCGCCCGTACTGAGCGCAGCAGATCAACCCACCGTCGAACTGGCGGGTGCCGGCTGCAAGGAAGACGCGAGAGAACGATCGCTACCCGATCAAAGACGCTCCGCCTACCGATGCGACGATCCGTCCACGCCGCTTCGCATCGAGATCACTTACCCCAATGACAATCCGTCCTTACCCACACTGCTCAACCTGACTCGCGCAGACGGGTCCATCACTCGAGTGACAGGCTCTCCGGGCAGTCGCTCGATCACCCTGTCCGAGCCGCAACCGGAGTCATTGCGGGCACAATCTTATGCGTTGATCGGCTTCGACCACATTCTACGAGGTGTCGACCACCTGATTTTTTTGAGTTTTCTATGGTTGATCACCGGTACAGGTTGGGTGCTGATTCGCGCGCTCACAGGGTTCACCGTCGGTCACTCGGTTACCCTGGCACTAGCCGCGACCGGAATCAGCACTCCCCCCGCGTCTTTCATCGAGTCGATGATCGCCCTGAGCATCATTCTGATGGCTGCCGAATCCCTAAAAGACCAACGCACCACGCTGACACTTCGTCATCCGGTGATGGTATCGACCCTGTTTGGTCTGCTGCATGGCTATGGCTTCGCCGGATATCTACGCGAAGTCGGCCTGCCGAAAAACGACGAGCTCTCGGCGCTGCTGATGTTCAATATCGGTGTCGAGGCAGGTCAGATCACCTTTGTCCTCGCCATCGTGGCAGTCGGTGTGATGATTCGTAAAGCGAGCTCGTCGCTTGTCAGCGGTAACAATACGTGGACGACCGCTCTATACAAAGAAAAAACCCGCACCCTTGCCGCCTATGCCGGCGGCGCCCTTGCCGCTTTCTGGTTCGTGGAACGGGCGTGGGAAGGGTTGTCGCCCCTCACGACCGTCGGATGATCTTCGTCAGTATTCGAGCAAGCTTCGATCGTCCGTGCATCGCGGTCTTGCCGCAGCGCACGGACTTTTGACGACGACGCTTAGCCCGCACTACTCGTCGCGATCATCGCGATGACCGATCCGAGCGCGGCGAGCCCCATGTCTTTTTGGGCATCCCACTCATCTCCTTGAGCGCCGATGTAGGCCGCACCCTGTCCAGCTCCCAATAGCTCGGTCATCCACCACTCGAGCACCTCAAAGATCATGCTCGTCGCCATGATCAATGCGGGCGACAACACATAGCTCCAGATTCCGATCGGCTGAGCATAGGACTCGAGGAGCTCGAACAACGGGTACGCAACCAACAGACCGTAAGCGAAATGCACCAGCCTGTCGTAGTGATTACGAACCCAGCCGAACGCCTTGGATGGCTTCACACCGACGATCGCGTCGGTGATCTCGTCATACGGAACCCGGACATACGTGTAGTGCCCACCTACGGTATGCAGCACCAGAAACGCGACGATCAGACTGTATGAAAGATCACTGAGCGGCCACGTTGGATAAGTCGAAACCAACGCGATGACCGTCGCGACGGTCAGCAGATTCTCGGCCGCCCAGACCATCCGATCATACGGGCGGATCGCCAAAACGAGCCAAAAAATTCCGAATGGAATCAGCAAAGAATACAGGTAGTCCATACGCTGGTATTGCGGCTAATCCGCATTGAAAAGCTGCTCTCGGACCCTATCATAGGCCGACGGTTTTAGGGTGATCCATGGACGCTGCCATCGGTTCGACATTCGGCGAGATCGCCGTCCTTCTCGCACTCGCGGCGGCAATAGGCTTCGTCGGCCTGATGCTTCGACAACCGCTGATTGTCAGCTTCATTATTGTCGGCCTGCTCGCCGGACCCTCCGCACTCGACCTCGTACATTCAGATGCCGAGATCACGCTCCTCTCCGAACTCGGAATCGTGATGCTGTTATTTCTGGTTGGCATCAAATTGGATCTCGATCTGATCCGCTCTCTCGGTACGGTGTCGCTGCTGACCGGACTCGGTCAGGTAGTCTTTACCGCGCTTGTCGGTTATTCGATCGGCATCGCCCTCGGTCTCGATCACCTGCCCAATCTATACGTTGCAGCAGCACTTGCGTTTTCCTCCACCATCATCATCGTCAAACTGCTTTCGGACAAACGCGAGATCGACTCGCTGCACGGGAAAATCTCTCTTGGCATTCTGATCGTGCAAGACCTGATCGTCGTCATGGCAATGATCGGTCTCGCGGCCATCGGAATCAGTGCGGAAGCTGACGGGCATGGCAGCAATACGGTCGCCTCCGTGCTGATCTCCGGCGCCTTGTTGGTCCTTTTCGTCGTGGGTTTCGTGCGCTACCTCGCGAATCCTCTCACCGAGAAACTCGCCTTTGCCCCGGAGTTGCTAGTCGTCTCCGCCATCGCGCTTGCCGCAATCTTTGCTGCGGTGGGCGCTGCGACAGGTCTTGGAAAAGAAGTTGGCGGACTACTCGCCGGCGTCGCCCTCGCCTCGACGCCCTACCGCGAAACCATCGCTGCGCGGCTCGCGCCGCTTCGCGACTTTCTGCTCCTGTTTTTCTTCATTGCACTCGGCGCGACGATCAACCTCTCCATACTCGGGAGCAATGCCCTCTACGCCGTGATTTTTTCTCTATTCGTCTTGCTCCTGAAACCGCTTATCGTGCTGACGATCATGGGAGCGATGGGCTACCGAAAGCGAACCGGATTTCTCGCCGGCCTCACCCTTGCGCAGATCAGTGAGTTCTCGCTCATTTTCGTCGCAATGGGCGCAAGCCTCGGTCAGGTCGACCAAGACACGCTCGGGCTTGTGACTCTGGTTGGTCTCGTCACGATCGCGGCGTCTACGTACATGATCACCTACTCGCATCAACTTTATGCGCTCTGCGAGCCCTTGCTCGGAAAATTCGAACGCGCAGGGACTCCCCGCGAACCGAATGAAACGACGACCCAGCCGACAACCCGATACCCCGTCATCCTTTTCGGACTCGGACGCCTGGGAACAGCCATCGGACTTCGACTTCAGCAACGCGGCATCCGGTTTCTGGGCATCGACTTCGACCCCGCCGCCGTCAACCGCTGGCGGACGCTCGGTCTTGAGGCGAAATTCGGCGACACCACAGACCCGGAGTTCATCGCGGAGCTTCCCCTTGAGCACGCCAAGTGGCTCGTCTCCACGGTTTCCACGCACCCCACGGGCCTCAGTCATGAGGATGCGCGAACTACACTGATACAAATCGCACGAACGTGTGCCTTCAAAGGGAAAATTGCGGTCACGTCACACGAACCCGATGAGGTGACGGTCATGCTCGAAGCAGGAGCCGATTTGGTCATCGAGCCCTTCCAAGACGCCGCCGATCATGCGGTGGACGTATTGAGCGAACGATCGCCCTCGGAAAATCCGTAGAGAACCCGCACCAGCGCTTTGAAAGAATCGCTGGATGTCGTTTAGGCTCCTGCTCAAAAGCAACGTCAGATGTGATGAATCTCGATAGTCGAGTGAACCACTTCTTCGTGTACCGATAAGCGTCGACGAAGGATATCGGGCGTCACGTCTTGATTTTGGGTGACGACCACTACTGAGCAGGAGTACTTGCCCCTCCCGACCCGCCAAACGTGAAGATCGATGATTTTCTCATCGGTGGTCTCGGGCGCGCGTTCGATCACTTGGCGAATTTCCTCGACAACCGGGTGGTCCATTTCACGATCAAGCAACACCCTGCTGGTGTCGAGGATCAAACCCTTTGCCCACAGTCCGACCAAAATCGCGCCCACGATGCCGGTGAAGGGATCCATCCACGACCATCCGTAGATCCAACCGCCGAGCAAGGCCGCAATCGCCAGCACCGACGTCGTGGCATCAGCGATCACATGCAAATAGGCCGATTTGAGGTTGAGGTCATCATGATGCCCGTGCGCGTGTTCGTGTCCGCTCGCGTGATCATGGGAATGACCGTGATCGTGATGATGAGCTTTGCCGAGGATCCAGGCGCAGACGATATTCACCGCTAACCCGATCACTGCGATGACGATCGCTTCTCGGTATTGAATCGCCTGAGGGAAGATCATTCGCTCGACCGAACCGACTAACATCATCACGGCCACACCAAGCAGGAAAATTGCACTCGCAAATCCGCCGAGGATTTCAATCTTCCAGGTCCCGAACGCGAAACGACGATCAAACGAAAGTCGCCTTGCGGCCGCGTAGGCCATCGCCGATAACCCGATGGCCAGAGCGTGCGAACTCATATGCCAACCGTCGGCGAGCAACGCCATGGAGTTGAGCCACCAACCTCCAGTGATCTCGACCACCATCATCACGAGGGTGATCCACATCACGAGCCGCGTGCTGCGCTCAGCGATCGGGTTGCCATCACTGAATACATGCTCGTGAGTGGCGGGAGGTGAGATACGGAGGTCGGGCATCGTAAAAATACTGGTTGCTTTATAATTTTCTGGTGAAGAAGAATAACATCATCGCCCTGCGTCCTGCGGTAGCGGGTCCTTTCAAAAACGCAGCATGAAAATCGGGATTCTCGGTAGCGGTGTCATCGGCGTGACATCGGCGTGGTACCTGTCTGAAGCGGGACATGAGGTGACGGTCATCGATCGCCAGCCGGGACCCGGCATGGAAACCAGTTTCGCCAATGCTGGCGAAATCTCCCCGGGTTATGCGTCGCCTTGGGCGGCACCGGGTATTCCGATGAAAGCCCTGCGATGGCTCTTCATGCGGCACGCCCCACTGATCTTGCGCCCTCAACTCGATCTCGCGATGGTGCGCTGGATTGCCTCGATGCTCGCCAACTGCACCGAGCGCGCCTATGCCCTAAATAAAAGCCGCATGGTGCGCCTCGCCGAGTTCAGTCGCGACTGCCTGATCGAACTGCGACGTCATACCGGCATCGCTTATGACGAACGTAGTCGCGGCACGCTACAGATCTTTCGCGAACAAAGGCAGCTCGACGGTATAGGCAAAGATATCGCCGTACTGAAATCCGATGGCGTTCCTTTCGAGGTGCTCGACGCCGCGGGTTGTATCGCCGCCGAACCAGGACTCGCCCACAGCGACGTACACTTCGCCGGCGGACTGCGGCTGCCGAACGATGAAACCGGTGATTGCTTCAAATTCACGAATGCGCTGGCTGACATGGCCAAAGCGAAGGGCGTGACGTTCATGCATGGCCGCACCATTCGACGCCTTGTCGCCGAAGACGCCCGAATCCACGCCGTCGAAACGGACTCGGGTGTTGTGAGTGCGGACGCCTTTGTCGTAGCACTCGGTAGCGACTCGCCTCTTTTGCTTTCCCCGCTCGGCGTTCGACTGCCGGTTTATCCCGTGAAGGGTTACTCGATCACCGTACCGGTTGTCGAGAAAACTCGCGCGCCGGTCTCGACCCTCATGGACGAGACATACAAAGTCGCCATCACGCGCCTTGGCGATCGTATACGAGTGGGCGGTATGGCCGAGCTCTCCGGCTACTCGAGAGGATTACCCAAGGCTCGGCGCGATACGCTCGAGCACTCTTTGGGTTCGCTCTTCCCCGGCGCCGGCGACTTGTCGCGTGCATCGTTTTGGAGCGGACTGCGGCCGATGACGCCTGATGGAACGCCTGTCATTGGTGCGACGACGATCCCCAATCTTTTTTTGAATACAGGGCATGGCACTCTCGGTTGGACGATGGCCTGCGGCTCTGCTCAGGTCATCGCCGACATCATGAGCGGAAAAGCGCCCGCTATCGAAACCGCTGATCTCGCGATCAGTCGTTATCGCCAGAGTTCGGTGCGCTCACGCCGAGCGACTGCACGTCACCGCCCTGAAGCGCATCGAAGTTCACTGAACTAAGCGCGTCCACCCGTAAAAGAAAGACCGACCTCGAGCGAAATCGCTGACGATAGAGAGCCCCCTCGATGATCTGACGCGAGTAAGCGATGACATATCCTCGAGGGAACTCACGCGTGAAGGCACGCCAGTCCTCGGCATTTCGGATCACGATCAGCGGTCGCTGCAATCGTCCGGCGAATTGGAACTGACCGTGATACCGACCAAGATGCGCCACCGCCGCCCCGCTGCGCTGCAAGCCTGCGATGACCCGTGAAACCGGCTCGACGTCGTATGCACGATTGAACCATACACCGATTGCGAGATACGTCATCGCGACGATCGCCATCGAAATCTTCGCGGCTGGGGCCAGCATTTTCTTGTAGCCCGCTGACGAAACCGTCGAGACTGCCGCCAGCCACACCGCCACGGCGGGCAAGAGCGGGAACAGGTAATGCAACTGCTTTCCCTTGAACACAGAGAACGCCAGAAAAACCGGCACGGTCCAACTCAACAAGGCCGGGCGCAAAGCGGGATACCTTTGAGCGATCGTTCTCGATCCTTTCCAGCTCGCCGGCAAAATCCACAGCGGAAACAGCAACAACGGTAGCAGCGCAATGTAGAACCAGGCCGGTCGCAGATGATGGGTGGTTGTCGCCATCCGGTCGATCGTCTGCCTCCAGATCAGTTGATCGAGAAACTCGACCCCGCCTCGGGAAATCGCAGGAACGAGCCAAAACGCCAGTACGCCGACGCTGATACCGAGCGCAAAAAGCAGTCGGCAATACCAGCGGGACCGATCGCGCCACGTCGAGCGCTCCAAAGAATCTCTCCAGAGCGGAGCGAGAACGGCCAGGGGGAGGACATGCAACAAGACCGCAGGCCCTTTGGCGAGCATGCCCAACCCGAGGGCAATGCCGATTGCGCCCCACTGCCAAAAATTCCCCGACCCTTTGATGCCAAGAACTAGAACTATCGCCGCCAACGAAAAAAATGTTAGCAGCACATCGAACATCACGGAGCCGTTGAAGAGTAACCACGGCGAACCCGCCATCAGAACGAGTGCGGCACGACTACCGATCCCCGGCCGCCCGTCACATAGCAAGGCCGCACAACGCGCCGCGAGAATCGCGGTACCGAGGCCGAAGGTCGCAGTCAGCAACCGTGGCCAGAGATCATTGACGCCGAAGAGACCCCACCCTGCATTGATCATCCAGAAAAGCAGCGGAGGCTTATCGGAATACGGAAGGCCGTTCAGCGTCGGCAGCCATGGATCACCCGAAAGGTGCATCTCCCAGGCCACCGCGAGGTATCGCGTCTCATCGATCGGAGTCACGGGCCGCAGGAGCACCGCACATAGCGTCGAGGCCGCCCACATAATGAGCACCCAACGCCACAATGACGCACCCGTCATGGATCCGAAAGATCCATCGGCGTCTTGTGAATCAACCAAAGATTACGAAGGTAAACGAGCAGCCCGGCGGATTGGCCGATGATGAATACGGGGTCCTGAGACCGCACGGCATATACGGTCAGTATCAATCCGCCGCCGGCACTCAAATACCAAAATCCGACGGGCAAGACGCTGCGCCCAACCTGCTCACTTCGCAACCACTGAAGCATGAATCGCGCCGAAAACAGAGCCTGTCCGGCGAGCCCGACTGCTAGCCACTGCATATCACTCAGGAGCACACCGAGAGTGTGATCAAGACGTCCTCTTCCGTCTGTGCGGTAGTCAACCGTGCGACGGTGGTCTCGCGCGCGGCGTTGGACCTCCGCTGCGCTTACGATCGTCTCGTGCTTGCTTTTTATTTTTAGCCCGAGGAATCGCCATGAGCCCCATGAACTCCGAATCGCGCCTGCATACTGTTGGCGATGTCATCGATGCACACTCGCGTCGACTCATTTCGAGCAACGAGGCGTGGAAGCTCATCAGCCTGCTCTTGCTCGATGAGATTGCGCCGGCCGAGGCAATCTCCGAGCTTTCAGAGCAAGCCGAGATGATTGCTGATCTGCGTGATGGGGAATGGCACAGACCCGACCGCGAGGTGCGCGACGCCGCGCTCGCCGCGCGCATCGACGACCTGAAGCAGTATCTCGCGCGAAACTACTAGCTAACCTGCTGATTCCTAGAATTTAAGGAAACGAGACGCGAGCAGGGTCAGCACGAGCAGAGTCAGCGTACCGAGACGCCAAACCACCTAGATGAGGGGGACGAGCCACGACAACGATTGGTTCAGAGACGGCAGTACGGCCGAGAGCGAAGACAGCCACGCCGCTGCGCTCGAAAAGTTATGAGCACTCAACGAAGAACTCCTGAGCGTTCAAGGCGCAGGCCGCGTATGATCTTTGGCAGACCAGAGTGGCGCTCAAGAAGTCCAAGACCTAACGGGCAGTCGAATCTGCGGCGAAACGCGCAGCGTGACTTGAAATACTGCGATTAAAGCGACCGACGCCCAGCGCTAATATTCGCTGTTGCTGAGCTGCAGTCTTTGAAATGTATCGCAGTAATCCTCGCGTGTCGCACCGTCAGTTAGACGGGCTTGCGTGAAGCCTCACCCCAAGCGCGGTGGGATCCCAACGAGTAGTGCCGATTTTTTCCATTGCCGATTCTTACCCCGCTTCAAGTGAGGAACGAATCACAACTCGGTCGCTATCGTTGATCAAGAGCCGCCCGCAGATCCTTCATCAAAAGAAAGAGATGCAGCGGATCTGAGGGACTGGGTTCAAAGTCAAAGCTCAAGTACCAGTTGCGCGCACGCTCGTCCTTCGCATGAACCAGAAGCGCGCGAATGCCGGCAATGTCGGCCGCCTGCGCAGTACGCCCCAGGGCATCTTTGAGCAACGCACGACCGAGCCCCACACGCTGATGGGTCAGATCCACCGCAAGACGCGCGAGAATCATGACCGGCACGGGATATCTCGGGACGCCTTTGATCACCCGAGGAGCAGCGGCCGCGGGATCGACACTGCCGACGGCGAGGCTATAGAAACCGACCACCGATCCGCCGTAGCCACACACATACGTCTGAGCGCTGTTGGATTGC
>JBILWC010000024.1:0-37225 GCA_044370105.1 Steroidobacteraceae bacterium | reverse complement strand
CGCACTCTGGACGGTGCTGCCAACCGGGGAAACGATACCGAGACCGGTGACGACGACGCGACGCTTGCTCACGGGAGCCTCACGCGATGCGATTTCGAGGGATTCAAAAAGCCGAGGCCGGCGACACGCCGGCCTCGGCGGTAGTATACGTTTCGATCAGGACTTGCGACGCGCAGAGACGTAATCGATGGCCTGTTGGACCGTCGTGATCTTCTCGGCGTCTTCGTCCGGGATTTCGGTTTCGAACTCTTCTTCCAGAGCCATGACCAGCTCGACCGTGTCGAGGGAGTCTGCACCGAGGTCGTCAACGAACGAGGCAGTGCTGGTGACTTGCTCCAGCTTCACGCCCAGTTGCTCGGCGACAATGGCTTTGACCTGTTGTTCGACAGTGCTCATCTGTGGATTGTCCTCTTAACGACCAGTAGGTTCGGTTAGGCGAAAGGCCAGACCGGGAGCGGCATTTTAGGCCATGTGACGGGTTCGCGCCATGCGCCCTGCAATAACCTGCTGTTTTGTCACGAAAAACCGACAAGTCTCAAAAAACCAACGCTTAGCCGAGATACATTCCGCCGTTCACATGCAAGGTGTGCCCGGTCACGTACGCGCCGCCCGGTCCAGCCAGAAACAGCACCGCCGCGGCAATATCGTCTGCCGCTCCGAGTCGTCCCAAGGGGATCCCGTTGGCCAAGGACTCACGCTGGGCGTCATCCAGGGCGCGGGTCATGTCGGTATCGATGAACCCGGGCGCCACAGCGTTGACGGTGATGTTCCGGCTGCCGACTTCGCGGGCGAGGGATCGCGTGAATCCGATGATGCCCGCCTTGGCGGCGGCATAGTTGGTCTGTCCTGGATTACCGAGCGACCCGACCACCGAGGTGATGTTGATGATCCGCCCGAAACGGGACTTCATCATGTGACGAAGGCAGCCTCGACTGAGGGAGAACACCGAGGTCAGGTCGGCAGCGATCACTTGGTCCCACTCGTCCTGTTTCATTCGGATCAACAAATTGTCGCGGGTGATTCCCGCATTGTTGACCAGAATGCCCGGTTGCTCGTTCTTTGCTTCGAGATCCTCGAGCAATGCGGCGACCGACTCGGCGCGGGTGACGTCGACGACAGCACCGCGGCTGCCGGGTGACAGCTCGGCGATCCATTGGCAGATCCCCGCGGCACCCGCTTCGGTCGTGGCGGTGCCCACCACTTTTGCGCCAGCTCGAGCGAGTTGCTCGGCAATCGCTCGGCCTATCCCTCGAGACGCGCCGGTTACGAGCGCAGTCTGACCCGATAGATCAATTTGAACAGCCATGCGTCACTCCCTCACCGGCGCCAGCGCCGAGTCGAAACTCGCGACGTCCTCGAGCGCAAGACAAGACAAAGATGGTGATTTGTCGATGCGGCGATTGAGCCCCGTCAACACTTTTCCGGGTCCGCACTCGACGAGTCGATCGACACCGAGCCCAACGAGCCCCTGAATGGTCGCAACCCAACGAACGGGACTCGCCAGCTGCCGATACAGGAGATCGACGATGGCGGTGGGATCGGAATACTCCGTGGCATCGACCGAACTCATGAAGCGGATCGTCGGGGCGGCCACGCTCACCGATCGCAGCCGTTCGCGAAGTTTCTCGGCGGCGGGTCGCATCAACGAACTGTGGCACGGCACGCTGATCGGCAAAGGAAGCGCACGCTTGGCTCCGCGACTTTTGGCCGCGTCCATCGCGCGCTGTAACGCGCCTGAATGCCCTGCGATCACGACCTGACCCGGTCCGTTGTAGTTGACGGCCTCTGCGACTTCGCCCTGCGCGCCCTCGGCGCACGCTGCCTCGACGTCGTGATCGGATAGCCCGAGGATCGCGGCCATGCCACCTTGTCCGCTCGGCACCGCGTCACGCATCACCTCGCCGCGATACCGAACAAGCGCCACAGCATCTTCGAAACGAAGTACTCCGGCGGCCACGAGCGCCGAGAACTCTCCGAGTGAATGACCGGCAACCCATTCCGGCCTCGCACCCCGGCGGTTCTGCCACACGCGCCAGGTCGCGACGCCCGCCACCAACATCACGGGTTGGGTTATTTCGGTCAAGGCGAGTTGTTCGCCGGAGCCTTCCTGCGACAACTTCCAGAGATCGAATCCGAGGACAGCCGAGGCGCCATCGAAGGTCTCTCGAACCACTGGATCGACGCTGGCGAGGTTGGCCATCATCCCGACGGACTGCGATCCTTGGCCGGGAAAAACAAAAGCTAAGGACATCCCTGCACTCCCCTGTTCTGCCGGCATTATACGTCCAGGATTCGTCACGGCCCCGACATCGGCCTTTGATATGATCGTCGCGGATTCTACGGGAGGATCGGTTTTGCGCCGACACAAGACTCGAGGGTTCACCCTCATCGAAATCATGGTCGTGGTCGTGATCATCGGCCTGTTGGCGGCGTTCATCGTTCCGCGGGTCATGGATCGGGTGGACGAAGCCCGCGTAACCAAGGTCCGCGCGGACCTCCAGGCGATCGAGACGGCTCTGGCGATGTACCGGCTCGATACCGCTCGTCTTCCCACGACGGCGCAGGGCCTCGCCGCATTGGTACAAAAACCGGAAGACCCGTCGGTACGCAATTGGCGCTCGGGAGGATACATGTCGCGCGTGTCGGCTGACCCTTGGGGTAACGACTACCGTTATCGTCAACCGGGTACGCGAGGCCCCGAGTTCGACCTGTATTCTTTGGGGCCCGACGGTCTAGAAGGAAGCCCCGATACCGATCAGGACAATATCGGCAACTGGGCTCTCGATAAGTGATCCGTGCGCAACCGGCGCTCCGTAGGGTTCACACTCGTCGAAATTCTGGTCGTCCTCGCGATCATCGCCATTGTGTTGGGTGGCGCGGTCCTTTCGCTTGGATTGGTCGGTAATCGAGAGTCACCTCCAGAAGAACTCGAACGTCTCGGCACACTCTTGAACGATGCGCGAGAGCGCGCCGAGCTCGAAAATCGCGCCTACGGGGTCAGGGTGACCGCGACCGGTTACGCGTTCCTTGTCCACGACTCGCGCACGATGCGATGGATCGACCTGGCGGATCGTCGCTTTGCCGAGGGCGATTGGCCCCCCGGGGCCAAACTCGAGCTCGACGTGGACGGCCGGCGGGTGATCGTCGGGCGGCGCCCGTCCTCCGTGAAGGAAGTGATCCCCGAGTTCGGTGTCGATGGCACGGGTGAGTTCACGCCCTTCGAGCTTCGAATCGGATCAGACGGATCCGAAGTGATGTGGCGACTCGGGCCCGACGACAACGGCGATCTCGCCTTGCGGAAGCTCGAGCGATGATGCGCGCATCGTGCAGATCGCGCCCTCGTGGTTTCACCCTCATCGAGGTGTTGGTCGCTTTGGTTGTGGTGGCACTCGGCGTCGCAGCATTGATGTCCTCGATGTTGTCCGCCGCCAATTCCACGGAACGTCTGCGAGATCGAGCCTACGCAGAATGGGTGGCTGCAAACCGGATCGTCGAGGTGCGCGTCGCGTCCGAGTTTCCGAGTTTGGGGCGCTCCGAAGGCATCGTCCGAATGGCTGATCGCGAATGGGACTGGCGACAAGATGTTCGGGCCACATCGATCGAGGGCCTGGTGCAAATCGTCGTGGACGTTCGTCCTCGGGGTGCCGAGGGCTGGCTCGTGACGCTGAGCGGCGCACGTGGACGCGACATCATCGTGGCGGACAGTGCCGACGGGATCTGGGATTCCGCTGAGCGAAGCCCGCCATGATCCGACAGCCGACAACGACCAGACACCACGACGAGCGGCGCGCGCGTGGGTTCACGCTCCTCGAGCTTCTGGTGGCGCTGTTCGTGACCGCAGTGGTCTTTGCGGTCGGCTATGGTGCCCTGACCGAGGTGGCTCGCAATCGCTCCGCCATCAAAGAAAATCAAACCAACTTGAGCGAACTGCGGCGTGCCGTTCGAATGCTGGCGGACGATATCGGGCAGCTGCATCCGCGGCCGATTCGTGATGCGCTCGGGCGATCCTACGCGCCCGCCTTGGTTACCGAGCCCGGAACACCCTCGCCGCTCGCGTTGACGCGTGGCGGACGACCCACGACCTCCTCTCATTCGCGCAGCAGTCTCCAGCGCATCGAGTACCTCGTCGAGTCGGGCAGCCTCGTTCGGCTCGCGTGGCCTGTGCTCGATCGCGTCCAGTCGACGAACGCCTCGCGCCGCGTGTTGATGCGCGGCGTACGATCACTCGAGCTGCGGTATCTCGATGAACGCGGAGAGTGGCGCCGAGACTGGCAGCTCACGGGGATTGCTGGGCAGAACGACCTTTTGCCCCAGAGAATTCGTCCTCGCGCGATCGAGTTCACCCTGACGACCGACGCACACGGCGCGATCCGCAGGGTGATCGAGGTGCCGCGATGAGAATCCGTGGGGTCGCGCTGCTGACCGCCCTGATCGTGGTCGCAATCGCTACGGCGATTTCCACGGCGATTTTCTTTGACACCGGATTGCTGCTACGGCGATCGGAGGGCGGCGCGGCGCGCGAGCAAGCGATGCTGCTTGCGGGCGCCGCCGAAGCGACCGCAGCACGAATATTGCGAGAGGAGCTCGACACAGGCGAGGCCGCCATCCATCCGGCACAACGTTGGTCCACGCCCTTGGGTCCCGTGGAAATCGAGCATGCCGGAATCGTCTCCGGTGAACTCGTCGATCTGCAGGGGCGATTCAATCTCAACAGCCTGCGAGATCGGAGCGGACAAATTGATCCGGTCGCACTGCAGACCTTCGAACGATTGTTGGTCGTTCTGGAGATCGAACCCGGTTGGGCACCAAAGATTGCCGACTGGATCGATGTCGATGATCTGCCGACGACGGGCGGCGCGGAGGACGACGTGTATAGCGGCCTCGACCCAGGCTATCGGCCCCCGAATCGCCCCCTCACGAGCGTGTCGGAATTGATGTGGCTGCCGGAGTTCGATCTAGTGCGATTTGCGCGATTGGCGCCGCACGTCGCGGCGCTCCCGCGCGATGCCGCAATCAATTTATGCTCGGCGACGGCCGCCGTGCTGGATGCGCTCAGTAACGAACGCCAATGGGTGGGCGCCGAAGACGCCCTTGCTCGGAACCGCGAGCGCGAATGCTTTCCGCGTCGCGATGTATTTCGATCCGGCTTCCAGGACCCTGGGGCTTACGCCGCTCTGGAGCGCTCACTCGGGATCGGCGAGCGCAGTCTGTATTTCCAGCTGAGGACCGAGGCTGTCATTGGCACGACCCAGTTCTCCTTGTACAGTCTCCTCCGCTACGAAAGTGCTCCGCCTTCGCCACCCGGTGTTCGGGTTCTCTGGCGACATACCGCAGAGTGACGAGTGGCGACCATGACCGACACGCTATTCATTCATCTCTCGACACCTGATCCAACGGCGCCCGTCGTCGCCACGCTGCGATCGGCAAATGGCTCGGTCGAACGTGCGGCGTTCACTTCATCGCTCGCGGATCTCGCAACCTCTTACCCCACGGCGAAGGTCGTCGGTCTCATCCCGGGTTTCGAGGCGCTGTGCACCGATGCCCTGCTGCCGAAAGTCCGGTCGGGACAGATTCGCAAAATGCTGCCCTTCGCCCTCGAGGAGCAGATCGCCGGTGAGCTCGATCAGCAACACTTCGCGATGGGTCGTCCTTCGCCCTTGGCCGATGCCACCACAAAAGATGGTCTCCGAGTGCCCGTCGTCGTCCTTCGGCGCGAGAGGATCGAAGCCTATGTGTCGACCTTCCGATCAGCCGGTCTCGAACCGTCGCACGTTCATCTCGATGAAGGCTGCATCGCCGCAAAACCGGGCGATGTCATTGGCTGGGTTCAAGGCGACGAGATATTCCTCCGATCACCGACCGGTGTCGGACTGAGGTGTCATGTCAAAGATTTGGTGGCGACCCTGGAGTTCTTGCCACCCGACCCGCCGCTGTCGACCCTTGGTTTGCAACTTGTCGGTCGCACGGAATCCAACGTCGCCTCGCAGATTCGACTCGATGAACTACAGCGTCGCTTCTCCCAGGTGTTCTTCGGGCAATCGGAGGAACACATCCTCGATTGGCTAGTCGCTCAACGCACCCTTGCGGATCCCGTCGATCTGCTTCAGGGCGAACTCACGCCGCGTCGCGAATACCGATGGGTCTCAGCGCGCTGGAAGTTGCCCGCTGCGCTTGCGACGGGTCTGTTGTCGCTCGTGCTGATCGATCAGGCGAACACTTGGCGATCATCGGTCGCAGAAGAGGCCCTCATCGATCTCACGCTATCTCAGGGGGGCGTGGTGCCCAGTGCATTCGCGCCCTCACCGCCCTCTGCGCTGCGCAGGGCATTGACCGATCTTGCCAAGGCGGGCGTTCGCGATGGCGCCGTCGCGTCCATCGCCCAAGAAGGCAAGGTCGTCCGGGTGACGCTCGCCGTTGAGGTTTCGCCGGAGGCAGCCAAGCAATCACTTAGCGCTTCAGGATGGCGCGTCGAGACGAGCCAGGATGATCAGTCGCGTGCCGTCTTGGCACTGATCGATGAGCGGAGCGCGAATTGATGGATCTCGCACAAACATTGAAAGACCGATGGGCGTCGATGTCGGAGCGTGACCAGCGCGCATTGAAGCTCGGAGCGCCGTTGGTACTCGGTATCCTGGTCGTCGCTCTCTTCGTCACGGTCTTCAGCGAGTCGCGGGCGGCGGTCGATCGGGTGGAGATAAAACGGGCGTGGCTCGCCGACTTACCCGCCGCACGCGATCGGAGTCAACGCCTGCAGCGACTCGGCGCAGATACAGGTCTGCCTTTGGAAAGTCTCGTACAGCGCGTCACCGCTCGCTACGGTATCGAGTCGACCCTTGATACGCAGAGTAATTCTTCGCTCCGGCTGCGAGCGGCGGCTGTCCCGTTCGATGCCGTCGTCGAGGTGCTGGCCGATCTGGAAGCCGCTTCGGTGTCGGTTCGGCGCGCCACGTTGAATTCTACTCAAGTCGGTCGCGTCGACCTCGATCTGGAATTGCAAAAGTCCGCGCCGTGATTCGACGGCGATCGCTTTTTGTACTACTCGCCTTTGGCATTCTGATCGGAGCGACGTTCTGGTTGCCCGCGGCGTTGATGTCCCCGCTGCTGCCGAGCGCAGTGGCGTGCAAGACATTGTCCGGAACGGTGTGGCGCGGGCGATGCTCCGATCTTCAGATACGAGGAAGTCGATCCGGCGATCTCTCCTGGCAAGTGGGGTTCGCGCTCGAGAAACCGACGGCCCCGCGGCTAGGGATGCGTTGGACCAAAGATCACTCGGTCGCCACAGCAACGCTATACCTGGCGTGGTTCGAGGCCTCTTCGCTCGATCTGCATTCCCTCTCGGTCGACTTGCAAACGCTGCGCAACGCCCTTCCTGCCGATGTAAGCCTCGGTCCTCTCGCGGGGCTGGCGGGGCGCCTCGAAGCCTCGAATCTGCAGATTGAGCTCGATCGGGGGCGACTTTCGGGATTGAAAGGTGAGGCGACGCTAAGTCGGGCGGTTTGGTTGCAAACAGGATCCGCCATCGGACCTTTCGAGGGACGCTTCGAGGGTCGAAACGGCACGCTGCGCGATCGGGGCGGACCCCTCGCCCTTTACGCCACCGTTGTTCTCGATGTGCCTGGATCCTTCAAGGCAAAGGTTCGCGCGGAAACCCGAGTCTCAGGCGTTTTGCCGGGGTTTCTGTCCGGCACCCCGGTAGAAGCCGAGGTCGAGGGTCGCTTTTAACTGGCGGCCCGAGGCCGCGCTCGGTAGTCCTCCAGCAACTCACCCATTCGCTGGAACACGGTATGCAAAGTCGCTGCATCCGGGAGGTTGGTGATGCGGAAGTGGGTGTTGTACGGGACGTTGAAACTCACGCCCGGGGCGACCAACACGTGTTTCGTCTCCAGAAGTTCGAGCGCGAATGCCTGATCGTCGAAATCGGGAAGGTCGTTGCCCACACCCACGAATGCGTACAACGCACCCGCGGGTGCGCGAAGTTGCAACGACGGATTGCGACTCACGGAATCGATGATCGCTTTCCGCGACTCGTAAAGCCGCCCCCCCGGCGCCGTCAACTCGCGAATACTCTGGTATCCGCCGAGTGCGGTCTGCACAGCCCATTGTCCGGGGACATTGCTGCAAAGCCTGAGCGACGCCAGCAGCTCCATCGCGCTGATGAAATCTTTGGCCGCACCGACGTCTCCCGAGACGATGGCCCATCCCACCCGATAACCGCAGGCTCGATAGACCTTGGAGAGGCCCGACATGGTGACGCACACCGCGTCCTGGACGAGCGTCGCCATGGGGACGAATTCCGCCCCGTCATAGGTGATCTGGTCGTAGATTTCGTCGCACAGCAGCACGAGGCCTCGGCGCTCCGCGAGCCTCGCAATCACGCTCAGGACTTCACGCGGGTAAACGGCACCCGTGGGATTGTTCGGGTTCACGATCACGATCGCTCGCGTTCGTGGGGAGATCAAAGATTCGATCTCGTTCGGATCAGGCACGAATCCGTTTTCGGGACGACACGGATAGTGAACCGCTTTGCCGCGATTGAGATTGACCGCCGCCGTCCAAAGCGGATAGTCGGGGCTCGGAACGAGCACCTCATCCCCTTCGTTCAGTAGCGCACGCAGAGCGATGTCGATGAGTTCGGAGACGCCGTTGCCGATGAACACGTCTTCGGCCGTGACGCCGGATACGCCGCGGCCCTGCTGCTGCATGACGATGGCTTCGCGCGCAGGAAAGATTCCCTTCTGATGGCAATAGCCTTCGCTGTCTGGAAAGTTCTCGATCATCGCGAGCCGCATGGTCTCCGGCGTTCGAAATCCGAAGAGCGCAGGGTTGCCGATGTTCAGAGAGATGATTTCGTAGCCCTTTCGCGAAAGCTCGAGGGCGCGCCGTGCGAGCTTGCCACGAATCTCGTACCTCACATTGGCGAGACTCTCGCTCGTCCGCACTGGCTTTGAAGAAGGCATGGTTATTCCGGAAAAAAGGGCGACGAAGAATACAGGCTACGGCCCCTCGAGACCAAGCACTCCGGGGTTCATCACGCCTTGCGGATCGAGCGCCCGTTTGACGGCAATCGCAAGCTCGGCCGACTCCGGACGCAAAACTTCGAGGTAGGGATAGGTTTTTCCGAGCTGGTTCGATGCCGCCCCGAATTCGGCAAACAGCGCAACAAGTTTTTGTCGCAGCTCTTCGACGAGCGCCCGCGCCTCGGGGTTCGGAGCGGGCTCGACCAGTCGAGCTCGAGTTGCCGCCGAGAGCGACCGCGCATGCACCGGCAGCCACTCGTCGCGCCAATGGAATACTGGCTCGAAGCTGAATGCAGACTGACCGATGGCGATGAGCAGGTGACTCATCCAGACCCCGGTTTCTTTCATGCGCTGCTGGTAAGGGGCGAGCAACGCTTCGCTCGCCGCCATGATGCGAGGAGCGTCCGAGTGCGCAACCTTCGCGTTGAGCGCGGCCCAACGCTCCCCTTCCGGACCAAGAACCGCGTCGGGTGGCGGAAACAAACTCGCGCGAACGGCGCGAGGAATGGAATCCGGGATCAGTTTGCCCCCAAGCGAAAGACAGGCCGCGCGACATGCGGCAAGGTCGTCCTGCAGCGCGGCATCGCTTCGCGCTGCACAGGTCATGTGCAAAGAAAAAGCGTCGTCTGGCAGAAACGAGCGGCCCGCCAATACCAACTTGAGGCCCGCAGTCAGGCCCTTGAACACCTTGCGTTCGCTCCGTACGACTTTCAGCAGCGTTCCGAAATCATTGAGCAGCCCGGTCGAGGTCAGATTCTTTCGTGTCGATTCAGGGTCGAAAACATAGGCCTCTTCGGCAGCGCCAGACCGGGCGACGGCGGACAAGGCCGCGGCGGCCGCACCCATGCCCTCGAACACGAACGAAAGATGCCCTGTAGAGGCAGGCGCTTGGATCACCCTGAAAGTGGCTTCCACCTTGATGCCGAAGCTTCCGGAATCGTGGGTCAACAAGCCCGTGAAATCCGGTCCGCAGGTGCGGTAAAAGGGTTTGTGGGCTTTGGCAAAAGCCCTCTGTCCCGTGCGTAACTCCCGACCGTCGGCAAGAATGACGGCCAATCCAAGCACGTGGTCGGCAGCAGTGCCATAGCGCGCCGTGCCAAAGAAAAGCGCACCGTTCGAGAGGCCGCCGCCCACCGTCGCCTGCGCACCCGAGAACGTGCCGAAGAACGGCAGGCGCAAGCCAAGGGGCGTGAGGGTGTCGTGGATTTGTTTCCAGGTGACACCGGCTTCCACGGTGATATACATGTCCTCGGCATTCACTTCGATGATTCGGTTGAGTCTCGAGGTGTCGATGATCACGCTCCGATCGTCGACGGGCCGATAACCACCCGTATAGGACAGCCCGCCTCCTCGCGGAATCAGCACACAACCGGCGGCTCGGGCTTTGTGAACCATGTCGATGCAGGTTGCTCGATCCTTGGGACGCAGCACGGCGACCGCTTGGCGCCCCGCGGAGTACACGTCGCTCGAGTACGCCCGACACTCCTCGACCGATATCAGGACATCGTTTTCAGAATAGTCGCCCAACCACTCGGTTGGTAAATCGGGTTTTAAGGACAAGACACTTGTCTCCTGCTTTTTGCGGATGATACGTGAACGTACGGATGCGCTCTCGACAAGGTGCCGCGAGACTTGTACCTATAACTCGATCCCGATTGTCGGGTACTCGGAGGCCTCATGCAGCCCATCAAAAAGATTCTCGTGGCCATCAAGGATGTTGACGCCCGCTCGATGCCCGCCGTCCGCAAGGCCGCGCAGCTCGCCAAGGCGAGCAAGGCGACGCTCGAGCTCTTCCACGCCCTGTCGGATACGGTCCTCGTCGACGCGCTCGATGCGCGGCGGATCAGTCTCAAGGATTACGAGTCGGAGCGCCTCGCCAAAACGCTCAAGCGCCTCGAGGTGATTGCCAAGGGTGTTCGCAAACACGACATCGAGGTGACCTGCGCCGCCGAGTGGGACTATCCACCCGCCGAGGCGATCGTCCGACGTGCGCTACGCACCAAGGCCGATCTCATCGTTGCCGAGCGGCATGCGACACGGCATGTGGCCAAGTGGATGCTCGCCTACACCGACTGGGAACTTTTGCGACAAGCACCCTGCCCCGTGCTGCTCGTGAAACTGCCAAAGCCTTACCACCGCCCCGTCGTGATGACGGCGATCGACCCTTTCCACGAGAACGCGAAGCCCGCTCGCCTCGATGCCGCCTTGCTTCAGGCGAGCGGTCAAATTGCCACTTTGCTGAAGGGCCCCCTTCGCATCGTGCATTGCGTCGCGCCGTCGACGCTCATCACCGCAAACTGGACCGCTTCGCCAATCATCATCGATACCGACCGAACAGCCGAGGCCCTCAAGCGTGCTCGCAAGGCGCTTGTCGCAGAAGTCGCGCGATATCCATTGCCCTCGCATCGGCTTGCGGTCCTGCACGGCTCGCCTCGCGAAGCAATTCCGAGCGCTGCCAAAGCCGAGAAAGCGAGCCTCGTCGTGATGGGGGCGATTTCTCGATCCGGATTCAAGCGTCTGCTTGTCGGCAACACTGCCGAAGCGGTACTCGATGCGCTCAACTGTGACGTGCTGGTGGTCAAGCCCGGTCGTTTTCAGACCAAAGTTCCCCGACGAACTCGGGGCACCCAACTCATGGCGTTCCCGTCGACGATGACAGGCTGAGCGCCAGCGCGACGCCGGCTGCGAGCCACATCAAGATCAAACCCGGCGCAAGGCGAAAGACGTAGCGTCGACCGCCCGTGGCCGCAGCGACGATGAGCTTGGCGAGGGTGTTCGTGCCGAGCGCGCCGAGCACCGCAACCGCACCGGCGAGTTCGCCAAGTCCCCCCGAGTGCACGAGGCTCGCAGCGCCGACTACAGCCGAGTGGGCGTCGGCAAACCCCGCCACGACCAACCCGGTGACGGCGCCACTCGATCCGATCGCTCGATCGAGCCACGCGGCACACCATAATATTGCCGTCACCGTCACGCTGAACACCATCGCCTGCAACGGCTGGAAGGCTCGACCTTTGAACGCCTCCATCGCGTGATCGGTCGTGGCGCCGTCGCGCCGTAACAGGACGAACGTCGCGACGCCGGCGACGACCAGCATCACGAGCGCTGGAAGAATCCATCGAACGAAAAGCGCAGGATCCACTGCCGCGAGCAGCACCAATAGTTGGATGGGCGTGGCGACAGATGACGCCATCGCCGAGCCCGCTGACAACAGGGTCTTCTGTGGCTCACGCGCGGCTCTGCTCCCCAGCACTCCGATGGTGGCCGTACTCGAAATGAAGCCTCCGAAAAACGACGCAACCGGTAGTCCCCGCGAGGGCCCGAGCGTTCGTAGAGCGAGATAACCTACGGCGTTCATCATGAGCACGAGCAGCGTCAACGCCCAGATACGCTGAGGGTTGATGACGCCTGACGGATCCACGGCGCGATCCGGCATCAGCGGAAGGATGACGAGTGCCGACGCCGCGAGCAGCAGTACATCGAGCACTTCGCGATCGGACATCGCCCGACTCGCCAGATGGTGCAGTACGGTGCGAAGCGCGAGAACCAAGGCGATGACGGCGCCGACCGCGCCGGCGAGCTCCGGGAAGCGCGGGGCGAGCGCACCAAGCAAGTACGTCGTGAACAGCGTGACCTCGCTCGTGAGACCGCGGTCGGAACTTTGATCTCGCCAATAGGCGATCACCACCAGCAGCCCTATGAAGATCGCACCCGCTACGACCACCGAGACGCCGGAAAACTGCGCGGCGAGCGCGCCCGCCAGCGCGACGACGACATGGGTACGCAGACCACCCGCAAGCCCGACAGACGGATCGCTTTTACGACGCTCACGCTCGACGCCGATGAGAAGGCCTACGGCCAATGCGATGACGAATCCTGCTGCCGGTGACCCCCAGAACTGCTCGAGCAGGGTCATCGCCGGATCAGTTCGGGGAAAGATCGAGCTCGAGACGAAGTCCCACGGCGAGCGCGTCGTCGATCCCTGGGGCACTGCCCGGGTTGAGGACGTATTGGATATCGGGCTGCAAAACGAGCCTTTGCGACAGCGGGATCCGCCACGTGAGTTCGACCAACGACTCACGGCTGAGCAAAGATTCCCCGTCGAACGCCGCGAGACGCCGTGCGGGTCCGCCGTTGCGGGCATGGGCGATGCCGAGCGCCAAATGTTCTCCCTCGCGCATCAACCAAGGTCGCTCCAAAACGAGCGCGGCTTGCACGGTGGAACCGATCACATTGAATTTGGGATTTGCGGCACCGAGTCGGAGTACCGCGAGCAATCGTCGTTCGCCCGACTGCCAAACGGGACCCTCGATGAACCCGTACGTACCGGAATTACCGCGAGACGATCGCGCCGTGTCGGTAGCAAGCGAGTCGAATGAGTCGAAGCTCGAGGAGTACCGCCAGTGACCGATCACGGCACGCCATTGCTCGGTCCGATGTTCGAGCTCTGCTACCCAAAGCGCTCCCTCGTCCGAATCGAGCTTCAGCGACGCCAGCTTGCGAGGCGAGTCGGGATCGTTGGGAACGCCATCGATGATCACGCCTTGCAGCATCCACCGTTCGTCGAATCGCCATCGTCCGCGCAGAGCGAATCCGGTGTACGGAAATATCGAGGGGCCGATCACGCCTGATTGCGCCGCATCGATGCCGATTCCGAAGGTGGAGTTGATGAACGCCCCGCCCACCTCGCTGACGTCAAACTCCGTGTTGAGGTCATAGAGTCCGGCCTTGATGCTGCGATCCTCGGTCGACGGCGCAAACTCGAGCCACGCCTCGAGGATTCGAGTCGTTCGATCGGCTTCGATACTGCTGATGACATGGGTGCCGCCCACGATTTCGCTGAAACTCTTGCCGTTGTTGTGGTTCACGTGAACTCTGGAGCGCAGCCCACCGGGCTCTCCCTCGAAATCGAGGATCAGCGTGGCGTTACCGAGAACGGTGCTCCCTGTGTCTCGTCCACCCTCGAGGTTGCGCCAGAAGTCCGAGGTATATCCGAGACTGAGGCTCCACGACGGTGCGCTCTCGCGCTCTGACTCACCGGCCTCGAGCGACGCCGAGAGGGCACCGACCATCCCGACGACAATCCAAAAAAATGACGGTCTGATCACGCGAGGCTCTCTCTCGTCTTGCTAAAACGCATTGAGGCCCGTCAAAGCGCGACCCAACGACAGTTGATGGACCGTCTCCGTGCCCTCGTAGGTGATCACGCTTTCGAGGTTCAACGCATGACGAATGGGTGAGTACTCCGCAAGGATACCGGCGCCTCCGAGCAGATCCCGAGCGTCACGGGCAATCTCGATCGCCGAGCGACAGTTGTTCCATTTGGCAAGCGACACTTGGACGGGCGTCAAGATGCCCCGGTCCTTTCGGCGTGCGAGTTGCAACGACAGCGCTTGTCCCACCGAAATTTTTCGGGCCATCTCGGCAAGGCGGATCTGTACGGCTTGAGTCGCAGCCAGCGACCGCCCGAACATCACGCGCTCTTTGGTGTAACGCAGCGCTTCATCGAGACAGGCTTGTGCCGCACCGAGTACACCCCACGAAATCCCGAATCGCGCCTGGGTAAGGCACGACAACGGGGCTTTGAGACCGACGGTCGACCCCGGCAAAAGATTGGTCTCCGGAACGACGACGTCGTCGAAGAACAGCGCCCCTGTCGCGGAGGCTCTCAAGGAGAACTTTCGCTCGATCTCTTGGACAGTGAATCCCGGCATACCGCGCTCGAGCAAAAAGCCGCGGACGCCGTCGTCGGTGAGCGCCCACACGACGGCGACATCGGCGATTGGCGCATTGGTAATCCACATCTTGGAGCCGTTGATCACCCAGTCGCCGCCCCGTCGGCGGGCGGTGGTGTTCATGTTGAGAGGATCGGAACCGCCGTGAGCCTCGGTGAGGCCGAAACACCCTATGAGTTCGCCTTTGGCCATGCCGGGCAGCCACCGGTCTTTTTGCGCATCGGACCCGTAGGTGTAGATGGGATACATGCACAGCGACGATTGCACCGACACGAAGCTTCGGATGGCCGAGTCGCCACGCTCGAGCTCCTGACAGATGAGGCCGTAGCTCACCGCATTGAGGCCCGCGCAACCGTAGCCTTCGAGCGACGAGCCGAGCAGCCCGAGTCTCGCCATCGGGGCGATCAAATCTTTGGGGAAAGTGTGATCGGCGAAATGTCGTCCGATGACGGGCAACACCTCCGCGTCGACGAAACGCGCGACCGAATCCCGAACAAGACGTTCCTCGTCTTGAAGCTCGTCGTTGATTCCAACGATGTCGAGCGCCTCATTGGACATGCTGAACCCTCTTTATGCAGATGTTTCTCAGGGGTCAGCCGACGATCTGTCGCGATCGAAAATCGCGAATCTGGTCGGCGGCATACCCCACGGCCGCCAGCACCTCATCAGTGTGCTCGCCAGGCCGGGCCAGTGTACCGCCCTGACTCGGCCGATGCCCATCCATCTCGATCGGCAAGATTGGTAATCGCGTCGCGCGACCATCGGGAAGCACCGTTGGTCCAAGACCCCCGCTTGCAGCAAGGTGTGGATCGTCGAACATTTCTTCGGGCTTGCCGATCGGTGCAAACGGCAGACCCGTACGCTCCAGGATGGGCACGAGTTCGGCTTTGGAATAACGCTTGATGAGCTCGCGAACCTGAGGCAGCAACACCTCACGCTGGGCGACCCGCTGGGCGTTGGTCTTCAGCGACTCGTCGGCGGCCAGCGCGTTCAATGAAAACGCCTCACAGAATTTCTGCCAGAGGCCATCCGAGACGATGCCGACGAAAACCTGATCGGCGTCACGTGTTTCGAAGACATCGTAGATTGCCCATGCGGAAATGCGCACCGGCATCGGTTTGGCGGGCTGGCCAGTTACGGCCATTTGCGCCATGTGCTGCCCAACGAGATACACGGTCGTTTCGAATAGCGCACTGCTGACCTTCTGCCCACGGCCCGTGGCGTGACGGTGTTGAAGCGCAGCCAGAATGGCGATCGCTCCGAACATGCCACCCGTCACATCGATGACGGAGGTCCCCGCGCGCAGGGGGCGTCCCGGAGGACCGGTCATGTAGGCCAGCCCTCCCATCATCTGCGTGACCTCATCGAGCGCGGTTCGGTCTTCGTAAGGACCCGACAAAAATCCTTTCTCGGAGCAGTAGATCAGACGATCGTTCGATTTGACGAGCTCGTCGTAGCCGAGACCCAGTTTCTCCATCGCGCCGTTGCGGAAATTCTCGACGACGACGTCCGCGCCGTCGCAAAGACGTCTTGCGATCGCCAAACCCTCCGCGGATTTCAGATCGAGGCAAATGCTTTTCTTGTTCCGGTTGTACATCGGAAAATATCCGGCACCGGAGCCCGAGAGCTTGCGTGTCGAGTCACCGCCGATCGGCTCGATGCGAACGACTTCCGCGCCGAGCTCGACGAGAATCGCTCCAACCGCGGGACCCATGACCATATGCGTGAACTCGACGATCTTGATGCCGCGCAGCGGCTGGGCGGCGGCGTTGATTTCAGAATTCATGGAACGAGCTCCTGCGCAAATCCAAGCGGCAAGCCGGCATCGGGCGTGAAACCGTAGAGACTCTCGGAGGGCAGCGCATCACGCAGTACCCGTCGCACCTCCATCAACTTCACAAGATCGATCCCGGTGTGCAGTCCCATCGCCTCGAGCATGAACACGAGATCCTCGGTCACGATGTTGCCGGACGCTCCAGGCGCGAACGGACAACCGCCCAGGCCGCCGAGGGAACTGTCGAAGGTGGTGATGCCTACCTCGAGACCCGCAAGCACGTTGACGAGCCCGAGCCCGCGTGTGTTGTGAAGGTGCAGCCCGGTCAGAGCATGATCCCCGACTGCCGCTTTGACCCGACGAACGAGCTCGCGTACCTGGGCCGGGTTGGCGTAACCGGTGGTGTCCGACAAGCCGACCTCGTCACATCCCGCAGACATCAGCGATTCGGCGAGCGCCACCACTTTGTCGCTCGGAACGACACCTTCGAGGGTACAACCGAAAGCGGTGGAGAGTCCGCCCTCGAATTTGGGCCGGCGGTCGGTCGGCAAACTGTGCAGCAGCGCCACGATGCTCTTCACTTCATCGAGCATTTGAGCGTGAGTTCTACGCACGTTCTTCAGGCTGTGGGTCTCCGACGCCGAAAGCGGGATCGTGATCTTGTCGGCGCCCGCTTCCACAGCGGCCTCAGCGCCCTTAAGGTTCGGGACCAAAACCGCCACCGTCAGGCCCGGAATGGTCTTTGCAAAGCGGACCAGTTCGGCCGTATCCGCCAACTGCGGTAGCAACTTGGCCGGAACGAAACTGCCGACTTCAATCTCCGTCACGCCGGCAGCCGCCTCCGCCGCCACCCACGTCTTCTTGGCTTCGAGTGGCATGATCCGCTGGATGCTTTGAAGTCCATCGCGAGGACCCACCTCACTGACCAAAATTTTCATGTTTGCTCCGGGAGACGGTAGATCCAAGGACGTTCGGCGCGATCGCGATCGAGAAAAATATCGATTTCTTTTTTGTGCTTGAGCGTGAGATCGATCGCATCCAGGCCTTCGATCAACATGTCGCGCGATTCCGCATCGAGATCGAAGGCCCATGGCCCACCCTCGCCCGCCTCGACGCTCAGCGTCTCGACGTCGACCTTCACTCGGTTAGACGGCGGATCGATGGCGACCCACGAGGCGATGCGCTGAATAGCGGCGATCGGCAGTCGCACGGGTACGATGCCGTTGCGTACGCAGTTACCGAAAAATATCGGCGCAAACGAGGGCGCAATGACCGCACGGATGCCGAACTCGTGAAGCGCCCAGACGGCGTGCTCTCGACTCGAGCCACACCCGAAGTTGTCGCCACCCAAAAGGATTCGGGCGTTGGCGTACGGCATCTGGTTCAGGACGAAATCCGGGTCGGGTTCGCGTCCGCCGATCGCGGTGTAACGCCAACCCGCAAACAGGCCGTCGGCGAGCCCCGACTTGGATACGGTCTTCATTTCCCGCGAGGGAATGATGGCATCCGTATCCACATTGGCCCGGATGAGTGGCGCCGCAACGGACATCAGCTGTCGCACCGGCTCGGTCATGACGAAAAGCCCACGGCCGAAAGCTGATCGACGCTCGCGATATGGCCCATGATCGCGCTTGCCGCGACGGTCTCGGGGCTTGCGATGTGGGTGCGAGTCTCGGGTCCCTGGCGGCTTTCGAAATTGCGGTTCGTCGACGAAATGACGCGCTGCTTCGCCACGAAACTCTCGCCGCCCGCAAAGAAACACATCGAGCATCCGGATTCACGCCACTCGAATCCCGCATCACGAAATATTTGATCAAGCCCTTCCGACTCGGCGGCACGTTTGACGGACATCGATCCGGGTACGCAGATCGCGCGCACGCCCGGCGCCACACGGCGCCCGCGCAACACCGCGGCCGCACGACGCAAATCAGACAATCGACTATTCGTGCACGAGCCGATGAAGGCGGCACCAATGTCGAGCTCGTCCATACGCATACCCGACACGAGCCCCATGTAGGTCAGCGCGCGTTGATACGACTCGGAAGACGCTTGGCTTTCGGACTCGGACGGAACCTGTCCCGATACGGGTACGGCATGTTGTGGACTCGTACCCCAGGTAACCATGGGTGCGAGATCCGACACATCGATGACGATCTCGCGATCGAACTCAGCTCCCGGGTCGCTGTGCAATTCGCGCCACGAATCGACCGCGCGAGTCCAATCGGCTCCGCGCGGCGCATACGCTCGAGCGCTCAAATATTGGAACGTCTTGTCATCCGGCGCGATGAAGCCCGTGACTGCAGAGAACTCGGTCGCCATATTGCAGAGCGTCAATCGCTCCTCGATGTCGAGGGCTTCGACGGCGGCTCCTGCAAACTCCACGGCATATCCGTTACCGCCCACCGAACCAAAGCGCGCAATCAAAGCGATGGCGAAGTCTTTTGCCGTGACCGATGTCCGGCGCTCGCCCTCGAAGCGCACTCGCATCGTCTTTGGCTTCTTGACTCGAAGCGTACCGGTCGCGAGCGCGTGCTCGGCTTCGGTGGAGCCAATACCCCAAGCGAACGCCCCCATCGCGCCTTGCGTGCAGGTATGACTATCCGGACACACGACGGTCGCACCGGGCAACACGATGCCGAGCTCGGGTGAAATGACGTGAACAATGCCTTGCAAGGGATCACAGACATCGAAGAGCCGTATGCCTGCCGCCCGTGCGGCCGAGCGGGTTTCCGTGATGAATGCGCTGCCCCCTGGCAGCAGGGTGTCGTCGCCCCGTCCAGGCCGGGTGTCGACGATGTGGTCCATGGTGCAGAAAACCCTTCGCGGATCGAGGATTGACCGATTGGATTCCGCGAGGCTCTTGAGCGCGACCGAACCGGTGCGTTCGTGGAGAAACACTCGATCGATTGCGATCAGGGCGACATCCCCGCCGAGATCACGAACGAGGTGCGAGGTCCAAAGTTTTTCGAAAAGCGATCGAGCGGTCATGTCGGCACGACTCCAGGGCGAGGATTATGCCCGGACCCGTACGTCCTCAGGGTCCTCACACTGGTCGATCTTCGAAAGACAAGACGACTTCAGTGCCCCGTCCGCCCACCCGCCTGCGGATATCGAGGGAGCCGCCGAGCTCCCGTGCCCGTCGTCGCATGTTCGAGAGGCCACGTCCTGGCGAGACCTCATCGGCGATCCCGGTGCCGTCATCTTCGATATTCACGGCGTAGTTCCGATCACCGAGGTACCGCACCGCAACGCAGATCTCTTTCGCTCCGGCGTGCCGAATCGCATTGGTGATCGCCTCCTGGATCACCCGGAGAACCTGCAGCATGCGCCGCGCCGCCATCGGAGGTGCCCCTGCGAGCTGAACACTCCAAGACAGACCGATGCCATGTTCGACGATTCGTCTCTCGATGCGGGTCTTGTAGTCAACGAGCGCGGACTCGAGGTTGTCGTTCTGCTCGCGCAAGGTGTCGACCATGAGATGCAAATCGGCCGAGCACTCTCGCAAGAGACTCGCGACATCGGTTTGACTCATCTCGCCCCGCTCCACCCTCATGCGCGCCGTGGAGATCTGCGACCCAAGTCCGTCGTGCATGTCGGCCAAGAGCATCTCGCGCTCATGAGCCCTGGAGCGTGCCACTTCCAGGGTCACCAACTCTTCTTGAGCGATCTTTCGTTGTCGAACGTTGATGTCGAGCACAAGCGCAATGAAGAGCGCAATGTTGATCATGTTGAGCCCGAGCGCGAACGATAACGAGACCGTCGATTGCGATGCCACCGGAGCAAGCGCGGAATTTCCTGATGAAATAGTTCCGAGCGTGAGCGGGACCAGTCCAAGTAGCTGTACTCCGACTATGGCGGCGAACACCCGCGCGGCGACCGAATCGATCGCGGAGCCGATCCGAAAAGCGAGGATGCAAACCCTTGCCATGATCCCGATGACCGCGAACGTCACGATCGTCGAAAACGCCGCGGATTCGGGAAACAAGAACGGGGCCGCGATCGCACCTGCGAAAACGAGGACGCTGCCTCGGCGATAGCGCCTCAGGGGATAACCCGGGGTCTCGAGCAATCCCAACGCCATGTTCTTCAGCCATGCCCCACCGATCGAGGCGATCGAAACGGTCATCATGGCGAGGGTACTGAGGTCGGTCGAGGCCGGCGGAAGAGCCGCGAAAACACCGAAGTACAGTGCGCTCAGAGCGATGCTGGAGACGTAGAGGTAAACGGCTGTGCTACGGGCGCTCCAAAGAACGCCGAGCGACAAGAACCCCAGCGTCGCAGATTGGGAGGCAAGTAACAGGTAGGCATCGAAACCGGAGACAGTGCCCATATCGTCTCTCAAATTGGTCGGGACGCCGAGATTTGAACTCGGGACCCCTTGCACCCCATGCAAGTGCGCTACCAGGCTGCGCCACGTCCCGTCCGACCGTTGAATCTGGATTCGACACCAGCTAACTGGTGCCGCACATCATACCCTGCTCCGACCACCAATCTCGATCAACGCCGCAAGATGCGGAGAATTTCCTCGAGCTCGAGCCTCATCTGCCGAACGATTTGCTGGCTCTGGGAGACGTCGACGCGTGCCTCTTCTCCCTGGAGTTTGTTTCGAGCACCGCCGATGGTGAACCCTTGGTCGTACAGCAAGGCCCGGATCTGGCGAATGACGATGACGTCCTGCCGCTGATAGTAGCGACGATTCCCGCGTCGCTTGACGGGTTTGAGCTGCGGGAACTCTTGCTCCCAATAGCGCAACACGTGGGGTTTGACCCCACAGAGCTCGGCTACCTCACCGATGGCGAAATAGCGCTTGCCGGGGATCGCCGGCAGTTCATCGTTATTCTTGGCTTCCAACATACGCTTCGACTCGCGCCTTCAACTTTTGCCCCGGCCGAAAAGTGACCACGCGTCTTGCGCTGATCGGGATCTCTTCGCCCGTCTTGGGATTTCGACCGGGACGTTGATTTTTATCGCGGAGATCGAAGTTGCCGAAACCCGACAGTTTGACCTGGGCACCCGAGGACAGCGCCGCACGCACTTCCTCGAAAAACAGGTCGACGAGCTCACGGGCTTCACGCTTGTTGAGGCCGAGCTGGTTGAACAGTGCTTCAGCCATCTCCGCCTTAGTCAAAGCCATGTTGGTATGCCCTGAAAACTCGTTGTTCTGGTTGCGGTACTCGTCCGCGACACCTGTCACGGAAGACTACTCGCGGAATCCGGCACCCAGCCCCTGACTGAGCGCCTTCCGTACCGACGCGATCACGCGGTCGGTATCTTCGTCCGTCAGGGTGCGTTCTTTGTCCTGCAAAATCAAGCCCAAAGCCACGCTTTTTCGCCCTGATTCGATTCCCGGACCACGATAGACGTCAAAGACGACCACCTCACGCAAAAGACTTGACGCAGCGGTGTGGACTTGTTCACGAAGTTGCTCGACCGAGACGGACTCGTCGAGGAGTACCGCGAGGTCGCGACGCACCTGAGGAAACTTCGACACTTCTTGGTAAGGCGCATAGGCGACCGAGAGCGCACTGGCGTCGAGTTCGAAAAGAACAGGCGCCGCGACGAACCCGAGCTCCCTCACGAGGCGGGGATGCAACTCACCGATCCACCCGGCCAGCTGGCCGTTTCGGAGGATTCGGGCCGATCGCCCGGGGTGCAAGGCCGAATGCGTCGCGGCTTCGAACTTGAAGGCTCCTGGCGCATCACTGAGCGACAGCAACGCCTCGACATCGGCGCGCACGTCGAAGAAATCGGCCGGTTCGCTGCCACCGCCCCATTGTTCGGGCCAACGAGATCCCAATGCGAGGCCCGCGATGCAATCTTGCTCGGAGGCGCCAACTGGGAAGACAACGCCATGTTCGCAAAGGCGTACCCGCGACTGCTGGCGTCGTTGGTTTTCGAGAGCCGCTTTCAGCAGGCCGGGCCAAAGCGACAGACGCATGACCGCCAAGTCGCTCGAGATGGGGTTGGCGAGCGTATGGGTCGCCACCGCCGGGAAGATCGCGCTCTGCAGCGTCGGGTCGACGAAGGCGAAATGAATGCCTTCGTGATAGCCCCGGGCAGCCAACAGGTCGAGCACGCGCTGTTCATCCAGAACGGCCGTTGGTTGCGCCAAGATGGCTTGCTGCGCATGCGCCGCCTCGGTCGGCAACTCGTCGTATCCCGCGAGGCGCGCGACCTCCTCGATGAGGTCGCGCTCGATTTGGATATCGAAGCGGCTGCTCGGGGCGCGCACTTTGAGCACACCCACGCCTGCGGTCTCGGTGCTCATGCCGAGCCGACCGAGGATGGACACGACATCGCGCTCGGAGAACGCTTTGCCGAGGAGCCGTTCGATTTGCCCGATGCGTAACGCGACGGTCTGCGGCACTCGCACTTTCACCGGATCTTCGACCGTGACCACGCGACCGGCGCGGCCCCCTGCGATTTGAGTCAACAACGTTGTCGCGCGCTCGATGGCAGAGGCGCCAATTTCGGGATCGACGCCGCGTTCGAAGCGCTGACTCGCATCGGTGGTCAACCCGTAGCGACGTCCGCGCCCGGCGATCGCCGAAGGCGTGAACCATGCAACCTCGAATAGCACGCGCGTGGTCTCAGGCGAGACGGCGGTACGCTGCCCACCCATCACGCCTGCGAGGGCGACGGGACCGGCCTGATCCGCGATGACAAGGACGTCCGAAACCAGATCGACGGTACGCCCATCGAGTAGCTCGCAACGCTCACCCTCGCTCGCGTGTCGCACCGTGAGCAGGCCTTGGACCTTGTCGAGGTCGTACGCGTGCATCGGCTGACCCAACTCGAGCACGATGTAATTCGTGACATCGACAATGGGCGAGATGCTGCGCAACCCTGCACGACGGAGTCTCTCGACGAGCCAGGTCGGCGAGCGGCGGGTGTTGTCCACCTCGACGAGCACACGGCCATGAAAACGTGGACAGGCCTCTGGCGCCGCGAGCGTCGCTTTCGCGCGATCATCGAGCATCGGGCCGAGGGCGGCCGCGGGCACGGACGCGCAGTTTGGCGAAGTCAGCGCGACACCGGTTAGCGCGGCAACCTCTCGCGCAATGCCGCGTACCGACATTGCATCTCCGCGATTCGGGGTAATCGACAGTTCGAGCACCTCATCATCGAGCGAGAGAAACTGACGTACGCACATGCCAAGCGGCGTGTCGGCAGGAAATTCGACGATGCCGTCCGAGGTGTCCGCGAGTCCCAATTCTTTGGCTGAGCAAAGCATCCCGGCCGACTCGACGCCACGCAACTTCGCCGCTTTGATCTTGAGGCCCCCGGGAAGGTTGGCGCCGACCGTGGCGAGCGCGGTACGGAGGCCAACTCGCGCATTGGCGGCGCCGCACACGATCTGTAGCGGAGTCGCCCTCGCCTCCGGGCTCTCGCCTGTCACCACGGTGCAGACCTGAAGTTTGTCCGCTTGAGGATGCCGAGTGGCCGCGACGATTTCGGCAACGATCACACCGTCGAAAGGTGGAGCCGCTCGGGCGACGGATTCGAGTTCGAACCCGGCCATGGTGAGTCGATCGCCGAGCTCACGCGCCGCGAGCCCGCTCGGCACCCATTCGGACAGCCATGCCGTGGAAATCTTCATGCGGCACCGAATTGCTTGAGGAACCGCAGATCACTCTCGAAGAAGAGCCGCAGATCGTTGACACCGTAGCGCAACATCGCGAGGCGCTCGATGCCCATGCCGAAGGCGTAACCCGTCCACCGCTCGCCGTCGACGCCCGCTGCGGCAAACACGTTGGGATGCACCATTCCGCAACCGGCGATCTCGAGCCATCCGGTGTGCTTGCACACCCGACATCCCGCGCCGTCACAAAACACACAGGACATGTCGACTTCGGCGGACGGCTCGGTGAAGGGGAAATACGACGGGCGCAAACGCATCTTCAGGTCTTTTTCGAAGAAGGCCTGCAGGAAGCCCTGCAAGGTCGCCTTCAGATTCGAGAAGCTGACGTTCTCGTCGACCACGAGTCCCTCGACCTGATGAAACATCGGCGAGTGCGTCATGTCGTAATCGCATCGGTAGACGCGACCCGGCATGATCATCGCCAGAGGCAGACGTCCCTTCTTGAGCTCGCGAATCTGCACCGGCGACGTATGCGTACGCAGCAAACGTCCATCGGGAAAGTAGAACGTGTCATGCATCGCACGCGCCGGGTGATCGGCGGGGATGTTGAGCGCTTCGAAGTTATGGAAATCGTCTTCAATCTCGGGACCCGAGGCGACTTCGAACCCTGAGCGACGGAAGATTTGTTCGATACGCAACCGGGCACGGGTCACCGGGTGCACCGACCCTCGGCTCTCGCCGCGACCGGGTAGCGTCACATCGATGCGACCTGCCGCAAGCGCTGCCTCGATGGCCCTCGACTCGAGCTCCCCCTGCGCCGCCTCGATCGCGGCTTGCACCTGAGTCTTCGCTTCGTTGATGCGAGCGCCCGCGGCGGGACGTTCGCCCGCCGGTAGTGAGCCGAGGGATTTCAGTTGCTCGGTGAGAACGCCCTTTTTGCCGAGCCAGCGAACGCGAACCTCGTCGAGGGCGGCGAGCGTCGTGCTCGCCGCCACTTCATCGAGAGCCTTTCGCGTCAGGGTCGCGAGTTCACTCACGACCACACCTCAAGCGTTGCCGAGGGCTGCCTTGACCTTGTTGGCGATGGCCTCGAACGCCGGCGCATCGTGAACAGCGATATCTGCAAGCATCTTGCGATCGATTTCGATATTCGCGAGTTTGAGCCCGTTCATCATTCGGCTGTACGACAGACCGAACTGACGAGCCGCCGCATTGATGCGTTGGATCCAAAGCGCACGGAAGTCGCGCTTCTTGAGTCGACGACCCTTGAACGCATACTGACCGGCCTTGATGACCGCCTGCTTGGCTGTGCGATAAACCTTGCGACGGGCGTTGTAATAACCCTTGGCCTTGCCAAGGACTTTCTTGTGGCGACGACCCGCGGTCACGCCACGCTTAACTCTTGCCATGTTCGTTTACCTCGGTGAATTGCTTAGGCGTGCGGAATCAGTTGGTCGAGACGACCGACATCGCTCTCATGCACGAGGCTGGAACCGCCGGAACGAAGCTGACGCTTGGTCTTGCGGGGTTTATGACCGAGGTTATGTCGACGGCCGGCGGAATAGGACTTGTAGCCCTTCGCCGTTTTGCGAAAACGCTTCGCTGCCGCCCGGTTGGTCTTCAACTTGGGCATTTCTGGATACTCCTTTTTCTGGCTTCGCTCACAAGGCCTTTGCAGACCCGCTCACGTGCGGATGTTTACTCGACCCCTCGATCCACCATGGATCGAATCGACCGTGCAAACATCACTTCTTCTTCGGCGCAAACACCATGACCATCTGCCGACCTTCCATCAGCGGGTTCTGCTCGACGATCGCCTGCGTGGCGAGGTCTTGAACCAACCGATCGAGAAGTCGACGTCCGACCTCTTGATGCGCCATCTCTCGGCCTCGGAAACGCAGGGTTACCTTGGCCTTGTCACCTTCGGTCAGGAAGCGGATGAGATTACGCAGTTTGACTTGGTAATCCGCCTCTTCCGTACCCGGGCGAAACTTCACTTCCTTGACTTGCTGCTGCTTCTGCTTCTTTTGCGCGGAGTGGGTTTTCTTCTTCTGTTCGAAGAGGAACTTCCCGAAGTCCATGATCCGAACCACCGGCGGCTCAGCCATCGGTGACACTTCGACGAGGTCGAGCTCACTGCTCTGCGCCATCTGAAGGGCTTCGAATCGAGTCATGATGCCGGCCTGAGCCCCATCTGCCGCGATCACTCGCACCTGCGGCGCCGTGATTTCCTCATTGCGCCGGATGCGCTTTGTTGCAGTCGAGATACGTCAATCCTCCAATATTCGGCGTCCGCGGCTTTCCAGTTCGACGCGCAACCGCTCGACAAACGTCTGCGGGGACATCTGACCCAGATCCTTGCCGCTGCGGGTTCGCACGGACAGAAGCTGCGCTGCTACTTCCTTGTCGCCTGCCACCAATAGGTAGGGCACGCGCTGCAGCGTGTGTTCGCGAATCTTAAAGCCGATCTTTTCGTTGCGCAAGTCGATGTCGACCCGAAGCCCCTGATTTTTAAGGAATTCAGCGACCTCTCCGAGATAACCGTCCTGACGGTCGGTAATGCCGAGCAGCACGACCTGCACGGGCGCTAGCCACGTGGGCAGCCTTCCGGCGTGGTGTTCGATCAAAATACCCAGAAAACGCTCCAGAGAGCCGAAAATCGCCCGGTGCAGCATGACCGGGGTCTGCTTCTGGCTGTGCTCATCGATGTAATGCGCCCCGAGGCGCCCGGGCAGGTTGAGATCGACCTGAAGCGTGCCGCACTGCCAGTCCCGACCAATGGCGTCCCGGAGCACGAACTCGAGCTTGGGTCCGTAGAACGCCCCCTCCCCCGGGTTCAGGGTGAAATCGATCCCTGCCACGGTCGCCGCCTCCTTGAGCGCGGCCTCGGCCTTGTCCCAGATGTCGTCCGAGCCCACCCGCTTGGCCGGCCGGTCGGAGAATTTAATGCGGACATCGTCGAACCCGAAGTCCCGATAGATATCGAGGATGAGGCGGGTGACCGCCACCGACTCCGCCGTGATGTGTTCGGGGCTCACGAAGATATGCGCATCGTCTTGGGTGAACGCTCGAACCCGCATCAACCCGTGCAGCGCTCCGGAGGGCTCATACCGGTGGACTTTGCCGAACTCGGCATAACGCACCGGCAGGTCACGATAGCTACGCAGACCCTGCTTGAAGATCTGGACATGTCCCGGACAGTTCATCGGCTTGATGGCGTAGACGCGCTCGTCCGGCGTCTGGGTCGTGAACATGTTCTCGCCGAATTTCTCCCAGTGGCCTGAAGCCTCCCAGAGACTGCGGTCCATGAGTTCGGGGCCGTTCACTTCCTGGAATCCGGCGGCGCGCTGCTTGTCGCGCATGTAGCCGATCAATGATTGGAAAACGCTCCACCCCTTCGGATGCCAAAACACTGCACCGGGGGCTTCCTCTTGCATGTGGAAGAGATCGAGCTCCCGGCCGATCTTGCGGTGGTCGCGCTTCTCGGCCTCTTCGAGGCGAGTCAAATAATCTTTGAGGTCTTTATCGTGGGTCCAGGCGGTGCCGTAGATGCGCTGCAGCATCTCGTTGCGCGAGTCGCCGCGCCAATAAGCTCCGGCGACCTTCATCAGTTTGAATACTTTGAGCTTGCCCGTCGACGGCACGTGCGGGCCGCGGCACAGATCGACCCATTCGCCCTGCCCGTACAAGCTGATCGGTTCGTTCGACGGGATACTCGCGATGATCTCGGCCTTGTAATGCTCGCCCAGATTCTTGAAGAAACTGACGGCGTCGTCGCGGGCCATTTCGCGGCGGTTGACCGCGAGGTTCGCCGAGGACAGCTCGCGCATTTTTTCTTCGATGGCCGCGAGGTCTTCCGGCGTGAAGGGACGCTTGTAGGCGAAGTCGTAGTAAAAGCCGTCTTCGATGACCGGACCGATCGTTACCTGGGCATCGGGAAAGAGCGACTGCACGGCCTGAGCCAACAAGTGGGCCGTCGAGTGACGAATCACCTCGAGCGCATCCGGGTGTTTGTCCGTGACGATTTCGAGACGCGAGTCTTCGACGATCTTGAACGTGGTGTCGACGAGCTTCCCCGATACCTTGCCCGCCAAGGCCGCTTTCGCGAGACCCGCGCCGATGCTGGCGGCCACCTCAGCGACCGTCACCGCCTGATCGAAGGTTCGTTGACTGCCATCGGGCAGGGTTACTACGGGCATGCGTGCCGGTCTCCGTCTCGTCCTGACGCCCCCACGGCGCCATGGCAAAAGGGGCGCTTCCGCGATGCGAAAACGCCCCCAGCCGAATTGGTAGGCGCGAGTGGGATCGAACCACCGACCACCACCATGTCAAGGTGATGCTCTACCACTGAGCTACGCGCCTGCAGAAAGGCCGCGAACGATACCTTAGGCACCGACCAGCGGCAACCGGCGGGCTCGGCGCCCGGTCAGCACGGCCAGGGCGCTCGCCACCGCCGGAGCGACGGGCGGGACACCGGGCTCGCCAACCCCGCCCGGAGGCGCGTCGCTTGGCACGATCCAGGTCTCGATGGCCGGAGACTCCGCGAAGCGCACGACGGGATACGCGTCGAAGTTGCCCTGCTCAACGGCCCCCTCTTTGAAACTGATCCGCCCGTAGAGCGCCGCGGAAAGCCCGTAGATGATCGAACTCTCGAGCTGCTGAGCAACGAGATTGGGATTGATGGCGACACCGCAGTCGATGGCGGCGACAATCCGATGTACCCGCGGAACACCGCCCTCGCCCTCGGACACCTCGGCAACCAGAGCGACAATGCTGCCGAAGCTCTCGTGCAAGGCCACGCCGCGTGCGACCGGCCGACCGTCCGGGGTCGTGCCGACGGAGCGCCCCCAATCGGCCTTCTCGGCCACGAGCTTCAGCACTGCCGCATGCCGTGGCCGATCTGCAAGGTGCGTGAGTCTGAACTCGACCGGATCACGCTTGGCGAGCGTGGCGAGCTCGTCGATGAACGACTCGTTGAAAAAACCCTGCTGGGAATGTCCCACTGAACGCCAGAAGCCGACACCGACGGGCAAGTCGACGGTCGTATGCGTCACCTTGTGATGCTCGAACACGTAGACCTGATCCGCCGTACCTTCGACATTGCTCGCATCGCTACCCGGTGCCGGCATGCCGAGTTGGCGCGGCATCGCCTGCGCGGCGATCGACTGCCCCACGGAGTGGCATTGGAACGCCGTCACCCTTCCCGTTGCCGGATCGAGCGCGGCCTCAAGCTGCGCACGCACCGCAGGTCGATAGAAATCGTGACGCATGTCCTGCTCGCGTCGCCATTGCAGCTGAACGAGCTTGCCGGGGACGGCACGCGCGAGCGCCGCCGCCAGAGCAATGAAATCCGAATCGAGCCTTCGACCGAAGGCACCGCCCAGCAGCATGGGAACGAGCGTCACCTGCTCCGGGTCGAGATCGAATACTTTGGCCGCGACATCACGCGACACATTCTGGATCTGCACACCTGCCCAGATCGTCGCCTGCGTGGTTTCGTATTTGGCGGTACAACAGAGCGGCTCCATGGCCGCATGCGCAAGATACGGCACCTCGTAATCTGCACGCAGGACGGTCGAGGCGCCCTGGATGATTTTTTCTGCCTCGCCCACCTCGCGATAAACGTCGCGTGCAGAATCCGCCTTGAGGCCCTTGGACAGCGTGTCGTCGATCAAGGACTGATCGAACGCGCCCGCAGCGCCCGCCGCCCATTTGGCGTTTAGGGACTCCAACGCGCGTCGTGCACGCCATCGCTGATCGGCGAGCACTCCGATGGCCGCCGGCGCACCCGCAACAGGTGGAATCACCCGCACCTCGACGACGCCCGGCGATGCACGGACGGCCCTCTCATCGAAACTGCTGAGGGTCCCGCCGACAAACGGGCAGAGCTCGAGCTCGGCATAGAGCATCCCCGGTTCGTGGATATCCGCCGCGAATTTCGCCGTGCCCGTGACTTTGTCGATCGCCTCGATGCGCTTTGCCCGTGTACCGATCAACGTCCACTCGCGCGGTTCTTTCAAAGAAAACTCCGAGACCGTCTCGATGGCATCCGAGCCGAGCGACACGATCTCGCCGAAGCTCAGGGTCTGTCCGTCTCGGTGGACGACACGACCTTCTTTCACGGTGCATTCGGACACGGCGATGTTCCAATGTCGGGCGGCCGAGGCGCGTAGCGTCTCGCGGGTCATCGCACCCGCCTCGCGCAGCACGACCCAAAGATCGGGAATGCTGCTCGACCCGCCGGTCACCATGAAACCGATCTCGCGCACCACTTTGGCCGTGAAATGCGTCGCAACTCGCTTGGAGAACGGTGGCTCGCCTTCACTCAACGCCGGGCTACCGCCCGCCACCTTGACGTTGTTGTACACGCTCGCAATCGGCGCGGCGGCAATCTCGATCGACGAGAGCGCGCAGCCGAGCTCCTCCGCGAGCAACATGGCAAGCCCGGTGTGGGTCCCTTGCCCCATCTCGGCGCGCGGCATGAAAAGCGTGATCGAATCATCACGACCAATCCGCACCCAGGCGTTCGGCGTGAACGAATCGGCGCCATTCAAAAGGTCGGCGCCGCCCGTCATTCGTTGACGCGGCGGAAGCACGCTCCATCCCACCGCGAGTGCGCCGAGCGACCCCAGACCCAACCAAAGAACGGTACGTCGTTTCATCCTGCCTTCACCTCCGGCAAGCCGAATCCGGCGCGCCGCAACGTTTCGATTTCATCACGTAATCGGGCCGCTTCCTCGAACTCGAGGTTGCGCGCGTGCTTGAACATTTCGGATTCGAGCTGTTTCATGCGACGCAGAGCCTGCTCGGGTCGCAACTCGTGTATCGGAAGCGATGCCGACTCGCGCGAGGGCGTCTTCGTGCCCTTGCCGAGCCGCGCGCCAAGCTTGCCCTTCGGTAGCGGCGCGCCGCCTTCGGCCCGCGCCCCCTCCATGACGTCCACCACCTGCTTGACGATGCCACGGGGCGTGATGCCGTGCGCCTCGTTGAAGGCCACTTGCTTCTGTCGACGGCGCTCAGTTTCCTCGATCGCGCGTTGCATCGATCCGGTGATTCGGTCGGCGTAGAGGATGGCACGTCCGTTGACGTTGCGCGCCGCACGACCGATCGTCTGAATCAATGAATTGGTCGAGCGGAGAAACCCCTCTTTGTCGGCATCGAGCACGGCCACGAGCGCCACTTCGGGCATGTCCAGCCCCTCCCGCAGGAGGTTGATGCCGACCAAAACGTCGAATACACCGAGTCGCAGGTCACGAATGATTTCGCTGCGCTCGACGGTCTCGATGTCCGAGTGCAAATACCTGACCTTGACGCCATGCTCTTCGAGGTACTCGGTGAGATCCTCGGCCATGCGCTTGGTGAGCGTGGTGATGAGCACTCTCTCTTGTCGTGACACGCACTGCACGATCTCCGAGAGCACGTCATCAACCTGGGTCCGAACAGGCCGAACCTCGACGTTCGGATCGACGAGACCCGTGGGTCGCACGACTTGCTCAACCACCTGAGAGGCATGTCGGGCCTCGTAGTCGGCGGGCGTCGCCGACACGAAAATCATTTGTGGCGCGAGACGCTCCCATTCCTCGAACTTCAACGGCCGATTATCGAGCGCCGAAGGCAAGCGGAAGCCGTACTCGACCAGCGTCTCTTTTCGCGAACGATCGCCCTTGTACATGGCCCCGAGTTGCGGAAGGGTCTGGTGACTCTCATCGACCACGAGCAAAGAATTCGGCGGCAGGTAATCGTAGAGACACGGAGGCGGCTCGCCCGGTTCGCGGCCCGACAGATATCGCGAGTAGTTTTCGATGCCCGCGCAATACCCCACCTCTTTCATCATCTCCATGTCGGACATGGTTCGCTGTTCGAGCCGCTGCGCCTCGACCAGCTTGTCCGCTGCACGAAGTTCGATGAGTCGCTCACGCAGCTCTTCGCGAATGTGGTCGATGGCCTGGATCAATCGATCCTTCGGTGTGACGAAGTGGGTGCCGGGATACACCGTATAGCGTGGCACCTTCCGCAGCACCGAGCCCGTCAGAGGATCGAAAATCGACAGACTTTCTATGGTGTCGTCGAACAACTCAACCCGAACAGCATCCCTGCCCGACTCGGCCGGAAAGATGTCGATGATGTCGCCGCGCACCCGGAACGTTCCCTGCGAAAAATCGATCTCGTTACGGGTGTACTGCATGTCAGCCAAGCGCCGCAGCAATTTGCGTTGATCGAGTCGCTCGCCCCGCACGAGGTGCAACACCATCGCCAAATAAGTCTCGGGATCGCCTAGACCGTAAATCGAGGATACCGTCGCGACGATGATGCAGTCCGGTCGCTCGAGCAGCGCCTTGGTCGCCGAGAGACGCATCTGCTCGATGTGTTCGTTGATCGAGGCGTCTTTCTCGATGTAGGTGTCACTCGCGGGCACGTACGCTTCGGGTTGGTAGTAGTCGTAGTACGACACGAAGTATTCGACGGCGTTATCCGGGAAGAACTCCCTGAACTCACCATAAAGCTGAGCCGCGAGGGTCTTGTTGTGCGCGAGCACCAGGGTCGGTCGCTGAATGGCTTGGATGACATTGGCGACGGTGAAGGTTTTGCCGCTGCCTGTGACCCCGAGCAGGGTCTGGTGCGCGAGCCCGCTCCGCAGACCATCGATCAGTCCTGCAATGGCTGCAGGCTGATCCCCGGCGGGCTGGTAATCGGACTTGAGCCTGAATTCGGCCATAAGGCCCCTACTATATCGGCTCGAGGTTGCAGATGTTCTGACGGCTTTCTGCCCGGCGTGCGGCGCCGCTTGACGGGCCGCGGCGCATTCCAGAGAATGCGCGCCTCTTTTCGCCTGCCGTTCCCCGGTAGCTCAGTCGGTAGAGCGTCGGACTGTTAATCCGCAGGTCGCTGGTTCGAGTCCAGCCCGGGGAGCCAATCTCCGGCAGGCGATAGTCACCCGAGCGGGCCCCGCCCACCACCGTCGCCACTCAATAATTGAGCGTGTCCGGTGACGCCTTGAAGCGCTCCATCGAATCGAGAATGATCTTGCGGGCCTGATCCGCATCGCCCCAACCGCTGATCTTCACCCACTTGCCGGGCTCGAGATCCTTGTAGTGCTGAAAGAAGTGCCCGATGCGATCGAGCCAATGCTTCGACACCTGGCTGATGTCATGGACATGCGAGTAACCGTTGAACACCTTGTCGACGGGAACGGCCAGCAGTTTTTCATCGGAGCCCGCCTCATCCTGCATCATCATCACGCCAACCGGACGGCACCGAATCACCGAGCCCGGAACGAGCGGCAAAGGAAGAATGACGAGCACGTCGGCCGGGTCACCATCACCGCAGAGCGTGTGCGGGATGTAGCCGTAGTTGCAGGGATAGCGCATGGGCGTCGAGAGGATGCGATCGACGAAGATCGCGCCGGTCGCCTTGTCGACCTCGTATTTGACCGGGTCGGCATCCTTCGGAATTTCGACGATGACATTGACGTCGTTCGGGACATCCTTGCCCGTGGGTACCAGATCGAGTGCCATGCTTCCGTGCTCCTGAAAAAATCCAAATCAAACCGATCGCGAGATGAGTTCCTTCATGATCTCGTTGGTGCCACCGTAGATCCGCTGGACCCTTGAATCGGCAAACATGCGGCACACGAGGTACTCGTTCATGTACCCGTAACCGCCATGCAACTGCACGCACTCGTCGAGCACCTGCTGCTGCATGTCGGTGACCCAGTACTTCGCCATCGAGGCGGTTTCGTTGTCGAGCTTGCCCGCGAGCAGCTTCTGGATGCAGTCGTCGACGAATACGCGCGCGACGCGCGTGACGGTCGCGCACTCAGCCAACTTGAACCGAAGGTGCTGCATCTGCCCGATGACTTGCCCGAAAGCCTTGCGCTCTTTGACGTACTTCGAGGTCTCGGCGACGGCCCCTTCCATGGCGGCGACACCACAGAGCGCGATGATCAAACGCTCGTAAGGCAGGTCGCCCATGAGCTGATACATGCCGAGACCCTCTTCTGCGCCGAGCCGGCAGTCAGCCGGTACACGAACGTCTTCGAAGAAGAGTTCGGCGGTGTCCTGCGCCGGCATGCCCATCTTGTCGAGCACGCGACCGACGCGGTAACCCGGCAGATTCTCGGTTTCGATCATGATGAGCGAGAGCCCGCGCTTGCGATCCTCGGTGTTGGTCCGAGTGACCAACATGAGTAGCGAGGCCTGGCCGCCGTTCGTGATGAATATCTTTGAGCCATTGATGCGGTAATGATCGCCTTCGAGGACGGCACGGGTGCGGACCCCTTGCAGATCAGACCCCGCCCCCGGCTCCGTCATGGCGATTGCACCGATGAGCTCCCCTCGGGCCATGCGCGGCAACCAGCGCTGTTTTTGCTCTTCAGAGCCGTAGTTGTAGACGTAATGGGCGCACATGCTGTGAACACCCTGACCGAAACCGGACAACCCACGGCGCGCCTGCTCTTCGTAGAACACCACCTCGTGACGGAAGTCGCCACCCGCACAGCCGTACTCGGCCGGCAAGTCGAGACAGAGCAGACCCATCTCCCCAGCCTTTCGCCAAATCTCCTTTCCGACGGTGTGCTGACGTCGCCATGTCGCATCGTGCGGCACCATCTCGGTCTCGACGAAGCGCGCGACATTCTCGCGAAACAGATTCAACTCATCGTCGGCCCAGGGGGAAACATAGGGAATCATCAATGAACTCCTGCATGCCGGCGCCTCGGCGCCGGAAGATGAATGATCAGCGCTTGCTGCGCGTCGCCTTCGGACTCTCGACGACCTTGCGAAGATGCGCTCTGAAATCTTTGCCAAGCGATGGGTGCGCGAGCGCATACGCCACCGTCGCCTGCAAGTAACCGAGCTTGCTCCCGCAGTCGTAACGCATGCCTTCGAATTTATGGGCGTAGACCGCCTCTTCCTGGAGCAACCGCGCGATGCCGTCCGTCAACTGAATTTCGCCGCCCGCGCCGGCACCGATGCGAGCGAGGTGATCGAAAATGGCGGGCGACAACAAATAACGTCCGACCACCGCAAGATTGGACGGCGCAACGGCAGGCTTGGGCTTCTCGACGATTCGTCGGATCCGCGCCGTTTGCCCCGGAGCCTCGACCGCGACGATGCCGTACTTGTCGGTATCTTTGCGCGGTACCGTTTCGCAACCGATCACGCTTGCACCCTTGGCGGCGTAGACCTCTGCCATCTGGGCGAGGCAGGGTTTCTCGGCAGCGATCAGATCGTCCGCGAGATGCACGAAGAACGGTTCGTTGCCTACGGCCGGACGCGCGCACAACACGGCGTGCCCGAGGCCGAGTGGTGCCGGCTGACGAATGTAAATGCAGGTGGCGTAACTCGGCAGCACACTATGCAGCTGCTTCACGAGCTCGTTCTTCCCTTGCGACTTGAGCAAGCCCTCGAGTTCACGATCGGAGTCGAAGTGATCTTCGATGGCCCGCTTGGAGGCGCCCGTGATGAACACCAAGCGTCGCGCGCCGGCGGCGAGCGCCTCCTCGACGGCGTATTGAATCAGCGGTTTGTCGACGACCGGGAGCATTTCTTTGGGGCTCGCCTTGGTCGCCGGAAGGAATCGAGTACCACGCCCCGCAACCGGGAAAACCGCCGTCTCGATGAGGGGACGCTTGGCCATCTGGCACTCCGAAAAACAGATGTCGGAATGGTAAACCAAGCGCCCCTCGCCCGGGCAGGGACGTTAGCGGCTTCCGGCGCTCGGCTTCGAGACGTTTTGACCCGTCGGACTACGCCCCGCAGCCCCGGCGGTCGACGACACTCCCGAGGGTTTCGCCGCCGCGCCGCCCGATCCGACGGTCAAACGGCCACGGTTGTTCTCGAGTGTCTTGGCGCCGATGCCCTTGACGAGCGCAAGTTCATCGACCGAGCGAAAAGCCCCATTTTTCTGACGGTGCTCGACTATGGCTCGTGCCTTGGACTCGCCGATTCCCTTGATCTCTCGCGCGAGCGTGGCGACGTCGGCGGTATTGATGTTGACGAGCGTGGTGATTGGGCGAGTCGAGGATGAGGCGGCGGTGGTCGAGGCGTGAACGGGCCCGAGTAGCGCCCAACACGACAAGACAGCAAGGGCGGTCATTCGATAGATCATGGATGGTCCTCCGGTTCGGATGCGTGGCGCCGACATGGCGGCACTCGCCGGAGGCTAAGGCGGAGGCTCGCTGGATCACGAGCAACGAATCGACGCGGAGCGTCGACTATTGGAGAGATCAGTCTCGAATCGGACTCGAGATGCTTTCGTTGACCCGCTCACGCAGGTCTTTTCCAGGCTTGAAATGAGGCACGTACTTTCCGGACAGCGCGACGGCCTCGCCCGTCTTCGGGTTACGACCCTGACGAGGCGGTCGGAAATGCAAGGAGAAACTGCCGAACCCACGGATCTCGATGCGCTCACCCGTGGCGAGCGCGTCGCTCATGATCTCGAGGATCTGCTTGAGCGCGAGCTCAATGTCCTTCGCCGGCAGATGCTTCTGCTTGGCGGTGATCAATTCGATGAGTTCCGACTTCGTCATGACAACCCCGTGACGTCGTCAGGAGGGTCGCGAACGGCATAACCCGTCCGCGACCCGCCCCAATTTCACGTTACCCCATCAACCGCGATCGCGATCCGAGTTGATCTGGGCCTTGAGGAGTTCGCCCAAGCTCGTACCCGCGGTCGGGCCCGTCTGCTCGGAACGATAGCTCTGTACGGCTTCGGCTTCCTCGGAGGCTTCCTTGGCCTTGATCGAGAGCGAAATCGAGCGCGTCTTGCGATCGACGCCCATGAACTTCGCCTCGATCTCGTCGCCAGCCTTCAGGAACTGACGCGCGTCTTCGACGCGATCGCGACCGAGCTCCGAAGCACGCAGCTGGCCTTCGATGCCGTTGCCGAGATCGATGATCGCGCCGCGAGCGTCCACTTCCTTGACGACACCGCGAACGACACTGCCCTTCGGATTGTCGGCGATGTAACCCGCGAACGGATCCTTAGCGAGCTGCTTGATGCCGAGGCTGATGCGCTCGCGCTCCGGATCGATGGCCAGAACCATGGCTTCGATCGTCTGACCCTTTTGGAAGCTGCGAACAGCCTCTTCGCCCGGGATGTCCCAGGAAATGTCGGAGAG
>JBILWC010000003.1:0-120846 GCA_044370105.1 Steroidobacteraceae bacterium | reverse complement strand
GTGTCATCGGAGAATGGATCCGCTTCTACAACCACCGTCGGCCCCACCAAGCCCTCGGCATGCAAACCCCCGCTATGGCGTATGCTTTAGCGGCCTAGCCTGTGCAGAAAACGGTGGGTCATTACACTTGTCAGTCGGGGGGCGTCTGTTAACCGAGTATGGTGGGCGGTACTGGGATCGAACCAGTGACCCCTGCCGTGTGAAGGCAGTGCTCTACCGCTGAGCTAACCGCCCGCCCGACGTCGAAGAGGGCGGGATTCTGCCGGATTTCGTGTTTTGGCGCCACTTCCGGTGCTAGCATTTGCGCCCCATGATCGTCACCCGTTTCGCCCCAAGTCCCACCGGCCTGCTACACATCGGCGGTGTCCGGACAGCTCTCTTTTCTTGGCTTCAGGCGCGCCGGCAGGGGGGGCAGTTCATCCTTCGGATCGAGGACACCGACCGCGAGCGATCGACGGACGAGGCGGTGAGGGTGATCCTTGAGGGAATGGCATGGCTCGGTCTTTCGGCGGATCAAGGGCCGTTTTATCAAACGGCTCGCTTTGATCGGTATAAAGAAGTCATCCAGAAGTTTCTCGCCGAAGGCAACGCCTATCGGTGTTACTGCACAAAAGAAGAGCTCGAGCAGTTACGCGCCGATCAGATGGCGCGCAAGGAAAAGCCGCGATACGACGGTCGGTGGCGAGATCGAACGGATACTCGAGCGGGTGTAGAGCCCGTCATCCGCTTTAAAAACCCCCTCGAGGGCGAGGTCGTCGTTGAAGATCTTGTCCACGGTCGAGTGGTGTTCAAGAACTCTGAACTCGACGACCTGATCATCGCCCGCTCGGATGGTACGCCGACTTATAACTTCTGTGTGGTGGTGGATGATGCCGACATGGGCGTGACTCACGTCATCCGCGGCGATGATCATCTCAATAACACCCCACGGCAGATGAACATGTTGGCAGCGCTTGGGGCGAAGATCCCGGTGTATGCGCACGTGCCGATGATTTTGGGTGCGGATGGTGCCAAGCTCTCGAAGCGTCACGGGGCGGTCTCTGTCCTGCAGTACGAGGAAGAGGGGTATCTTCCCGATGCGCTCCTCAACTATCTCGTGCGTCTCGGCTGGTCGCATGGCGATCAAGAGATCTTCACGCGCGAGGAAATGATCGCGGCGTTTGATGTCTCGAACGTGAATAAAGCTGCCTCCGCCTTCAACCCCGAAAAGCTTCTTTGGCTCAATCAGCAGCATTTGATGCGAGCGGAGCCCCTCTCGGTCGTGAAGTATCTTCGCCCGCATCTTTCAAGACTCGGGATCGAGTGCGCAGATGACGCTTACCTTGCTCAGATTGTGATCGCGCAGCGAGAGCGCGTGAAAACCCTCAAGGAAATGGCAGCGAATAGCCGGTACTTCTTTGGAGCCGCCGTCACGCTCGATGAGAAAGCCGCCACGAAGCACCTGACTGAGGAGGCGAGGGGGCTACTGTCGGCGCTACGCGCGAAGCTTGAGACTTTAAGCAACTGGTCCGCAGAGACCCTTCACGCGTCACTAGAGGCTGTTGCGGCCGAAAAAGCGGTGAGCCTTGGAAAAATCGCCCAACCGCTACGGGTGGCGGTGACGGGCGGGACGGTTTCACCCCCCATTGATCAGACCCTGGCTTTGCTTGGGAAAGCGCGGACGCTCGGGCGGCTGACCGCCATTGGGATTTCTTGACTTTATTCCGTCACTTACGTACCTTCCCGGCCCTCCTTTGGGGCTATAGCTCAGCTGGGAGAGCGCTTGCATGGCATGCAAGAGGTCGGCGGTTCGATCCCGCCTAGCTCCACCAAGTTTTATCGGTTTCGGCGTCCCCATCGTCTAGAGGCCTAGGACATTGCCCTTTCACGGCAGTAACAGGGGTTCGAATCCCCTTGGGGACGCCAACATGGTGAGGGCATTTTGATGCTGCAGTGCGTCATTCTGTCGGGCGGGTCTGGGACCCGCCTCTGGCCTCTTTCTCGAGAGCTTTTCCCAAAGCAGCTGATCAACCTGCAGGGCGGCGGTGAAACCCTGCTTCAGGCGACCCTCACTCGCACCGCAGGGCTCCCAGATCTTGCATCCCCCGCGATCGTCTGCAACGAAAACCATCGGTTTTTGGTGGCCGAGCAGGTGAGGGCGCTGGGCGTTTCGGGGGCCAAAGTGATTCTTGAGCCCTGCGCCCGAAACACGGCACCCGCGATTGCGCTCGCCGCGCTGACCGCAGCCCCGGACGCGCTGTTACTCGTGCTCCCGGCCGATCACGTGATTCAAGACAAAGCTGCGTTCCAGAAAGCAGTAGCTGCCGCCATCGCTGTGGCGGAGCAAGGGAAGCTCGTCACGTTTGGGGTGGTGCCGAGTGCGCCTGAGACAGGGTACGGCTATATCCGTTGCGGAAAGCCGTTAGGGCAGGCCTTCCACATTGATCGATTCATCGAAAAACCCGACCGTAAGGCCGCAGAAGGTTTTCTGGCATTAGGCGGATACCTCTGGAATAGCGGCATGTTCCTGTTTAAGGCGAGTCGATATCTCGAGGAGCTCGAAAAACATGCGCCGGCGATGCTCGAGGCTACGAAGGAGGCTGTCTCGGCTGCGAAGTCCGACCTCGATTTTCTGCGGGTCGATGCCGCAGCGTTTGCCAAATGCCCCTCCGATTCGATCGACTATGCCGTGATGGAGAAGACCGATTCCGCCGCCGTTGTTCCGCTCGACGCGGGCTGGAGTGATGTCGGTTCCTGGTCTTCTTTGCATGACGCGCTTGATCGTGATGCTTCAGGGAACGCCCTTCGTGGCGATGTTCTATCCGTCGATACCGAAGGCAGTTTTGTTCTCGCGGAAAGTCGATTGGTCGCAACCGTTGGCCTTAAAGATCACGTCGTTGTCGAAACGAAAGATGCGGTGCTTGTTGCGCCCAAAGATCGAGTCCAAGACGTCAAGAAACTTGTCGAGAAGATCAAGCAGGATGGTCGCTCGGAGCATCAACTGCATCGCGAGGTGCATCGCCCGTGGGGAAGCTACGACAGCATCGAGAATGGCGCGCGTTATCAGGTGAAGCGGCTTTCGGTGAAGCCAGGCGCTTCGATGTCACTCCAGCTTCATCATCACCGCGCCGAGCACTGGATCGTGGTGGCAGGCACTGCCCGCATCACGCGCGGCGATGAAGTTTTCATGCTTGAAGAAAATCAGTCGACCTACATTCCGCTCGGGGTGAAGCACCGAATCGAAAACCCCGGCAAGATCCCTCTGCACATTATCGAAGTGCAGTCGGGTTCGTACCTCGGTGAGGACGATATCGTCCGATTCGAAGATCGATACGGTCGTTAAGAAGTCTTTAAGACTTCTTTCGTTTGGCAAGCTCCGTCGAACGCGCTTCGGCAGCGGCCAAGAGCTCTTCAGAGAGCTCGCCGCGAAGGCGGTTTCTCATCTCGATCGAGGGTTGATCGCCGGCACTTGCTGCCAAGTTGAGCCAGGCGTACGACTCCACTTTTTCTGAAGCCGCCAGAGCAAGCTGATACGCGGCTCTCGGCTCGCCACCAAGCGCGGCGCTCTCCAGTAAAGTCTTCGCAGCCTCCGGGTCTTTTCGGCCGCCGCTTCCCGCCAGCATCAACACGCCGAGCTGCATCCGGCCCTGCAGGTCTCCATCGGCGCTCGCCTCTTCGAAGTATTTTCGAGCAATCGCGATGTTCTGCGGGACGCCTTCGCCTCGCTGGTACATCAGTCCGAGGTTGGTTTTGGCGCGCCCAAGGTTTTCTTTGGCGGCTTTATCAAAAAGTCTTACGGCCTCGGCATTATTCTCGGGAAGGCCTTGGCCATGGTCGTACATGACCCCAAGGTTATTAATCGCCTCGACATGCCCTGCCGTGGCGGCTCGGTCGAACCAGCGGGCGGCCTCAGCTAAATCTTTGGAGACCCCTCGGCCTTCACGGTAAAGAACGCCCAGGTTGTTTTGCGCAAGCGGCAGCCCCTGATCGGCCGCTTTGCGATACCACCGTGCGGCTTCTGCGATGTCTCGTGGGGCGCCGTAGCCGTTTTCATAAAGCCACCCGAGCAGGTTTTGCGCTTTCGGGTCCCCGTATTTGGCGAGTAAGGTCACCTTGGGGAAGGCATCGTCGTACCGCTCCGCCTTGACGAGTGCTTGAGTGTCATCGAGACGCACACAGCCCGCGACGAGACCCAACAAAACGACGGTAAAAACTGACCACAATCGGTGAATGCGCATGGCGGTCACTTTAGCGCAGGGTACGGCAAGGCGGTCAAGATATACTCTCGAGATATGTCCAGTCTTTGGTTGGCATTTTCAGCGGCATCGGTCGTCACCATCATCGTGATGGCGGCGCTTCGACCCGTAGCCGAGCGTCTCGATTTTGTCGATCGACCGGGGGGGCGAAAAATCCACGATGCGCAGGTGCCCGTCGTGGGGGGGCTTGCGATGTGGGTGGGTTTTTTCGTAGGCGCTGCGGTGCTACCGGCTGAAGTAAGGCCGCCTCTTGTGGCGACCGAGCTCGGCTTCATGTTCGTGACCTTAGGGCTACTTGACGATCGTTTCTCCCTCTCGGCGGTGTTTCGGTTGGCGGTACAAGGCTTGGGTGCCATCGCCATGGTACTGCTCGGGGGTCTTGCGGTGCACCTTGTGGGGTCACCGTTCGGCCCTGAGACGGTGGTCTTCGATGGTTGGGCGGCAACGGTGCTTTGTGTGCTCTTGGTCGCCGGCGCCATGAATGCGATGAATATGGTCGATGGCATCGACGGTTTGGCGGGGTCTTTGGCGGCGCTCGCGTTTTCTGCGGTGGCGACGGTGGCGCTTGTCTCGGGCAATGCCGAGGTGCTTGCGATTGCCGTCATCGCGGCTGGAGTGTCTGGGTCTTTTCTGATTTTCAATCTCCCCCTCGGGTTTAATCGCCCCATTCGAACCTTCATGGGCGATGCCGGCAGTTTGTTCTTGGGGTTTTTGCTGTCTTGGTCGCTGATTGCGCTATCGCAAGATTCAGCGTCCATCGTCTCGCCCGTGACCTTGCTCTGGTTTATCGCGATGCCCATTTTCGATATGGGTTCGACGGCCATCGGCCGTGTGGCTAAGGGTCACTCGCCCTTCTTCGCCGACACCACCCATCTTCATCACTCGTTGCTTCGCCGGGGGCTACCGGTACCGGGTGCCTTGGCGGTGCTGATCGCTATGGCGATCCTTTGGATCGGGGTGGGCTGGATACTCGATCGGGTGCTTGGGCTGCCGGATTACGTCTCTCTGTTGGCGTTCGTTGGGGCGGGTGTGATCACCCACGGGCTCATGCGTTTTGGTGATCCGGGTGCTGCGCCCACGACACCGGCCTCGTAATCGCTTTCCGGTATCATCTCGACCCTATGGAAAACCCCAATCCCGCACCCCCCGCGTACGACGATGAAATCGATCTCTGGGAACTCTGGGAGACGATTTGGTCGGGTCGTTGGCTTATTGTCGCCATCACGGGCGTATTCACCTTGGGTGGCGTAACGTATGCGCTCCTCGCGCAGGAGTGGTTTAAGGCGGATGTGGTTCTATCGCCAGCGGAAAAGCAGGCTGGATTAGGGGGCTCTCTTGCGCAACTCGGGGGTTTGGCAAGTCTTGCCGGGATCAACCTTCCAGGCGCAAGTGAGGGTGAGCCGATCGCGGTGCTGAAATCGAAAGAGTTTGCGCGTGACTTCATCAACGACTATAAATTGATGCCGCTTTTTGAGGACGATATCAGAGATGGAAGTAAACCTCTCGATATTCGTGATGCGGTCAAATTCTTCGATCAGGATATTCGAACTGTTGCTGAAGATAAAAAGTCCGGTTTGGTGACTCTGAGTATCCGTTGGAAAGATCCCGACACAGCGGCCGAGTGGGCCAATGTTCTCGTCAAGCGTTTGAACGACCGACTTCGAACTCAAGCTCAGGAAGAATCCGAGCGAAATGTCGCCTACTTGCAGCGCGAGATCGCCGCGACGAGCGTGGTCTCGCTGCAGCAGTCGATGGGTCGAGTACTCGAGGGCGAGATGCAAAAACTCATGCTCGCACGAGGCAACGAGGAGTTTGCATTCAAGGTCATTGATCGTGCGACACCACCCAAGAAGCGAGACACGCCTAAACGTGCGTTGATCGCGATTGTTTCTTTGTTGACCGGCGGGTTCCTCGGAATCCTCGTGGTCTTCTTGCGAAAGGCAATCGCGAACCGGCCGAAGCGCTGAGTTCGCTGCGCCGGAAAGCCCATGCGCATTTCCGTTTTTGGTTCGGGCTACGTCGGCCTCGTCACGGGGGCCTGCCTCGCTGAGGTGGGTAACGACGTGCTCTGCGTCGATATCGACCCCGAGAAAATCAAAAGCCTACAGGCGGGGCGTATTCCCATTCACGAACCCGGTCTCGAGACCCTGGTTGCGCGTAATGCCGCAGCGGGGAGACTGAGGTTTTCGACTGATGCTGCGGGTGGGGTGTCTCATGGCGAGGCGCTCGTCATCGCGGTCGGCACGCCGCCTGGAGAAGACGGTTCGGCGGATCTTTCGCATGTGCTCGCCGTCGCTCGGGAGATCGGACGCCATCTTTCGTCGTATCGCATCATCATCGATAAATCGACCGTCCCCGTTGGTACGGCGGACCGGGTGGCGGGAGAGATTTCGAAATCTCTTTCCGAGCGCGGGGTGTCTTGCGAGTTCGATGTGGTCTCGAACCCCGAGTTTTTGAAAGAAGGCGCCGCCGTCGCCGATTTCATGAAGCCCGACCGCGTCGTCGTGGGGTCGGATTCGACTCGCGCCATTGCGCTCATGCGTGCGCTCTATGCGCCTTTTACCCGTAACCACGAACGATTGATCGTCATGGACGCTCGCTCTGCTGAGCTAACCAAATACGCCGCGAACGCGATGCTCGCGACCCGTATCTCGTTCATGAACGAGCTCGCCGGTATCGCCGAGCGGGTGGGGGCGGACATCGAGAAAGTTCGTCAGGGTATCGGCTCTGATTCTCGCATCGGGTTTTCGTTTATCTACCCTGGCGCGGGTTACGGCGGGTCATGTTTCCCGAAGGACGTGAAGGCGCTGACGCGCACGGCCATCGAGGCGGGTGCTGAGCCCAAACTGCTTCAAGCCGTTGAGGCGGTGAATGATCGTCAGAAGGATGTGCTCTTCAAGAAGTTCTCTGACTTTTTTGGTTCAAAAGTTTCGGGCATGACGGTGGCACTCTGGGGGCTTGCCTTCAAACCCAACACCGACGATATGCGAGAAGCGCCGAGCCGCCGCTTTCTCGAAGCCGCCTGGGCGTCGGGGCTGCGTGTGCGGGCGTATGACCCGGTCGCGATGCGTGAGGCTGAGAAGCTCTACCCAAAGCAGTGTGCCTCGGGTGAACTCGTGCTCTGCAAATCGCCTATGGAGGCGATCGAGGGTGCTGAGGCGCTCGTCGTGGTGACCGAGTGGCAGGAGTTCAGAAGCCCTGATTTCGAGGCGCTTAAAACCCGTCTCAAACAGCCGGTGATTTTTGACGGTCGCAACCTCTATGATCCCGATCGCCTGAAATCTTTGGGCTTTAGGTACTTCGCGATTGGTCGGGGAGAGACGTTGACATGACGAACTTGGCGGCCTTCAAAGCCTACGATGTGCGTGGACGGATCCCGACGGAGATCAACGAAGATCTCGTCCGGGACATCGGTCGAGCCTATGCCGCCTTCGTTCGCCCGACGCGCGTGGTGGTCGGGCGAGATATTCGTCTCACAAGCGCGACGCTCGCCTCGGCTTTGATCGAAGGGCTTCGATCATGTGGCGTTGATGTCTACGACATCGGTCTCTGCGGTACGGAGGGCGTGTATTTCGCGACGTCTTTGGGTGATGCCGCCGGACCCTTCGATGGCGGCATCATGGTCACGGCGAGCCATAATCCGCCCGATTACAACGGACTCAAGTTCGTGCGCGAGGGCTCGCGCCCCATCAGTGCAGACACCGGCCTTAAAGACATGGCCGCAATGATTCGCGACGGGAAGCTGCCGGGTCGGGCGGCCAAAAACGGCGCGCTCATCGAGTTCGATGTTCGTGCGGCCTATGTGGAGCATCTGCTCTCGTACATCGACCGCGATGTGCTCAAGCCTCTGAAGGTCGTCGTCAATGCCGGTAACGGTGGGGCAGGGTTATTCGTCGATTTGCTCGAGCCGCACCTGCCATTCGACTTCGTAAAACTCCATCACGCGCCGGATGGCACCTTCCCGAACGGGGTACCCAACCCCATGCTCGAGGCGAATCGGCTGCCTACGACCGATGCGATCAAGAAATCCAACGCTCAGTTGGGCCTTGCATGGGACGGCGACTTCGATCGCTGTTTCTTCTTCGATGAGCAGGGGACCTTCGTTGAGGGGTATTACCTCGTGGGTCTTTTGGCGGAGCCCGTGCTCGAGCGGGAGCAGGGCGCTCGTATTGTTCACGACCCGCGGTTGACCTGGAACACCATCGAAGTCGTCGAGCGCTTGGGCGGCAAGCCTGTGCTTTGTAAATCAGGCCATGCGTTCATCAAGCAGAAGATGCGCGAGGTCGATGCGGCCTATGGCGGTGAGATGAGCGCTCACCATTATTTCAGGCGCTTTGCCTATTGCGACACGGGCATGGTGCCTTGGCTCTTGGTGCTCGAGCGGATGTCTCGTACCGGCAAGACGCTTTCTGAGCTCGTGGGCGAGCGTATGGCGCGCTTTCCGTGTAGCGGGGAGATCAACCGCCGGGTTCCCGATGGTCGAGCCGCCATCGAGGCGGTGCAGCGGCAATATGAGCCCAAGGCGCTCTCGGTGGATTTCACCGACGGGCTCTCGATGGAGTTCGCGGAGTGGCGGCTCAACCTGCGTTCGTCGAACACGGAGCCCTTGATACGCCTCAACGTGGAGAGCCGCGGCAGCCGCGAGCTCATGCAGGCGAAGACCGATGAGGTGCTCGGCCTGCTCCGGCGCCTGGGCGCCGAAGAGGCCGATCACTAGGCCAAGTTCGGGGACTTGGACCCGATTATTTCTTGATCAGGAACTGATCGCGCTTGGCGCCGGCCTTCTCGGCCTCGGCGAGCCAGCGGGGCGTCTTGCCGCGACCTGTCCAGGTGTTGCCCTTGTCGTCGCGGTATTTGATGGCGACCTTGCCACCACGCTTGGGGCCCTTCTTGGCGGTCTTACCGGGTTTGCGGCCGGGGCGACCTTTGGCCGGGGCTTCGCCGCCTGTGAGGTCGGCAACGGTGACGCCGAGCTTCTTCATGAGCGCCTTCACTTTCTTGATGGCGGGCGCTTTGTTGTTTTGGGCGGCGGTGAGCTGCTTTTGAAGCTGGGCGATTTTGGCCTGGAGGGCCTCGGCAGAGAGTTTTGGCATGGGTTTTAAAACCTTTGAGGGACTAAACCGGGAGCCAAAAATAACTAAATCGAAAAATATTATCCAGTATTAACCCGTATTTCTGTGCAGAAATACGATTATTTGAGCAAAATGACGGGAATATCGGATAAATGCACGACCTTTTGAGCGACCGAGCCCATTAATGCGCCGGCAAAGGCGCCACGTCCGTGGCTGCCCATCACGATTTCGGAGGCCTTCACCTCTTTGCCGAAATCGATAATCACCTGACTCGCATCCCCCACGCCGATGTGCGGCGTCGCAGAAATCTTCGCGTTCTTTAGCTTCTCGAGCACGGGCGCCAAGATCTTCTCGCCTTCCTCGCGGTAGATCTCCTGCAGGCTCTCGGCGCTGACGAAGAGTTTGACGTTCACTCCGACGAGCGGCATCTGCACGTTGAGCACATGCACGCGATGCTCGGAGGGGTTTTGCTTGACGCGACCGATCACGTAATCGATGGCGCGCATGGAATACTCGGAGCCGTCTACGGGGATCAGGAATACGCTCATGGCGAGTTCTCCTTGTCGGTGCTGCCGGGAGGGGCGGCAAGGTCAGTCAGGCCTGCAGCGGCTTCAACGGGTTTTGGAGCGCGCGAGGCGAGCCATTTTCCTAACGCCACCACGAATATCGCCCCGGCCACGGCCGACGAATAATGCGCGCTGATTACGAGATCTTTGACGTACGGCGCGAGCAGTACGTCATCGGCGATCATGCCGCCGCCGATCCAGCCCAAAAGTCCTGCGCCAAAAAGAATGACGGCGGGAAAGCGATCCATGAGCGTGAGCACGAAGCGGCTGCCCCAGATGATGATGGGAATAGAGAACAGTAATCCGAAGACCACGAGGCCGAGACTGTCTTTGGCTGCGCCCGCGATGCCGATGACGTTATCGAGGCTCATGACCGCATCGGCGAGCACGATGGTTTTTATTGCGCCCATTAAGTGGTCTGCCGCACTGATCTCGTGATCGCCTTCGTGCTGAGGAAGGAGCAATTTGATACCTATCCAAAGCAGCAGCAAACCGCCCACTATTTTGAGGAAGGGGATTTTCAATAACTGCAGGGCAAAGAAAATCAGGATGACCCGCAAGGCGATAGCGCCGAACATGCCCCAGAAAATGGCCTTCTTTCGCTGGGCTTCGGGAAGCCGCCGGGAGGCAAGTGCAATGACGACCGCATTATCGCCCCCGAGCAGAATGTCGATCATGATGATCTGCCCAAGCGCGACCCAGAATTCGGGTGAGGAAAAGTCCATTTCGAGAGTATACTTCGCGGCTTGAATTGGAGTCTCCGAACATGCGATTGACGCTTCTTGCGGTCCTGTTTCTTGGCCTCCTGGGTGGCCTTGCGCTTGCCCAGACTCCGACCTCTGCCCAACTCGAGTTGCTGAAGTCCATGCCTGCCTCGCAGCGTGAGGCGTTATTGAAGCAGTATGGTCTCGACCCGTCGGTGTTGGATGAACTGACCGATGAAGCCGATTCGACCGCGACGACCGGTCGAGACGGCGTGCGAGTTGGTGAAATGGGCCGACTGAGCGTTTCGGATAAAGACGCGAAGAGGTTCGAGCCCGAAGAGCCGACGCTCAAGCCGCGTGACACGGTGCTCGTTTCAGTGAGCATCAAGACAACGCCGACCGCGGCAAAAACCAATCAGGGGGGCGTTTCATCGACGGCGGGCGCCGCGAATGTTTCTCAGGAGGATATGATTTCGGAGAGCTTCCTCGATGCGTTGCGTCGCGGTAATCCTTACCTGCTCGATCGCTCGGGTCAGTTGGCGCTCCCCGGGTTGCCGCTCATCGCGCTCGGTGGATTGACCGAGAAGCAGGCGAACCAGCGGCTTGCGCTCGAGCCAACTCTGCTCAATGTCAAAGTGACGATTAGTCGGCTGCCGGTTCAGGCGGCGGGTGCGCTCGGCCTGAAACCCTTTGGCTACGATTTGTTCGATGAGGCGCGTTCGGCGTTTTCACCGGCGACCAACGTCTCGGTGCCCGCCGATTATGTGATGGGCCCGGGAGATCGTCTGTCGGTTCAGCTTTACGGTGGGCAGAACCGCATGGTGCAGGTCACGGTGAATCGCGATGGTGCGCTGAGCTTTCCGGAGCTCGGGCCGATTCCGGTCGTCGGCAAAACGTTTGAAGCGGTACGCGAGGCAATCGAATCGCGCGTGGCCAAGCAGATGATCGGTACTCAGGCCAACGTGAGCATGGCTGAGGCTCGGGCGATTCAGGTGTTCGTGCTCGGCGAGGCCAAGCGCCCCGGCAGTTACACGGTGACGGGCCTTTCTACGGTGACAAGCGCACTCTATGCCGCAGGCGGCGTGGCTACGACGGGCTCGCTGCGCGACATTCAGGTCAAGCGTCAGGGTTCAGTGGTGCGTCGGCTCGACCTCTATGACCTTTTGTTGCGTGGCGATACCAGCAACGATGCCAAGATTTTGCCGGGCGACGTGATTTTCATTCCGCCTGCAGGGTCGGTAGCGTCGATCGATGGCGAAGTTCGACGCCCTGCGATTTACGAGCTCAAGGGTAACGTGACGACCTCGGGTCTCGTTGCGCTCGCAGGTGGGTTCACGAGCGAAGCGGACTCAAGCCGACTCTCGGTCGTTCGCATTGACGAAGGCAGCCGACGCGTTGCGATCGACGTGTCGCTTGGTGATGCGCGTGCCACGGGCCCGACGCTTCAGAACGGTGATGCGGTCAGCGTAGCGCGTTTGCGCCCGACGCTCGACTCAGGCGTGATCATCGAAGGTCATGTGTTTCGCCCGGCGACGGTCGCCTGGCGCAATGGTCTTCGTCTCTCTGAGGTGATCCGTTCGGTCGATGAACTGAAGCTAGGGGCCGATCTTGGGTACGTGCTTATTCGTCGGGAACTGCCCCCCGATCGGCGGGTGGTTGTTCTGTCGGCCGATTTGGCTGCGGCGCTGCGCGAGCCGGGTTCGGCGGCGGATGTTCAGTTGGCTGCGCGAGATCGCTTGACCGTGTTCGATATCGAGACCGGTCGCGAGCGGGTGATCAAGCCGCTGCTCGCCGAGCTTCGTCGCCAGGGTCGCGTGGATCAGCCAACCGAGGTGGTCTCGATCGGTGGTCAGGTCAAGGCGCCGGGCGAGTATCCGCTCGAGCCTGCGATGCGCGTGAGTGATTTGCTCCGCGCCGGCGGTAGGCTCTCGGATGCGGCGTTTGGGCTCAAGGCGGAGCTCACGCGGTTCACAAGTAATGGCGAAGAGCGCGAGTCCTCGCTACTCGAGATCGATCTGGCTGCCGTGCTCCGCGGTGATGCGGCAGCCGATGTCAAGTTGCAGCCCTTCGATGCGCTCGTCGTCAAAGAATTGCCGGAGTGGTCGAAGCAAGAGTTCGTCACGCTGAAGGGCGAGGTGCGCTTCCCGGGTCGCTACCCCATCCGTCGCGGGGAGACGCTGCGCTCGGTCATCGAGCGGGCGGGTGGGATTTCGGGTATCGCATTCACGCGAGGGGCGGTGTTCACGCGTCAGGAACTCAAGCAACGTGAGGCGGAGCAGATCGCCAAGCTCACCGAGAATCTGAGGTCTGATCTCGCGGCGCTCGCTATTCAGGCGGGTCAGGTCAAGGAAGGTCAGGATGCGGCCCAGGGCGCGCTCTCGGCCCAAGGACTGCTCACTCAGTTGCAGGGTACGACGGCAGTGGGCCGGCTGGTCATCGATCTCGATCAACTGATTCTGAATCGGGTCGGATCGCCGACGGACGTCATGCTGCGTGGCGGTGATGAGCTCATCGTTCCGAAGATTCGCCAGGAAGTGACGATCATTGGCGAAGTTCAGAATTCGACCTCGCTCCTGCATCGTGTCGGCCTCAAGCGCGACGACTACATCAAGCTTTCGGGCGGGTTTACGCGTCGAGCTGATAAGTCTCGTGCTTACGTGGTTCGGGCGGACGGCAGTGTCTCGTTGAGTGAAGGGGGCTGGCTGCGTGGTGGCAGAAATGCGGAGATTCAGCCGGGTGACACGATTGTCGTGCCGCTCGATATCGAGCGTCTGCCGCCGCTGCCGTTATGGCAGGCGGTCACCTCGATCGTCTACAACGCGGCAGTTGCGCTTGCGGCGATCCGTACGCTCTAAGTTTTGACAAGGCTCGAGGCAACCTCGGGCGAAAGGTTGATTATGACGAGGGCGTTCTTGGCCCCGTTGGTGCGGGCTTCGGCGTGGGCGGGGCGAGTAGTCCCGTGACGATCAACAAGCTCCTGCCGATGTTTTTCTCCCCGATCGTGCTCGTGTGTCTCGCGGTGCTCGTGGGTGCCGTGCTGCGCCAGCGGCGCTGGTCGATCGCAGGCGCCGTGTTTTTGCTCGCCTGCAGCTTGCCCATCATCGCCGATCGTTTGTTTGCGTGGTCGCAGGCAGAGGTCGTGCCGGAAGGGGTGGCGTTCGGTCAGGGCCCAGAGCCTGAGGCGACGCCGGCCGGTCGCGGAGCGAAGCAGTCTGCCGAGGCGATCGTCGTTCTCAGCGGCTCTATGTCCTACGTTAGACCCTATGATTTGCCGATAGTAGAGTGGAATAACTCAATTGACAGAGTGTTTGGAGGTATTGCGCTCGTGCGGGAGGGGCGGGCATCACGCCTGATCTTCTCAGGCGGCAGTTGGATCGGTCAGGAAGGCCTGCCCTCGGAAGGCGCGGTCTCCCGTCAGCTCGCGCTCGAGTTTGGTTTGCCTGCCGATCGCGTCGAGGTATCGCCTCAGGCGCTCAACACCCAGCGAGAAGCTGAAGCGATTCGTAAGATGTTTAGCTCGCCGAGGCCGAAGATCATTCTGGTCACCTCGGCGTTTCATATTCCGCGCGCGGTGATCACCTTCGAAACGGAAGGGTTCAACGTCATCGCGTATCCCGTTGATTTCCGCGTTCCGGTACAACGGTTGGCGGTAAGAGATTGGATCCCCGATCCCAAAGCCCTCGAGAAATCCGACCTCGTGATCCGTGAGGCCTTGGGCCGTGGGTATTACCGTTTGCGCGCAATGCTGCGGACGGAGTCGGAGCCCGCGACGAGCGATGATTCGGTAACCCCTGAGGACGCGCCATGAGCCGCTTCCTCGACCGCCGCGTCTCAGTTGCGCCGATGATGGACTGGACCGATCGGCATTGCCGCTACTTCCTGCGTGGCTTCCACAAAGATCTGCTGCTCTACACCGAGATGGTGACGGCCTCGGCCATTTTGCGCGGTGATCGCGAGAAGCTGCTCGAGTATTCCTCGGAAGAACATCCGGTCGCGCTGCAGCTCGGGGGCTGTGAGCCCGATTATCTCGCTGCGGCAGCACGCTACGGCGAGGAGTGGGGGTACGACGAGATCAACCTCAACTGCGGTTGCCCCTCCGACAAAGTGCAGAAGGGCGCGTTCGGCGCCTGCCTCATGAACGAGCCACGCCTCGTCGCAGACTGTGTCTCAGCGATGTGCGAGGCCGTAGATCTCCCGGTGACGGTGAAAATGCGCATCGGTACCTTACGATCGAGCGCGCGTAATCTCGACGAGGCCGTGCAGCGCTTCGATGAAGAGGACTACGACAAGCTGGCCGATTTTTTAGTGGCCGTGCGCGCAGCAGGCGCCGACTGCGTGATCGTGCATGCGCGCAAAGCGGTGCTCGGTAACTGGACACCCGCCGAGAATCGGGAGATTCCGCCGTTGCGCTATGACGTGGTGCGTCGCTTGAAGGAAGATTTTCCCGACATGCCTGTGTTGCTCAATGGCGGCATCAAAACGGCTGGGCAATCGATCGAAGCGCTCGAGTGGGCCGACGGCGTGATGCTCGGTCGTGAGGCCTACCATCGGCCCATGGTACTCGGCGAAATCTTTGCCGCTCTCGAAGGTGATGTGGGTTATCGCGCCCCGAGCATCGAAGACCACCTCGCCCGGATGGCCGAGTACGCCGAGCGCGAACTTTCGAAGGGTGAGCGGCTACACGCCATCAGTCGCCACATGCTCGGCCTCGTGAGTCATACCCCAGGCTCGCGTGAGTACCGTCGTCTGCTCTCAGAAGGCGCCCGCGAACGCGACGCGGGGCCAGAGCTGATCCGCAAGGCCGCGGAGCTGGTGATGGGGGCGCAGGAGCCCTTTGAGGTGTCGGCATAGAGACTTGGGACGGCAGACGCTCATGACGAGCGTTTGCCCCAAGGCGTTGGCCTATACGCGTGAGATGTGGCGCCCTCGAGTCGTCGAGGCTTGGTGCAGCGCCTTGAGCACCAACTTGGGCTCAGACTCCAAAATGCTGATCAGCGCCTTGGCCGCCCCCGAGGGCGCACGCCGAGCTTGCTCCCAGTTCTGCAGTGTTCTGACGCTGACGTTGAGGAGCCGAGCGAGCTGACTCTGGGATAGTCCCGCCGCCTCGCGAATGGACTGGATGCGGTAGTCGATGCTGACGAACACGCGAGAGGGCCGCATGGTGCCGCGGCGGCTCTTGCCGGCTTCTTCGATGCTCGTCATGAGTTGTTGGAAAAGTTGCTTTTTCATTCTTCGTTGCTCTGGGTCATCGCGATTCGGAGTCGTCTCAACTGACTCGGTGACGGATTTTCGAGAGTATTCTTTTTGTAGATCAACAGCAGGTAGCAGTGTTCGCTGTTGGCGTTTAAAAAGTAGATCACTCAAGCCCCGCCTCGCTTGCCTTTTCCGCCAGCAGACGCCCGAAGTTTTCGGAGTCCGCCGGTTCCCGGTATCAGAGCGCCCGCTTCAGGGTTTGCTAAAAGCTGCCGCTGAAAGGCCGTGTATTCCTCGTCGGTCAGGATTTCACCCAATAGACGGGTGAAGCTTGGCGTCTCGATAAATACCATGAAAATGGTATACGCCAGTGGCGTAAAAATCCAGAGCGCCGTATCTAGGCAATTTCCCGTATTCAGGTCGTTGATTTATTAGTTGGGGTATTTGGTCGTGCGACCGCGCACGTTTCGACCCAATTTCGATATTCGTCCGCCCGCCGAGTGATTACTTTGCTAACCCTCTTTGAACACAGCAGAGGGTTGAATGATGAGTGCAGTGCGTGCGCCTTATGTCTTTCTCGGGGTGGTCAGTCTCTTGACCACGATATCTTTGAGTAGCGGCTGTTCGATGCCGCTGCGTGTCGGCACGGAGGAGGGGGTGGCGCCGCCGCGGCTCGTGAGGATCGATGGAACCGTCGGTTGGGATAATCCGTCGGCTTTCGGGCCGGTGCCGTCATCGCTTCAAGAAGCGGGTGATGCCATCTGCGCGACCATCAACACGCGTTGGAAGACCTACCACGCGACGGGTTATCACTCGAAGGCGCAGGACCTCGATGGCGCCACGCTCGATCGGGGCGGGTACTACTGCGAGTAACGCGGCACGGGCCCATCCACGATCGCTGCGGCATAGGTCGTCACCGCGAACACGGTGGTCGACTGGCGCAAGTGCGCGGGGTCGACCTGATCGAGCGTGTCGTTGACGGTGTGGTGGATGTCGAAGTACGTCGTCGCATCGAGCTGCGGCGACAAGATGGGCACGCCGAGACGACGCAGCGGGCCAAGATCCGCACCACCGTTCGAGGTGTTGTCACCGAGCTCGACTTCGAGCGATCGCACCACGCGGTGCACTTGCTCGATCGTCGGCCAGTATTGCTGCGGCACACGCGCAGAGAGTTTCCATACGGGGCCATCGCCAAGATCAGCCTCCAACGCAAACGCATGGTTCGCGACGCCCTCATCGCCGATGGCGACGGGGTAGCGGCCTGCTCCGGAGAGCCCAAACTCTTCGTTCGCAAAGAGCACGACGCGGATGGTGCGTCGCGGCTTGGGGTTGGCGCTTGCGGCGAGGCGCGCGGCGGCGATGGCGATGGCAACACCTGCGCCATCGTCCTGCACACCGTGACCGGTATCCCACGAGTCGAGGTGACCTCCGATCAGCACGATTTCATTGGCAAGATCGGTACCGGGCAGATCGCCGATGACATTGGCCGATCGCACCTGCGGCAGATCGCGTGACGTCACACGCATGCGCACCCGGACGGCTTGGCCCGCCGCCTTGCCCTCGGGGCGCGTCTGCGCCACTTGTCGCTCGAGCAAATCCGCATCGGGGTTCGAGATGGCGACCGCCGGAATGCGCGGCGCCGAGACGTTGTAGGAGAGCGTGCCGGTGTGTGCGATGCGATTCTTGCTCGTGCCCACCGAGCGGATGACCACCCCGACGGCACCGAGGCTCCCGGCGATGCTCGGGCCTTCGGTACGCGCTCGTACGGCCTTGCCGTAGCCACTGCCATCACGCTTGCGTTCCATGCGGCCGTTGAAGAACACGATCTTGCCGCGCACGGTGCCCTCGGGCAGCGCCTGCAATGCAGGGATGTCTTGCACCATCACGATGGGCGCATCGAGGCCTTCATCGGGTGTGCCGATGCTGCCGCCGATGGCGGTCGTCACCATCGACATCGGGTAAGGTGCAAGCACGTCGAAGCTCGCCTCACCCCGAATCCACCGCGGCACGATCACTTCTTGGGTGTGCACGTTCGTGAACCCGAGATCGCGCAAGGTTTTGACGGCCCACTCGACACCGGCCTTGTCACCCGCGGTCCCTGCAAATCTTTGACCGACTTCCGTCGTGAGCGACTCGAGGAGCTGATAGCTCTCATCGCTCTTGAGCGCTTGCTCGCGTACGCCGATGGCCCCGGCGAGCGCCTCGCGCGAGAGCAGCACGGGCGGCGGTGGTGGCGCGGGGGCGGTCGTCGCCTCGGTTGAACCCGCTGTGGTCGTTTGCGCGGCAGGGGTCTGCGCGAGTGCGGTGTCAAAGATTGAGAGGGTGGCCACGCAGGCAGCCGCGAGGGCGAGGCCAAAGCGGCCTCGTGCAGAAAGGTGGATCGTCATGAGGTCCTCAGCCGAGGCGCTTTTGAAGGGCTTTGACCTCGGCGCGCAGCGCCGCAGGCGTGCGGTCACCGAACTCGTCGAGGTAGTGGTCCATGTCGGCGGCTTCGGCGCGCCAGTCCTCGACCTTCACCGAGAGTAGCTCATCGAGCGCAGGCTTCGGAATCTCGAGGCCCTGAAGGTTGAGGTCGGCGGGACGCGGCAGGTGGCCGATGGGGCTCTCCTGCGCCTCGGCCTTGCCGGTGCAGCGCTTCAAGATCCAGTCGAGCACGCGCAGGTTGTCGCCGAAGCCCGGCCACAAGAACTTGCCGTCGGCATCGCGACGGAACCAGTTCACGTGATAAATCTTTGGCGGGTGCTTGAGCTTCTGGCCCATCGCAAACCAATGCGCCCAGTAATCGCCGTAGTTGTAGCCGGCGAAGGGCTTCATGGCCATGGGGTCGCGGCGCAGCACGCCCGCTTGGCCGATGGCCGCGGCGGTCGTCTCTGAGGCGACCGAGGCGCCGACGAGCACGCCGTGGTTCCAGTCGCGGGCTTCATAGACGAGCGGCGCGACGCCACGACGACGTCCACCAAAGATAATCGCCGAGATCGGTACGCCACGCGGACTATCCGCCTCGGGCGCATAGCGCGGGTTGCGCTTCGCAGACACCGTGAAGCGTGAGTTCGGTTGCGCGGCCGGGCCGTTCGCGGGGTCGTAGGGACGACCCTGCCAGTCGATCACGGGCTTGCCGCTCTCGAGGCCTTCCCACCACGGCTGGTTGTCGGCGGTGAGCGCGACGTTCGTGAAGAGCGTGTCGCGCTGGATCATCTCAAAGGCGTTGCGGTTGGTTTTGGCGTTGGTGCCGGGCACGACACCGAAGTAACCGGCCTCAGGGTTGATCGCATAGAGGCGACCATCGGGCCCGGGGTGCAGCCAGGCGATGTCATCGCCCACGGTCGTGACCGTCCAGCCCGGCATGGAGTCGGGCGGAATGAGCATCGCGAGGTTGGTCTTGCCGCAAGCGGAAGGAAAAGCCGCGGCGACGTAATGCGTTTCACCTTGCGGGCTCGTGAGGCCGACGATGAGCATGTGCTCGGCGAGCCAGCCTTCGTGACGCGCCTGGTAGCTGGCGATGCGCAGTGCATGACACTTCTTGCCAAGCAGCGCATTGCCGCCATAGCCGCTACCAAAACTTTGAATCGAGAGCTCTTCGGGGAAGTGCATGATGAACCGGCGGTTCGGATCGAGCTCGCCGGTGGAGTGCAGGCCCTTCACGAAGCTGCCTTCGCGGGCGATGCGCTCGAGTGCGGGACGACCGGCGCGGGTCATCAACATCATGTTGATGACGACGTATGCACTGTCGGTGATTTCGACGCCGCAGCGCGAGTAGGGCGAGTCAATGGGGCCCATGCAGTAGGGCACCACATAAAGCGTGCGGCCCTTCATGCAGCCCGTGAAGAGATCACGCATCTTGGCGTGCGCCTCGGCGGGGGGCATCCAGTGGTTGTTGGGGCCGGCGTCGTCCTTGTTCGTGGTGCACACGAAGGTGAGGTGCTCGACGCGCGCCACGTCCGAAGGGTGCGAACGGGCGAGGAAACAGTTGGGGTAGTGCGCTTCGTTGAGCTTCTGCAGTTCGCCGCTCGTTTGCAGCTGATCGATGAAGCGCTGGTACTCGGCTTCGGACCCTTCGACCCAGTGCACGGCATTGGGCGTCGTGAGTTCGCGCACGGAGGTCACCCAGTCGGTGACGGCTTTGGAGATTCCGGGCAACGGCGGCAGGGTCGAGGCGGCAGTAACCATCAAGGGTGTCCCAAATGTTCTTTTTGAAAGAGGGCGGAATTATAGCGGGGCCGTCCCGAGATGAGGGTCTTGTATAGGACTGGCTTAAAGCCGGGGAAAATCGGCCAGTATCTGCTGCAGGGCGACCCGCAGGGCTGGGGCTTTTTGAGTGGCGGCGGAGTAGACGATTCGGTGATTCAGCGTCGCGTAGCCGTGCGCGAGGACGTTTCGAAAGGCGATCACCATTGCGCCTTCCGGGATTTTCTCAAAGATATCCGGTCGCACTTTGCGTAATTGACCGAGCGCATCGCCTGCGATTTCAAGCTCTCGCTCGATGGCCGCCTGGCAGAACTCGTCCGCGAGGTATTGCTCGAGGGTTCGATCGCCCATGAACTCCGCAGTTTTACGCAGCGCGGTGAGGGCAATTTCGAGGTAAATATCAGGCTGCTTCTGCATACACCTGAACTCGCTCCTCATCGACGATTTTGCGCAACCGTTCGCTGCGCAGGGTGTCGAGCTCGATCAGGTCGACCGGGCGGGAAAACAGGGATTCGAGGCCCTGCTTGAGGCCGAAGTAGCAGTCGAGGAGGTCGTGTTCAGAAATGGGAAGAAAATCGACGACCAAATCGACATCGCTAAGCGCCGGGTTGAAGTCGCGGCCGAGCGCCGAGCCGAAAACGTCGAGGCGTCGGACCTTGAACTCGCGGCAGAGCGAGGTGATGGCGTCTTTCTTAGCTTCGATGATGGGGTGCATGGGTCTCGAGCCTCTCAGAGGGCAATGGTAGCCGTGTCAGGTCGTCCACTGCGCCTCGTTAATATTTCATGTTTCGTGAAAAAAGAAAATATAATCCGGCCGATGCGCGCCCAAGACGTACTCGTGGCCTGTCAGTTGGCGGTTGGGGCCCAAAGTGGCCTCACCCTGCAGCAATTGTCGTTAGCGCTTGGACTCAGCCTTTCGGACGTCCATGGCGCGATGTCGCGCAATCGCGCAGCGGGCCTCTGCCGGCCGATCGAGGCCGGTGCTCGCCGCCGCGGGGTCGACCCCGTCGATCATCACGCACTGCAGGAGTTTTTGATCCACGGCGTCGGGTATGTATTTCCGGCGAAGCGTTCGGCTCTGGCGTTAGGTATTCCGACGGCCCTGACCGAAAATTCTTTGTCGCCTGATGCGCTGACTGTCGTGTGGCCGTCTTCAGAGGGCCGTGTTCGGGGCGAGTCGATCGAGCCGCTGCACAAGTCGGTGCCGATCGTTGCGTTACGCGATGCCGCGATGCATACGCTTTTTAGCGCAATCGATGTGCTTCGGCTTGGCGATCGAGAGAAGCGCGATGCGGCGATTGCTCGCATTACGTCGCTGCTGCATTCACCCGACCTGTTGCGCTCCGCATGAGCGACGATATCGGCGAAATCTTTGGCCCGGGCGGCCCGCTCGCCCGGCACTTGCCGGGGTTCGTGCCGCGCAAGTCGCAGCGGCGCATGGCGGCGGCGGTGGCCGCGGCCCTCGAGGCGCGTCGGCCGCTGCTCGTTGAGGCGGGTACGGGCACGGGGAAAACCTTCGCGTACCTGGTACCGGCCCTGTTTGCGGGGCTTCGGGTGCTGATCTCGACCGGCACGCGCACGTTGCAGGACCAGCTTTTTTCGAAGGACGTGCCGCTCGTCGCCGGGGCGATCGGGACGCCGGCGAAGGTGGCCCTCCTCAAAGGTCGCTCAAACTATCTTTGTACCTATCGCTTGAAGCGCGAGGTGGCGCAGGGCGCTTTTGAGAGCGTGGCGCCGCGTGATGCGCTGATGTCGCGGCTCGAGTCCTGGTCGCTCATCACTAAAACGGGGGATCTTGCCGAGGTGCCGGGCTTCAATGAAAGCCATGCGCTGTGGCCCAAGGTGACCTCGACGCGCGACAACTGTCTCGGCACGCGCTGCGCGGAGTTTGCCAATTGTCATGTGGTGGCGGCGCGGCGCGAGGCGCAGGCCGCTGACCTTGTGATCGTGAATCATCATCTGTTGCTCGCCGACCTCTCGCTCAAAGAAGACGGGTTTGGTGATCTTTTGGGAAGTGCGGATGCGGTGATTTTGGATGAGGCGCACCAGCTTCCGGACCTTGCGACGCAATTCTTTGGGGTGCAGGTGGGGAGTCGTCAGATCGAGAACGTGCTCGTCGATGGGCGGGCCTCGCTCCTGCGCTCGGGTGGTTCGTTGGCAGAAATTGGGACGGCGGCGCGCGGCGTCGAGGCGGCGATTAGCGCCGTGCTCGCGTCGCTCGCCTCGAAGGCGGACCTCGAGTCAGCAACGCTTGCGCTCGTGGGTGCACTGCGCGATTACGCCTCGCGCTTGGCGGATGCCGCTCGCGAGGCTTCGGTCGAGCAGGTGGCCAAGCGTGCGGTGGAGCTGGCGGCCTCGCTCGAGCGCATTGCGCTCTGCACCGACGATGAAGGCGCGCGAACGAGCGAGACCAACGGTCGAACGTTTTCTTTGGGGCTGTTGCCGTTCGACATCTCCGAGCGGTTTAGAGGTTTGATCGAAGCGCGTCCGGCGGCCTGGGTGTTCACCTCGGCGACGCTGTCGGTCGCGAGCGCCTCGCAGGGCGATGACTTCAGTCACTTTGCGTCACGCTTGGGGTTAAGTGATGCCGAGTCGCTGCGCATCGCGAGCCCCTTCGACTATGAATCGCAGGCGATGTTGTATCTGCCTGCCGGCATGCCTGAGCCCACGGCACCAGGTTATGTCGAGGCGGTGATCGAGACCTGCTTGCCGCTGCTCGATGCCTCAGGCGGTGGCGCGTTCGTGCTCTTCACGAGTCATCGCGCGCTCGCGCAAGGCGCGGCGGCGCTGCGTGCGCGCTGGGATGGCGCGGCGGACACGCCGATTTTGGTGCAGGGCGAGGGCCCACGCGAAAAACTCCTGCGAGATTTTAGAGAGCACGGCAATGCGGTGCTGCTCGGTACGGCGAGTTTCTGGGAAGGGGTGGACGTGAAGGGCGAGGCGCTGCGGCTCGTCATCATCGAGAAGCTCCCGTTCGCGTCGCCCGACGACCCGCTCACCAAGGCGCGCATCGCGCATCTGCAGCGCAAGGGCGAGAACGCGTTCAAGGATTATCAGCTGCCCGAGGCGGTGCTCGCGCTCAAGCAGGGGGTGGGACGGCTCATCCGCAGCGAGACGGATCGTGGCATGATCGTGATCGCCGATCCGCGCTTGCTCACGAAGGGGTACGGTCGCACGTTTCGTGCGAGCCTGCCGCCGATGCCGGTGACCCAAGATCGTGACGAGGCGCTGCGGTTCTTGCGCAAACTCCGATGAATATCCTCGCCCTCGACACCTCGACCGAAGCTTGTTCTGCCGCGCTCTGCGTGGGGGCGGCATCGAACGCGTCGGGGGGGCGCGTTCTGGCGCGCTATCAAGAAGCCCCGCGCGGTCACGCGGAGTTGATCCTCCCGATGGTCGATGCGCTGCTCGCCGAAGCGGGCCTCACACTCAAAGATTTGGACGCCATCGCTTTCGGTCGCGGACCGGGAAGCTTCACGGGCGTGCGACTCGCCTCGAGCGTGGTGCAAGGCTTGGCGTATGGCTCGGGTGTGGGCGTGGTGCCGGTGTCGACGCTGCGAGCGGTCGCGTATCACGCGTTCGCGCTCGAGGACGAGCGCGGTGCGCCGAGCGCAACGCACGTGCTCGTGTGCAACGACGCGCGCATGGATGAAGTCTATGTGGGCGCGTTCGCGCGCGGGTCGGGTGCGGACGGCGCGGTGCCGGTGGCGCTAGGTGTCGAGACCGTGCAGCCGCCGGACAAGGTGGTCGTGCCTTCGGTGGAGGGCGCCGCGCGCTGGATCGGCGCGGGGCGGGGTTTCACGGCTTACCCGGCGTTGTCGTCACTGCGTGCGGAGCAGGGTGGACCGCTTGTCGCGGTGCACGAGATGATTTTGCCGCGAGCGGAGGACCTGCTCGCCCTCGCTCGTCCTGAGGTCGCGGCGGGGAGGGTGTGGCCGGCCACCGCTGCATTACCGATTTATGTCCGGGACCAGGTGGCGAAGATTCCTGGGTCGTTGTCATCGGCCTGAAACACGAGTCGCGTGAAATATGTCTGAAACAAGGACTTCACGGCTCCCGCTCATGGCCGCAAAACAAATCCTCGTCGTCGAGGACGAAAAACCCATCCGCGACATGATCAGCTTCGGGCTGCGTCGTGCGGGCTTCGAAGTGCGCGAGGCCATGGATACGCGCGCCGCGCGGGCACAGGTCGCCGATCGTCGGCCCGATCTCATGCTCGTCGATTGGATGCTGCCCGACATGAGCGGGCTCGAGTTCACGCGGCAGATCAAGCGTGACCCGGAGCTTCGAGATCTACCGATCATCATGCTCACGGCCCGCGCCGAGGAGTCGGACAAGGTCGCCGGCCTCGAGGGCGGGGCGGATGACTATGTGACGAAGCCCTTTTCGCCGCGCGAGCTCGTGGCGCGCATCAATGCGGTGCTGCGCCGCGTGGATCCGCAGGTCGAGGGCTCGGTCATCAGCTTCGAGGGCTTGAGTCTCGACCCCGTCGCGCACCGTGTGACAGCCGATGGCCGACCCGTGACGCTCGGTCCCACCGAGTACCGCATGCTCGAGTTCTTCATGAGTCACCCCGATCGGGTGTACTCGCGCGAGCAACTGCTCGATCGCATCTGGGGTGGCAACGTCTACGTCGAGGAACGGACCATCGACGTGCATATCCGTCGCCTGCGCAAGGCACTCGAGGAATTCGGGTACGATCGCATGGTTCAGACGGTGAGGGGTGCGGGTTACCGCTTTTCGACCCACTCGGAGTGACGTTGCTCAGGAATCCGTTCGAGGACTGGGGGTTCGCCCTCTGGCGTGTCTTGCTGGTGGCCGGTATCGGGGCCCTCGTAGGGCTTTTTGTCGGTCATTTGTGGTGGGGGATCGCCGGAGCGATGGCGCTCGAGCTCGCGCGGCAGCTTGCGAACCTCAATGATTTCCTCGACTGGATGCGTCGCCGCAATCAGCGTGATCCGCCGGATGCCGGTGGGCGCTGGGGCGATGCGGTCTCGCTCGTCTCGCGGCTGCATCGGCGCAAGCAGTTTCACAAGCAGCGGATCTTGAGGCTTTTTCGTGAGCTCCGGCGCTCGACGGCTTCGATGCCGGATGGCGTCGTCGCACTGAATGCCGATCGGGAAATTCTTTGGTTCAATCGCAAGGCGGCCGAGCTCTTGGGGCTGCGTCGCAAGACGGACTTCGGCATTAATCTGGCGAGTCTGCTGCGTGTGCCGGAGTTCGCGCGTTATCTCGAGAAGGGCGAGTTCAGCAGCAGCCTGCGCGTTAAGCCACGCATCGGCGAGCCCACATGTCTCGAGTTTCAGGGGGCGCCCTATGGCGAGGGTCAGCTCTTTTTGCTCGTGCGCGATGTCACGCGCCAGGCGCAACTCGAGACCATGCGCAAAGATTTTGTGGCCAATGCTTCGCACGAGCTGCGCTCGCCGCTCACGGTGATTGCGGGCTATCTCGAGACGCTCTCGCTCGGCGATGATCTGCCCGAGGATCTTCGCGGGCCCATCCAGGAGATGCGTCGGCAATCCGAGCGCATGACGGCGATCGTCTCGGACCTGCTCGAACTCTCGCGGCTCGAGGCGAGCGACGAGCAGGTGGTCGGGCAGCCGATCGATGTGGCGGCGCTGCTTGCGGTGCTGCGCAAAGATTTGGTGACACGCGATGCAGGAAAGCACGAGGTGTCGGTGTCGATCGAGGCACCCGATGGCCTCATGGGCGACACGGGGTTGATTCACTCGGCGTTCTGGAATCTTGCGGACAACGCCGCCAAGTACACCCCGGCGGGCGGGAAGATTGCGCTGCGCTGGTGGGTCGATGAACTCGGCGGGCATTTTGCGGTCATCGATACGGGGCCCGGCATTTCACCGGGGCATTTGCCGCGGCTCACCGAGCGTTTTTATCGGGTGGATCCGGGTCGTGCGCGTGACACGGGCGGGTCGGGCCTTGGGCTTGCGATCGTGCGTCACGTGCTGCAGCGGCACGGTGCCGAGCTCAAGATCGAGAGCGAGGAGGGGCAAGGCAGCACCTTTGTCTGCCACTTTCCGCGGACACGCTTGGTACGCGAACCCATCGCAATGACGGGCGACAGCGGCTATTCTCCGACGAACGTCGACTGACAGATTGGATTGGGCGTGACGCCCGAGGGGTAAAAGACAGTGGAAACCGCCGAACTTTCCCAGCACATCTCGCGCCGGTTCAACGAGGACCTCGAGCGCGTGCGGTCGCAGGTGCTCAACATGGGCGGGTTTGTCGAGCAGCAGCTCGCCAAGGCGGTGTCGGCGCTCGTCGAGGGTGACAGCACCTTGGGTGAAACCGTCGCGCGCGATGATTTCGAAGTGAACCGCATGGAAGTGTCGATCGACGAGGAGTGCTCGCGCATCCTCGCCACGCGCGCTCCGGCGGCGAGCGACCTGAGGCTCATCGTCGCCATCCTCAAGGCCATCACCGATCTTGAGCGCATGGGCGACGAGTGCGAAAAAATCGGCTACATCGCCTCGCGGCTCGCCACCCAGGAGCGGCCGGTCAATAAATATCGCGAGATCAAGCATCTGGGTCGAGTGGTGCAGAACATGGTGCACGACTCGCTCGATGCGTTCGCCCGCATGGATGCCGAGGCTGCGCTCCGGGTGGCGCGCCAAGATCGCCTCGTCGATGAGGAGTACGAGGCCATCCAGCGTCAGTCGATCACGTTCATGATGGAAGATCCGCGCAATATCCGTCGCGCGCTCGATGTCATGTGGGTCGTTCGCGCCATCGAGCGCATCGGCGATCACGCCAAGAACATCTGCGAGTACGTCATCTTCATGGTGCACGGCAAGGACATCCGCCACGTGCGTCTCGAAGACGTCGAGGCCGAGCTCGCCAAGCGCGGGACCAAAACTTGACCGACGGGTCTTTCGCGGCGCGCGCGTTCGGCCGTCTGCTTCACGATCGACGGCTCGGTAATCTTGCGGGGTTTCTCGCCTGCGCAGGGCTCATGGGCTACGCGCTTTTCGCCGAGCATGTGCTCGGCTTCGAGCCCTGTCCACTCTGCATTTTCCAGCGAGTCGGCATCATCGCGCTCGGCATCACGTTTTTGATCGCGGCGCTGCATCACCCTGCGAGTACTCGAGGGGCGAGGGTGTACGGCGTGTTGCTGCTCGTGGTGTCGGCGTTTCCGGGGTACGTGGCCGGGCGGCATGTGTACATCCAGAGCTTGCCTTTCGGCTCGGTGCCCGCGTGCGGCGCGAGCCTCGATTACATGATGGACGTGTTTCCGTTCATGACCGTGCTGCGCAAGGTGCTCTTCGGCGCGGGCGAGTGTCAGACGATCGATTGGTCGTTCCTTGGCCTCTCGATGCCGGCGTGGGTGCTCATCAGTGTCATCGCGCTTGCGAGTTGGGCGGCACTCGTGAATTTGCGCGCATCGCAACACGCGTCGCAATAAGTTCATTAATTGGTCATCGCGTCGCAACACGCGACGCGCAGCCTGCGCGCAGCGTCAGCCACGCAGGATCAGGACATCTTGAGCCCCGCACACAATCCTCGTCATTGGGTTCGCAGCGTCTTCATCTCTGATATCCACCTCGGCTCGCGCGGCTGCAATGCCACCGCGCTGCTTTCGTTCCTCCGCGACGTGCATGCAGACAATCTTTACCTTGTCGGCGATGTCGTGGATCTCTGGAGTCTGCGCAAGTCGTTTTATTGGCCGCAGGAGCACAACAACGTGCTGCGGACGATCTTGGGCAAGGCCAAGCACGGCACGCGGGTCGTGTATGTGCCGGGCAACCATGACGAGGATTTCCGGGAGTTCGTGGGGTCGATGTTCGGCAACCTCGTCATCGAACGGGACTGCATCCACACGACAGCGCTCGGTGAGCGCTTGCTCGTGCTGCACGGCGATGAGTTCGACAGCGTGGTCAAGTGCAGCCGCTGGCTCGCGGCGCTCGGTTCGCAGGCCTACGATTTCTCGATCGAGATGAATCGGCATTTCAATCGCATCCGCCGGTTCTTTGGGTACGACTACTGGTCGCTGGCGAGCTATCTCAAGCACAAAGTCAAAAATGCCGTGAACTACATCTCGAGCTTCGAGCAGGCGGTGGCGCACGAGGTCCGTCGTCGAGGTGTCGATGGGGTGGTGTGTGGGCACATCCATCGTGCCGAAATCCGCCACATCGACGGCGTGCTCTACTGCAACGACGGCGATTGGGTCGAGAGCTGCACCGCGCTCGTTGAAGATCGTAACGGCCGGCTGTCGATCTGGAACTGGGCGCAGGATGAATCGATGGATCTTCCTCTTGCGGCCCGGGAGGCGGCGTGAGTGGACTACCTTTGCTCGCATTGGCGTTCGTGCTCAGCGGAGATGCCCAAGTGGTCTCGGGCACAGGCGAGGGGCCTCGATTTCGGTTCGATGCCTGGCGCTGCCAAAACGAGGCTTACAGCCGCTGGCGCGGCGGTGACGGGCGGGTGGTGGCCGAAGAAGAATTGGCTTTCGAAGGTGAGCGTTGGGTGCGCTATCGACTCCAGCGATCCACCATCTCCCAAGACGTCGTGGCGACGCGCGAGGGCGACACGCTCCGCCTCGTGATCCGCAATGGCGAATCGCGTAAACAGATCACACTCACCACAACCCAAACCGTTCTTGCAGGACCCCTGCTGGTCGATCACCTCTCCGAAAAACTGCCGCGACTGCGTGCGGGCAAGCCGGTGGAGTTTGACTACCTCGTGCCGGATCATGGGTTGGTGTTGCGTCTGCGCGCCACACTCGAGGGCGGTACGCGCACGGCGGAGTCCCGGGTCCGGGTCGAGGCCGCCTCACTCCTGATGCGCGCCTTCGTGCCGAACACCAAACTCGTCTTCGATGACTCCGGCGTGTTGCGATCTATGACGGGGCGCTTGTTGCCACAGCTTGGAGATGTCACGAAACCGAAATCTTTGGACGGCGTGCTGCGTGTGAAGACTGTCAATATTTCGGGTGAGGCGTCATCTATGCAATCAACCTGTAATAGACCGGCCGTATCTTGACCGTCATGCGGATTCTCATGCTCTCGGACGTCTACTTTCCCCGAGTGAACGGGGTCTCGACGTCGACTCAGACTTTTCGTTCCGATCTGATGGCGCTCGGTGCGAAAGTCACCTTGCTCGCGCCAGAGTATCCCCATCCTCCTTCTCAGCCCGACGACGCGGACATCGTACGCATCAAGTCCTGGGCGATGCCCTTCGATCCGGAAGATCGTGGCATGTCGTGGCGCGAAGCCAACCGTTGGGCCGCGACGATCCGACCCGAAGACGTGGACGTCATCCTCGTGCAGACGCCGTTTTTCGCACACTACCTCGGGCTGCGTCTTGCGCGCCGACTCGGCGTGCCGGTGGTCGAGACCTACCACACGTATTTCGAGCATTACCTGCATCACTATCTGCCGGCGATACCAGCGTCGATCACGAAGGCCATCGCGCGTCGCTTCACGGTTTCGCAGTGCCATCAGGTGCAGGCGGTGATCTCGCCCTCGCCGCAGATGGCGGAGGCCTTGCGCGCCTATGGTGTACGCACACCGATCGAGGTGTTGCCGACCGGACTTCCGGCGAGCTGCTTCGCACCGGGGAACGGTGCGCAATTCAGAGAAGCACAAGGCATTGCGCCGAATCGACCGGTGGCGCTCTTCGTGGGCCGCGTGGCGCACGAGAAAAACATCGATTTTTTGATTCGCATGTTGCCCCGGCTTCGCGAGAAGGTCCCCGACGTGTTGCTCGTGATCGCAGGCGAGGGGCCGGCCGAGGCGCATCTGCGCAAGAGCGTCGAGGAGGCGGGCCTTTCGGCAAATGTTCATTTCGTGGGGTATCTGCATCGCACGACGACGCTGCTCGACTGCTATCGCGCGGCGGACGCTTTTGTCTTTGCCTCGCGGACCGAAACCCAAGGGCTCGTGCTGCTCGAAGCCTTGGCCCAGGGCACCCCCGTCGTCTCGACCGCGGTGATGGGTACGGCCGATGTGCTGCGTGGCGTGAAGGGCGCGGTGGTGGTACCCGAAGAGGTCGACGCCTTCGCCGAGGGTGTCGCGCGAGTGCTGCGCGATCCTGAGCTGCGCGCGGAGTTGTCGAGTCATGCCCGTGACGATGCGGCGCGCTGGGCCTCGAAGGCGATGGCCGAGCGCATGCTCAAAATCTTTGAACATGTCGTCGAGTCGGATGAACCCCTGACGGAGGTGGTGACGTCATGACGATGTTCGTACGGGTCGACCATGCCGAGCGCCGAATCTGCGAAATCGCCACCTCCGCCTGTCGTCGGCGGACGGTACGGGCGCTCTTTCGGACCGTGAGTCGCCTCGGAGACGGGGTGATCTGGTACGTACTGATGGCGGTGATGCCGCTCATCATGGGTCTCGACCGACTTGAAGAGGGGCTGCGGGTGTCGCTGCAGATGCTCGCCGCGGGCGCATTCGGTCTGCTGCTCTACAAATTGCTCAAGAAAAAGCTGGTGCGCGAGCGACCCTACATCGGCCTCATCGGCATCGAGTGCGCCATGCCGCCGCTCGATCGCTACAGTTTTCCTTCAGGGCATACGCTGCATGCGGTGCTATTTACGGCGATCGCGATCCATCACGTCCCGGCGCTCGCGGTGGTGCTGGTACCGTTCGCCTTGCTGGTTGCCGCCTCGCGGGTGGTGCTCGGCCTGCATTACCCGACGGATGTGCTCGCCGGGGCGATGCTCGGCGCGCTCATCGCTGCGGCGAGCCAAGTCGTCTTTTTTTGATCAGGTGAGCAGCCGGCCGAGAATGCTGGCGTACATCTTGTGAAGCAGGTCGATTTCTTCGACGCGTATGCCTTCGTTGACCTTGTGGATCGTGGTGTTGGTCACACCGAGCTCGATGACCTGAGCGCCCATCGGGGCAATGAATCGACCATCCGAGGTGCCGCCGCCCGTGGAGAGCTTGGGCGCTTTGCCGGTCAAGGCTTTGACCGACTCGACGGCAGCCGCCGAGAGCGCACCAGGGGCCGTGTAGAACGGCTCACCCGAGACGTACCACTCGAGCGTGTAGCGCACACCGTGCTTGGTGAGGATGTCTTCGACAGTTTTTTTGAGCGCTTCGACGGTTTGCACGGGCGAGTAGCGCAAGTTGAAGCGCGCCTTGAGCTCGCCGGGGATCACGTTGGGAGCGCCCGTGCCCGCGTTCAAATTCGAGATCTGAAACGTCGTCGGCTGGAAAAATTCGTTTCCGGCATCCCAGGTGCGCGAGGTGAGCTCGGCGAGTGCGGGTGCGAGCGTGTGCACGGGGTTCTCGGCCTGGTGAGGGTAGGCCACATGGCCCTGCACGCCGTGCACGGTGAGGCGACCCGAGAGCGAACCGCGACGACCGATCTTGAGGGTGTCGCCGACCGCCTGCTCGCTCGAGGGTTCACCGACGATGCAGTAGTCGATGCGTTCGCCGCGCGCATTCAAAGTTTCGACCACGCGCTTGGTGCCATCGACCGAGGGGCCTTCCTCGTCGCTGGTGATCAAAAAGGCGAGGGTGCCGCGGTGAGTCGGGTGGGCGCCGACGAATTCTTCGGTGGCCGTGATCATGGCGGCCAAGCCGCTTTTCATATCGGCAGCCCCACGACCATAGAGCACGCCCTCGCGCAGTGTCGGCACGAAGGGGTTGCTGCGCCACTCTTCGAGGGGGCCGGTCGGGACCACATCGGTGTGGCCTGCGAAGCAGACGACGGGCGAGGGGTCATCTCCGCCGGCGCGGCCGTCGCCCCGGCGCTTGGCCCAAAGATTGTCCACATTGCCGTAGCGCAGGTTCTCGACGGTGAAGCCGATGGCCTTGAGGCGAGCGCCCATGACGTCTTGGCATCCGGCATCCGTCGGGGTGACGGAGTTACGGGCCATGAGGTCTTGGGTGAGTTCGAGGGTCGCAGACATGGGCGACCTTATAGAGGCGAGAAACCGGGGATGCAAGCGAGCGCACCGACCCGGAGCCGTCCTCGGCGTATGAAATATTTCTGAAACATGACTGTCATATTGTCCCCACCATGCTCCACGGAGGTTGCAAAGAGATGAAAAAGACCCTGATTTTGGCCGCTGCGGCCACACTCGCCGCCAGTTTGGCCCCGATCGCCCCGGCTCAGGCCGCTCGCGACTTCATCAACGTCGTCGGCTCCTCGACGGTCTACCCCTTCACCACCACGGTGGCCGAGCAGTTCGGTCGTCAAGGCCGATTCAAGACCCCGAAGGTCGAGAGCACGGGTACGGGCGGTGGCATCAAGCTCTTTTGCAACGGCGTCGGCCCCCAGCATCCGGATGTGGTCAATGCCTCGCGTCGCATGAACGCGTCCGAGTTCGACAGCTGCAAGAAGAACGGCGTCACCGGCATTGTGGAAGTGCGGGTCGGTTATGACGGCCTCACGATCTCCGAGAACAAGCGCGGCCCGAAGCTCGACCTCACGCGCAAGCAGGTCTACCTCGCGCTCGCCAAGCAGGTGCCTGATCCGGCGAACCCGACGGTGCTGATCGCGAACCCGTACCAGCGTTGGAGCGAGATCGACAAGTCGCTGCCGAACATCAAGATCGAAGTGCTCGGTCCGCCGCCGACCTCGGGCACGCGTGACTCGTTCCATGAGCTCTACATGGAAACGGGTTGCCGTACGTATCCCTGGATCAACACGCTGCGTGGTCAGGACGAAAAGCGCTTCAAGCGCATCTGCCACACGGTGCGTGAAGACGGTGCGTTTATCGAGGCCGGTGAAAACGACAACCTGATCGTGCAGAAGCTCGAAGCGAATCCGAATGCCGTCGGTATCTTCGGTTTCAGCTTCCTCGAAGAAAACCTCGACAAGCTGCGTGGGTCAAAGATTGAAGGCGTCGAGCCGACCTTCGACACGATTTCCTCAGGTAAGTATCCCGCCTCGCGTCCGCTCTTCATTTACGTGAAGAAGGCGCATATCGGCGTGATCCCGGGACTGCAAGAGTTCGTCAATGAATACGTGAGCGACAAGGCACTCGGTGAGGAAGGCTATCTCGCCGATCGCGGTCTCGTGCCGCAGCCGAAGTCGGATCTCGCAAAAACCCGAGCGGATGTGAAGTCGCTCAAGAACTTCGCTCCGTAACGCCGGGCGCAATTCCACCTCAGAGGGAACCACATGAACATTCGATCGTTTGCCGCCGCCGCGGTCATCGCGGCGGCTACGGGGGCGGCTTGCCTCGCGAAGGCCGAGGCGGCACCGAGCGCCGTGCAGTCGGAACTCGAAGTCTTGAAGGCGCAGCTTGCGTTGCTGCAAGAGCGCCTCGCGCAGCTCGAGGCGGCTCAAAAGTCGCAGGCCGAGAAGACCGAGTCGGTGGTCGCCGACCAGGCGGTCGTCAACACGGATCTGCAGGACTCGATCGACCGAACCTCCGATAACCTCGCGCGTACGGTGGGCGAGGGCGCGAGCTCGGGCTGGATGGGTCGCTGGGTGTGGAAGGGCGACCTGCGCGTTCGAAACGAACATATCGATCAGGAAGCGACGGCCTCGGCGCGCAATCGCAATCGGTTTCGCGTACGCGTGGGCGCGTTTGCCCGCGTGAACGACAACACCCGGGTCGAAGTGCAGTTCACTTCGACGGAGGGCGGCGATGCGCGATCGTCCAACCAGTCGTTTTCGGACGCGAACTCTCGCAAGGCGCTTGATCTCGACACGGCGTATGTCGAGTGGTCGCCGAACGATCACTGGAAGGTCTCGGCCGGCAAGATGCGTTACCCGTGGGTGAGGACGTCGAGCTTTTTCTTTGACAACGACATCAATCCGGAAGGTGTCGGTGCGCAGTGGCAGCAGGCGGCGAATGGCTTCTTCGGTAGTGCGTTTTACACGCAGTTCTCCGAGCGTTCAACGGCGGCGGACTCGGGGATGGTCGGTGCGCAGTTCGGCTGGCGCTGGAATCGGACCGACGGCAGTCGCGTGTTGATCGCCGGTGCGTACTACGATCACATCGCCGTTCGCGGGTACAACCCGTTTCAGAATGCGAGCGCGAGCTCGGCGGGACTCGGCAGCTTCGGCAACTCGACGAGCACGAGTGCGACGATCTGTCGCAAGGCGGTCGCCACAGGTGGAGCGTGCCTCGCCAACGATTACAACGTGTTCGAACTGCTCGGCGAGTACCAGTTCAACATCGGCGAACAGCCGCTGCTGCTCTTTGCGAACGTGGCGCAGAACACGGCCGCGGATTATTCGATCACGACGACGAGTACGGCGACGACCATTCCGAAGGGTCTCGACACGGCCTACGCCGCGGGGTTCACCTACGGCCGGGCGAACGCGACGATCCCGGGGACTTGGGAAGTGGGCTTTCTCTATCAGGTCGTCGAGAAGGACGCGCTGTTCGGGCAGTGGATCGACTCGGACTTCGCCGCGGGGAATACCGATGGCGGGGGCAGCGCCCTCCGTGGGGCGTATCAGCTCTCGCGCAACTGGCGGTTCAACGTGGTCTACATGCTCAACGACACGAACCAGGACGTTGCGGCCGCCGTGACCCTGCCCTCGGCCCGGAACCTGTTCGATCGCGACTACAAGCGCCTTCAGGTGGACTTCAACTGGACCTACTGACCCTCGGGTTCATTAAATTTGGATGACGGTCGTACCCCCGAAGCGCGGAGACGGTAAAATCCGCCGCTTTTGGGGGACCGGTTCCCCGCCGCAGGTTTTGTCGTCTTCATGACCCCGTCGATCCTTCTCATCCTGATCATTGCGCTGTCGGTGCTGGCCTTCCAGCTCGGCAAGACGCGCGCTATCGCGGTGGTGGGAGGCCAGCGTCGCATTCGCGATCTGCATTCTTTGCCGGGGCACTACGGTTTGCTCACCGCCATTTGGTGCGGGCTGCCTGCGCTCGTGGTCTTTCTCGCCTGGGTGCTTCTGCAAGATGCGGTCATCACCCGTTTGGTGATTGCCCAGTTGCCGACCGCCTCGCAAGCGCTGCCTGAGGCTCAGCTCGGGCTCCTGCTCAATGATTTACGCAATGTGGTCGCCGGCAACGTCTCCCCCGACATGGTGGCGCCCGAGACGCGCATTGCCGCAGCGCAGTACGTGCAGCTGCGCGATATCGCCGAGCTTGCGCTCGCGGCCATCGTCATCGCCATCGGTATCGTGGGCATGCTGTGGGTGCGCGCGAAGATCCGCCCGGACCTGCGCGCCCGGAATTCTTACGAGCGCGTAATCGAAGTGCTGCTCTTCGCCTGTTCGGCGGTGGCGGTGTTCACGACGCTCGGTATCGTGCTCTCCATCGTCTTCGAGGCGTTCCGGTTCTTCAGCATCGTACCGGTGACCGAGTTCGTGTTCGGCACCAACTGGAGCCCGCAGATGGCGATCCGTGCCGATCAGGTGGGCTCTTCTGGCGCATTCGGTGCGGTGCCCTTGTTTGCCGGCACCTTGCTCATCTCCTTCATCGCCATGGTGGTGGCGGTGCCTGTTGGGCTTTTCTCGGCGATTTATTTGGCCGAGTACGCGCCCATCAAAGTTCGCAAGTACGTCAAGCCGCTGCTCGAAGTGCTCGCGGGTGTGCCGACCGTGGTCTATGGATTCTTTGCCGTGACCACCGTGGGGCCGGCGCTGCGCGTGGCGGGCGAGGCGATGGGGCTGCCGGTCGCCGGTGAGAGTGCGCTCGCCGCGGGGCTCGTGATGGGCATCATGATCATTCCGTTCGTGTCGTCGCTCTCGGACGACATGATCACGGCGGTACCGCAGAGCCTGCGTGATGGCGCGTATGCGCTCGGTGCGACGCGCTCGGAGACCATTCGGCAGGTGGTGCTGCGCGCCGCGCTGCCCGGCATCGTGGGTGGCGTGCTGCTCGCGATTTCGCGTGCGATCGGCGAGACCATGATCGTCGTCATGGCCGCAGGACTCTCCGCAAACCTCACGGCCAATCCGCTCGAGGCCGTAACCACGGTCACGGTACAGATCGTGACCTTGCTCGTTGGCGACCAGGAGTTCGATAGCCCGAAGACCTTGGCGGCGTTTGCGCTCGGTCTCGTGCTCTTCCTCGTCACCTTGCTCCTCAACGTCATCGCCTTGTACGTCGTCAGGAAGTACCGTGAACAGTACGAATGATCTGCCGGTGAAGTCGGCCGAGGAGACGCAGGCGCTCGTGCGCAAGAGCCTCGCGCGCCGTTATCGGGCCGAGAAGCGTTTTCGGGCTTACGGTGCAGCGGCCGTTCTTGCGGGCATCGCGTTCGTGATTTTTTTGTTCGGCACGATCTTCTCGCAGGGTGCTTCGGTATTCCGCCAGTCCTACGTGCAGCTCACGGTGACGTACGACCCAGAAGTCATCGACCCCTCGGGTGCGCGTAACCCCGATGAGCTCGTGACGGCCGATTACCAGTCGCTCATCCGAGCCGCACTGCGCGAGCGGTTCCCGGAAGTCGAGGGTCGCCCGAACTTGCGCGAGTTGTATGGGGTGGTCTCGAGTGCCGCGTCGCTCGAGTTGCAGCAACGCGTGGTGGCCGATCCGTCGATCATCGGTTCTCGAGAGACGCTCTGGGTACTCGCCGACGACACCGTCGACATGCTGCTCAAAGACAAAGTCAGTCGCTCGGCGCCGGAAGACGAGCGGCGCCTGTCTGATCAGCAGATCGGCTGGATCGACGCGCTCGTCGCCGACCGGTCGCTCAAGTTGCGGTTCAACGCCGCGTTCTTGTCGAACGGCGACTCGCGTGACCCGGAGCAGGCAGGGGTGCGCGGTGCGCTCATCGGTTCTGCGCTCACACTGCTCATCACGCTTTTGCTGTCGTTCCCCATCGGCGTGGGCGCGGCGATCTACCTCGAAGAATTTGCGCCGCGCAACCGCATGACCGACATCATCGAGGTCAATATCAACAACCTCGCGGCCGTGCCGTCGATCGTGTTCGGCTTGCTGGGGCTCGCGATGTTCATCGCGCTCTTCGGCTTGCCGCGATCGGCGCCGCTCGTCGGGGGTCTCGTGCTCTCGTTGCTAACGCTGCCCACCATCATCATCGCCTCGCGTGCAGCGCTCAAAGCCGTGCCACCGTCGATTCGTGAAGCGGCGCTCGGCATGGGCGCTTCGCGCTTGCAGATGGTGATGCACCACGTGATGCCGCTCGCGATGCCGGGCATGTTGACGGGCGCGATCATCGGTATGGCCCGTGCGCTTGGTGAGTCGGCGCCGCTCCTGATGATCGGCATGGTGGCCTTCATCGTCGATGTGCCCGCGGGCTTCGTCGATCCGGCGACGGCACTGCCGGTGCAGGTGTTCTTGTGGTCGGATCTTCCGGAGCGTGGCTTCGTCGAGCGCACGTCGGGTGCGATCATCGTGCTGCTGCTCTTCCTGATCGTGATGAACGCGACTGCGGTCATCCTGCGCAACAAATTCGAGAAACGTTGGTAAACGACATGAACCAGACGGCGAAAATCCTCCCGGTGCCCGAAGGCACGAAGACGATCGGCGATGTGACCGTGCCGGAGCCCGTGTTCTCCTGTCGCGACGTCGACGTGTTCTACGGCGACAAGCACGCGATCAAGAAGGTGAACATCGATATCGGCCGCAAGCAGGTGCTTGCGATGATCGGTCCTTCTGGCTGCGGCAAGTCGACCTTTTTGCGTTGCCTCAACCGCATGAACGACACCATCGTCGGCGCGCGCGTCGAAGGCGCGATCATGCTCGATGGGCAGGACATCCACGACAAACGCCAGGACGTCGTCCAGCTGCGTGCTCGCGTCGGCATGGTCTTCCAGAAGCCGAATCCGTTCCCGAAGACGATCTATGAAAACGTCGCCTACGGGCCGCGTATTCATGGTCTTGCGGCCGATCGTGCGGAGCTCGATGAGATCGTGAACGTGAGCTTGCGGCGTGCAGGGTTGTGGGAGGAGGTCAAAGATCGCCTGAACCAACCCGGCACCAGTCTCTCGGGGGGTCAGCAGCAGCGTCTGTGCATTGCCCGGGCGATTGCCGTGAACCCGGAAGTAATCTTGATGGACGAGCCGTGTTCGGCGCTTGACCCGATTGCTACGGCTCGCATCGAAGATCTGATCGATGAACTGCGCGAGAGCTATGCGATTTGCATCGTCACGCACTCGATGCAGCAGGCCGCGCGCGTATCGCAGCGCACGGCGTACTTCCACTTGGGTGACCTCATCGAAGTGGGAGAGACCAACAAGATCTTCACGAACCCCCAAGCGAAGCTGACCGAAGACTACATCACCGGTCGATTCGGCTGATCGATCACGCCTAGTGGTGCGGGCGCTCCCGCAGCCATTTCGTTGCGACCCATTTCTCGCCCGCGCGTACCGGCATGCCGCCGTGCAGCGTCTGGGTCGAGGGTTGAGGGCGGTCGTAGCTGAAGAACACGGCGTTTCCTTTGATCGCCGCGACCTCTAGGCCGATATCCGGAAAGTTCGTCGCACCACCGTCTTGGGGTGTGTTCAGGTACATCACGAGTGAGGCCACGCGCTGTCCGCCGCGCGCCAAGAATGGCGCGGCACCCGGTTGCGCGGGATCGACGTAGTCGTAGTGCGGTTTGTATTCCTGGCCGACTTCGTAGCGCAGGATTTGCAGCGCTTCACCATGGTCCACTGGCCAATTGAGCAGCGCCGCGATGCGTTGCTCGATGCGCGAGATGAGCGTTGAGCCGCCGCGCGCGAGGGCGGCGCCGCTGCTGGTGCGCGCGTCATGCGGCTTTTCACCGCCGCCTTCCAGGTCGACGACGTTCGAGGGTGTGACGTGCGCTCGCGAGAGGGCGATGAGTTCGTCGCATTCTTTGTCGCTGAGCAGTCCCCCGAAGAGTACGACTCGCGGCAGCGCCAAGCTGAACAATACTTTGACGTCACGGTCGAGTGCACGGACGACCGAGGGCCATGCAGTGCCGATGGGTTGGGGGACGGGAATGCCCGCATCGAGGTCTTGCCTCGGAGCGCGTGAGCGAATTGCGGCGAGTCGAGTTTCGAGGGTTGCGGTCATGATCGTGACGGCACTGTCCTCGGCGTAGCCCTGCGAGATGAGTTCTGCGAGCAGGGTTTGAGGGGAGTGACCGGCCTCGGTCTGCCGGATGATCCATTGCCGCAGCTCGGGCGTGTCTTCGCGTAAGGCACTCATGACGGGTCGGAGTGTACGCCGCTCCCTATGCGCCCACGAGCGCCGCCACCTCGCTGTCACACAAGCGTCACTTCGCTGTCACATCGAGCGCTTAACTTTCTCGCCCGTGGTCGACCGGCTCCGCCGATCGATCTCATCCAACCCCCAATTCAAATCGGCGTCGATCGGCCCGTACGGAGCGTCTTCAAAATGCAAACCCTGGAAAAGCACCGAAATCTGTTGTTCCTCGCCGCCTCTGTGGCGGTGCTCGCTGGTTGCGGCTCGGAAGAGATCGCCTCCCCGGGCAGCGGCGGAAATGTGACTGTGAACATCACGACGCCGCCCCCGCCGCCCCCGCCGCCGCCGCCGGCTTCGACGCTCGTGACGCCCGCGCCGGGCTGTCCGACGATCGACGACTCCGCCGGTCTGCGCGATCTCGGCACGATCACGGGTCCGACCGGTACGTACCGTAACTGCGAACTGCCGTCGCGTTTCACTCGTAGCTCGACGCTCACTCGTATCCCGGGTCTTCTCTACTCGCTTGGCGGTCGCGTCGACGTCGGCAACGACCTCGGTGCTGCGGCGGCCTCCGGACAGACGGCCGTGGTGCTGACGATTCAGCCGGGTGTGGTGATCTTTGGTTCGACCGGTACGTCCTGGCTGCACGTCAACCGCGGCAATCGCATCAGCGCGGTGGGTACGGCGACGGCGCCGATCGTCTTCACGAGCCGCGACAACATCCTGGGTCTCACGACCGATGATTCGCAGGGTCAGTGGGGTGGTGTGGTGCTCTCGGGCCGCGCGCCGATCACGGACTGCACGATCGCGACGAATGCGACCCCGGGCTCGGTGAACTGCGAGCGCCAGGTGGAAGGCGCGACCGATCCGGCGATCTACGGCGGTGCGACGGCGAACGACAACAGCGGCACGTTGCGCTACGTTCAGATCCGTTACTCGGGTTACGTGCTCTCGGGTAACTCCGAGTTGCAGGCGCTCACGACGGGTGGCGTCGGTAGCGGCACCTCCATCAGCTACGTTCAACTGCACAACAGCTCGGACGACGGTCTCGAATTCTTTGGCGGTTCGCACAACGCCACGCGCTTCGTGATCACGGGCGCGGACGATGACAGTGTCGACCTCGACGTCGGTTATCGCGGTTTGATCCAGTACGTGATCGCCGTTCAAAAAACCTCGGGCGGCGCCGACTCGATGATCGAACTCGATTCGCCGGGCACCACGGCCACGACGAGCGAGACGCAGCAGCCGCGTACCTTCATGAAGCTGGCGAACTTCACCTTCGTTCACCGCAACTCGGCTTCGGGCAATGGTGCGGCGATGCGATTCCGCGGCGCGGCGGACGCCTCGTTGGTCAACGGTGTAGTGGTCTCGCCGATCGCGTGCTTGCGCCTCGACAACACGGCGACGGGCCCGAGCATCCTCACGGCAAATGCCGATATCGGCAAGGTCGGTGCACCGGCGTTCCGATCGGTCGCAATGCAGTGCGGCGCGACGGCGATCCGCGCTGGCGACAACATCACGGCGGCGCAAGCCGACGCGGCGTTCAACGTGGCGGGAAACAACAACATCTCGACGTTTACGGCCTCACTGACGGGTGGGTTCGTCAACGGTGCCAACGAGACCGCTCGCACGGCGACCGATCCGAAGACGGTGGATGCCGGCTTCGAGACGACGACCTACATCGGTGCCGTGAAGGACGCGGCCGATACGTGGTACGCCGGTTGGACCTGTAACTCGGGTACGGCGAACTTTGGTACGACCGGTACGGCCTGCACCGCGGTGCCGCGCCCGTAATTCTTTGTCAGCACTCGCTGCGGATCGTGGCTCAGGTCACGGTCCGCAGCGCCGCCGAAGATCGCTGTTTTCGAGGACGTCTAATGGATCATTTGATCACGGGCCCGCGAACCCTTCTCGTCGCTGCTGCGCTCACGTTTCCCGTAGCCGCCGTCGCGGCGCCCCAGCAGGTTGAATCGCCCGCTTCGACCGAGGCTTCTCAGGAGGCTCAGGAAGAAGTCATCGACGTCGACACTATCGGCGAGATCGTCATCGTCGGGCGTCGCGAGCAAAATCTTCAGCAGGCCACCAATGTCGTGCTCTCGGTGCTTTCGGCCGAAGACATCGCCAGAACGGGCGAGGGCGACGTGGCCGGCGCCTTGAGCCGCGTGACGGGCCTCAGCGTTGTCGGTAACGGTTTCGTGTACGTCCGCGGTCTCGGCGATCGATACTCTCAGGCGCTTTTGAACGGCTCGCCGCTGCCGAGCCCCGAGCCGCTGCGTCGCGCGGTTCCGCTTGATCTGTTTCCGACCGATGTCATCGCCTCGTCGGTGGTCCAGAAGAGCTATTCGGCCAACCTCGCCGGTGAGTTCGGCGGTGGTTTGATCAACCTGACGACGCTCGCCGTACCCAAAGAGCCGTTCCTCAAATTCGGCGCGGGCGTGAGTGGCGACACCGAGACGGCCGGGCAGATCGGCTACACCTATTACGGCAGCAAATACGATGCGACGGGAATGGACCGGGGCATCCGCAATGTCCCGCCGAAACTCGCCGCATTTTTCGAGAGCGGTGAGCGCATCAGCGCGGGCAATGTCGATACCCAGGATATCCTGAAGCAGTTGGTCAATCGTTATACGGGACTGATCCAGTACAACGACAAGATGCCGGTGAATGCGTCCGCCTCCGTATCAGGCGGTACGTCGCGAGTCATTGGTGACGGTGAACTCGGTGTGATCGTCACGGCGGGGTACGACAACTCCTGGCGGACCAAGGACAACACCAAACAGACGCCGGGCGACGAGCAGTTCACGACGGTGGACAAAGATTATCGCGAGGTCGTCTCCGAGAATCGCATCGTGGTCAACGGATTGCTCGGGCTCGGTTATGAATTCGGCGACGGCAACAAGCTGCGTTGGACCAACCTCATTATTCGCGACACCCTCAAGCGTACGGGCTATGCCGAGGGCAAGCAGAACATCACGAAGACGGGCTTCGACTTCCTCGAGCAAAACACAGGGTGGTACGAGCGTCAGGTCGTGAGCACGCAACTGAGCGGTGGTCTCAACTTTGATCCGCTCAAGATCGATGCGCGCGTGGCGTATGCAGAGTCGACTCGTGACGCGCCGTTCGAGCTCGGCTTCGGCTACTCGCGTTCGAATATCGCGAACTCGCCCTACGGTTCGTACTTCATCAATCGTCTCGACAATGGTCAGACGGGTTTCGGGAACATCGTGTTCTCGGAGCTTGAGGAAGATCTGCTCTCGTATGGCGTCGACTTCTCGTACGCTCTCTCGCCTCAGTGGGTGTTGTCGGCGGGTTTCGAAGGCAGCAAGACCGAGCGTTACTCGCAGCGTCGCGAGTTCCAGATCTCGGCGCCGTCCACGTTCGAGTCGGGTGTGGCGATGTTGCGGCCCGACTATTTGCTCGGTGGCGCGATCGTCGAGTACTACAACATCGGTTTGATCGAGACCACCGAAACCGACCCGGCGTTCGATGCCTCGCTCAAGACCACCGGCACCTATGCTCAGGTGCAGGGTGAGGTGTTCGACGGGTTCGAGATCAATGCGGGTACACGTTTCGAGAAGGCGGAGCAGCTCGTGAATCCGCGTCAGGTCTTCAAAACGCTGAGTAATTCGGGCGCGGGTACGAACCTCGAGAATGACTACGTGCTTCCGGCGCTGACCCTGACCTACAAGTTCGGCGAGAACATGCAGTTCCGCGCCAATGCGTCGAAGACGATTGCGCGTCCGCAGTTCCGCGAGCTCATGTTCCAGGTGTATTACGATCCGGATGGTAATCGGTCGTTCCGCGGTAATCCGTTATTGGTCGACAGCGAGTTCACCAACGCCGAGCTGCGTTACGAGTGGTACTTCGCGCGTGACCAGCGGGTGTCGGCGGCGGGGTTCTGGAAGCAGATCGACAATCCCATCGAAGCCTTCACGGGCTTCAGCGAGAACAGTCCGGTCACGAGTTTCGCGAATGCGCCGAAGGCGTCGCTCTACGGCGTGGAGTTCGAGTCGCAGAAATACTTTGATATGGACTTGTGGTTCGAGTCGCCGGCCTTCGCCTCGCGTCGTGCCGTCTTGATCGGCAACTACACCTGGTCGAAGTCCAAGATCGACGTGGGTGCCAACGATACGACGGCGGTGTTCGGCACGGTGGTCCAGCCGGCCCGTAACTTCTTCAAGGATGGCGCGCCGCTCACCGGGCAGTCCGAGCATCTGGCGAATATCCAGATCGGTCTCGAGGACTCCGCCTCACTCTCTCAACAGACGCTGCTGATTTCATACTCCAGTGATCGAGTGACGAGTCGTGGCGCAGGTGGTGCACCGGATGTGCTCGAGTCGCCGGGCGTGAGCATCGACTTCGTGGCGCGTCAGGGCGCGACGCTCTTCGGCCAGGATGTGGAGTTCAAGTTCGAGGCGCGAAATCTCTTGGGTCGCGACTACCGCGAGTTCCAAGGTTCGGGCTCGAACGTCGTGTACTACAACCGCTACGAGCGGGGCACGAAGTTCTCGTTCTCGGTCTCGACGAGCTTCTAATCGGCGCTGCGCTCAGTCCGTCGAGCGCAGTAATTCGTTGATGGAGGTCTTCGCGCGAGTCTGCGCATCGACCTTCTTCACGATGACCGCCGCGTAGAGCGAGTGTGAGCCGTCCTTGGACGGCAGACTTCCGGGTACGACGACGGCACCCGGCGGGACTCGGCCTTGGGTGATCTGGCCCGTCTCGCGATCGTAGATGCGCGTGCTCTGACCGATGTAGACGCCCATCGAGAGTACGGCGCCTTCTTCGACGATGACGCCCTCGACGACCTCGGACCGCGCTCCGATGAAGCAGTTATCCTCGATGATGGTGGGCGCCGCCTGCAGCGGCTCGAGTACGCCGCCGATGCCGACGCCGCCCGAGAGGTGCACGTTCTTGCCGATCTGCGCGCAGGAGCCGACCGTCGCCCAGGTGTCGACCATGGTGCCCGAGTCGACGTAGGCGCCGATGTTCACGAACGAGGGCATGAGCACGACGTTGGGGCCCACGTAGGCGCCTTTGCGTACCACGGCATCGGGTACGACGCGCGCGCCGCTCGCACGGATCGAGGCTTCGTCCATCGCGGCGTACTTGAGCGGCACTTTGTCGAAGAAGCGGGTGTAGCCGCCCTCGATGACGCGGTTGTCGTAGGCCCGAAAGTAAAGCAGCACGGCCTTCTTGAGCCAGTCGTTTACCTGCCAGCGGCCGTCGCGCTTCTCGGCGACGCGCGCCTTGCCCGAGTCGAGCAGATCGAGGGCTTCATCGAGCGCCACTTTGAGTTCCCGCGAGATGCTCTTCGGGTTGATCTCGGCGCGTTGTTCGAATGCGGCTTCGATGAGGGTGCGCAGGGCGGTGTGGTCGGTGCTCATGATCAGGTTTCCAGGATGAAGCGCGGTAAGAAAACTAAAGTTCTAGCGGCTCGCGGCAAATCGCGCGATGCGGGTGGCGGCCTCGACGCATTCGTCGACGCTCGCCACCAAAGAAATACGCAGGCGCCCGGCGCCGGGGTTGCGACCCTCGACCGTGCGTGCGAGGTAGCTGCCCGGGACGACGGTGACGTTCTCGCGGGCGAAGAGCTCGCGCACGAAGACTTCGTCATCGTCTCGGGTGTCGGCCCAAAGATAGAACCCGCCCTCAGGCGCCGTGAAGTCGAGGTGAGGCGCGAGGAGGGGCATGACCTTCGCGAACTTCTCGCGGTAGAGCCTGCGGTTTTCGATGACATGCGCTTCGTCGCGCCAGGCGGCGATGCTCGCCGCCTGCGTGGGCAGCGGCAGCGAGCAGCCGTGGTACGTGCGATAGCGCAGGAAACTCTCAAGGAGCGACGCGTCGCCGGCGACGAAGCCCGAGCGCAGGCCGGGCAAGCTCGAGCGCTTCGAGAGACTATGGAACACCACGCATCGCTCGAACCCACTGCGACCATCGGCGATCGCCGCAGAGAGCAGCGAGGGCGGCGGGTTCGACTCGTCCGGGTAGAGCTCGGTGTAACACTCATCGGAAGCCACAAGAAAATCGTGACGTTCGGCGAGCGCGAGCACGCGACGCCACGCCTCGAGGCTCATTACGGCGCCGCCCGGGTTGCCAGGGCTGCAGAGATAAAGCAACTGCACACGGTCCCAGACCGAAGCGGGTACGGCCTCGAGATCAGGCAAAAAATTGTTCGAGGCCGGTGTCTCGATGAAATAAGGCTCGGCCCCAGCAAGCAGCGCCGCACCTTCATAGATTTGGTAGAACGGGTTCGGCATCGCAACCAGCGGTGCACCGCTCGAGCCCGTCGCACTGCGATCGATGGCCGCTTGCGCAAACGCAAAGAGCGCTTCGCGCGTGCCCGACACGGGCAGCACATTGGCCCGGTGTACCGCATCCGCGCCGAGACCGAACCGACGCTCGAGCCAGCGTGCGCAGGTATCGCGCAGTTCATCGTTTCCGGCGGTGGTGGGATACGCGCTGTAACCCGCAATCGAGTGCTTGATCACCTCGAGCACGAAGGGCGGCGGCGCGTGCTTGGGCTCACCGATCGAGAGTGCGATGTGTGAGAGGTGCGTGGGCGGCGTGACGCCCGCCTTGAGTGTGGCGAGCCGTTCGAAGGGATAGGGCTGGGTTTTTTTGAGATCCGGGTTCATGCGGCGCGGCGTCGCTCAAGCGCGTCGGTAAGACGCGTGACAAGCTGCTGCGCGCGCTCGTCGGCGAGCGGGCCGTGACCGGCGTCGCTCACGTAGAACACGTCTTCGGCGCGCTCGCCCACGGTCATGACTTTGGCGCCGAGCAGATCGATGCGCTCTTCCATCATGACTTTTCCGATGTCGCAGAGCAGACCTGGGCGATCTGCGGCGATGATTTCGAGGACCGAGCGCTGGTTGCGATGGTCCGCCGTCACGCTGATCTGCGTGCGCGTGTTGAAGAGCCGCGCCTGACGCGGCGCGCGACGCGAGACGGCGAGCACGGTATCGCGCGGTGCCGCGAGCGAGCGGGTGAGGGCGTATTCGATTTCGGTGTGGCGCTCGACATCGGCGATCGGCGTGCCGTCCTCTTCGAGCACGTGATAAAGATCGATGCTGTTGCCATCGCCGGTCGGCGTGATGCGGGCATCAACGATGTTGAGCCCGAGCTGGTCGAGTACGGCGGTCGTACGCGCGAAGCCGTGCTGGCGATGCGGCGCGTAGGTCATGATGGACGTCGTCCCGCGCTCGCTCTCGGCCTGTACCGACACCACCGGATCATCGCTTCCGGGTTCGCGCGCAGCGAGCACGCGCGTGTGCCAGGCGATCTCCTGCGGTGTGTGACGCAGGAAGTAGGCCTCGGAAAGCATGGTCCACACGGCATCGACGGCGGTACCGGCGACCCCCGTGGCCGCGAGCAGCTCGCGAGCCTGCGACTGGTTCTCTTCTTTGAGCTCGTCCTGGTCGATCGGGGTTTCGAGGCCGCGACGCAGGGCGCGTTTCACGCGGTCATGGAACTCGCTGAAGAGCGAGGCCTTCCAGGAGTTCCAGAGGCGCGGGTTGGTGGCGCGCACATCGGCTGCGGTCAGCACGTAAAGATGATCGAGGTGAGTCTCATCGCCCACGAAGCGCGCGAATTCATTGATGACCTTGGGGTCGGCGATGTCCTGTTTCTGCGCCGTGAGCGACAGCTGCAGGTGGTTGCGCACGAGCCAGGCGACAAGGCGCGCGTCGTAGCGCGAGAGGCCTTGCTCGAGGCAGAAGGCTTCGGCATCGACCGCGCCGAGCTCGGAGTGATCGCCACCGCGGCCCTTGGCGATATCGTGAAAGAGTGCGGCGAGATACGCGACTTCGGGGCGCGGCAGCGACTGCATGATCTGCGAGAGATTGGGCAGCTCGTGGTTGAACCGCGGCAGCGCGAGGCGACGCAGGTTGCTCACCACGAAGAGGGTGTGCGCGTCGACTGTGTACGCATGGAAGAGGTCGTACTGCATGCGGCCGACGATGCGACCGAAGGAGGGGATGTAGCGACCGAGCACGCCGTAGGTGTTCATGCGACGCAGTTCGTTGGTGACGCCCGCCGGTGCACGCAGGATCTCGAGGAAGAGGCGATGGTTGCGCGGGTTCTGGCGGAACTCCTCGTCGATCAGCCAAAGATTTTGTTCGATGGCCCGAATGGTGTGCGCACGAACGCCGCGGATGTCGGGGTTCTGCTGCAGGAGGGCGAAAACTTCGAGCAGTGTGGAGGGCTGGCGCACGAACACGTCGTCGTGCATCGCCTCGAGATAGCCATTGGTGACCTGGAAGCGCGGGTTGAGCGGTACGGGGTCGGCGCTCTCATCGAGGATGGCCTCGCGAAAGAGCTGCAGCAGCAGTTCGTTGAGCAGGCTCACATCGAGCACGGTGCGGTAGTAACGCTGCATGAGCTGCTCGACCGCGAGCGTGAACGTGGCGTCTTCATAACCGAAGAGGCCGGCGAGTTTCATTTGATGATCGAAGAGCAGGCGGTCTTCGCGCCGTCCGGTGAGGGTGTGCAGCGCAAAGCGCACGCGCCACAAGAAAGACTGCGCCGCCTGCAGGCGGCGCGCCTCGGCTTGCGTCAAAAAGCCTTTCTTCGCGAGCTCTTCGAGGGTGTTTACGCCGAAGTGGCGCTTGGCGACCCAGGCGATGGTCTGGATGTCGCGCAGGCCCCCGGGGCCGGTTTTGACGTTGGGTTCGAGGTTGTAGGCGGTGTCGTTGGCCTTGAGGTGCCGATCGGCCTGCTCGCGCACCTTGGCTTCGAAGAAATCTTTGACCGGCCAGAGATGATCGGGCGAGAGCGCCTCGAGCATGGCCTCGACGAGGGCGGAGGAGCCGGCGAGGCGTCGCGCCTCGATGAGCGTCGTCATGATGCTGACATCGGCCGCCGCTTCGCTGCGGCATTCCTCGACGGTGCGGACGCTGTGACCGACCTCGATGCCGATATCCCAAAGAAACGTCACGAAGTGTTCGATGGCTGCGCGACCCGTCTCATCGAGCGTATGCGGCACGAGGATGAGGATATCGACGTCGGAGTAGGGGTGCAGTTCGCCGCGCCCGTAGCCGCCGACCGCGACGAGCGACCAGTCGGCATCGTGGTTCGGCAGACGCGTGCGCCAGGCGTCGTGCAGCACGCCATCGAGCAGCTTCGCACGTGCGCGAACGAGCGTTTCGACGGGCTCTTCAGCCTCGAAACGGCGTCGCATTTCGGTTTGTCCCTCGCGCAGGATCTGCGCGTAGGCCTCGGCGCTGTGACCTGCCGCGGCGACCCGCGCCGGGAGCGCCTCGAGCAGGGCGCGCGTCGGCATCAGGCTGCGCCTTCGAGCAGGCCCGGTTCGCGCGAGAGTTGGCCCATCGTCAGCACTTCGTAGCCGGTGTCGGTGACGAGCACGGTGTGCTCCCACTGCGCCGAGAGCGAGTGATCTTTGGTGACGACGGTCCAGCCGTCGGGCAATAGTTTGACGTGTCGTTTGCCGGCGTTGACCATCGGCTCGATGGTGAAGGTCATGCCGGCCTGAAGTTTGAGGCCCGTGCCGGGCTGGCCGTAATGCAGGACTTGCGGATCTTCGTGGTAGATGCGGCCGATGCCGTGACCACAGTATTCGCGCACGACCGAGAAGCCCTGGGCTTCCACATGCTTTTGAATGGCATGACCGATGTCGCCGAGCGTGGCGCCGGGGCGCACCTGCCGAATGCCGAGCCACATGGCTTCAAAGGTGACGTCGACGAGACGCTGCGCGAGCGGGGTGGGCTTGCCCACGAAATACATGCGGCTCGTGTCGCCATGAAAGCCGTCGCGGATGACCGTGACGTCGATGTTGACGATGTCGCCATCCTTCACCTTCTTGTCGCCCGGGATGCCGTGGCAGACCACGTGGTTCACCGAGGCGCAGATGGTCTTCGGGAACCCGCGGTAGTTGAGGTTCGCGGGCGTTGCCTGTTGCACGCGGGTGATGTGCTCGTGGCAGATGCGGTCGAGCTCGTCGGTGGTCACGCCGGGTTTGACGTGCTCGCCGATGAGGTCGAGGACCTCGGCGGCGAGGCGGCCGGCCTCGCGCATTTTCTGCTGTTCTTGCGGGGACTTGAGGGTGACGGTCATGGGCTCTGACGAGGGTCTGGAAGGGGGCCCGTAAGACGTTGTTTTTACGGGGACTGCATGGTATAAAGCGCGGCCTTTTTTGGCAACGTAAACAACCCCACACGCATATCGATACATCGGTTGCTGGGTGTCCCAAGGTCCTTCGGGGTTGCGGGATGGCAATCGAGATATGCGGAGGCTTAACCCGACAAGGAGTGCTTTATGGCCAGCGTGTCCATGCGACAGATGCTGGAAGCGGGTGTCCACTTCGGACACCAAACCCGCTTCTGGAACCCGAAAATGGAAGAGTTCATTTTCGGTGAACGCAACAAAATCCACATCATCAACCTCGAGAAGACCCAGCCGATGTTCGCGGAGGCTGCCAAGTTCATTCACGGGGTTGCCTCGGACGGCGGCACGGTGCTTTTCGTGGGCACCAAGCGCTCGGCGCGTGAGCCCATCCAGAAGGAAGCCATCCGCGCCGGCATGCCCTACGTCAACCAGCGTTGGCTCGGCGGCATGCTCACCAACTTCAAGACCGTGCGTCAGTCGATCAAGCGCCTCGCCGATCTCACCGAGATGAAGGCGAACGGGTCGCTCGACAAGCGCGGCAAGAAAGAAGGCACGATGCTGCGTCGCGAGCTTGAGAAGCTCGAGCGCTCGCTCGGCGGCATCAAGCACATGGAATCTTTGCCGGACGCGATCTTCGTGGTCGACGTGGGTCACGAGAACATCGCGATCCACGAAGCCAACAAGCTCGGCATTCCGGTGGTCGCCATCGTCGACACGAACTGCGCGCCCGATGGCGTCGACTACGTCGTGCCGGGCAACGATGACGCCATGCGCGCCATCCAGCTCTATGCCTCGGGCATCGCCGACTCGGTGCTCGAAGGCCGCTCGTCTGCGCCGGCTCTTGCCGTGAGCGAAGACGAGTTCGTCGAGCTCGACGAGCAGGGCAACCCCAAGCCGAAGGCCGCGCGTGGCAAGCCGCGTCGTGAAGCTCCGGTGCGTGCGCGTCGTCCGTCCGTGGCGGCCGCTCCGGCGCGCCGCAAGCCGCAGCCCTCGGTGGCCGCTGCCGTGGCAGCGCCGGTCGAGGGTGACGAGGCCGATGTCGTCGACGTCCCCGAGGCCGCCGATGGCGAAGTCGCTCCGGCGACGAGCGCGTCGGCTCCCCGTCGCAAGGCCACCAACCCGGGCGCTCCGCGCCGTCGCGGTTGAGGCTGAGGGCTGCTCATGAGCATTACTGCTGAAGCCGTCAAACAGCTCCGCGAGCGTACGGGCGCGGGCATGATGGAGTGCAAGAAGGCGCTCGTCGAAACGAATGGCGATCTCGATGCCGCCGCCGAACTCATGCGCAAGCAGGGTCTGGCGAAGGCCGACAAGAAAGCGGCACGCGTGGCCGCCGAAGGGGTGATCGCCCTCGAAAAATCGGCCGACGGCAAGTCGGCGGCCATGGTCGAGATCAACTGCGAAACCGACTTCGTCGCGCGCGAGGCGGATTTCCAGGGCTTTTCGGCCGAAGTCGCCAAGCTCGCCCTTTCGGGCAGTCCGGCCGACGTCGAGGCGCTCGCGGCGCTCAAGCTCGCCTCGGGCGAGACCGTCGATGAACGCCGTCGTGCACTCGTGGCGAAGATCGGCGAAAACATTTCGGTGCGTCGTCAGGTGTCGCTCAGCTCGGGCGGTTTCCTGGGCGCCTATCGTCATGGCACGCGCATCGGTGCGCTTGTCGCCATCGAGGGCGGCTCGGCCGAACTCGCGCACGACCTTGCCATGCACGTGGCGGCGGTGAACCCCGACTATCTGTCGGCGTCGGACGTTCCGGCCGATATCTTTGCCAAAGAGCGCGAGATCGAGACCGAGAAGGCGCTCGCCGAGGGCAAGCCGGCCGAGATCGTCGCCAAGATGATCGAAGGCCGTCTGCGTAAGACCTTCAACGAGCGTGCGTTGCTCGGTCAGGCGTTCGTCAAAGACCCGGACCAGACCATCGAGAAGCTGCTCAAGGCCGCCAAGGCCGAGGTGAAGGCGTTCCGACGGTTCGAGGTTGGCGCCGGCATCGAAAAGAAGCAGGATGACTTCGTAGGCGAGGTCATGGCACAGGTGAAGGCGAGCAGCGGCAAATAAGCCGACGCTCCAGACCCACGAAAACCCCGCCCCGGCGGGGTTTTCTTCAAGAGGAGACGGTTAATGGCTGAAACAGGCATTCGGTACAAGCGCATCCTCGTGAAACTCTCCGGCGAGGCCCTCATGGGTCACGCCGATTACGGCATCGATCCGGCCGTCATCAAGCGCATCGCGCTCGAAATCAAAGAATTGCTCGATCTCGGCGCGCAGGTGGCGGTGGTCATCGGTGGCGGCAACATCTTCCGCGGCGAGGGCCTCGCGCGCTCGGGGATGGACCGCGTCACGGGCGATCACATGGGCATGCTCGCGACGGTGATGAACTGTCTGGCGATGCAAGACGCGCTCGAGTCGGTCGGCAGTCATGCCCGGGTGATGTCGGCGATCCGTATCAACGAGGTGTGCGAGGATTACATCCGCCGCCGCGCGATCCGCCACCTCGAGAAGGGACGGGTGGTGCTCTTTGCCGCGGGCACCGGCAACCCGTTCTTCACGACCGACACGGCGGCCTCGCTCCGTGCGATCGAGATCGATGCGGATATTTTGGTCAAGGCGACCAAGGTCAACGGCATCTATTCGGCCGATCCGATGAAAGATCCGAAGGCGGTGCGCTATCCTCGGCTCACCTTCGATCGGGTGCTCGATGAGCGGCTGAACGTGATGGACGCCACGTCGATCGTCATGTGCCGCGACAACAAGATCCCGCTGCAGGTATACAACATGAACAACGCCGGCGACCTGCTGCGTATCGCCCGAGGCGAAGACGTAGGCACTGTCGTCACGAACGATTGAGGTAAAAGACGATGATCGAAGATTTCAAGAAAGACGCCACGACTCGCATGACCAAGTGCGTGCAACAGTTTGCGGTCGATCTCAAGAAGCTGCGCACGGGGCGCGCGAGCCCGAGCCTCGTCGAGAACCTGAAGGTCGATTACTACGGCACCGAGTCGCCGCTGTCGCAACTGGCGAACATCAGCGTCGAAGATGCGCGCACGCTCGTGATCACGCCCTGGGACAAGAGCGCGATCCAGTCGGTGGAGAAGGCGATCTACAAGTCGGACCTCGGTCTCACGCCGAACACCGCAGGCTCGGTGATCCGCGTGCCGTTGCCGCCGCTTACCGAAGAGCGCCGTCGCGACATCACCAAGGTGGTGCGGGGCGATGCCGAGAATGCCCGTGTGGCGGTGCGCAACGTGCGTCGTGACGTGCTGCAAGACGTGAAAGAGGCCCTCAAAGAAAAACTCATCAGCCAGGATGAGGAAAAGAAGGCGCAGGAAGAGATCCAGAAGCTCACGGACAAGCACGTGGCGGAGATCGACGCTGCGCTCGCGGCCAAAGAAAAAGAAATCATGCAGGTTTGAGGCCTGAAGGGCCCCGCGATCTTGGCACTGCCCCACCACATCGCCATCGTGATGGACGGGAACGGCCGCTGGGCCGAGGCCCGGGGTGAGCCGCGACCGGTCGGGCATCGTGCGGGCATCGAGCCCGTGCGCAAGGTCATCCGCGAGTGCGCGAAGCTCAACATCGAGGCGCTGACGCTTTTCGCGTTCTCGAGCGAGAACTGGCGACGACCCGAGACCGAGGTCGCGGCGATCATGGGCCTCTTCGTGGAAGCGCTCGATCGCGAGCTCGCCGAGCTTCATGCCAACCGTGTGCGAGTGCGCATCATCGGCAATCGGCAGCGGTTGTCGGTGCGCTTGCAGCAACGCATTGCCGAGGCCGAGGCGCTCACCGCAGCCAACGACGGGCTCAAACTGCAGGTTGCCGTGAGTTACGGCGGCCGGTGGGACGTCCTCGAGGCGGTCAAGCGCTTGGCGGCTCGCGCGGCGAGCGGCGAGATCCGTGCCGCCGACATCGACGAAGAGATGTTCTCGGCTGAGCTGCAGCTCTCCGATCTGCCCGACCCCGATCTTTTCATTCGCACGGGCGGCGATCATCGCGTGAGCAATTTTCTGCTCTGGAACATTGCCTATGCCGAGCTTTTCTTCACCGACGTGCTCTGGCCCGATTTCGACGAAGCGGAGTTCAAGCTCGCGCTCGAAGATTTCGCGGGACGTGAACGTCGCTTCGGACTCACAGGTCCAAAGAAATGAGTGAATTACGGCAGCGGGTGCTCACTGCAGTGGTGCTCGCCTCGCTTCTGGTCGTGGTGCTCTTCGCGTTGCCCGCGGTCGTCACCACCTTCCTCATCGTGCTCGTGGTCACGGGCGGTGCGTGGGAGTGGTCGGCCTTCCTGCACCCCGAGCGTCGCCGGCTGCGCCTTGCCTATGTCGTGCTCGTTGCGCTCGGGCTATATGTCGCCTGGCGATACACGATCGGTACCGAGGCCCTTACCTTCATGCTCGCGCTCGCGGCGTTGTGGTGGATCGTTGCGGCGGGGTGGGTGATGTTTGCGCCGACGCGCGGCGGCTCGGTGGCCGCGGCGATCGCGGGGGTGCTTGTGCTCGTGCCGGCGGGTGTGGCGCTCATTCGTCTGCGGCTCGAGGACAACGGCGCAGCGCTCGTGCTCTTTTCATTGATCGTGATCATGGCGGCCGATGTCGGGGCGTATTTCACGGGTCATCGGTTTGGGCGCACCAAGCTTGCGCCGCAAGTTTCACCCGGCAAAAGCTGGGAAGGTGTCATCGGCGGCGTGATCGCCTCGCTCATCGTCGCGGCGATCGGTGCGAGCCTGCTCGACTGGCCGGTTCTGCCCGTGATGTGGCTCGCCGCAGGCGCTGCGGCGTTTTCGGTAGTGGGCGATCTCACCGAGAGTCTCATGAAGCGCCACACGGGGCTCAAAGATAGCGGGCGCTTGTTCCCGGGCCACGGTGGCGTGCTCGATCGCTTCGACAGTCTCTCGGCGGGCATTCCGCTCTTCGTGTTGGGACTCATCAAGGTCGGAGCCCTCGCGTGAGCACGACGACCGGCATCGCCGTGCTCGGTTCGACGGGCAGCATCGGCGACAGCACGCTCGATGTGGTCGCGCGTCATCCCGATCGATTCAAGATCGTCGCGCTCGGTGCGCGACGCGATCACGAAAAATTATTGACGCAGTGTCTGAAGTTCGCGCCCGAGTGCGCGGCACTCGTCGAGCCCGAGGCGGCGCGTGCGCTCGAGCACGCCCTGCGCGCGGCGGGTTCGAATACGCGCGTGCTCGCGGGTGAGTCGGCGCTCGATGAGATCGCGGCCATGCCGTCTGCGCCCTTCGTCATGGCGGGTATCGTGGGTGCCGCGGGGTTGTCTTCATCGCTGGCGGCGGCGCGTGCGGGCAAGCGCCTCATGATCGCGAACAAGGAACCGCTCGTGATGGCCGGTCCCATGCTCATCGAGGCGGCGCGCGAGGGCAGGGCAACGTTGTTGCCGATCGACAGCGAACACAACGCGATCTTCCAGTGCTGGCCCACGGGCGCCGAGACGGGTCGCGCACCGAAAGGGGTGCGTCGCATCCTGCTTACCGCCTCGGGTGGTCCGTTCGTCGACTGGAGTGCCGAGCAGATCGCGGCGGCCACGCCCGAGCAGGCCTGCCGTCATCCGCGCTGGGTGATGGGCCGCAAAATCTCCGTGGATTCTGCGACGCTCATGAACAAGGGTCTCGAGGTGATCGAGGCACGCATGTTGTTCGGACTGCCACTCGAACAGGTCGAAGTGGTGGTGCACCGGCAGAGTTTGGTGCACTCGCTCGTCGAGTACGTGGACGGCTCGATGCTCGCGCAGCTCGGCTCGCCCGATATGCGCACCCCGATCGCCCATGCCCTCGGTTGGCCGGACCGCATCGACTCCGGTGTACAATTCCTCGATCTCGCCCGGGCCGGCGTCCTGCAATTCGAGCCCCCGGATACGGGTCGATTCCCCTGTCTGGCGCTTGCGCGCCAGGCGGCCGCTGCAGGGGGTCTGGCGCCTGCCATCCTCAATGCGGCCAATGAGGTCGCCGTAGCGGCGTTCCTGGAGGGCCATTTGAACTTCAGCGGTATCCCGACGGTCATTGACTCCGTGATGAATGCCGTGCCGACTGGCGAGGCCAAGGATCTGGAGAACGTGCGTGCGGCCGATACCGCGGCGCGTGGGGCCGCGCTGCGTCAGATCGCCGAGGGGCGTCACGCCTCGAGAGGGCACTGATGGAGTGGCTCTGGACCATCGTCGGGTTCATCGTGGCCGTCAGCCTGCTCGTCACCGTGCACGAGTACGGCCATTACTGGGTCGCGCGCAAACTCGGTTTCAAGGTGCTGCGCTTCTCGGTGGGTTTTGGTCCTGCGCTCTGGACGCGCGTGGCGGGCGAGGATCGCACCGAATACGTCATCGCCGCGTTGCCGCTCGGCGGCTACGTCAAGTTGCTCGATGAGCGCGAGGGCCCCGTGCCGCCCGCCGATCTCGAGCGCTCCTTCACGCGCAAGCATCCTTGGCAGCGCATTCTCGTTCTGCTCGCGGGCCCCGCGTTCAACATCATCTTCGCCATCCTCGTGCTCTGGGCCGTGCTTTGGGTGAGTGGCGAGCCGCAAGTGAAACCCGTCGTAGGCACGGTCGTCGCCGACTCGCTCGCCGCGCGCGCGGACTTGCGCAGCAACGACGAGTTCGTGCGCGTCGAAGGACGCAATGTCGCGACACACTCCGACGTGATGCTCGGCTTCATGGAGGCCATCAGCAACGATGGTCGCGTGGATATCGAAGTGCGTCGTCCGGGCTCGGGTGTGCGCGTACTCGAGCTGCGCGTCGAGGATGCCGAAGTGCGTCGCGCCTTGACCGAACCTCAAGCCTTGTTGCCGGGCCTCGGCATGCGCTTTTGGGTCCCTCCTGTACCCGCCGAGATCGGCAAGGTGGAGGCGGGCGGTCCTGCGGATGTTGCGGGCTTGCGCGCCGGCGATCGGGTGACGGCCGTCGATGGCGAGCCGATCAATGATTTTCGTGCGCTCGTCGAGGCGATTTCGTCGCGGCCCAATCGCGAGGTTGCTATCGACTATGTGCGCGAGGGTCGTGCCTCGCAGCTGAACTTGCGTACGGCCGCCGATGTTATCGACGGTCGCGAAATCGGTCGTATCCGTGTGCAGACACCGCCCCCGCCGCCCTGGCCGGAGTCGATGGTCACGCAGCGCAGCTACGGTCCGATCGAGTCGCTCTCGCTCGCGACGGTGCGCGCCTGGGACATGACGGTGCTGCAGGCGAAGATGTTCGCGCGCATGCTCATCGGCCAGGTGTCGCTCAAAAATCTCTCGGGTCCGCTCACCATCGCGGAGTTCGCCGGTGAGTCGGCGCAGAGCGGCCTCACCGAATTCTTGGGGTTCCTCATCGTGATCTCGCTCAGCCTCGGGTTCCTGAACCTGCTGCCGATCCCGATCCTCGATGGCGGCCAAATCGTTTACCAGCTCGCCGAGTGGGCGCGTGGCGCGCCGCTCTCCGAGCGTGTGCAGGCGCTCGGGCAGCAAGTCGGTATCGCTTTGTTGCTCATGCTCATGAGCGTCGCTCTTTTCAACGATTTCGCGAGGCAGTTCGGCTGATGATGTCCCTTCGTCTTTCTTTGATGGCGAGCCTGCTCGCTGCCTCCGTCCTGATCGCTCCTCCGTCGCTGGCCCAGTCGGCCGGAGGCCCCCCTGCGCTGCGGGTCGACAACATCCGCGTCGAGGGTTTGCAGCGTGTGTCGGAAGGCACGGTCTACAACTATCTGCCGGTGAACATCGGTGATCGGCTCTCGCCGCAGCGCGTGCGCGAGGCAATCCGCGCGCTCTACGACACGGGGTTCTTCCGTGACGTCGAGCTGCGCTGGGAAGAGGGCACGCTGATCGTCGCCGTGCTCGAGCGCCCCTCGATCGAGAGCTTCGAGATCACGGGCAACAAGGACATCAAGACCGAAGATCTCAACAAGAGCCTGCGCAACGTGGGCCTTGCGACCGGCAAGACCTTCGATCGCTCGGTGCTCGAGGACGTGAAGCAATATCTCACCGACCAGTACTTCAGTCGCGGCAAGTACGCCGTGCGCATCGATGCGCAGGTCGAAGAGGTACCCGACAACCGCGTCCGCGTGAAGATCGAAATCAAGGAAGGCAAGCGCGCGAAGATCCGGCAGATCAACGTCGTGGGCAACACCACGTTCGAGGAGGAAGAAATCCTCGAAGAATTCGAACTCAAGACGCCGAACTGGCTCTCCTGGTACAAGCAGGACGATCGCTACTCGCGTGAGTCGCTGCAGGGCGATCTCGAAAAACTGCGCTCCTACTACATGGACCGTGGTTACGCGAACTTCGAGATCGAATCGACGCAGGTGGCGATTGCGCCCGAGAAGGACGACGTCTTCATCACGGTCAACGTGAACGAGGGCGAGGTGTTCAAGGTGAGCAACGTGAAGCTCGCCGGGACCTTCGTCGTGCCCGAGTCCGAGCTCAAAAATTTCCTGTTCGTGAAATCGGGTGACACCTACTCCAAGAAGGCCATCACCGCGACGCAGGAGATCATCCAGAATCGACTCGGGCTCGAGGGTTATGCCTTCGCCAAGGTCGACCCGGTGCCCACGCCCGAAGAGGGCAAGAAAGAAGTCGGCATCACATTCTTCATTGACCCGGGCAACAGAGTTTATGTGCGTCACGTCCTCTTCAACGGCGTGACCAAGATCAACGACGATGTGCTGCGTCGCGAGATGCGTCAGCTCGAGGGTGCCTGGCTCTCCAACCTGCTCGTCGAGCGCTCGAAGCAGCGTATCCAGCGACTGCCGTTCATCGAGAAGGTCGAGTCCGAAACCACGCCGGTGCCGGGCACGCCGGATCTCGTCGACATCGAATTCGAGATCAAGGAGGGCCCGTCGGCCCAGCTCGGCGGCGGCATTGGGTATTCCGAATCGCAGTCGTTCATCCTCAATGGCAACTACGCCGACAGCAATTTCCTGGGTTCGGGCGAGCGCGTGTCGATCGACCTGAATTCGGGGCGCTACTCGAAGGTCTACGGTGTCTCGCACACGAATCCGTACACCAACATCGATGGCGTCGCCCGTACTTTGTCGCTCACCTATCGTGACGTGACGCAGTTCGTGTCGGCCTCATCCGATTTCTCCTCGGAGTCGTTTGCGGTATCGGTCGACTACGGTTATCCGATCACCGAGTTCCAGGGTCTGCGCGTCGGCTTCTCGGCGCAGCGTTCCTCGCTCATCACGGGTGAGGGCAGCGCGGAGCAGGCACGTGCGTGGGTGCGCTCGAACGGCGACTACCGCGTGCAGATCGTGCCGGAGCAGGACTACGGTGGTGGCTTCGTCATTCCGGGGACGTCGCTCGATACGACGCAGTTCGATTCCTTCGATCTCACGGTGGGTTGGAGCTACGACAGCCGCAACCGCGCGCTCTTTGCCGATCGGGGTATGCGTCACTCGCTCGCCTTGAGTTATGCACTGCCGTTCAGCGACGTGCAGTACGCGACCATCAACTACGACTACCTGCAGCTGCTGCCGATCGTCGGGCGCTGGACGCTCGCGCTCGGCGCGGAGCTCGGTTACAGCCAGGAGCTCGGTGACACCTCGGCGCCGCCGCCGTTCCGCAACTTCTTCGCGGGCGGCCCCGATACGGTGCGTGGCTATCGCGAGAGCCGGCTCGGTCCGAAGGACAGCTTTGGTAACCCCTACGGTGGCAACCTCAAGGTGACCGCTCGAGCGGAGTTGATCATCCCGACCCCCGAGAAGTGGGCGACCTCGGCGCGGGCAACCGTGTTCTTCGATATCGGTAACGTGTTCTCGACCCGCGGGTTCTACCAGTACACGGGCATCGACGGGGTCACCCCGGTCGATTACAAGTTCAAGTATGATAATTTGAAGCAGTCGACGGGTGTCGCGGTCCAATGGCTCGCGCCGCTCGGCGTGTTCCGCTTCAGTTATGCGCTGCCGCTCAACTCCTTCCGGGGCGATGGCGTTCAGTTTCCGGACGAGGAAGAACGGTTCCAGTTCACGATCGGTCAGGCGTTCTGATCCGGTTGTTTCATTCAGAGGTTGATCCGACGATGCGTAGTTCTCTCAAAGCGATGGTTCCGGCGATGGTGGCAGTGGCGGCGCTCATGGCTGCTCCGGCGATGGCCGAAATCAAGATTGGCGTGCTCGACTTCGGGCGACTGATGGACGAGAGCCCGCAGGGCAAGGCCCTCATCGAATCCTTGCGCGCCGAAGCGGCGGCGAAGCAGCGTGAGCTGCAGACTCAGGCGGCGTCGCTGCAGACCAAGCGCGACAAGCTCGCCAAGGACCGCGCGACCATGACGCCCGATCAAATCTCCCGCGCCGAAAAAGACGTGCGCGATGGTGAGCGCGATCTCGCGCGCCGTCAGTCGGAGGTCAACGACGACTTCAATGCGCGTCGCAACGAAGAAATGGGCAAGTTGCAGCGCACGCTCATCGAAGAAGTGCGCACGTACTCGAAGTCGCAGAACTTCGATCTCGTCGTCACCGACGGCGTGATCTACGCAACGCCAGCCCTCGACATCACGCCGGGCGTGCTTGCAGGCATGCAGTCGCGCACCAGCGCGGCAGCGCCGGCGAAGCCCGCCACGCGCTAAGTCGGCCGCGGCCGCGCGGGGCGACGCGATGGCAGTCACCCTCGGCGAGCTCGCGGTTCGTTTCGGACTGACGCTGCGGGGTGACCCCGATCGTCCGATCGACCACGTGGGTACGCTGGCAGGCGCGGGGCCTCGCGGCCTCGCGTTCTTCTCGAACCCTAAGCTGACCGACCAACTCGCCTCGGCGAACGCCGGGGCGATCGTGCTGCATCCGAAAATGCAGGACGCCACACCGCTCGATTGTCTGCTCGCGAGCAATCCGCATGCGAGTTTTGCGCGCATCGCGACCGAGCTGCATCCGCCTCTGGCGGGACCGGCGGGCGCTCATCCGAGCGCAGTCGTCGCGCCTGATGCCGTCGTCGATCCTTCTGCGCACATCGGGCCGCTGGCCGTGGTCGGTGCGCGCAGCCGAGTGGGTGCGCGTGTGTACATCGGGCCGGGCTGCGTCGTCGGTGAAGACGTGACCCTTGGCGATGACGTTCGGCTGGTCGCGAGAGTGACGGTGCTCGAAGGCGTGTGCATCGGCGCGCGCTCGATTTTGCATCCGGGTTCGGTGGTGGGCTCGGAAGGCTTCGGTTATGCGCCCGAGGGTGAGCGTTGGATCCATGTGCCGCAGGTGGGCACGGTGCGCCTTGGCGAAGATGTCGAAGTGGGTGCGAATACCACCATCGATCGCGGTGCACTCGAAGATACCGTCATCGGCGATGGCGTGAAGATCGACAACCTCGTGCAGATTGGTCACAACTGCACGATCGGCGCACACACGGCCCTCGCCGGATGCGTGGGTCTTGCGGGCAGTTCGCACATCGGCGCGCGCTGTCGCATCGGCGGAGGCGTCGGCGTGACAGGGCACCTCAGCATTTGTGACGACGTCACGCTGATGGCGACGAGTTTCGTGACGGCGGACATCCGCGAGCCCGGTGTGTATGCCGGTGGCTCCATTCCCATCGAGTCGGCGGCAGACTGGCGCCGCGTCGTGGGTCGATTGAAACGCATCGATGGGCTGAATCGTCGCGTCGTCGAGCTCGAGCGACGGGTTGGCACTCAACAAGAATCATCAGACGAGGGACGTTCGTGAGCGACATCATTCTGGACATCAACGGCATCCTCAAACAATTGCCGCACCGTTATCCGTTCTTGCTCGTCGATCGGGTGCTCGAGTGCCACGAAGGCAAAAGTATTCGTGCGATCAAGAACGTCACTTACAACGAGCCGTTCTTTCCAGGGCACTTTCCGAGTCGTCCGGTGATGCCGGGCGTCATCATCATCGAGGCGCTTGCGCAGGCGGCGGGCATTTTGGCGTTCCGCACGGCCAAGGTCGTGCCCGATGACAACACGCAGTTTTATTTTGTCGGCATCGACAAGGCGCGCTTCCGTCGCCCCGTCGAGCCGGGGGATCAGCTGATCCTCAACGCCACGCTGCAGCGGCAGATGCGCGGCATCTGGAAGTTCGAGACCACGGCGATGGTGGGGGATGTCGAGGCGGCAGCCTGTGAACTCATGGTCGCGCCGGGAAGCTCGACGTGAGTGCGACGATCGATCCGCGCGCCGTCGTGGCGCCGACAGCCAAGATCGGTGCCGGCGTCGAGATCGGTGCGTATTCGATCATCGGTCCCGACGTCGAGGTCGGGCCGGGCTGCATCATCGGACCGCATGTGGTGATCACGGGGCATACGGTGCTCGGCGCGAACAACCGTGTATTCCAGTTCGCTTCGATCGGCGATGCGCCGCAGGACAAAAAATATGCCGGAGAACCGACGCGAGTCGTCATCGGGAGCAGCAATACCTTTCGTGAATATGTGACGGTGAATCGTGGGACGGCCAAAGACAAGGGCGTCACGACGGTCGGTGACGACAATCTTTTCATGGCCTCCTCGCATGTGGCGCACGATTGCATCGTCGGCAGCCATTGCGTGTTCGCCAATCTCGCGACCCTCGCGGGGCATGTGGAGATCGACGATTGGGTGATCCTTGCGGGGTTCACCGGCGTGCATCAGTTTTGCAAGATCGGTGCGCACGCGTTCATCGCCAACAATACGGCGGTGACGCGCGATGTGCCGCCGTTCGTGATGGCGGTAGGGCACCCCGCCGAGCCGCATTCGATCAACGCGACCGGCATCGCCCGACGCGGGTTCACGGCCGAGCAGGTGCGCAACATCAAGAACGCGTACAAGACGCTCTATCGCTCCGATCTTCCGCTCGAGCAGGCGATCGAAAAGATCACCGAGGCGGCCAAGAGTCAGCCGGAGCTGCAGGCGTTCGTCGATTTCTTCCCGCGGTCGAACCGCAGCCTCATCCGTTGAGCGTCGCCGAGCGAACCGAAGGACCTTTGATTGCGCTCGTCGCCGGGGAGGCTTCCGGCGACAATCTCGGTGCCGCGCTCATCGCGGCGATTCGCGAGCGGATTCCCCATGCGCGATTCGTCGGGGTGCCCGGCCCTCGCATGCGCGAGGCCGGCTGCGAGGCGCTCGCCTCGAGCGATGAACTCGCGCTCATGGGTCTTGCCGAAATCCTGCGTCATCTGCCGCGTCTCATAGGCTTGCGGCGTCGGCTCGTGCGTGAATTGCTCGCGCGTCGACCGGCGGTGTTCGTGGGGATCGACGCGCCGGAGTTCAACCTCGGGCTCGCCAAGCGTCTGAAGGCGGGTGGCTTGCCCACGGTGCAATACGTGAGCCCGCAAGTGTGGGCATGGCGGCAGGGGCGGGTGCGTGGCATCGCCGAGTCCTGCGACCGAATTCTTTGTCTCTTGCCCTTCGAGCCGGCGTTCTATGCCGAGCACGGCGTGACGGCGCGCTTCGTCGGACACCCGCTCGCCGACCAATTTCCACTCGAGGCTGATCGCGCGGGTGCGCGTGCCGCGCTCGGGCTGTCGAGTAATGACGAGGTGATCGCCTTGTTGCCGGGCAGTCGGATGGGCGAAGTGTCGCGATTGGCGGCGCCCTTCGTCGGCGCGGCGCAGTGGATCGCCGCACTGCGACCTGGGGTGAAGTTCGTGGTCCCGCTCACGAGCGCCGCGACGCGCGCGTGTTTTGAGGGCGCGCTCGCGAGTGCCTCGGGCCTGTCGCTCAAACTCCTCGAAGGCCAGTCGCGACTCGCGCTCGCAGCGGCCGACGTCGTGCTCACGGCCTCGGGTACGGCGACACTCGAGACCTTGCTCTCGCAGCGACCCATGGTGGTCGCGTACAAACTCGCGCCGCTGACGGCGTTTTTATTGCGGGGCTTGGGGCTTGTGAAGGTGCGACATTTCTCGCAGCCGAACTTGCTCGTGGGGCGCGAGATCGTCCCCGAGTTTTTCCAAGAGGCGGCCACGCCCGAGGTACTCGGTGGGGCGGTGCTGCAATGGCTCGAGCAGCCGCAGCGTCTTGGCGAATTGCGCGAGGCCTTCGGGCTCGTGCATCGCGATTTGCGTCGGGGCGGTGCGGCGCTCGCCGCCGAAGCGGTGCTCGAACTCGTCGACGTCACGCGTTCGCAGTGAGCGCCGGCATGCATGGCGCGATGAACGCAGGGTGGACCGCGGGTGTCGATGAGGCCGGGCGAGGGCCGCTCGCGGGCCCTGTCGTCGCAGCGGCCGTCATCCTCGACCCTGAGCGACCCATCGCAGGACTCGCCGATTCCAAGGCGCTGAGTCCGTCTGCCAGAGAGGCGCTCGCACCGATCATTCGGGAGCGCGCGATCGCGTGGGGTGTGGGGCTTGCGAGTCCCGAAGAGATCGACGCGATCAATATTTTGCAGGCGACGCTGCTCGCCATGCGTCGCGCGGTCATCGCGCTCGCGGTACGCCCGGTGCACCTCGAGGTCGACGGCAATCGGGTGCCCTCGATCGAGGGGCTGGTCGGGGTACGGACGGCGGTCGCCATCGTGAAGGGCGACAGCAAGGTCGCCGCCATCAGCGCGGCCTCGATCCTGGCCAAGACGGTGCGGGATAACGTTATGGAACAATTGGATAGGCGATATCCTGAATATGGTTTCGCGATCCACAAGGGCTATCCGGTCAAGGCGCACCTGGCTGCGCTCGACGCTCACGGACCCTCTCCCGTGCACCGCAGGAGCTACGCGCCGGTAAGATCACGGTTGCGATGAGCGCCTTCGTCCACCTCCGCCTGCATACCGAGTACTCGCTGGTCGACAGCGTGGTGCGCATCGACGATCTCGTTGCGCGTGTCGCCGAGCTCGGCATGCCCGCGGTCGCCGTCACCGATCAGAACAACCTGTTCGCGATGGTGAAGTTCTACAAGGCGGCGATGGCCAAGGGGCTCAAGCCGATCGTCGGCGTGGATCTCTTTGTCGCCGAGCCTGGCGAGCGCGTCGCGCCGACCCGCATTTCGTTGTTGTGTCAGAACGAAGCGGGCTATCTCAATCTCACGCGGCTCGTCAGCCGGGCCTTCCTCGAGGGGCAGCAGCGCGGCATTCCACGTATCGACCGAGCGTGGCTGGATGCGCGCACGACCGGAGGACTCATCGCGCTCTCGTGTGGCGCCGAGGGTGACGTCGGTCGCGCGCTTGCCTCGAATCGCGGCGACGAAGCTCGCAAGTATCTGACGTTTTGGCGGGCGCTTTTCGGTGATCGCTATTACCTCGAGGTGAGCCGACTCGGTCGCGAAGGCGAAGAGGCGCTCGTCGGGGCCACCGTGGAGCTCGCGCTCGCCGAGGGCGTGCCGCTCGTGGCGACGAACGACGTGCGGTTCTTGTCGCAGGACGACTTCGAGTCGCACGAGGCGCGCGTGTGCATACACGAGGGCGCGCAGCTCGATGATGCGAGTCGGCCGCGGCGCTATAGCGCGCAGCAGTACCTGCGCAGCGCCGAGGAGATGACCGAGCTTTTTGCCGACCTGCCCGAGGCGCTCGAAAACTCGGTACAGATCGCGCGGCGCTGCAGTCTCATGCTGCAGCTTGGCGAGAGCCGGCTGCCCGAGTATCCGGTGCCCAAAGGGCAGACGACCGAAGGCTTTTTGCGCAGTGAATCGGCGCGGGGGCTCAAAGATCGTCTGACGAGACTGCCGCAGGCGGATCGAAAAACCTACGAGGCCCGCCTCGAGAGCGAGCTCGACGTCATCTGCAAGATGGGATTTGCAGGTTATTTTTTGATCGTCGCGGATTTCATTCGTTGGGCGAAGGGCAATGGCGTGCCGGTCGGGCCGGGCCGTGGTTCGGGCGCAGGGTCGCTTGTGGCCTACTCGCTCGGCATCACGGACATCGACCCGCTGCAGTACGACCTGCTGTTCGAGCGTTTCTTGAACCCCGAGCGCGTGTCGATGCCCGACTTCGACGTCGATTTCTGCATGGACGGGCGCGATCGGGTGATCGAGTACGTCGCCGAGAAATACGGTCGCAAGCGTGTCTCGCAGATCATCACCTACGGCACCATGGCCGCGAAGGCGGTGGTGCGTGATGTGGGTCGCGTGCTCGGCTTCGGTTACGGGCAGGTCGATCGCATCGCGAAGTTGATCCCCTTCGAGCTCGACATCACGCTCGACTCGGCGATCGAGAAAGAGCCTGAGCTCAAGAAGCTTTACAAGCAGGACGAGGACGTCCGCAACCTCATCGATCTGGCCAAATCTTTGGAAGGCCTCACCCGCAACGCCGGCAAGCATGCCGGGGGCGTGGTGATCGCGCCGTCGGTGCTCGAGGATTTTGCGCCGCTCTATTGCGAAGAGGGCGGTGGCAGCGTCGTCACGCAGTTCGATAAGGACGACGTAGAGGCGGCGGGCCTCGTGAAGTTCGACTTCCTCGGTCTGCGCACGCTTACCATCATCGAGCACGCCGTACGCACCATCAACGCGGCGCGCGCCAAGGGCGAGCCGCCGATCGACATCGCGCTGTTGCCGATGGACGATGCGCCGGCTTATCAGCTGCTCAAAAATTGCGAGACGACGGCGGTCTTCCAGCTCGAATCGCGCGGCATGAAGGATCTCGTGCGGCGCCTGCAGCCCGATCGCTTCGAAGACATCGTCGCGCTCGTCGCCCTGTTCCGTCCGGGTCCGCTGCAGTCGGGCATGGTCGATGACTTCATTGCGCGCAAGCACGGTCGCATCGAAGGGCCCATCGATTATCTGCACCCGAGCCTTGAGCCCATCTTGAAGCCGACGTACGGCGTGATCTTGTATCAAGAGCAGGTAATGCAGATCGCGCAGGTGCTCGCGGGCTACAGCTTGGGCGGCGCCGATTTGCTGCGCCGCGCCATGGGCAAGAAAAAACCCGAGGAGATGGCCAAGCAGCGCAGCACTTTCGTCGAAGGCTCGGTGGCGCGCGGCGTGCCCGAGTCGCAGGCGGCGCACATTTTCGATTTGATGGAAAAGTTCGCGGGGTACGGCTTCAACAAGTCGCACTCGGCGGCGTATGCCTTGCTCTCGTACCAGACGGCGTGGCTGAAGGCGCATCACCCCGAGGCTTTCATGGCGGCGGTGCTCTCGGCGGATATGGATCACACCGACAAGGTCGTGACCATTAAGGACGAGTGCGATCGTATGGACATCACGGTGCTGCCGCCAGACGTCAATGCGTCGGAGTATGCGTTCGTCGTCGCGGGCCCGCGCGAAGTGCGCTACGGACTCGGCGCGATCAAAGGTGTGGGTCAGTCGGCGGTCGAGGCGATCACCGAGGAGCGCAAGGCCAAGGGGCCGTATCGCAGTCTCGAAGATCTTTGCCGAAGGCTCGATCTCAATCGCGTGAACCGCCGCGTCTTCGAAGCGCTCATCCGTTCGGGCAGTCTCGACTCGCTCGGCGTGAATCGTGCAACGCAGATGGCGCGGTTGCCGGCGGCGATGCAGATGAGCGAGCAAGCGACGCGCGCCGTCGAAGCGGGGCAGGTGGATCTCTTCGGGCTCGCGCAGCCGTCGGAGAGTGACGGTGAGGCGAGCGCCTCGGCCGTACCGCCGCAGGCGGAGTGGAGCGAGTCGATGCGTCTTGCCGGTGAGCGCGACACGCTCGGGCTCTACCTCACGGGGCACCCGATCACACGTTACGAGAAAGATCTCGCTCGATTCGTGAGCGGTCGTATCGCCGATCTCTTGAGCGACCGGCCGTCGCAGGGTGCGCCGGAGCGCGGATTTTTCGGCGGACGCGCGGCCTCGATCGCGGGCTACATCCACGAGATCCGCAAGCGTGGGAATCGTACGTCCATCGTGCTCGACGATCGAACGGGGCGCATGGAGGTCACATTCTTTGACGAGGTGATGCAGCGGTATCGCGAGCTCATCGTGAAGGACGCCCTCGTGCTCATCGAGGGCCAGTTGCGTTTCGATGAACAGGGCGACACTTGGCGCCTCGCCGCGCGCAAAGTGACCGAACTCGATCGGGCCCGTGAGCAACAGGCGCACCGCATCGTGCTGATCTGGCCGCGCGCGAACGGTACCGATAAAGGTTTGATGTTGCAGCGGCTCGCCGAGACGCTGTCCTTGCATCGTCCGGGCCCCTGCGCCGTGGGCGTGCGTTATGCGGGCGAGCAGGCGAGTGCGGCGCTCGAGCTCGGACCCGAGTGGAAGGTGCGGGCGAGCCCCGAGCTCATCGAGGCGCTCGAGCAGCTCGTGGGCCCAAACGGGGTACGCGTGGTGTATGGTCCGCCGCCCGGCACCACGACCTCCGCGTACGGCTGACGTTACGTTGACGGTTGAAAGCGCGGGGTCCGCCCCGTAACCTCCGCCCCGATGGCCCTCAATTTTCTCGATTTCGAACAACCGATCGCCGAGCTCGAGGCGAAGATCGAAGAATTGCGCCACGTCACGGCCGGTGCCGGCGTCAACGTGCAGGATGAGATCGCGCGTCTGCGGACCAAGAGCGATCAACTCACGCGCAGCATTTTTTCGAAGTTGAGTCCGTGGCAGGTGACGCAGCTCGCGCGTCATCCGCATCGACCCTACACGTTCGACTACCTCTCGCAGGCGTTCACGGGCTTCGAGGAGTTGCACGGCGATCGAATGTTCGGCGACGACCAAGCCCTCATCGGCGGACTTGCGCGTCTCGAGGGTGAAGCGGTCATGGTCATCGGCCATCAGAAAGGCCGCGATACCAAAGAGCGCGTGCGTCGCAACTACGGCATGCCGAAGCCCGAGGGCTATCGCAAGGCGCTGCGACTCATGCACATGGCCGATCGCTTCGGCTTGCCGATCATCACGTTCATCGATACGCCGGGGGCGTACCCCGGTCTCGAGTCCGAAGAGCGCGGGCAGAGCGAAGCGATCGCGCGCAATTTGTTCGAGATGGCGAAGTTGCGCGTGCCGGTCGTGAGCCTCGTCATCGGCGAGGGCGGTTCGGGCGGAGCGCTCGCCATCGGCGTGTGCGATCGATTGCTCATGCTGCAGTTCAGCACCTACTCGGTGATCTCGCCCGAGGGCTGTGCCTCCATTCTTTGGAAGAGCGCGGACAAAAAAGAAACCGCTGCCGAGGCCATGGGTCTCACGGCTGATCGACTGCGCTCGCTCGGCCTCGTCGATGAAGTGATCGCCGAGCCGCTCGGAGGCGCGCATCGTGATCCGACCACGACGGCGGCATCGGTCAAAGAAGCCCTGCTGCGGCATCTGCGCGAGTTGCAGGCAAAACCGCGCGAGACGCTGCTCGCCGAACGTTCGCGTCGTCTTGCGGGCTTCGGCGCCTTCACCGAGGGGGCGGGCTGAGCTCGCCTCGCGACCCGCTGCTCGAGCGCCTCACGCGCGCCCTCGAGTCATTCGCGGGTGAGACTGCGCCCTCAGGTTGGTGCGTCGCGCTGAGTGGAGGCGCAGATTCGGTCGCCTTGCTCGTCGCGCTCTCCGAGCTTCATCGTTCATCGCGGTGGCGCCGTGTGCCGCTGCGCGCGGTGCATGTTCATCATGGCTTGCGCCCCGATGCCGACGCCTGGGCGTCCCATTGCCGGGCGTTGTGCCGAGGCTTGGGTGTGCCTCTTTCGGTGCGGCGTGTCACGGTGCCGCGAACGCGCGGAACCTCGCTCGAGGCCGAGGCGCGGCGGGTGCGTTACGAGGCGCTCGCCAAAGGGCTCCGCTGCAACGAGTGGTTACTCACGGCCCATCACGAAGATGACCAGCTCGAGACGCTGTTGCTGCAGTTGATGCGGGGCGCAGGCGTTTCGGGTCTTGCCGCGATGCCGCGAGAGATCGCGTTCGGATCTGGGCGGCTGGTGCGGCCGTTGCTTCACGAGTCACGTGCCGAGCTCGAAGCGTTCGCACGCGCGCGCGGGTTCGTCTGGGTCGAGGACGACAGCAACGTCGATGAGCGCTTCGATCGAAATTTTTTGAGACGACGTGTGCTGCCCGTGTTGCGTGAGCGTTGGCCTGCGGCCTCGCGCGTGGCCTCGCGCAGCGCCTCGCATCTGGGCGAAGCGCGGGCACTGCTCGAGGCGCTCGCGGTGCAAGACCTCGCGGGGGTGAGTGTCGAAGGCGGACTCGTGGAGCTGGCAACGCTCGCCAAGCTCGATGCCGCGCGGCAGCGCAACGTGCTGCGCCATTGGTTGCAGACGCGTGGTCTGTCGATGCCCGATGCCGTACACCTCGAGCGGATCCGAGTCGAGTTGGCCGCGGCTCGCCATGATGCGAGCCCGAGCGTGCGCTGGGCGGGCGGTGAAGTGAGGCGGTTTCGCGGTCGGCTTTATGCGATCCGTTCGACGGCGATGCATGAGCCGGCAATGCGTGCGCCGGCGACTAAATCGAAGGCACCGCGTGAGCGTCGCCCTTGGCGTTGGCGGTCGGAACGTCGGTTCGAGCTCGGCGAGGGGCGAGGTGTGCTGCGACTCGTGGCGGATCCGCATGGACCCTTGAGTGCGAAAGCGCTGCCTGCGGTGCTCTGGGTGGGCGCGCGCGAGGGGGGCGAGAAGCTTGCGCTCGAGGCGGGCGGACCACGCCGCGCGCTCAAGGAGCTGCTGCGGGTAGCGACGCTACCGCCCTGGGAGCGTGAGGCGCTACCGATCTTGTTCGACGGTAAGACGCGTGCCGCAGCGGTGGTGGTCGTCGCCGATCTGCTTGTCGCCACAGCGTTCCGTGCGACGAGCCCTGCAAAAGGGCGTTTACGGCTGGTGTGGGAGGGCCGTTTTTGTTAACCTGATTTCCCGTCGTGCCGGGGTCTTCTCGGCGCTTTTTTTGCGGCGGTTCCCATGCCTCGTTTCGTATTTGTCACCGGTGGTGTCGTTTCCTCGTTAGGGAAAGGCATCGCCTCCGCTTCGTTGGCGGCCATCCTCGAGGCACGCGGTCTCAAGATCGCGATGGTCAAGCTCGACCCTTACATCAACGTCGATCCGGGCACGATGAGCCCGTTCCAGCACGGTGAGGTGTTCGTCACCGACGATGGCACCGAGACGGACCTCGACCTTGGTCACTACGAGCGATTCGTGCGCACCGTGACAGGTCGCCACAGCAACTTCACGACGGGTCGCATTTACGAGCGCGTCATCGCCAAAGAGCGTCGCGGCGATTACCTCGGCGCCACGGTTCAGGTGATCCCCCACATCACCGATGAGATCAAGTCGAGCATCAAGCTCGGCGCGGGCGACTCGGACGTTTGCATGGTCGAGATCGGTGGCACGGTGGGCGATATCGAATCGTTGCCGTTCCTCGAGGCGATTCGTCAGATCGGTGTGGAGCTTGGCCGTTCTCAGGCGATCTTCATGCATCTGACGCTGGTGCCTGTGGTCGGTGGTGGCAGCGAAATCAAGACCAAGCCCACGCAGCACTCGGTCAAAGAATTACGCGGCATCGGCATCCAGCCGGACATCCTGCTCTGTCGTGCGCGGGATCCGCTGCCCGCCGAGCATCGTCGCAAGATTGCACTTTTCACGAACGTGGAACATCGCGCGGTCATCTCCGCGGTGGACGCACGGGACATCTACGAGATCCCGCTTTTGTTGCACGAGCAGGGGCTCGACGACATCGTGGTCGAAAAGCTCCGACTCGAGTCGCAGGCCAAGCCCGCTGACCTCTCGGCCTGGCAGCGTGTGGTCGACACCAAGGCGAATCCCGAAGTCGAAGTCGACATCGCGATGGTCGGCAAGTACGTGCAGAACCGCGATTCCTACATCTCGCTCAACGAGGCGCTCACGCACGCCGGCGTGCAGAACCGCACGCGCGTGAACATCCATTTCATCGAGTCGACGGACATCGAAGAGCAGGGCGTCTCGGTGCTCGAGAAGATGGACGCCATCCTCGTGCCGGGTGGTTTCGGCGAGCGCGGTGTCGAGGGCAAGATCGCGGCAGTTCGCTACGCGCGCGAGCGGAAGATTCCGTACCTCGGTATTTGTCTCGGTATGCAGATCGCCGTCATCGAATATGGCCGCCATGTGCTCGGGCTCGCAGGGGCCAACAGCACGGAGTTCAATCGCGAGACGCCGAATCCGGTGATCGCGCTCATCACCGAATGGCAAGACGCGCTGCGTGGCGCGCAGGCGCGCAGCGACACATCGAACCTCGGCGGCACCATGCGCCTCGGCGGACAGGATGTGAAACTGGCCGAGGGGTCGCGCGCCCGCACGATCTACGGCAAGCCCGTGATCCGCGAGCGCCACCGCCACCGTTACGAGTTCAACAATACATACCTCGATCGATATCGCGCGGCGGGGCTCTCGTTCTCCGGCATGTCGCCTGATGAGCTCGTCGAAATCGTCGAGCTCGCCGATCATCCGTGGTTCGTCGCCACGCAGTTCCACCCGGAGTTCACCTCCAATCCGCGTGATGGGCATCCGCTCTTCACGGGGTTCATCGCGGCTGCACGTCGGCACCACGGAGGATCGTCGTCATGAAACTCGCCCAGTACGAAGTCAGTGCTCAGTCGCCGTTTTTTTTGATCGCAGGCCCCTGCGTCATCGAGAGTGCGGCGCTTTGCGAAGAGGTGGCCGGACGCATGCGCGAGATCACCTCGCGCCTCGGTGTGCCGTACGTATTCAAGGCCTCGTTCGACAAGGCCAATCGTTCGTCGCGATCGAGCTTTCGCGGCCCCGGGCTCGAATCCGGGCTCAAAGTGCTCGAAGGCATTCGTTCGAAGTTCGGCTTACCCGTGCTCACGGACGTGCACGAAGATACGCCGCTCGCGGAAGTGGCTGCGGTGGTCGATGTGCTTCAGACCCCGGCGTTTCTTTGTCGCCAGACCAACTTCATTGTCGCGGCGGCCTCGCAAGGCAAGCCGGTGAACATCAAGAAGGGGCAGTTTCTCTCGCCCTGGGAAATGCAGAACGTGGTCGACAAGGCCCGCTCGACGGGTAACGAGTCCATCATGGTCTGTGAGCGCGGGTTCAGCTTCGGCTACAACAACCTCGTCTCCGACATGCGTTCACTCGCCATCATGCGTCAGACCGGATGCCCGGTCGTGTTCGATGCGACGCACTCGGTGCAGCTGCCCGGCGGGCAGGGCAATGCCTCGGGTGGCCAGCGCGAATTCGTGCCGGTGCTCTCGCGTGCTGCAGTCGCCGCGGGTGTCGCGGGACTCTTCATGGAGACGCATCCCGATCCAGCGAAGGCGCTCTCGGACGGCCCCAACGCCTGGCCGCTGCCGCGCATGGAATCTTTGCTGTCGACGCTCGTCGAGCTCGATCGCGCCGTCAAAAAAAATCCCTTCGAGGAAGACCGATCATGAGTCGTATTACCGATATCCACGCTCGCGAAGTCATCGACTCACGCGGCAACCCCACCGTCGAAGCCGACGTCATTCTCTCGAGTGGTGTGCTCGGTCGTGCGGCCGTGCCCTCGGGCGCCTCGACCGGTACGCGTGAGGCCGTCGAACTGCGTGATGGCGACAAGCGTCGTTATCTCGGAAAGGGCGTGCTCAAGGCCGTGCGCAACGTCAACGGTCCGATCCGCAAGGCGCTGCTCAAGCAGGATGCGCGGGATCAGGAGGACATCGACGCGCGGCTCATCGCGCTCGATGGCACCGAGAACAAGGCGCGACTCGGCGCGAACGCGCTGCTCGCCGTGTCGCTCGCCACGGCTCATGCGGCAGCCACCAACGCGGGTCTGCCGCTGTGGCGCTATCTCGCCGGGGGTCGCAAGCCCGTGATGCCGGTGCCGATGATGAACGTCATCAACGGCGGCGCGCACGCGGACAACAGCCTCGACATCCAGGAGTTCATGATCCTGCCCGTCGGGGCGCGCAGCTTCAGCCAGGCGCTGCAGATGGGCGCCGAGGTGTTCCACACGCTCAAGGGCATCCTCAAGGGCAAGAAGCTCACGACCGCCGTGGGCGATGAGGGCGGGTTCGCACCCGATCTCGCCTCGAACGAGGCGGCGCTCAAGCTCATGCTGCAGGCCATCGAAAAGGCGGGCTACAAGCCCGGGCGCGACATCTACCTCGGCCTCGATGTGGCGAGCTCGGAGTTCTTCAAGGCGGGCCGCTACGAGCTGCATGGCGAGGGCCGATCGTTCTCGGCGGCGCAGTTCGCGAAGTACCTCGCCAAGCTCGTCGATCGTTACCCGATCATCACCATCGAGGACGGCATGGCCGAGGGCGATTGGGACGGTTGGGCGGGTTTGACGCGGACGCTCGGCAAGCGTTGTCAGCTCGTCGGTGATGATCTTTTCGTCACCAACACCAAAATTTTGGCCGAGGGTATTCGCAAGGGGATCGCCAACTCGATCCTCATCAAGGTCAACCAGATCGGCACGCTCACCGAGACGCTCGAGGCCATTGCGATGGCGACGGGTGCGGGGTATTCCGCGGTGATTTCGCATCGTTCGGGCGAAACCGAGGACACGACGATTGCCGATATCGCCGTTGCGACCTCGGCGACGCAGATCAAGACTGGTTCGATGTCCCGCTCCGACCGCATCGCCAAGTACAACCAGTTACTGCGCATCGAAGAAGAGTTGGGTGGCAAGGCGCGTTATGCGGGGCGCGAGGCTTTCCCGATAAAGATCTGAACGAGAAGGGGTTTCTTTTGTGTCATCGCAGGATTACCATTCGTCGCCAATGACGAAATGGTTCGCCGGCGTGTTGGTTTGCCTGACGGTGCTGCTCCAGTACCGCATCTGGTTGTCCGACGACGGCGTCCGCGAAGCCTACAGACTGCGCCAGGCCGTCGATCAACAGGCCGAAACCAACTCCGAACTCCGACGCCGCAACGAGCAGCTGGCCGCCGAGGTCGCCGATCTCAAGAGCGGTCTCACCGCCATCGAAGAGCGGGCTCGCAGCGAACTCGGCATGATCGCGACCGGCGAATCCTTCTATCAGGTCGTGCCCAAGGTCGTCTCGACGCCTGCCGAATCGCGCGACGCGCCGACCACGCGCACGGCGCAGCGCTGAGTTTCTCGTCTTGAGCGACCCGCACTACTGGCTCGTCATGCCGGCGGCCGGGCGGGGCCAGCGGCTCGGCGCCGATCTCCCCAAACAATATTTGCCCATCGCGGGCCGTACGCTCATCGAGTGGGCCTTGCATCCCTTCGCCTCGGACTCGGCGTGTCGCGGACTCGTCATTGCGCTGGCTGCGGGCGATACGCATTGGCCTGCGATTCGAGCGCGGTTCGCGTGTCCCGTGATCGAGGCGCCGGGTGGTGCCGAGCGTAGTGATTCGGTGCGCGGTGCGCTCGAGACGCTTCGCGCGCAGGGTGCGAGCGACGCGGATTGGGTGCTCGTGCACGATGCGGCGCGGCCTTGCGTGACGCCAGCGGAAATCGCGGCGCTGCGTCACGGCGTCGCGCGGGAAGACGGCACGTCGGCTTCGGCCTTGGCGGGGGGACTGCTCGCGATGCCGCTCGCCGATACGCTCAAGCGCGGCGGCGCGCAGGGCGCGGGGGTCGTGAGTGTCGAGACGGTCTCGCGCGATGGGCTCTGGCGTGCGCTCACGCCGCAGATGTTCCGGCTCGGCGCGTTGCTGTCGGCCTTGCGGGCGGCGGCTGCAGCGGGGCGTGTGCCGACCGACGAAGCGCAGGCGATGGAGTGGATCGGTGCGAGTCCGCGGTTGATCGTCGGCGAGTCCACCAATCTCAAAGTGACGACCATGGCCGATCTGGCGCTCGCTGAGGGCATACTGCGCGCGCGGGCGAGTTCGGTCGGAGGAGCACGGTGATGCGGGTCGGATCAGGGTTTGATGTTCACGCCTTCGGGCCGGGCGATCACGTGATGCTCGGCGGGGTACGCGTACCGCACTCCCAGGGTGTCGTCGCGCATTCCGATGGGGATGTGTTGCTGCATGCGCTCTGCGATGCGCTGCTCGGTGCGGCGGGGCTTGGTGACATCGGTCAACATTTTCCCGATAGCGACCCGCAGTGGCGGGGCGCGTCGAGCGACCGCTTCGTCACCCACGCCGTGACGTTGCTGCGCGAGCGGGGTTACTCGATCGTCAATGCCGATCTCACGTTACTTTGCGAGGCGCCGCGACTCTCGGCGCACCGCGATCACATTCGCACTTCCATCGCGACGCTGCTCGGCGTCGCGGCCGACGCCGTCAACCTCAAGGCGACCACCACCGAGAAAATGGGTTATCTCGGTCGTCGTGAAGGTCTGGCAGCCGAGGCGGTCGTTCTGATCGCACGCGCGTGACGCCCGTCGAACGTTTTGCGCTCGCGTCGCCGCGCGCGGTGGAGCCCGTCGCGGGTCGTGCGCGCATCCGTCTGCAGCCCGAAGATTTCGAGGTCATCGAAGATCTCGGATTCGAAGCGGCCGGGCAGGGTCCGCATCTTCTGCTGCGTGTGCGCAAACGCAATGCGAATACCGGTTGGGTCGCGCGCGAACTCGCGCGCAGCATCGGGGTTCGTGATTTCGATGTGGGTTATGCCGGCCTCAAAGATCGACATGCGGTGACGACGCAGTGGTTCACCGTCCCGTCGCGCGGCCGCTCGGGCGAGACCCGCACACCGGCCGACTGGGTCGGCGTGCAGGGCGAGGGGTATGAGGTCATCGAGGCGCACGTGCACAACCGCAAGTTGCCGCGTGGTGCGCTTGCCGGAAACACCTTCAAAATATTGCTGCGTGAGTTCGAGGGCGATGCGGCGTTGCTCGAGCGGCGAGTCAATGAAATCGCTCGAACAGGCGTTCCCAATTATTTTGGTCCGCAGCGCTTCGGACGCGAGTTGTCGAACCTGCGTCGCGGCGAGGGCGGCCGTGGCGAGGGCGGTCGCGGCGAGGGCGGCCGTGGCGGGCAGGGGCTCGTCTGGTCTGCGATGCGTGCGCTGCTCTTCAATGCGGTGCTTGCCGAGCGCGTCGAGCGCGGCAGCTGGGTCGAGCTCAAGCTCGGCGAGCGCGCGAACCTCGATGGACGCAATTCGACGTTCCTGGTCGACACCGTGGACGAGACGATTCATTCGCGGCTCGCGATGCTCGACATCCACCCCACCGGCCCGCTCTTCGGCGCGGGCGAGAGCGGTATCGCGGGCGAGATCGCGGCGCTCGAAGCCGAGGTGCTCGAGCGGTTCCCGGAGTTCGTGGGCCCGCTCGGTGAGGCGAGAGTCGAGCCCGGGCGTCGGCCGCTGCGTGTGGCGGTACGTGATCTCTCGCTCGAGTGGCTGCAGCCCACGCGCACGGCGCGCTTGAGTTTCAGGCTGCGTCCGGGCAGTTTTGCGACGGCGGTGTTGCGCGAACTGCTCGATGTCGAGAATGCCGCCGGTCATTCGGAGGACGAACATGATTGAGGTCAACGATCACGGACGCGTGCGCGAGTTGCGCTTGGCGCGACCGCCCGTCAACGCGCTCAACCGCGCCCTCATCGAGGCGCTCGATCAAAAAATTGCCGAGGCGATGGCAGCGTCGGCAGATTCCGCTCAGGCGACTACGGCGCCCAGAGCGATCGTGATCTCGGGATCGCCCGGGCTTTTTTGTGCGGGCCTCGACGTGCGTGAGGTGACGGCAGGCGAGACCTCGGCGAAAGGCTTGGTGCTCGCGTTCGCGGCGCTGCAGCGACGACTCGTCGATTCGACGCTGCCGATCATCGCCGCCATCACGGGCCACAGCCCTGCAGGGGGTGCCGTGATTGCGGTGCTCTGCGATTACCGAATCATGTCCGCCGGAGAGTTTCGGATCGGACTCAACGAAGTGCAGGTCGGGCTGTACCCGGGCGAGCTCATCTATCGCGTGTACGAGCGGCTCGTCGGCACTCGACGTGCGGCGGCGCTATTGCCGCGCGGCGTCATGCTCCGCAGCGACGAAGCGCAGGAGGCGGGGCTCGTCGATGAGGTGGTCGCGCCTGATCAGGTGGTGACGCGAGCCGTCGCGCTCGCCCAAGAGCTCATCGCTTTGCCGCCCAAGACCTATGCCCGCACGCGTAATCTCGTTCGTGCCGATCTGCGACGGCTATTCGATTCGCCGCCAGAATCACTCGAGTCGCTGATGGCCGAAGGCTGGGTGACCGACGAAACGCGCGAGCGCATGGCGAGGTTGCTCGCACCGCGTTGACGTTGCTGCGATGACGTCGCTGCGATGACGTCATCACGTCGATGCCATCGTGCGGTTGCGGCGGCTTAGCTTTTCAGCAGCACGTAGATGGCGCCCGTGCCGCCGTCGACGGGTCGGGCCGTGCAAAAGGCGACGACCGCGTCGGTGCGTCGCAAGATCACGTTCACCGATTGCTTGATCACGGGACCACGCGGTCCTGAGCCCAAGCCCTTGCCGTGGATCACGCGCACGCAACGACACTGTCTGGCGATCGCGCGTGCGAGGAAATCACGCATCGCGCTCTTGGCCTCCGGGACGGTGAGGCCGTGCAGGTCGAGCTCCGATTCGACGCGGTAATAGCCACGGCGCAGCCGTCGCATCACGGCGTCCTGGATTCCCGATCGGCGGTAGGTGAGTTCCTCGCCGAACTCGACTTCGAGGTCGATGGGGCTCAGCTGCAGACTGTCTTCGAGCACCTCGGCCTCGCCGAGACGACGAAAACGTGCGCGGGGCTTGGGTTTGGGGCGATTCGGCCGCACGCGCGGCGTGGCGCTCAGCGGGCGAGCTCCTTTCACCGCGTCGCGAAACGCCCGAATGTCATCCTCTGAGGGCTTGCGCATCCTGCTACCTCGGAATCCGAGGTTTCAGTATATTGTCCGACTCCACAGGTCTCCAAGACACAGCTCGATGAAAATCCTCGTGAGCAACGACGATGGGTATCGGGCGCCGGGCATCATTGCCCTGCGTCAGGCGCTCACGGGTCTCGCCGAACTTACCGTGGTCGCCCCGGAGCGTAACCACAGCGGTGCCAGCAATGCGCTCACGCTCGAGCACCCGCTGCGGGTCACCGAGTTCGAGCCGAACTGCCATTTCGTGACGGGCACGCCGACCGATTGCGTGCACCTCGCCATCTCCGGGCTCTTCGATTTCGAGCACGACATGGTCGTCTCAGGGATCAACAACGGCGAGAACCTGGGCGATGACGTGCTCTACTCGGGCACCGTCGCGGCGGCCATCGAAGGGCGTTTTCTCGGGTTGCCGACCGTCGCGTTCTCGTTGCGGCGGCCCGAGAAAGGGGACATGGATTATTCGGCAGCAGCCAAGGTCGCAAGACTCATCGTGCAGCGACTGCTCACGCATCCGCTCGATCGCAACATGATCCTCAACGTCAATGTGCCACATCGCCCGTTCAACGAACTCAAGGGCTTCAAGTCGACGCGCCTCGGACATCGTCATCGCGCCGAGCGTTCGGTCAAGAGCATGGATCCGCGCGGACGTGAGGTGTACTGGGTCGGTATGGCGGGTGAAGGTCAGGACGATGGTGTGGGCACCGATTTCAATGCGGTGGCCGAAGGCTATGTCTCGGTGACGCCGCTGCAGGTCGATCTCACGCGCCACGCGGCGCTCGATACCGTGCGCGACTGGCTGCAGGGCCTTGCTTGATGATGGACTCGCGGATCAGCGGTATCGGCATGACCTCGGCGCGCACCCGCGAGCGGTTGGTGCAGCGACTGATGGAGCAGGGTGTCAAATTGCCTGCCGTGCTCGAGCGCATCCGCAACGTGCCGCGACATTTGTTCGTCGACGAGGCGCTCGCGAGTCGAGCTTATGAGGACACAGCCTTACCGATCGGATTCGGGCAGACGATTTCGCAGCCCTACATCGTGGCGCGCATGACAGAGGCCTTGCTTGACGGTGGACCGCGCGAGAACGTGCTCGAAGTCGGCACGGGCTGCGGTTATCAAACGGCCGTGCTGTCGAGCCTCGTCCCTAAGCTCTGCACCATCGAGCGCATCGAGCCGTTGCTCGCACGAGCGAAGCTGCGGCTCAAAGAACTCGGTATCAAGAACGTGAAGTTTCGACACGGCGACGGGTACGAGGGATGGAAATCGCACGCGCCCTATGACGGCATCCTCGTCGCCGCGGCGCCGATGACCGTGCCCGATGCCTTGCTCAAGCAGCTCGCCGTGGGCGGGCGTCTCGTCATGCCCGTAGGCGGCGAGGGCAAACAGGAGCTCCTGCGTATTACGCGACGCGAGCAGGGGTACGAGAAGGAGAAGCTTGGGATGGTGTCGTTTGTGCCGCTACAAGCTGGAGTCGTGACCGCGACCTGAGCGACGGCTGAGCGTCCCGTATTCCGTTGGCCCCAAGAAGGGGACGCGAAAACCACATCCCTGTGAGCTCGGCGCGCGCCATCCCTGGCGCGCGACGCCCCTTCATGTGACCAACGAAACCCGGGCCGCTCCATCGATGCGACGTCGCGGATCACGAACATGAGGAGGGTTCATTCGGATCAGAGCCGAATTTTTTGTTTTCTTGTTCTTAACTCTTCTTTCGAACCCAATCTCTCCCTCTTCCCGAGTTCATCGGGGGCGCGTGCCTGAAGCCCGGGAGCGGGGCGTCGCGCGCTAGGGATGGCGCGCGCGAGCCCACAGGGAGGTGCTCTTGCGTCCCCGCGGACGGGATTCAGGTGCGCGCCCGGGTTGAGATCGGTCAGGTGGAGCGCGGGAATAGCAGAGCGACGACTCGCCTCCCATCCCCAATCAACACGTTGTACGTCCGGCAGGCTGCGCCGAGTTCCATGACTTCGAGTCCGATCTGGCGCTCGAGGAACCAGCGTCGTTGTGCGGTGGGCAAAAAGGTCTGACCACCGGCCCAGCCGATCACGACGACCTCGGGTTTTTCGACGAAAACGGGTTCGAGGTCGCGCTCTTCGAGTTCGGCGGGGGATTGGGGCCGCAGTTCGGCTTGCAGTCCGCTGCTCGCGAGCAGCACGGCGCTTTGCCAGGCGGTATCGCCGACGCGGAGGGTACCCTCCGCGTAACTGCGGATGAGCAGGGCGGGGCCAGTCGGCGTCACGGTGAGTCTCATGCTCCGATAACATACGCGATGTGCGCGAACTCGTGCTCGTCCTCCCTGATCTTTTCCTGCGTGGAGCGGCTCCGACCTCATCGGCCGGTGCGTCGCTCACCTCGCTGCGTTTTGCTGCGCCGCATTTGATGCGCGGGGGTTGGCGTGGGACGGTCGCTCGAGGTGTGGGGCGCGAAGACCTGACGATCGTCGACGAGGCGAGTGTGATCGATGCGGCCTTGCGGCTCGACGAGACGATCGATGGCGATCATGACGACAGGGTCGATGCTTGGATCGCGACGCCCGTGCATCTGATGGCGGGCCTCAAGACGGTGCACTTTCCAGCCAACGGCGTTTTGCGCCTATCCGAGGACGAGGCGAACGAACTCGTGGCGGCTTTCGCGACGACTTTTGGTGAGGAGGGTCTCGCGCTTCGTCCGGCGGGTGCTGCGGGTTTCGTGTTGCGAGGCGTGATGGCTTCGGGTGCGCTGACGGTGGAACCGGCGCGACTCATCGGCGACTCGCTCGAGACGCATCTGCCGAGTGGCGCGGGCAGCGCCGAATTGCGCGCACTCGCGAGCGAAATCGAAATGTGGCTGCACGCTTTGCCGCTCAATCGCCGGCGCGAATTGCGCGGGGAGCCCGGCATCAGCAGTTTATGGCTATGGGGTGGGGGTCAGCCGCCACGCGATCCCTTGAGCCCCACTCGCGGCGCTTCGCGCTGGTCGCGCATGGTGACGGACGATGTTTGGGCGCGCGCACTCGGTCGTCTCTCGGATGTGCCGGTCTCGCCGTTGCCCAAGTCCATCAATGAAATCTTCGGCGATACGAGCGCCGCGAGCGATGACGAGTCGTTGCTCGTGATTGCACCGATCTCGGGTGTCGATGCGGAATATTTTGATCAATCCTGGGTCGCACCAGTCGTGCGCGCGTTGCGGGAGGGTCGACTCGGGCGCTTCACGGTAGCGGCGAATGATCGTTGGGCCTCGGTGGATCCGGGCGATCGCTATCGGGTGTGGCGACCCCATCGAACGGTTTTTTCAGCCGTCGCGGACGGTGGACCATGACGCTCAAGGTCACTCGCCGCACCGTCGATGAGGACATCGCTCGGCGTTTGAGCGCGCTCAATCCGGTGCTGGCCCGCGCCTATGCGGCACGCGGCATCGATGATCCTTCGAGACTGCGGACCGGGCTCGATCGTTTGCTGCCCGTCGGCACGCTCGACGGGATCGATGCCGCCGTCGAGTTGTTGCTGGCGCATCGTCGCAGCGGCCGAAGAATTCTGGTCATCGGTGATTTCGATGCCGACGGTGCGACGAGCTCGGCGCTCATCGTGCGCTGTCTGCGCGCTTGGGGCTTTGCCGACGTCGATTTTCTGGTGCCGAACCGTTTCGAATTCGGGTACGGCCTCACCCCGGAGATCGTGGCGCTCGCCGCTCAACAAAATCCCGCGCTCATCATCACGGTCGATAACGGGATTTCGAGCCTGCCTGGGGTCGTGGCCGCGCGGCAGTTCGGGATCGACGTGCTCGTCACCGATCATCATCTCGCGGGTGCGGAGTTGCCTGCCGCCAACGTCATCGTCAACCCGAATCTCCCCGATGCGCGATTCGGATCGCGCGCGCTCGCGGGCGTGGGCGTGGCGTTCTACGTGATGGCGGCGCTGCATCGTGCGCTCGCCGATACGACGCTGCCATCGCCGGCGACGTGGCTCGATCTAGTGGCGCTCGGTACGGTCGCCGACATCGTGCCGCTCGATGACAACAACCGCATTCTCGTATCGCAGGGGCTAGCGCGTATACGCGCGGGACGATGCACGGCGGGGCTGCGCGCCTTGCTCGAGGTGGGCAACAAGACGCTCGCGAACGTGATTGCCACCGATCTCGGGTTCGTTGCGGGGCCGCGTCTCAATGCTGCCGGCCGACTCGACGACATGAGTCTTGGCATCCGTTGTTTGCTCACCGACTCGATGACCGAGGCGCGTGCGCTTGCGGCACGTCTCGATACGCTCAACAAAGAGCGCAGGACGATCGAAGCGGCGATGCAGGAGCAAGCGATGGCGGCGGTCCGACATCTCGAAGATCCGGAGGCGTTGGCCCGTCGTGGCGTGGGCGGTGATGGCGCGGCGAGCGGCGCTCGTCATGGGCTCTGTCTCTACGATCCGAGCTGGCATCAGGGTGTGGTGGGGATCGTGGCGGGACGCATCAAAGATCGCCTCCGACGGCCGGTGATCGCCTTTGCTGATGCGGGCGATGGCCAGTTGCGTGGTTCGGTGCGCTCGGTCACAGGCGTCCATGCGCGCGATGTACTCGAGGCGATTTCGACGCGGCGGCCGGGGCTCCTGCCGAAGTTCGGTGGTCACGCGATGGCGGCGGGGCTCACGCTCGAGAGCCGCGAGCTCGATCTCTTCGCAAGAGAGTTCGATGCGGAGGTCGCAAGATGGCAGCAGGGCGGATCGCTCGCCGATCGCATCGAGACCGATGGGGAGCTTGGGGCGGAGGAGATTTCGCTCACCACCGCCGAAGCCTTGCGTGAGGGTGGGCCTTGGGGCCAGGCGTTTCCGGAGCCGGCGTTTGATCAGCGCTTCCGCGTTCAAGGCTCGCGGATCGTCGGCGAGACGCACGTGAAAATGTGGGTGGAGCTCGAGGGCTCCGGACGTCGGTTCGACGCCATCGCCTTCAATTTGTTGCAAGGTCGACCCGCGCTGCGTGGCGCCGGCGGTACGGTGGTGTTGCCGCAGAACGTACATCTCGTCTATCGGCTCGATGTGAACGAGTGGAACGGTGAGCGACGCCTGCAGTTGCTGGTCGACCATCTGCTAGAATAACGGCCCATGATCGAACTCGGACTCATCAAGCGATCCCTTTCAGACCTCCAGGAGCGCGTCAGCTCCTTAAGGGGGTTTCTTTGAATACGATCTGAAGAAAGAGCGGCTCGAAGAAGTCAGCCGCGAACTCGAAGATCCGGCGGTCTGGCAGAAGCCGGAAAAAGCCCAGGAACTCGGAAAAGAGCGATCCAAGCTCGCCTCCGAAATCGAACAGATCGACGCGGCGACAAATTCTGTCCGCGACTCCATCGAATTGCTCGAACTCGCCGAAGCCGAAGACGACGAGGGGACGGCGCTCGAGGTCGAACGCGATCTGCCCTCGGTCGAGACCAAAGTGCGCAAGCTCGAGCTCAAGCGCATGTTCCGTGGCGAGATGGACTCGCACAACGCCTATCTCGACATCCAAGCCGGTGCCGGCGGCACCGAGGCGCAGGACTGGGCACAGATGATCATGCGCATGTACCTCAAGTGGGCGGCGACGCGTGGCTTCAGTGCCGAAGTCATCGACTCGAGCGCGGGTGAAGTGGCGGGTATCAAGAGCGCCACCATCGAGTTCAAGGGTGACCACGCCTATGGTTGGCTACGCACCGAGACCGGCGTGCATCGCCTCGTGCGCAAGTCGCCGTTCGACTCGGGTAATCGACGTCACACCTCGTTTGCCTCGGTGTTCGTCTCGCCCGAGATCGACGACGACATCAACATCGACATCAACCCGGCTGATCTCGAGATGGACGTTTATCGCTCGAGCGGCGCAGGCGGACAGCACGTCAACAAGACCGAGTCGGCGGTGCGTATCCGTCATATGCCCTCAGGGATTGTCGTGGCCTGCCAAAACGAACGCAGTCAGCACAAGAACCGCGCGACGGCCATGAAGATGCTGAAGGCCAAGCTCTACGAACTCGAGGTCAACAAGCGCAATGCCGCGGCGAAGGTGCTCGAAGACTCGAAGTCGGACGTGAGCTGGGGTCACCAGATCCGCTCGTATGTGCTCGACCAGTCTCGCATCAAAGATTTGCGCACGGATGTCGAGGTGGGCAACACCACGGCCGTGCTCGATGGTGATCTCGATCAATTTCTCGAGGCCTCGCTGAAGGCGGGCCTGTAGCGCGGAGCATTCTGACGATGAGCGACACGCAAGCCCCTGAGGGTGCCGCGGCACCACCGGAAGACGAGAACAAACTCATTGCGGAGCGTCGCCAGAAGCTCTCGGTGCTACGCGAAAGGGGAATTCCTACGTTCCCCAATGATTTCCGGCGCGACTCGCTCGCCTCCGAGTTGCATCTCGGCTTTGGTGAAATGGACGGCGCCGCACTCGAGGCGCAGGCGATCCGGGTGCACGTCGCGGGCCGCATGATGCTGCGTCGCATCATGGGCAAGGCGAGCTTCGTGAAGATCCAGGACTCCTCGGGGCAGATTCAGCTTTTCCTGCAGCGCGATGCGCTCGGCGAGAACTATGAGACGTTCAAGACCTGGGACATCGGCGACATCCTGGGCGCCGAGGGCACGCTCTTTCGGACGAAGACCGGTGAGTTGTCGGTGCGTGTCGAGTCGCTCTCGCTGCTCGTGAAATCCCTGCGGCCGCTGCCCGACAAGTGGCATGGCCTCGCCGATACCGAAGCTCGCTATCGTCAGCGCTACGTCGATCTCATCATGAACGAGGAGAGTCGGGGAGTGTTCCGCAAGCGCACGCGGCTCGTGCGTTATCTGCGCGACATGCTCGATACGCTCGGCTTCATGGAAGTCGAAACGCCGATGATGCAGCCCATTCCGGGCGGTGCGACGGCGCGACCGTTCGTCACGCACCACAATGCGCTCGACATCGACATGTATCTGCGCATTGCGCCGGAGCTCTACCTCAAGCGGCTCGTCGTGGGTGGCTTCGAGCGCGTCTATGAAATCAATCGTAACTTCCGCAACGAGGGGTTGTCGACGCGACACAACCCCGAGTTCACGATGCTCGAGTTGTACCAGGCGTATGCCGACTACCAAGATCTCATGGATCTGGTCGAGCGGATGATGCGCGGCGCGGCCGAAGCGGTGGTCGGAGCGCTCGAGTTCGACTCACAGGGGCGTCGCTACGACCTCTCGCAGCCGTTCGCGCGCATCTCGGTGGAGGACATCATCCTGCGTGAAAATCCGAGCCTCGAGCGCGCGAAGTTGCGCGATGTGGCTTATCTGCGCGCGGCGTGCGAAAAGCTCGGCATCGCCTGGAAGCCGGGCGATGGGGCGGGCAAGCTGCAAATCGAAATCTTCGAGAAGACGGGCGAGCACACGCTGCAGGATCCGACGTTCGTTTACGCCTATCCGGCCGAAGTGTCGCCGCTCTCGCGTGCCAACGATGCCGATCCTTTCCTCACCGATCGCTTCGAGTTCTTCGTGGGCGGGCGCGAGCTCGCCAACGGATTCTCCGAGCTCAACGATGCCGAGGATCAGGCCGCACGATTTCAGGCCCAGGTGGCACGCAAGGAATCGGGAGACGACGAGGCGATGTTTTACGACGCCGACTACGTCCGTGCGCTTGAGTACGGCATGCCGCCGACGGCGGGACTTGGCGTCGGCATCGATCGGCTCGTGATGTTCCTGACTGACTCACCGTCGATCCGCGACGTGCTGCTCTTTCCGCAGATGCGACCGGAGTAACGCTCCCGTTGCGGCGTCTACTCGGGTAGCGCGTAGCTCATCGGCAGGGCGACGACCGTGAGCGTTGGCATGTCGGTTGAAGAGGCGTGGCTCGGCGTGTCGCTCGTCACCGTCTCGTTCGTGCTACCGGCGGGCTCAGGCGTGCCAGGCCCGAAGCTTGTGACCGCAAGACATTCGATTCCCTGCGATCCGTGAGCGACGTTCACGATTTGCGCGGCGCGTGCTGAACCGCCATCGTTCAACCTCACTTTTTGTCCGGGCTGCAGAGTGCCGAGGTGCTGCAGCGCCTCGATGGGTTGCGGCGTATCGCCGGACCACGTCGCCGCGGTGATGCGAAATCTTTGAACCCGACGCTTCACGCGACCTCGGTAATGGGCGCGGGCGATGACTTCCTGCCCCGTGTAGCAACCCTTCGTAAAAGAAATCCCGCCGAGGGCATCGAGGTTCAACATTTGTGCGACGAACTCGCCGCGCGTCGATTCGGTAATCTCGGGCAAACCTGCCGCGATGTCGGCGAGTTGCCAGGCGGCGAGCGCCTGCTCTTGTGCCGAGGAGTGATCGTTTTCGAGGCGGGTGTCGCGGCCGCTCGACTCAGCGTCCGGCGAGGTGGGGCGCAGTCGCATCACCCGACCATCGGCGGCGTGACGCCATGAGATCCGCGCTCCGTCGACTCGAGCGCTCCCCATCGTCGGGGGCAAGGCCGCATCGTCTGCAAGACCTTCGATGATCCAGTTCGCCGACTCGTCGGCCAGCGTCGCTTTGGCGCGCAGGAGAAATTTGCGCAGCGTCACGAGCGTATCGGCCAGAAGAGTGCGCGGCAGCACGCAGAGCACGTCGTCGGTGCCGAGCGGTACGAGACGTAGCAGCGCGATCATTCGGCCTTGCGCATTGTGGAGACCGGCGAGTTCGACGCGATTCGCGGCGAGGCCGAGTACGTCCTGCGAGAGCTGGCCGTTCAAGAATTTCCGAGCCTCCACGCCGCGTACGGTAAGGACGCCGAGGTGGGCGAGGGGAATCGAAGGGGAGGCGGTGTGGTTCACGGGAGCTGTTAAAAAAATACTGTCAAAAGTGCGGGGGTTGGAGCAGGAATTGTGCATCAAGTTCAGGGTCTTGCCTGTGGTCTTGATGCAACGATTCTGGCATCATCCGGCCTCGATGCAGAACGATCCTCAGGGGGAAGATCGGCCCGCGTCTGCGGCCCGATCCTTGCCCGAAATCTCTGATGAATCCAGCCCGCCTGCGGGGTTGAACGAGCCCATGGTGGTCGCCGAGATCGGCGGACCTAAGGGTCCAGAGCCCACTCGCTTCGGCGATTGGGAGAAGAACGGCCGCTGCATCGACTTCTGATCACACGGGAACCCTTCACCGATGCGCCAACGTCCCTTGTCTCCTCATATCGGTGTGTACAAATTTGCGTACACCATGGCGACCTCGATCGTGCATCGCGCGACGGGCATCGTCCTCTCCGTCGGTCTGCTCGCCCTTGCAGGGTGGTTGATCGCTGCGGCGAGCGGCCCCGAGTCCTACGCCCTCGCGGTCGCGGTACTCGGCGGAGCGTTCGGTCAATTATTGCTGGCCGGATGGATCGCCGCGTTCAGCTACCACTTGTTCAATGGCCTGCGTCATCTCAACTGGGATCTTGGGCGCGGTCTCGAAAAGCATGAAGCGCGACGTAGCGCAGCGATCGTCGTCATCGCGACCTTGCTGCTCGCCGGGGCGTTCATTTACGTCGCGTTCTTCGCGGGGGTGCCGCGATGAGTCTGCGCAGTCCGCTCGGCAAGGTGCTTGGTCGCGGTTCGGCGAAGCAGGGCGTGAGCCACTGGTGGGTGCAGCGCGTGACCTCGATCGCACTCGTTCCTCTGACGCTGTGGTTCGCCTTCCAGGTCGTGCATTTGCCAACGGCCGACTACGACGCCGTCCGCGCTTGGGTGGCCTCGGGGTTCAACCCGGTGTGGTTGCTGCTCTTCATCGGCGCGGTCGCTTGGCACTCTGCGCTCGGCGTACAGGTCGTGATCGAAGACTACGTTCCCAACAAGGGTGCAAAGGTCACGGCAGTCCTCGCCAGCACGTTCCTCCATGTCGTCGTTGCGGTGGCCGGCAGCTATGCCGTGCTGCGCATCGCGTTCACCACTTTTTCCGCGGGATGATCCGAGATGGCTTCGTACACGTTCATTGATCACACCTACGACGTCGTCGTAGTCGGCGCCGGTGGCGCGGGTTTGCGCGCGACGCTCGGACTTGCCGAAGCAGGGCTCTCGACGGCCTGCATCTCCAAAGTATTCCCGACGCGTAGTCACACGGTTGCGGCTCAGGGCGGTATCTCGGCCGCTCTCGGCAACATGGGCGAGGACGACTGGCGCTACCACTTCTACGACACCATCAAAGGTTCCGACTGGCTCGGTGACCAGGATGCGATCGAGTTCATGTGCAAAGAGGCGCCTGCCGCCGTCATCGAGCTCGAGCACTACGGTGTGCCGTTCTCGCGTACGCCCGATGGCCGCATCTATCAGCGGCCTTTCGGCGGCATGACGACGCAGTACGGCAAGGGCATTGCGCAGCGCACCTGTGCGGCAGCGGACCGTACGGGTCACGCCATGTTGCACACGCTTTATCAGCAGTCGATCAAGAACGAAGCGGAGTTCTTCATCGAATATTTTGCGATCGATCTCATCATGGAAAACGGCGAGTGCCGCGGCGTGATCGCGCTCAATCTCGCCGAGGGCACGCTGCATCGCTTTCGTGCCCACCTCGTTATTCTGGCGACGGGTGGCTATGGCCGCGCGTACTTCTCGTGCACGTCGGCACACACCTGCACCGGCGATGGCGGCGGCATGGCGCTGCGCGCCGGTCTGCCGTTGCAAGACATGGAATTCGTGCAGTTCCATCCGACCGGCATTTACGGTGCGGGCTGCCTCATCACCGAGGGTTCGCGTGGCGAGGGCGGCTATCTCACCAACTCGCGCGGCGAGCGTTTCATGGAGCGCTATGCGCCGAACGCCAAAGATCTCGCCTCGCGTGACGTCGTGTCGCGCTCGATGACGATCGAGATCCGCGAGGGTCGCGGCGTCGGCAAGGACGCCGATCACATCCATCTCCACCTCGAGCATCTGGGGCCGGATGTCATCAAGCAGCGTCTGCCGGGCATCGCCGAGACGGCGCGCATCTTCGCGGGTGTCGACGTCAACAAAGAGCCGATCCCCGTATTGCCGACCGTGCACTACAACATGGGCGGAATTCCCTGCAATTACCACGGCGAAGTCGTCACCCTCAAAAACGGCAATGCCGATACGGTGGTGCCGGGACTCATGGCGGTGGGCGAGGCGGCCTGCGTGTCGGTGCACGGCGCCAATCGTCTGGGCTCGAACTCGCTCCTCGACCTCGTGGTGTTCGGTCGCGAGGCGGGGCGTCACGCCGCCTCGATCGTCAAGCCGGGTCAGTCGCACAAGCCGCTGCCCAAAGATTCGGGGGATCTCGCACTCTCGCGTCTCGATCGTTTCCTGAACGCGAACGGCAGTCGCCCGACCGCGCAAGTACGCCTCGAGATGCAGAAGATCATGCAGTCCGACGCCGCGGTGTTCCGCACGGGCAGTTCGCTGCAAGAGGGCTGCGACAAGTTGCAGCAGACCTACGACTCGTTCGCCGACGTGCGTACGAGCGATCGGGGTCTCATCTGGAACACCGATCTCATCGAGACGCTCGAACTCGACAACCTGCTCGGTCAGGCGATGGCGACGATCCGCTCGGCCGAGAACCGCAAAGAGAGCCGCGGCGCCCATGCGCGCGAAGACTTCAAGGAGCGCGATGACGCCAACTGGATGAAGCACACGCTGTGCTGGGTCGATGACAAGGGTCACACCCAAATCGACTATCGCGCGGTGCATCTCAATACTTTGACCAATGACGTCGAGCCGATTCCGCCCAAGGCTCGCACCTACTGATCACCCCAGGATCCCACGACCATGGCCCAGCTTCGACTGCCCGAGAACTCGCGTATCAACCGCAATGGCAAGGTACACAAGGCGCCCGCCGGAGCGACGCGTGTCCGCACGTTCAAGGTCTATCGCTACGATCCGAACGCGGGAGACAACCCGCGTGTCGATACCTTCGAGATCGACATGGACAGCTGCGGTCCGATGGTGCTCGATGCGCTCATCAAGATCAAAAACGAGATCGACCCGTCGCTGACGTTCCGTCGCTCCTGCCGAGAGGGCATCTGCGGCAGCTGCGCGATGAACATCGACGGCACGAATACGCTCGCCTGCACCAAAAGCTGTGACGATGTGAAGGGTGAGGTGAAGATCTATCCGCTGCCGCACATGCCGGTGGTCAAAGATCTCGTGCCCGACCTCACGCAGTTCTATGCCCAGTACGCTTCCGTGAAGCCCTGGCTGCAATCGCGCACCCCGGCGCCGCCCGATCGCGAGCGACTGCAGGCGCCCGAGGAGCAGGAGAAGATCGACCGGCCGTCGGCCTGTATTCTTTGTGCCTGCTGTTCCACCTCCTGCCCGAGCTATTGGTGGAATGGCGATCGCTATCTCGGCCCGGCGGCGCTGCTGGCGGCCTATCGCTGGATCATCGACAGCCGCGACGATGCGACGGGCGAGCGACTCGATGCGCTGGAAGATCCATTCCGGCTCTATCGCTGCCACACCATCATGAATTGCACCGAGGCCTGTCCCAAAGACCTCAACCCGGCCAAGGCCATCGCCGAGATCAAACTCATGATGGCCGAGCGCGAGCACGCTTGAGCGAGATCGGACGGCTGCGCTGGCGATGTCGGCGCGGCATGAAGGAGCTCGACGTGCTGCTCGAGCGTTGGCTCGCTCGTCACGGATCGGCCGCAAACCCAGCCGAAATAGGCGCGTTCGAGGCGTTGCTCGACCTGCAGGACCCCGAGCTCGCCCGGTACCTCCTCGCCGGCGAACCCCATCCCGAACCGTCCGTTCAGAGCGTGCTCGAGCGCATCCGAGAGGGGTGACCGGGCTATCCGCCAAGCGGTTACACTGTCTCGTATGGGTCCCTTGCGAACTTTTGCACATTGCTCCGGTCTGATCGGACGCAATGCTCGTGGCCCCTGCAACAGCCTGTGACGCATCGGTCATGAGTACCGAGCAAAGCGATCTCAGTTTGGTGCAACTCGCCCAACGCGGGGACGCCGGGGCCTTCGATGCCTTGGTCCGTCGCTACCAGCACAAGGTCGTGAAACTGGTGTTGCGTTACGTGCGGGACCCTGCCGAGGCAGAGGACATTGCCCAGGAAGCATTCATCAAGGCCTATCGAGCGTTACCGCGCTTTCGCGGTGACAGCGCCTTCTACACCTGGCTCTATCGCATCGCGATCAATACGGCGAAGAACGTCCTCGCCTCGCGCGGTCGAAGCCCCGTTCAATACGACGTCGATCGATCGGACGACGACGACGGTTATGACGTCGTGGCCAACATGAAAGATACGGCGACACCTGAAGCGCTCGCGCTCACCGAGGAGATCCGCTCCATCGTGACGGCGGCGATCGATGCGCTTCCCGAAGATCTGCGCACGGCGATCCAGCTGCGCGAACTCGAAGGACTGTCTTACGAAGAAATTGCGGCTGCCATGGAGTGCCCGGTGGGGACCGTGCGCTCCCGGATCTTCCGTGCTCGCGAGGCGGTCGACGCCCGTTTGCGCGAAGTATTCGATGGCGGGCTTGGGCGGGGAGAGGTGATCGGATGAGCATCAAGGAAATCGACGAACGTGAAAGCCAGTTGTCGGCGATGTACGACGGCGAGCTGCCGCCCGCAGAGTGCGAGCTCGTCGCGCGTCGGCTGTCTCGCGACGAGAACCTGCGTCGAAGCTGGGAGAATTACGGGCTGATCGGTGCGGCGATGCGCAGCGAACAAATGGCCGGACGACGGCTCGCACCGAAAGTGGCGGCGGCGATCTCGCGAGGCGAATCGTCGGGTCAGCGGTCTGCCGGTTCGTCAGGGCGTTCCTCGAGCGCCTGGTCGCGTTGGGCGGTGCCACTCGGCAGCGCAGGCCTTGCGGCCTCGATCGTCGTGATCGGCGTGCTCGGCATGTTCTGGTTGGGCGCAGGTTCGGGCACCTCCGTTTCGCCCGCGCAAGTGACTGCCGCAGCAAATACGGCCAAAGAAGTCGTGATCCCGGCGGCACCGGAGGACCGAACGATCGTCGTCGCTTCGGCGACGCCAAGCGCAGTGACCCGGGTGGCCGACGCGTCGCAAGCGGCGCCGGCAGCGCCCGCGAGCATTGAGCCCGAGAGTTATGTCACGCCGCCGCTACGCGAGGGTGGCGGGATGTCTTCGGCTCCGGCTTTCGAACTCGCCAGTTATGTGGGTGCCCATAGCGCAGTATCCGCGCCGATGCTGCGCCACTCGGCGATCTCTGCGGTGATCGCCACGCCGCAGCAGGCCGTGGTCGTGATGCCGGCGTCCGAGGCGCCTCGGTGATGAGGGCGCGTCGAGTTCGGACGACGGCGCCCTTGTGGCGCGCCGTGTTCGTCGTGGCGCTGATCGCGCCGATCTCGGCCTTGGCCGACGATGCGCGCGAGTGGCTCGAGAGCATGAATCGGGCGCTCGCCGAAAAAAGTTACGAAGGCACGTTTTTTCATGAGCGGGGCGGCGTATCCGAGTCGCTGCGTATCCATCATCGGGTTCGTGGGGATGAGGTCGCCGAGCGGCTGGTGTCGCTCGATGGCTCGGGCCGCGAATTCATTCGATTGGGTGATGAGCTCTCGTACATCCTGCCCGACCAGCGCACGATTTTGGTCGAGCGCCGCCCGCGCACGGGCGGCTTGTTGCCGAGTTTTCCGAGGTTCGACGATCGTACGGCGCGGTTCTATCGACTCGAGCCCCTTCAGCGTGCGCGTGTGACCGAGCGCGATGCGCGCGTGGTGACGCTGGTACCGCTCGATCCTTACCGCTACGGTTTTCGAGTATGGATCGACGCACGCACGAGGCTGCCGCTCAAATCCGAACTCTACGATCGACGCGGTCAAGTGCTCGAGCGAATCGCGTTTTCGAGCCTGCAAATCTTGAGAGACATTCCCGACACGACGTTCACGCCGGGCGTCTCGATCGAAGGCTTCCGCCGGATCGAAAGTGATCGCGGCGTACGCCTGCGTGCGGTCAACGACAGTGCGTCGATGTGGAATTTGCGGACGGCTCCGCGCGGGTTTCGTCTGACCCAGCGAGCGCGACAGACGCTGCCGGGCGCGGAAGAGCCGGTCTCGCACCTGGTGCTCTCCGACGGGCTCGCCTCGGTCTCGGTGTTCATCGGCGCGCGACTGCCGCCGAAGTCGGCCAAAGAAATCGCCATCGAGCGACAGATCGGCGCTTCGACGGCGTACTCGACATTCATCCACGGCCATCATGTCGTGGTGGTGGGCGAGGTGCCCGTGCAGACCGCGAAGCTCATCGCTTCCGAGCTCAGCCCCGAGGAGGCCGGCAAACCGGCAACTCCGGCAGAGCCTGCGCGCCCAGCCGAAGCGTCTCGCATCGCGGAGCCGCCTCGGGTCGCGGAGCGTTCGAGTCCGTGACCGGCGCGCACGTCCCCCCGGGCAAGCTCACGCTGCTGACTCGGGAGGGCTGCGGGCTCTGCGAGGAGTTCGCCGAAGATCTCGTTCGCCTATCTACGACACTGCCGCTGCCTCCGGTCGAAGCGCTCGACATCGACTCCGATCCCGAGCTGCTGCGTCGTTATGGCCACAAGATTCCGGTGTTGCTCTGGGATGGGGTGCCCGTGGCGGTGACCCATCTCGATCCCGGCGAAATCGAGCGGCTCCTGAAGGTGCGATGAGGGTGGGTTAACTCTTCGAACGCGACGGTCGCCAGTCGGTATAATTCGCCGCCTTCGAAAGTCCCGGGGTCGTCCCGGGAGACCACCTCGGAACCGATGCAGAACATCCGCAATTTTTCGATCATCGCCCACGTCGACCACGGCAAGTCGACCTTGGCCGACCGTCTCATCCAGTTGTGCGGGGGCCTGCAGGCCCGCGAGATGCAGAACCAGGTCCTCGATTCCATGGCGCTCGAGCGCGAGCGGGGCATCACGATCAAGGCGCAGAGCGTCACGTTGTACTACAACGCCGCCGACGGCCAGCGCTATCAGCTCAATCTCATCGACACCCCGGGGCACGTGGACTTTTCCTACGAGGTCTCGCGTTCGCTCGCTGCCTGTGATGGGGCTTTGCTCGTGGTCGATGCCTCGCAAGGCGTCGAGGCGCAGAGCGTCGCCAACTGCTACACCGCGATCGAGCAGGGGATCGAGGTGTTGCCGGTCATCAACAAAATCGACCTGCCGTCGGCCGACCCGCCTAAGGTCATTCGCGAGATCGAAGAAATCATCGGCATCGATGCCCAGGATGCCGTGCGTGTGTCGGCCAAGACGGGCGAGAACGTGCCGGAACTCCTCGAGGCGATCGTCGCCCATATCCCGGCGCCGAAGGGGGATCCCGACGCGCCGCTGCAGGCGCTCATCATCGACTCGTGGTTCGACAACTACGTGGGTGTCGTGTCGTTGGTACGCGTGGTCAACGGGACTTTGCGTGCGGGTGAAAAGATCCGCGTGATGTCCACAGGCCGTGCATGGCTCGTCGACAAGCTCGGCCGCTTCACGCCGAAGTCCATGGCGGCACCCCAGCTCAGCGCCGGCGAAGTGGGTTTCGTCATCGCGGGTATCAAGGAAATCGACGGTGCGCCCGTGGGCGACACCATCACCCTCGAGAACAAGCCGTGTGCGACGCCGCTGCCGGGGTTCAAGCAAGTACAGCCGCGGGTGTTTGCGGGCCTCTTCCCGGTGAATGCCGATGACTACGAGTCGTTTCGCGATGCGCTCGCCAAGCTCCGCCTCAACGACTCGGCGCTGCATTACGAGCCCGAGGTCTCGGGTGCGCTCGGTTTCGGGTTCCGGGTCGGCTTCCTCGGCTTGCTACACATGGACATCGTGCAAGAGCGCCTCGAGCGCGAGTACGACCTCGATCTCATCACGAGCGCGCCGACCGTGGTCTATGAAGCAGGGCTCACCGACGGAACGAACGAATACGTCGACAACCCCGCGAAGCTGCCGCCGCCCAACAAGGTGGTCGAGATTCGCGAGCCGATCATCATTGCCAATATCCTGGTGCCGCCTGACTACGTGGGTGGCGTACTGCAGCTCTGCACCGAAAAACGCGGTACGCAAAAGAAAATGCAGTACCTCGCGAACCAGGTGTCGCTGCAGTACGAACTGCCGCTCGCCGAAGTGGTGCTCGATTTCTTCGATCGCCTGAAGTCGGCGAGCCGTGGCTACGCCTCGTTCGATTACGAGTTCAGTCACTTCCAGTCGGCACCTTTGTCGAGGCTGGACATCCTCATCAACGGCGACAAGGTCGATGCACTCTCGATCATCGTTCACCGCGAAAATGCATATCAGCGTGGTCGCGAACTCGTCGACAAGATGCAAGAGCTCATTCCGAGGCAGATGTTCGAGGTCGCCGTTCAGGCGGCAATCGGGACTCATGTCATCGCTCGCGCCACCGTCAAGGCGCTGCGCAAGAACGTGCTTGCCAAGTGCTATGGCGGCGACATCAGCCGCAAGCGCAAACTCCTCGAAAAACAGAAAGAGGGCAAGAAGCGCATGAAGCAGGTCGGTTCGGTGGAAATCCCGCAGGAAGCCTTCCTCGCGGTACTCAAGGTCGGCCGGAAGTAATCCTATGCTCGAGCTGCTGATTTCGACGCTGGCACTCCTTGCGGTGCCTGTGGCCATCATTTGCGTGATCGACGACTGGTTCGTTCGCCCGAGCCGCCAACTCGTGCTCAAAGACGGGCAGCCCACGCCGGATCCCCTCGTCATGCGTCTGCTTTATGGCGCGCTGCCGATCGTGGTGATCGCCTGGTTCTTCCAATTAATGTCGGCACAGCGCGCGGATTTCAGTCTGGTGTTGATCCTGATCACCTTCGCCTCGGGCATCGCGTGGGCGGTGGATCATTGGCTGCTCGCACCGCGACGATATGCAGCGGCTCGTGCGGCGGGTCGCGAGATCGCGTCACTGCAGCTGCCGGGAACAGTCGACTATGCGCGCAGCTTCTTCCCGGTGATGGCCGTGTTGCTCGTGCTGCGTTCGTTTTTCTATGAGCCGTATCGCATTCCGTCCGACTCGATGATGCCGACGCTGCTCGACGGCGATTTCATCCTGGTCAACAAATACGCCTACGGCGTACGTCTACCGGTGGTGCATCGCAAGGTGATCGAGGTCGGCACGCCCGAGCGCGGTGATGTCGCCGTCTTTCGCTTTCCGGCGGACCCGGCGGTCAATTACGTCAAGCGCGTCGTCGGGTTGCCGGGCGATCTCGTCGAAGTACGCGACGATCAACTCATCATCAACGGCACGCCGGTTCCGCTCGTGCAGCAGGGTCGATACGAGGACGGTTGCTATCAGAACATGCGCATCGCCGAAGAGACGCTCGACGGTCGGCGTCATGGCGTGCTGCACTGCTTGAGCTCCGACATGATCGCCGTGCCGCCGCTGCCCTCGTGCAATCGAAGCATCCCGCAAGGCTATATCTGCAATGAGTCCACCGCGGGCATCAATCCGGATCTTGGTGATCGCGTGATGCGCGTACCCGACGGCCAGTACCTCATGGTCGGTGACAACCGCGACAACAGCTCGGATGGTCGCGTCTGGGGCTTCGTCGACGAGTCTTTGCTCGTCGGACGGGCGAGTGCGATCTGGTTCAACTGGGACCTGCAGCGCAGCGGCGGTCCGGACTGGTCCCGTATCTTCACGAGAATCGAGTGAGCGTGCAGCGTCCCGATTGGCCGACTCGCTGGTTGCAGCAATCTTTGGGCTATGAGGCGAAGGACCTTTCGCTCTTCACGGCAGCGCTCACGCATCGCAGCGCGGCGGGCCGGAACAACGAACGACTCGAATTCCTGGGCGACGCCGTGCTCAACATGCTGGTGGCGGAATTGCTCTATGCGCGTTTTCCCGGGGCCGACGAGGGCGATCTCAGTCGCCTGCGTGCAAGTCTCGTCTCCGCCGAGCCGCTGGCAGGCCTTGCGCATCAAATGGGTCTCGGTGAGGAGCTCAAGCTCGGTTCGGGCGAGCTCAAGACGGGCGGCTTTCGTCGACAGTCGATTCTCGCCGATGCTTTCGAGGCGACCATCGGCGCGGTGTATCTCGATGGTGGATTCGACGCGGCTCGCGTGCTCGTGAATCGGTTGTGGATGCCACTCGTCGATGCTTTGCCGCAAGCGTCGGCGCTCAAAGATCCGAAGACGCGGCTGCAGGAGTGGCTGCAGTCTCGCGGTCATGCCTTGCCCGCATATGTCGTCGAGCAGGTCGAGGGTGAGCCGCACGCTCAACATTTCACGGTGCGCTGCGAGGTCGCGGCGCTCGATGCATCGACCTACGGCGAGGGGTCGAGCCGACGCAAGGCAGAACAGGAGGCCGCACAACGTGTCCTCGAGATCATCGAGGTGAAGACATGACGGACATGACGGACGCGACGGATCAACCGGAGTTCAAGGCGGGTTTCGCCGCGCTCGTCGGCCGCCCGAACGTGGGCAAATCGACGTTGCTCAACGCCCTCGTGGGCGAGAAACTCTCGATCGTCACGCCGCGGCCGCAGACCACGCGGCACCGTATCGTGGGGCTCGTCAATCGACCGGGGCTGCAAATTGCATTCGTCGATACGCCGGGTTTGCATGCGGGCGGCAAACGCGCACTCAATCGCGCGATGAATCGCACGGCGGCTTCGGCCTTGGTCGATGCCGATCTCGTCGTCTTCGTCATCGAGAGTCTGCGTTGGACCGAAGAAGACGAAGCGGTGATGCAACGTATTCGTGATAGCGGTAGTCCCGCCATTGCGGTCGTGAGCAAGGCCGATCTCGCGCGACCGCGCGAGAGTCTGCTGCCGTTCATCCAGCAGCTTGCCGAGCGTCATTCGTTTCGCGCCATCGTGCCGGTGTCGGCGGCACGTCAAGAAAATCTCGACGAGCTCGTGTCGGTGATCGGTCGCGAGTTGCCGCAGTCCCCGCAGCTTTTTGACGAGGCGGATCGAACCGATCGCGATCTGCGGTTTCGCATCACGGAAATCATTCGCGAAAAACTCACCCTCGAGCTTAATCAGGAAGTGCCGTATGGCATCGCCGTCGAGATCGAGCGCATGGAGCGCGAGGTCGATCAGGGTAGCGAGCGCGACGTGATCCACGCCGTGATCTGGGTCGACCGGGAAGGTCAAAAGCCTATCGTCATTGGTGCCGGAGGCGCGCGACTGAAGCGCGTCGGCAGCTCGTCGCGTCGCGAGATCATCGCGCTGCTCGGCCGTCGCTGCCATCTCGAACTCTGGGTGAAGGTGCGCGAGAACTGGGCCGACAACGCGCAGGCGCTGCGCACGCTCGGTCTCGAGTGACGGGCGATCATGGGCAAGGGTGGCCGTCGGGTTGATCTCGCGCCGCTGTACGTGCTGCACCATCGTCCGTGGCGCGATACGAGCCGCATGCTCGATGTCTTCACGCGCGACCATGGCCGCCTGACGCTGTTTGCACGCGGAGTCCGCGGCCCGAAGTCCCGCTCTGCGTCGTTACTGCAGCCTTTCCGATTGTTGCTCGCCTCGTGGAGTGGCAGCGGCGATGCGGGTCAATTGACCCAGGTGGAAGCCGCCGGTGTTCGCGAGACGGCGGGGGTCGGTGACACGGCGGGGGTCGGCGAGGCGACGGGTGTTCGCGAGGCCGACGAGGCGCTCAAGCCTTTGCCTGCGGCGGCGCTGCTCAGTGCCTGGTATCTCAACGAGCTCGTGTTGAAGCTCACCACACGCCACGATCCTCAACCTTTGGTGTTCGATCTCTACCACGAGAGCCTCAATCGCTTGCGGGCGGGCGAGGAAATCGCGGCGGTGCTGCGTCGCTTCGAGCGGCAGTTGCTCGATTTGCTCGGCTACGGGGTCGAGTTCAGGAACGAGGCTCGCGAGGGTCAGGCGCTCGAGGACGAGGCGTATTATCATTTCCATCCTGAGCTCGGTTTCACCGAAGTATCGGGCGGCGCGCAGCAGGGCACGGTCTTTCGAGGTCGTGATTTGCTCGGGATCGCCGAAGATCGATACGACGATGCCGCGGTGCTCGAGACGGCGCGCAGCGTGCTGCGTGTGGCGCTCGACCATGCGCTCGAGGGGCGTGACTTGCGCACTCGGGCTGTGGCGCGAGCGGTGATCGGGCGACGTCGCAACAAGGAGAGCTAAGGCGTCATGACAGGGACCATCGAACTCGGCGTCAATATCGACCACGTGGCGACGCTGCGCCAGGCGCGCAGGGGTCGCGATCCGAGCGCTGTCGAGGCCGCGCTGGTGGCCGAGCAATCCGGTGCCGACAACATCACGCTGCACCTGCGCGAAGATCGGCGTCACATCCAGGATGCCGACGTCGAAGCGCTGCGTCCTTTGCTGAAGACGCGCATGAATCTCGAAATGGCCGTCACCGACGAGATGATCGCCATTGCGCGGCGCATTCGCCCCGCAGACTGCTGCCTCGTACCGGAGCGCCGTGCCGAAATCACGACCGAAGGCGGACTCGACGTCGTCGGCCAGATCGGTCGTCTGCGCGAGAGCTGCGCCTTGCTGGCGGCGACCGGCATTCGGGTGGCGCTCTTCATCGACCCGGAGCCTGCGCAGATCGAGGCCACCGTTCGCGTCGGAGCGCCCGTCATCGAGTTGCATACGGGTCGCTATTGCGTAACGACGGGAGATGAGCAGGCGCGCGAGCTCGAACGGCTGCGGTCCGGCGCGCGACTCGCCAAGACTTTTGGTCTCGAGGTGCATGCCGGCCATGGCCTCAATTACGACAACGTGACGCCCGTGGCGGCCATTCCGGAAATCGTTGAACTCAACATCGGTCACGCCATCGTCGGTCGCGCCATTTTCGCGGGATTATCTGCCGCGGTGCGTGACATGAAGGCGCTCATGCTGGCGGCACGCTCATGACGGTACTCGTCTTCGACATCGAAACGGTTCCCGATATCGAGCTCGGCCGTGCCGTGCTCGGCCTCGAGGGCTTGTCGGATGGACAGATCGCCAAGGCGATGTTTGCGCATGCGCGCCAGCACGGAGGGAGCGAGTTTCTGCCTCACGAGCAGCACCGCATCGTCGCAATCTCTTGTGTGCTGCGTCGCGGTGACACGCTCAAGGTCTGGAGTCTCGGTGACCTCGGCTCCGACGAGCGAGAGCTCGTCACGCGCTTCTTCGAAGGGATCGATCGTTACACGCCGACGCTCGTTTCCTGGAATGGAGGCGGGTTCGATTTGCCGGTGCTGCATTACCGCGCGCTCAAGCACAGCGTGGTCGCTCGACGCTATTGGGAAAACGGCGGCGAAGATCAAAGTTTTCGGTTCAACAATTACCTCAGTCGCTATCACGAGCGTCACACCGACCTCATGGACGTGCTGTCGGGGTTCCAGCCCCGGGCGAAGGCGAGCCTCTCCGATATGGCCTATCTGCTCGGTCTGCCGGGCAAACTCGGTTTCTCGGGAGACAAGGTCTGGGGTGCCTATGCCGACGGCAACCTCGAAGGTGTCCGGCGCTACTGTGAAACCGACGTGCTCAACACCTGGCTCGTCTACCTGCGCTATCAATTGATGCGCGGGCATATCGATGCGGCGGAGCTCGCAGCCGAGGAGGCGCGAGTGCGCGAGTTGCTCTCGTCTTCGAGCGAGCCGCACTTCAAAGAGTTTCTCGCGGCCTGGCCGCAGCAGAGCGCGTGAGTCGGGGCGCGAAACCGCCGGGTCCGCCCGAAGAGGGCTGTGTCGCGGCGCTCAATCACGATGGCGAGGGCGTGCTGAGAGGCACGAAGACGGCGTTCGTGCCGGGAGCCTTGCCAGGCGAGCGCATCGTATTCCAGCGTGTGCGGCGACATCGTCAGCACGATGAAGGAGCGCTCGTCGACGTACTCGAGCGATCGCCCTCCCGAGTCGACCCCAAGTGCACGCACTTCGGCATTTGCGGGGGCTGCGCCATGCAGCATCTCGATCCGGCCGGCCAATTGGGGGCCAAGCAATCGGAGCTCGCCGAATCCCTGTCGCGCATCGGACGCGTCGAACCCGCCCGCTGGCTCGAGCCGCTCGCGGGGCCCGTCTGGAACTACCGTCGTCGAGCGCGCCTGGGTGCGAAGTGGGTCCCCAAGCGCGAGCGGGTTTTGGTCGGGTTTCGGGAGCGTCAAAAGCCTTACGTGGCAGCGCTCGAGCGTTGCGAGGTGTTGGCGGCTCCCCTCGATGCCTTGATCACGCCGCTCTCCGAACTTTTGACGGGGCTCGAGGCGCGCGTGTCGATTCCGCAGATCGAAGCGGCTGTGGGCGATGATGGGGTGCTGCTCGTGTTCCGCAATCTGGTCGAGCTCAGTGCGGCAGACCGCGCGGCACTGCTCGATTTCGGTCAGGCACACCGTATGCGCATTTGCCTGCAGCCCGGTGGGCTCGACAGCGTGATGTCGCTCGATGGGTCATCGACCACGCTCGAGTATCGTCTCCCTGAAGAAAATCTGCGGTTCGAGTTTCGACCGACCGATTTCGTGCAGGTGAACGGCGCAATGAACCGTGCGCTCGTGCAGCGCGCCATCGAGTTGCTCGAACTCGAGCCTACACATCGTGTGCTCGATCTCTTTTGCGGGCTCGGAAATTTCACGCTACCCATTGCGCGACGCGTACGCGAGGTCGTCGGTATCGAAGGGGAGGCGGGGCTCGTCGCCCGCGCGCGTCGCAATGCCGAGCTCAATGAATTGACCAACGCGAGTTTTCACGTCGCGAATCTGGCTGAGCCGGAGGGCGGCTCGTCGGCGCTCGTCGGTCGTTTCGATCGGATCCTGCTCGATCCGCCACGCGCGGGCGCGATCGAGGTGCTGCCACGACTCGTCAAGCTCGGCGCCACCCGCATGGTGTACGTCTCGTGTCATCCGGGTACGCTCGCGAGGGACGTGGGCGTGCTCTGCAGCGAGCATGGGTATCGACTCGCCGCCGCCGGGGTGGTGGACATGTTTCCACACACCACGCACGTCGAATCGATAGCCGTTTTGGAGGTGGATCGATGACGCTCGGACCTTTGATGATCGATCTCGAGGGGACGGTGTTGCAGCCTGTGGAGCGCGAGTTGCTGCAGCATCCGCTCGTCGGCAGCGTGATTCTGTTTGCGCGCAATTACGCGGACCCCGCGCAGTTGCAGCGGCTCGTCGCCGATATCCACGCTGTGCGCTCTCCTGCGCTCATCGTGGGCGTCGATCACGAGGGCGGGCGGGTACAGCGCTTTCGCGAGGGGTTCTCTCGGTTGCCGCCCGCGCGTCGCATCGGTCACGAGTATGACGCCTCGCCGCGCGGCGGCCTCGCGTTGGCTCGCGAGCTCGGATGGTTGATGGCGGCCGAACTTCGCGAAGCGGGCGTCGATCTCTCGTTCGCGCCCTGCGTCGATCTCGATTACGGTGTGAGCGAGGTCATCGGTGACCGGTCTTTCCATCGCGATGCGGGCATCGTCGGTGAGCTCGCGGTGGCCTACATGCATGGCATGCGTGCGGCCGGCATGGTCGCGACGGCAAAACATTTTCCGGGACATGGGGCCGTGGTCGCCGATTCGCATCACGCCTTGCCGATCGACCGACGCAATCTCGCCGATCTCGAGCCTGATATCCGTCCGTATCGGCTGCTCATCGAGAACGGGCTCGCGGGCGTGATGGTCGCGCATGTGCTCTACCCCGAGATCGACGACGTGCCGGCGAGTGCTTCGCGTCGCTGGATCCGCGGTTATTTGCGCAACGAGTTGCGCTTCCAGGGAGTGGTCTTCGCCGATGATCTCTCGATGGCGGGCGCAGCCGCGGTGGGTGGCATCGTCGAGCGTGCTGAACGTGCACTCGCTGCGGGCTGCGATGTACTACCGGTCTGCAATCACCGCGAGAGCGTGATCGCCTTGCTCGAGGGTTGGAAGCCCGAGGGCGATGCGGCGGCGTCGCTGCGTCGCATACGATTGCGAGGCAAAGGCGCGGGTCCGACGGGTAATTTGAGGGAGTCGGCGGAGTGGCTTGCTGCGCAAGCGGCACTTGAGCGCTGCGCAGCCCCGCCCGATCTCAAGCTCGCCTGAGCGTCATCGACCGCCGGGCGTGACGACGGCGATCACGCCGATGCCGGGGTGGTCATAATAATTTTTTTCGTTGAAGCGGATGCGCCGCAGTTCGTTCATTTGATGTGCGGCACCGCCCTCTGGCGCATAACGCAGGTTCATGCCGAAGTGCAGGAGCGAACCGCGCTCGAGCAAAAAATTGCCGGAAAGTCCCGGTACCTGCAGGCCGATTTGTTCGACGGGCAAGCCGTTGCGCGAGCCCCAGGTGCTGGCCGTTTGCGTCCAACCCGTATGCGCGAGGACGCGATAACCGCCTGCAGCGAGTTTTTGGCGGGCGCCGCTCAACTGCAGTTTGGCGGCGGGCAGGGGACCGAGATAGCGCGCGACCTGCGTGGCACCGGAGGCGGCATCGCCTGACGCGGCGCGCGGGGGCGCTGCACCGGGTTCACCTTCGCGGGCGCCATTCGTTCGGAAAATGATGACCTCGACGTGGTACGTGGAGGCGCCGGCACCTTGGGCGTGAGAGGCAGAGCCTCCGACGAGCCAGAGGATGAGCAGGCAGGGCAGGAGCCAGAGTCTTTGCATAGGCCTATGTTAGCCGAGCGGCCTCAGTTCGTTGAGGCGAGCTTGCCGAGCAAAAGAGCCACGAATTCGTAACGGTCGGCCTCGTCGTCGAGCTCGTGGGACACCCGGAGCTTGAGCGGTCCCTCGAGACGGTACTCGCGCGAGCGATCTTGCACGAGGCGAATCACGGCCTTCGGATCGATCTTGTTTTCCGCTTCGAAGATCAGGTGTCCGCCATGCGCGCCGAAGTCGAGTCGTCGGATGCCGAGTCGACGCGCGATCAGTCTCAGGCGGGCGTTGCGCAACAGGTTTTGGGTTTGGGGAGGCAGCTCGCCGAAACGATCGACGAGCTCGGCCGTGAGCTCCTCTAGCGCCGACTCATCGACGGCCCCCGCGATGCGCTTGTATAGCGCGAGACGCACGTGCACGTCGTTGACGTAATCCTCGGGCAGCAAGGCCGGCACGCGCATCTCGATTTCCGACTGCGAGGCTAGCGGCGCATCGAGATCGAGGTGTTTGCCTTCCTTCATGGCCTTGACTGCGCGATCGAGCATGTCGAGGTAGAGCGTTAGACCCACCTCGGTCATCTCGCCGCTTTGCTCTTCGCCGAGCAGCTCTCCGGCGCCGCGGATCTCGAGATCGTGCGTCGCGAGCACGAAGCCTGCGCCGAGATCTTCGAGTGACTCCAGCGCCTCGAGGCGCTTAAGAGCATCGCCTGCGAGCGCCTTGCGCGAGGGAATCATGAGGTAGGCATAGGCCTGGTGATGCGATCGCCCGACGCGCCCGCGCATCTGGTGCAGCTGGGCGAGGCCGAAACGATCGGCCCGATCGATGAGGATGGTGTTCGCACTCGGCACGTCGATGCCGCTTTCGATGATGGTCGTGCACACCAGGATATCGAAGCGCCGATGGTAGAAGTCGACCATGAGCTGCTCGAGTTCGCGTTCGCGCATCTGGCCATGACCGGTGCGGATGCTCGCTTCGGGGACGAGGGTGGCGAGTTTGTCTGCGAACTTTCCGATATCTTTGACTTCGTTATGAACGAAATATACCTGACCACCGCGACGCAGTTCACGCAAGATGGCCTCGCGTATCGTCGCGTCGCTCCACTCGCTCACGAAGGTCTTGATGGCGAGGCGCTCGGCAGGGGGCGTCGCGATGAGCGAGAGTTCACGCAGTCCGCCGAGTGCCATGTTGAGCGTTCTCGGGATGGGCGTCGCGGTGAGCGTCAACACATGGACTTCGGCGCGCAAGGCTTTGAGTCGTTCTTTGTCGCGCACTCCGAAGCGGTGCTCCTCGTCGACGATGATGAGCCCGAGATCCTTGAACCGCGCATCGGCATGCAACAGCCGATGTGTTGCGATGAGGATATCCACCGAGCCTTTCTCGATACCTTCGAGTACAGCGGCGGATTCTTTGGTCGAGCGGAAGCGCGACAGCGACTCGATGCGCACCGGCCAGTCGGCAAAACGATCCGCGAAGTTCGCAGCGTGTTGCTGGGCGAGCAGAGTGGTGGGCACGAGCACGGCCACCTGCTTGCCGGCCTGCACGGCGACGAAGGCGGCGCGCATCGCGACCTCGGTTTTGCCGAAACCCACATCGCCGCAGACGATGCGGTCCATGGGCTCTTCGGAGGCCAAATCCTTGATGACTTTGTCGATCGCTTCGGCCTGGTCGGCGGTTTCCTCGAAGGGGAAGGCGTTGGCGAAACTTTGGTATTCGAGGTCGCGCGAGGGGAGTTGGCTCGCTCGGCGGGCTTTGCGGCGCGCATAAAGATCGAGCAGTTCGGCGGCGACGTCGCGGACTTTTTCGGCGGCGCGTTTGCGAGCCCTGGACCATTGATCGGTCCCGAGTTTGTGCAGCGGCGCCGACTCGGGCGCGGCACCTGAATATCGGCTCACGAGCTGCAAAGAATGCACGGGGACGTAGAGCCGATCGCCGTCGCGGTATTCGAGTACGAGGAACTCGCCGCTCTGGCCGCCGACGTCCATGCTTTGCAGGCCCACATATCGACCGACGCCGTATTCCTCGTGCACGACCGGCGCGCCGGCCGTGAGCGTTTGCAGGTCGCGGAGGATGGCGTTCGGATCGGCCGTGATCTTGCGTCGACGCCGCTCCTGTCGGGCGCGAGTGCCGAAGAGTTGCGACTCGGGCAGGACCGTGAGCGCGGGATCGGCGAGCACGAGGCCGGCGAGTTCCGGTGCGACGGTGAGCGCGAGACGAGACTCGCTCGTCACGAAGGCTTGCCAACCGTCGCAGGCTGCGGCCCTCAGGCCGGCGCCTCGCAGCAGCTCGCTCAGCACCTCGCGGCGGCCCGGCGAATCGGCGGCGAGCAGTACGCGCCCTTCATGGTGTGCGAGGAAATCCTGTAGCGGAGCGAGCGGTTTTTCGGCGCGTGCGTCGAGTCGCAGTTCGGGGGGGAGTTTGGCGCCGAAATCATGGTGAGCCGGCGACGTGTCTTCGCTACGGAACGTATCGAGCACGATCTGCGGATGCCGGTCGAGACCACCGCGGAGGGTCTCGAGATCGATGAAGAGTTCTTCAGGACGCAGTAGCGGGCGCTCGATGTCGCCGCAGCGATCGTCGTGACGCAGCTGCAGCGCCTGCCACGCGCGCTCGATGGCGCCTTCGAGGCTGCCGGTGAGATCGGCGATGCGCGCGCGGGTCGGCAGGTAATCGAAGAGCGTGTCGGTCGAATCAAAGAAAAGCGGCAGGTAGAACTCGATGCCGGCTGGAGCGATGCCATCGCTCACGCCGCGATAGATGGCGCTGCGAGTCGGGTCGCCATCGAAGCGAGTCCGATAGCGGCGACGGAAGGCACGCACGGCATCGGCATCGAGCGGCATCTCGCGCGCCGGCAGCAAACGCACGGCAGGAATCGACTCGCGCGAGCGCTGAGTCTCGGGGTCGAACTTCCGGATGGCCTCGATCTCATCGTCGAAGAGATCGATGCGCAGGGGGCCGTCGGCGCCCATGGGGAACACATCGAGCAGCGAGCCGCGAAGGGCGTACTCACCGGGACCGGCCACTTGGCTCACCGAGGAGTAACCCGCCTCGGTCAGGCGTAGCCTGAAGGCCTCGAGCGCCAGACGTTCGCCGACGGCGAGCGAGAAGCTGCGGCTTGCCACGTATTGGCGAGGCGCAAGACGCTGCAGGATCGTGTCGATCGTGACGAGCACGATGCCTCGACGCAGATCCGGCAGCTCGGCGAGCGCGAGCAGCCGATCGCTCGTGATATCCGGGTGCGGCGAGAAGACGTCGTACGGCAGCACCTCCCAGTCCGGCAGCGTGAGCACGCGAAGACCCGGCGGGGCGAAGAACTGCAGTTCGGCACGACGGCGCTCGAGACTGCGACTGTCGGGCTCGATGACGAGCCAGGGCTGATCGTCCGCGGCGGCCGCCTCGGCGAGTGCGAGCGCCGTGGCGCTGCCATGCAGGCCGCTCCAGTGCACCTGCGGGCGCCCGGAGTCGGGGATAGGGGGCCGAAGGAGCCGAGACATGGGCGCGCAAGCTTACAGAGCCGCTTCCGAGAGGCAAGCCCCGCGATGGGGTGGTCTCGATATGGTTAAATCAGGCCCGAATGTTCCAGCCTTTATCCTTGTTCGTCGGCCTGCGCTACGTGCGCTCGCGAACGCGGAAATTCTTCGTGTCGTTCATCACCTGGGTCTCGCTGGCCGGGGTGGCCGTCGGCGTCGCTGCGCTCATCGTGGTGCTGTCGGTCATGAACGGTTTCGAGGGGGAGCTGCGCGATCGGTTGCTCGCCCTATCGAGCCACGCGCGGGTGATCGTCGCGGGTGAGTCCGGAGGAGGGCCGCCTTCATCGGTTCAGGGGTCGTCCGAGGCGGCCACCCGAGCCGGTGACTACGACTGGCAGGGGGCGCTCGCGGCGCTGCGCACCGACGCGCGCGTGCGGGGTGTTGCCCCTTACGCCGAAATCCAGGCGCTCGCGCTGCGCAAGCCCGAGATGCTGCCCGTGCAGTTGAGGGGGGTCGATCCGCAACTCGAGCCGGCTGTGTCTGTGGCCGCCGCGGCGATGGTCGAAGGGCGGCTCGACGAGCTCGTCCCCGGCAGTGATCGAATCATTTTGGGCAGCGTGGTGGCGCGTCTGCTCGGGGTGGCCGTCGGAGATCGCGTGACCTTGCTGGTGCCCGGCGTCGCCGAAGGCGGGGCGCCAGCGCCGCGGCTGCGCGAATTCTCTGTAAGCGGAATTTTCGAGATCGGCCTGCACGACCACGACGGGACGCTCGCGCTCGCGCATCTCGATGACGTTCGCGCCCTCACTTCCGATGATGCGCGCGCCTTCGGTTTGCACGTGAAGCTCGACGATCCGATGTCGGCGCCCGCGCTGAACGCGCAACTCGGCGATCGTCTCGGCGCTGGGCTGACCCTGCGCGACTGGACTCAAGATCACGCCAATTATTTTCGGGCCATCCGCATCGAGAAGCGGATGATGTCGATCATCCTGATGCTGATCGTGGGCGTCGCCGCCTTCAATATTGTGGCGATGCTCGTCATGGTGGTGACGGACAAACGTACGGACATCGCGATCCTGCGCACGTTCGGCGCTTCGCCGCGCAGTGTGCTCGGCGTCTTCCTCACGCAAGGGCTCGTGATCGGTTGGGCGGGCGTCGCCCTGGGTGTCGCGCTCGGCGTGATGCTCTCGCTCAACGTCGCCGACATCGTGCCGCTCATGGAGTCGGCCTTCGGCTTTCAGGTGATGGACCCGAGCGTGTACTACGTCACGCGCATCCCCGCCGACTTGCGCGCCGAGAACGTCATCACCATCGCGCTCATCGCGCTCGTCGTGACCGCCGCGGCCACGGTGTATCCGGCCATTCGGGCATCGCGTGTCGCGCCCGCCGAAGCCCTGAGGTACGAGTGATGGTGCACAACGCCTGGACCTGGATGGTCGGCACACGTTATCTGCGCTCGACGCATCGTCGGGGTTTTGTGTCGTTCGTGGCGTTCATGTCGACGGCGGGGCTCATGCTCGGTGTTGCCGTGCTCATCGTGGTGCTGTCGGTCATGAATGGCTTCGAGCGCGAGTTGCGCTCGAGAATCTTGTCGGTGACCTCGCACGCGACGCTCATCGGGCTCGAGGGCACTCTTTCCGATTGGCAAGACGTCCGCAGTCTCGCGCTCAAAAGTTCGGGCGTTCGGCATGCGGTGCCTTACGTTGAGGCGCAGGCGATGATCGCCAACGGATCACGCGTGCTCGGCAGTGCGGTCCGCGGCATCGATCCGGAACTCGAACGCGAGGCCACGGGTCTTGCGCAGCACCTTCGCGATACGCGCATCGAAGATCTCAAGGCAGGGTCGTGGTCGATCATCCTCGGTACGACACTCGCGAGTGAACTCGGCGTCGCGCGGGGTGACGAGCTCGTCGTCATCGTCCCGGAGGGGAGTGCGACGCCCGAAGGCGTGGTCCCACGGATGCGTCGAGTGAAAGTCATCGGTACGTTCGACTCCGGCATGTACGAGTTCGATCGCGGGCTCGCGCTGATGCACATCAACGACGCGGCGCGCCTTTATCGCTTGGGTGGCGACGTGACAGGCATACGCCTCGCGCTCGATGACCCCGGTCGAGCGCCGGAGGTGGTGCGTGAGCTCGCCTTGGCGCTCGGGGGTGGGTATTACGTGAGCGACTGGACGCGCAACCATGCGAATTTTTTCCAGTCCATCGAACTCACCAAGGGGATGATGTTCGTCATCCTGCTCATCATCGTCGGGGTCGCGGCGTTCAACATCGTCTCGACGCTCGTCATGATCGTCAAAGAAAAGCAGGGTGATATCGCATTGCTGCGCACGCTCGGAGCGACCCCTGCGGATATCCTGCGTACCTTCGCCGTGCAGGGCGTGTTGATTGGTCTTGCCGGGACGATCGCCGGCGCTACGCTCGGTATCCTGCTTGCCGAGAACGTCGAGAGCATCGTGCGGGGCATCGAGGGTCTCTTCGGAGTACAGTTCATGGATGCGAAGGTGTATTTCATGACGGATTTGCCCGCGTACGTCGAATGGGCGGATGTCGCCCGCGTCTGCGGCGTCGCATTCGTGCTGTGTGCGCTCGCCACGCTGTATCCCGCCTGGCGGGCATCGCGGACCCAGCCTGCGGAGGCCTTGCGTCATGAGTGAGTTGGTGCTCGAAGCCGAGGGCGTCGTACGCGAGTTTCGGGAAGGAGCGTCGACCCTGCGTGTGCTCGATGGCCTCGATCTGCGTCTGCAGCGCGGGGAGTGTGTCGCGATCGTCGGTGCCTCAGGTTCGGGCAAGACGACCTTGCTGCAGATTCTGGGCGGGCTCGATCGGCCGACGCTCGGCAGCGTGCGCATCGAAGGCCGCGATCTGCATGCGCTCAATGAAATCGAGCGCAGCGCGCTGCGCAATCGAACGATCGGGTTCATCTACCAGTTTCACCATCTTCTGCCCGAGTTCAGCGCACTCGAGAACGTGGCGATGCCCTTGCTCGTGCGCCGCATGGCAACAGCCGAGGCAAAATCACGCTCGACGGCGATCCTGGAAGAGGTCGGACTCGGCGCTCGGCTCTCGCACCGTCCTCATCAGCTTTCCGGGGGTGAGCGTCAGCGCGCCGCGGTGGCGCGGGCGCTCGTGACAGAGCCCGCGCTCGTGCTCGCCGACGAGCCGACCGGCAATCTCGATGGTCGCAATGCCGAGCAGGTGTTCGAGCTCATGCTTCGGCTCAACCGTGATCGACGCACGACGCTCGTGATCGTGACGCACGATGCGCGTCTGGCGGCACGGATGGATCGCGTGCTGACGCTGACCGAAGGTCGGCTCGTCGAGTAGTCCCGCGCCCGAATCCGGGCGAATAGGCGAATTCAGACGTTTGAGCGGCTGCCCCGCGTGCGGTACTTCTTGCGCACGCGCGATCGCCAGACCCGGTCGAGCACCAGCCAGCCGACGAGACCAAACACCACGCCGCAAATCAGACAGCCGAGCAAAAACGGCTTCCAAACGGGTCCGCGCCCGTTTTGCAGCCAATCCCAGCTCAGCTCGAAACGGAAATCCCCGGGCGATTGGCCAAGTGCGAAGCGGCCCGTGAGGTAAGCGAGGTAATAGATCGGAACGGCCGTCAGCGGATTCACGATGAACACCGTGCCGATGAGCGTCGGTACGTTGAGCCGCAGGAGCATCGCCAGCATGAACGCGAGCGGAATGTGCACGGGCAACGGAATGAAGCAAATCGAGAGCCCGACGCCGAAGGCGGCCGTGATGCTGCGCCGCTGCAGCGACCAAAGGCGCGGGTCAATGAATACGTGCGCGAAGGGGCGCGCGAACCAGCGGTCGCGTGAGGCCTGCACCTTCCTGCCGAGTTGACGGATCGTGTTTCGAAGCATCGCGGGGCGCCACTGTAGCAGCACCGTCGTGGGTCTTGCGACGTTGCTCGGCGTGATGGCGGTGCTCTTCGGGCCGCTCCGACCCGAGCTCTACACCCTCATCGCGTTGGTGCTATTCGCGATCGCCGCTTTCGCGACCTCGTTCTTCGTCCGCCTGCGCGTGCTTTTCATTGCGCTCGGCATCGGCACGAGTGTGGCCTTCGTCACCTTGCTGGTGTCGCTCGACCAGTTGGCGCAGCGCTGGTCGCCGGCCGATCAGGGGCAGCGCGTGATCGCCAACGCGCAGATCGACTCGCTCGTACGGCGCACGAACACAGGGATCGAATTCGACGCCGAGCTCGTCATCGAGGCACCGGCTTCATTGCAGCGAACGCTTCGCGCACGTGTGAGCTGGAACGAACCGCTGGCGCCACTGCCCCGGGTGGCCGAGCGGTGGCGCTTGTTGTTGCAGCTCAGTGTGCCGCGCGCCAACACGAACCCGGGAGGGTTCGATGAGCAAAGAGAGTTCTTCCGCGATCGGGTGCAGGCTCGAGCTGTGGTCTTGCCGTTCGCCGGCAATCGTCAGATCGCGGCGCAGCGCGCGGGACTGCTGGCGTTGCGCGAGCAAATCGTTCGTCGCATTCGCGATGTGGTGGTCGATCGTGATGCCGCTGCGCTTTTCTCCGGACTCGCAGTCGGTGCGACAGGCGAGGTGAGTCGCGAGCAGTGGCGAGTGTTCAGCGATACCGGGACGACGCATCTCGTGGCGATCTCGGGAATGCACGTCACGCTCTTTTGCTGGGTCGTGGCTGCACTCGCTCGACGATTTTGGGCGAGGACGCCGCACCTTGCGATGCGCATCGATCGCGAGACGTTTGCCGCGATGCTCGGTGTTCCGGCAGCGGCGGCCTATGCCGCGCTCGCCGGGTTCGGCATACCGGCGCAGCGCACCGTGATGATGCTCGCCGTGTGGTGGATGCTCAGACTTTCGGGTCGAGTGCATTCGGGGTTCGACGTATTGGGCTTCGCCGCCGTCGCCGTGCTGCTCATCGATCCGTTTGCGCCGTTGTCTTCGGGCTTTTGGCTCTCGTTCGTCGCCATGGCCACATTGATCGCCGCGGGAGACTCGCAAGGCAAAGGCTTGCGCGCGTGGTTCATCGATACGCTGCGCACGCAATGGCGCGTCAGTCTTGCCTTGCTGCCCATCACGATCCTGTGGTTCTCGAGCTTTTCGGTGGCCGGGCTACTCGTGAACTTTGCCGCCATCCCCGTATTTTCTTTGATCCTGGTGCCGATCGCGTTGCTCGGAGGCTTGCTTGGCAGTCTTGCTGCGCCGCTGGCGAGACCTTTGTGGTGGATCGGAGAGCGCGTGCACGAGTGGCTCTGGCCCTTGCTCGTTGCGGTCGCGGCCCACCCGTATGCCGCCATTCAGGTGAGCCCCGCGGCGTGGGTGCCGATGCTCGGTTTCGAGCGCCCGGCCGAGGGCGAAGTGATGATGACGCTGCTCGATGCGGGCGAGGGGACCTCCCTCATCGTGCGTACGCGTCGGCATGCGCTCGTCTACGACACGGGCGAGAGCTACGCGAGCGAGGGGCGTTCCGCAGAGCGCCTGGTCGTTCCTGCCTTGCGTTCGTTCGGTGTGTCGAAGGTCGACCGACTCGTGCTCAGTGGTTCACATGCGCAACGCGCGGCGGGCGCGGCGCGCCTGTTCGCGGCCGTACCCGTCGATCGCGTGATCGGCGGAGGTGAATGGCCGGGCGCACACCGGCGCGTGGAGGCGTGCTCGCGAGGCGAGAAGTGGGACTGGGACGGTGTCGAATTCGAGTTGTTTGGACTGCCCGGAGGGTCGTGTGCACTGCGCATCGATTTCGCAGGGGAACCGTCGTTCCTGATCGCCGATCGCCTCGACGCCGCCGAATCTACCGAGCTCGCCGCACAGGCTGAGGCTGCCGAACGCAGGCTGCGATCGACCGTGATCGTCACGCCCCGTCGGGGATCCATCGCCGCCGTGAGCGCAGGGTTCGTCGAGGCGGTCGATGCGCAGTGGGTCATGGTTCCAGGTGGCAAGGCAGAACCCGAGCGATTCGCGCGCCTCGCGCGGCATTGGCGCGTCGACCCGTCCCGGGTGGTATCGACGGCGGCGCAGGGTGCGATCACCCTGCATCTGCGTCGAGGGCTACCGCCGAGGTGGTTGTCGCATGCCCTCCTGCAGGGAGACCCCCTATGGCGGTATCATCCCCGGTCAGTCACGTCGGGGATCGCCGACGCCATGCAGGACATGCCCAACCCTTGAGCCAACGGCCGGTCGAAATCGCCGACGCCTCCAAGGTATACCGCAGGTTGCTCGGGTACGCGCGGCCCCATCTCGGCATGTTCATGATCGGCGTGCTTGGCATGGCGCTGTTCGCCGCGACCGATGCCGCGCTCGCCTATCTCGTGCAACGCTTCTTGGGCGGCGCTTTCGTCGAGCCCGACCCGCGCATCATTTGGGCGATTCCGCTTGGCGCCATCGTGCTCTTCGTCGCCCGCGGTCTCGGCGACTACGTGTCCAATTATTTTCCGGGCTGGGTAGGGCGTCAGATCATCAAGTCGCTTCGCGGCGAACTCTTCGCTCACTACCTGCGCTTGCCCACGCGTCACTTCGAAGCGGCAACCTCGGGTGGCCTGCTCTCACGCCTCACCTACAACATCGAGCTCGTCGCGGAGGCCACGACGAACGCCGTCACGGTGATGATTCGCGACACGCTCACCATCCTCGCGCTCGTGGCGATGCTGCTCTGGTACAACTGGCAGCTTGCGGCGCTGGTGCTCGTCTTGGCGCCGCCGATCTCCTGGTTGATCCAGCACATCAACCGCTCGTTCCGTCGCTACAGCGCGCGGATTCAGGCGTCGATGGGCGATGTCACGCGCGTGGCCAAAGAAGCGCTCGATGGGCACAAGGTCATCAAGAGCTTCAACGCCGAGCAGTACGAAGAAGCGATTTTTGCCGAGGCGAACGAGCGCAATCGCCATAGCAACATGCGACTCATCGGTGCGCGTGCGCTCGCCAATCCGGTGGTACAGATCATCGCCTCGTTCGGTCTGGCGGGCGTGTTGTTCGTGTCGATCCGACAAGTCTTCAACGCGCAGATGCGGGTCGATGAGTTCATGGCCTTTCTCACGGCGCTTTTGCTGCTCACGGCGCCGCTGCGCCGCCTCGTGCAAGTGTTCGGTCCTCTGCAGCAGGGCATTGCTGCGGGCGCGAGCGTATTCGAAGTGCTCGATACGCCGGTCGAGGACGCCGGCGGTACGAAGACTTTGGAGCGAGCTCGTGGCGAGATCGAGTTTCGCGAAGTGAGTTTCAGTTACTCGAGTGCACAGGGTGAGGTGCTCTCGAACGTGAGCTTCAAAGTTCAACCCGGACAGACGGTCGCGATCGTGGGTAAGTCGGGTAGCGGAAAGAGCACGCTTGCCAATTTGCTGCCGCGGTTCATCGATCCCGAGTCGGGCAGTGTGCTGCTCGATGGCGTCGATCTGCGCGATTACGTCCGCGCCGACGTGCGCAAGCAGGTGAGCCTCGTCAGTCAGGAAGTCGTGCTCTTCGATGACAGCATCCGTCGCAACATCGCGTTCAACATCGCCGATGCGGCATCGCCTGCGATCGAGGACGCCGCGACGGCCGCGTACGTCATGGACTTCGCCGCGGAGTTGCCCCAAGGCCTCGATACGCCGGTCGGTGAGCGCGGATCGCAGCTGTCGGGCGGACAAAGACAACGTGTTTCGATCGCCCGCGCGCTGCTCAAAAATGCGCCGGTGCTCGTGCTCGATGAGGCGACGAGTGCGCTCGACAACGAATCCGAGCGGCGCATCCAGGCGGCGCTCGCGACGCTGCGTCGTGGCCGTACGACGCTCGTAATCGCGCATCGTCTCTCGACCATCGAGCAAGCCGATCTCATCGTGGTGCTGCACGAAGGGCGAGTCGTCGAGACGGGTACGCATGCCGAACTCCTCGCGCGCAACGGCACGTACGCGCAGCTTCATCGGTTGCAGTTCGCCGTCTGATGTCCAGCACCACCGCTCGATGGCTCGAAGGCGTGTGGTACGAAGGACGTGCCGGCGCGGCGTTGCTTGCGCCGCTCGCGGCGGTGTTCGAACTTGGCGCTGCATTCCGTCGATCGATGTTCCGTCGCGGATGGCGACGCGCGTATCGGCCGACGGTGCCGGTCGTCGTGATTGGAAATCTCTCCGTCGGTGGCACGGGCAAAAGTCCGCTCGTCGCTGCGCTTGCGCGGTTACTCCGCAGTCGGGGTATCAGGCCCGGCATCCTGACGCGCGGTTACGGCGCGGACGTACGTTCGCCGATTCGGGTCACGCGAGAGTCCGATGCGCGACAGGTCGGCGATGAGCCCGTCATGCTCGCGAGTTCGACGGGTGTCGAAGTCGTAGTTTGCCCCGATCGAGCCGCCGGCGCTCGCGCCCTCGAGGCGCTTGGGGTCGAGGTGATTCTTTGTGACGACGGTCTGCAGCACTACGCGCTGGCGCGCGATCTAGAGGTCGTCGTCATCGATGCTCGGCGTGGCCTCGGTAACGGCCGGCTCTTGCCGGCGGGCCCGCTGCGCGAATCGGCGCAGCGGCTCGAATCGGTCGACTGGGTGGTGACGAACGGCGGTGAGGCGAGCGACGCCTTCGCTTGGCGAGGCCGAGTCGGCTCGCTCGTGATGCAGCTCGTTCCCGAAGCGGCGCGCGGCATCGCCGATCCGCTCGCGTGGCAAAGCGTCGAGCGGTGGCGGGGGGAGAGGGTGCATGCGGTGGCCGGCATCGGCCACCCGGCGCGATTCTTTGACCTGTTGCGCGCAGCGGGGATCGAGCCGATCGAGCACGCCTTCGCCGATCATCACGCGTTCACGGAAGGCGATTTCGCCTTCGGTGACAACCACCCGATTCTGATGACCTCGAAAGATGCCGTAAAATGTGCAGGCTTCGCCGATGCGCGATTTTGGGAGATTCCCGTGGCGACCCGGTTGTCGCCCGATGGCGCTCGCGGCCTCGTCGAAGCCATCGAGACGTTGTACATCGCTTCAAAAAAATCGGAGTCCGCCTGACATGGACCATCGACTGCTCGACATTCTCGCCTGCCCGCTCTGCAAGGGGCCGCTCGTGCATCACCGCGAGCAGCAGGTGCTCGTCTGCCGCGCCGATCGGCTCGCATTTCCGATCAAGGACGGCATTCCGGTCATGCTCGAGGAAGAGGCGAGGGTGCTGACCGCCGACGATCCACTGCTCACACGTTGAGCCTTGGAGCGCGCATGTACCGCATCGTCATTCCCGCGCGTTACGCCTCGACCCGGTTACCCGGCAAGCCGCTGATTCCCCTTGCGGGTAAGCCGATGCTCGCTTGGGTGCACGAGCGCGCGCTCGCGTGCTCGGCCGATGAGGTCATCATCGCCACCGACGACGATCGCATTCAGGCCGTCGCACAGTCCTTTGGGGCGAGCGTCGAGATGACGGCCGCCGAACATACGAGCGGTACCGATCGCATCGCCGAGGTCGCTGCGCGTCGCGGCTGGCTCGATCACGACGTGGTCGTCAATCTTCAGGGCGACGAGCCTTCGATGCCCGCCGAACTCATCGAACAGGTGGCGATGCTGCTCATCGACCACTCGGGCGCCGACATCGCAACGCTCGCGACGCCGATCGAGCATCGCGACGAATACTTTGACCAGAATGCCGTGAAGGTCGTGACCGATCTGCAGGGTCGGGCGCTCTATTTCAGTCGCGCGCCGATTCCGTGGTTCCGTGATCAAGTGGGGCCCGACGGTCTCGATCTGCTGCCGACCGTGGCGAGGCGTCACCTCGGCATCTACGCCTATCGGGTCGGTGCGTTGCGTCGACTCGCGGCGTTCGCACCCACACCGCTCGAACAAGTCGAGAAGCTCGAGCAGCTCAGGGCGCTCGCCCACGGGCTTTGCATACAAGTGGGTGAGGCGACGTGCCGACCGGGGCCGGACGTCAATACGCTCGACGATCTGGCGCGCGCCGCTGCCGCCCTCGAGCGGTCAGCGGGCACGCGCTAAAGCGATCTGCCTCAGTAATCGTCGCGGCGCGTACCGCTGCCGAAGCTCGAGTAGCGATCCGGCGGGCTCGACGACCACACGACCTTTTTCTCGGTAGACGCCGCTGTCTCGGAGACAGACGGCGTCGGTGATTCAGGCTGGGCCGGGGCTACGGGCTGAGTAGGCGCCGCGGACTGGGTCGGCTCGACGGTCTGGGTCGGCGATGTCGGCGGAGCAGCGGCTTCGGCCTCATGCGAGACCGCAGGAGGCGCTGCAGAGGGCGGTGCCGCAGCGGGCTCCGAGGCACTGAGCCCCGTCCAGCTGATGCTCCCCGTGTTTTGCGGCGGCTGCGGCAGATCGAACGCGGCCGCGGGCTCACCTGAGCGCGAGGCCTCCGCCGTCTGATTGGCCGCCGGCGACGAATCGACTGTGTCGTCGCCCTCGTCAGAGAAATCACCGACTCCGGACTCGGAGCCCGAGGCGGCATCGCCGACGGTTGCGCCCGGCGGCAGATCACGCATGCCGCCGCCACGACGACCCCGACGACCCCGGCGACGTCCACGACGCGCGCCACCCTCACGATTGCCCTGAGTTCCGTCCGCGGCGCCCAAGCCTTCAGGGGCGCTCGGGTTCACAGCGTCGCCGCCTGCTTGAGGAGCGGGCGACGTCGCGCTCGTGACGGGTAACGCGGTGTCTTGCGCGGGGGCAGGCGGCGCTGCGGCGCGTTCGGCCTCGCGCGGGCCGCGCTCCTGGCGATCACGACGACGACCCTCATCGCGACGACCGTCTTCGCGACGCGACTCGTCTCGGCGACCGTCCTCACGTCCGCGACGCTGGCCGTCATCCTGGCGTTCGCCACGCCGCTCGTTCTGGGCCGCGGCAGGCTTGGCGTCCTGCTGCGGTCGACCAGGTCCACGATCACGGTTTCGATCGCGACCACGGTCCCCGCGGTCGTTACGCTCACCGCCACGGGCTTCGCGCTCGTTTCGATCTCGGTCGCGACCGCGTCCGCCGCGATCGCGGTCTCGATCACGCCCGCGCCCACGGTCTGGGCGAGCCTCGCGGACGGGTTCCACCGGCGCCGGTGCGCCGAAGAGCCAGCGCCACAGGCGCACGAAAATTCCGAGTTGAGGGCCAGCTGCCGCGACCGCCGCGGGCGCTGCAGCGACCGGAGCGGGCGCCTGCACCACGATGGGCGCCGGCGTAGTGGGCAAGAAGGTGGGGACTGCGGCAGGCTCTTGGGCTGCCTGCTTTTCGCGCGTGCTGCTCGCTTCCGGCACCTTGGCCGGCGTGGGCATTTGGTAGGAGAGGCGCTTGAACTCGGGCGTCTCGGACTCGTCGTCGCGCACGCGACGGATCGAATACTCCGGCGTGTCGATGTTGAGGTTCGGGATGACGATGAGTTCGACGTCGCTCTTGTCTTCGAGCGTACGCAGCCACTCGCGCTTTTCGTTGATGAGATAGGTCGCAACCTCGACCGGCACTTCCACGATGACCTTCGAGGTGCGATCTTTGCGCGCTTCCTCGCCGACGAGTCGCAGGATGGCGAGCGCCATCGACTCGACGGTACGGATGCTGCCGATGCCCTGGCACCGCGGGCACACCTCATGGCTCGAATCGCTGAGCGAGGGGCGCAGACGCTGGCGCGACATTTCGAGCAGGCCAAAGCGCGACAGGCGTCCGATCTGGATGCGCGCGCGATCCATCTTCATGGCCTCGCGCAGACGATCCTCGACGGCGCGCTGATTGCGCGGCTCTTCCATATCGATGAAGTCGATGACGATCAGTCCGCCGATGTCGCGGATGCGCAGCTGCCGACCGATTTCGTCGGCCGCTTCGAGGTTGGTGTTGGTGGCCGTCGTCTCGATGTCGCCGCCGCGTGTGGCGCGGGCGGAGTTGATGTCGATGGAGACGAGCGCCTCGGTGTAGTCGATGACGATCGAACCGCCCGAGGGCAGTTGCACCTTGTGGGCGTACGCCGATTCGATCTGGCTCTCGATCTGATAACGCGTGAAGAGCGGGATGTCGTCGGTATACATCTTCAGGCGACGGCCGCCTTCGGCCGGCATGAACCGCTGCATGTACTCGGAGGCCACCGAATGCGCGTTCGGCTCGTCGACGAGGACTTCGCCGATGTCGTCGGAGAAGTAATCACGCAGCGCGCGGGTGACGGGGTCACTCTCGCGGTAGACAAGCAGCGGCGAGGGTCGCTCGAGCACGGCTTTGACGATCTCGTCCCACTGGATCTTGAGGTTGTCGAGATCCCACTGCAGTTCTTCGGTGGCACGACCGAGGCCCGCAGTGCGCACGATGGCGCCCATGCCTGCGGGGATGACGAGGGCATCCATGATGCTCTTCATCTGATCGCGCTCTTCACCCTCGATGCGGCGGCTGACGCCACCAGCGCGGGGGTTGTTCGGCATCAGGACGAGGAAGCGACCGGCGAGCGAAATGTAGGTGGTGAGGGCGGCACCCTTGTTGCCGCGTTCTTCTTTTTCGACCTGGACGACGATGTCCTGGCCTTCCTGCAGGACCTCGCGCATGTTGATGCGACCGCCCGAGGGGTTCTTGAGGAAATACTCGCGGGAGATTTCCTTGAGGGGCAGGAAACCGTGGCGCTCGGCGCCGTAGTCGACGAAGCAGGCTTCGAGCGAGGGCTCGATGCGGGCGATACGCCCTTTGTAGATATTCGCTTTTTTCTGTTCGCGGGAAGGAAGCTCGATCGAGAGGTCGTAAAGCTTCTGTCCGTCAACGAGGGCGACGCGCAGCTCTTCCTGCTGCGTCGCGTTTACCAACATTCTTTTCATGGGACCCAATACTCCGGATTGGGGCCGACAGTCTTCCGGGGGTCGTCCAAGGGGACACCGTCACCCGACGGGCCAGAGGCCTCGGGCGTGCGGGCAGAACCAATGCATTGAGTTGCGTGAGCAGCGTTACGAGAAAGTGAAACACGTTACGGCTGTCTTCTTGGTCTCTGGCAACCGAAGGCGCGTCGGGTGACGCTGCGTCTGTCGGCCGGATTCGATGGCCTCGTCGCCGAGGACCAACTAACATGCTGCGCTCGCTTCCGGGCTGGCTGTAAGGCCGGTTCCGGCGGGCGAGCGCCGCGCTAATGCCTGCGGAAGCGGGCCAAACATGGGCAAACGCTCTCGCGACCCCATAATCCTATGACAAAGCCCATGGAAAAACAAGGTCTTACGAATAAATCTGAACAAACTGCAGTTCGTCGCGTCACGGTGGGTGAGGACGATGCGGGCACTCGTCTCGACCGGTTCCTGACCCGGCGTTACCCCGATGTCGCGAAGAGCCGGCTTTTTCGCATCGTTCGCAAGGGCGAAGTTCGGGTCAACGGCAAGCGGGCGGATATCGATACCCGCCTGGCGCTGGGGGACGAGGTGCGATTACCCCCCGTGCGGCTCGAACCCAAGGAGCCGGTGACCGCCGGGGTGGTGGTGGGCGCAGGGGCGCCTGCCGCCGGGGCCGTCCGCCGAGCGGGGCCGCCCGCCCGCTCCCGCGTGCCTGCCTCGCTGATCGCGACGGTGACGGGGGCCATCCTCCACGAGGACGAGCGGCTGCTCGTCATCAACAAACCGGCCGGGCTCGCGGTACACGGTGGCAGCGGTCTCAGCTTCGGCGTCATCGAGGCCTTGCGCGCGGCGCGACCCGACGAGAGCGACAAGCTCGAGCTCGTCCATCGACTCGATCGCGACACGAGTGGAGTGTTGTTGGTCGCCCGAAAGCCCGCAGTGCTGCGCATGCTGCATGCGGGGCTGCGCGAGGGTGAGGGCTTCGAGAAGCGCTATCTCGCACTCGTCAAAGGAAGCTGGCAGCTCGGCAAGAAACGCATCGATGCGCCGCTGCGTACCGACTTGCGCGTGGGCGGAGAGCGTACCGTGAAGGTTCAGTCTTCAGGCAAAAGCGCGACCAGCGATTTTCGTCCGGTGCAGGGTTTCGGTCGCATCGCCTCGCTGCTCGAGGTGTCGATCCTCACGGGACGCACGCACCAGATTCGCGTACACGCGGCGTATGCCGGTCATCCGGTTGCGGGTGATCCGAAATACGGCGACTTCGAGTTCAACAAAGAAATGCGAAAGTACGGCTTGGACCGTATGTTTTTGCATGCCTCGAGCTTGTCGTTCGTGTGGCCCGATCGAGGCACGGAGTTCAGCGTGAATGCGCCGCTGCCCCCGGAGCTCGCTCAGGTGATCGATGCGCTCTCTAGCGTGTCGACGCGGCGGCGTAGGGACGCAAGGCCTGTGCGACGAAGATCATCGGCAGGCCGATGATCGCGGTCGGGTCGAGGCTCTCCATGCGCTCGAACAAAGAAATTCCGAGTCCCTCGCTTTTGAATCCGCCGGCACAGTCGGCGGCCGGTTCGCGACGCACGTAGTCTTCGATTTCGACTCGGGTGAGGGTGCGAAAGACGCAGCGGGTCTCATCCCGATGTCGCTGCCAAAGCCCGGCTTCGAGCCCGACCACGGCGACGGCCGTGTGATAGACGACGGTGTGACCCGAGAGGCGCTCGAGCATGGCCTTTTGGCCTTCGGGGCTGCCCGGCTTGCCGAGGCATTCCTCGCCAAAGGCGCAGACCTGGTCGGATCCGATGACGAGGGCTTTGGGATGGCGCTCCGCGATG
>JBILWC010000036.1:0-14344 GCA_044370105.1 Steroidobacteraceae bacterium | reverse complement strand
CTGCTCTTCGCTGAACCGCTTCTTCACGTCCGACCTCCTGCTTCAGGGTCAGACTCTAGACCGTCCTGTGACTAATTTCTGGGGGGACGTCGGCTCTCATCGAATGCATAGAGGACTCCAACTCAGTTCAGCATGCCCCCACCCGGAACCGTACCCTAGAGAAGTTGGAGAGAGCAACAAAGCTTCTTTGATTGCTTCGTGAAGAGCTATGCACTATCGGCCCCTAAAAGCTTTTTGCTCTTCTAATGAGCAGGTGAAATACGCTGATCCGAAGCTTCTTCAGTGAGAGAGGTAAAGTGATGTTGAGCAATTTTTTAGGGGCCCCTATAACCACCCATGCCGATTCAGATGGCCCGCCGCCTGCTCCTCCACCAAAGATTTAGGCTTTCAGCAAGAATAAGGGGTCCCTTGATTCAGGGCCGCGCAAGCGGCTAGTCTTTCGCTCAGGTCAGGTGACTGACTCGCGGGAACTCAACTCTGGCCACTATTAGGCCACCAGCGTAAATAACTACGCCACACGAAGTGAGTAACTGGCCGAGATAAGTATTTGAAAAATGGTGGCCGGAGTCGGAATCGAACCAACGACACGCGGATTTTCAATCCGCTGCTCTACCAACTGAGCTATCCGGCCACGATTACAAGCGTAACCCCGAATGGGGAGGCGCATTGGACCAGACCCCCAGTCGCCCGTCAAGCACGGAACATCGCAACCCGTTGATCTAAAAGGGTTTGCGATTCGGACTATTGAGGAGCGACGTAACCCTCGGGTTTGGCGGCACCTTCGCTGAACAGGAATTTTTCCATCTCGGCTTCGAGGAACTTTCGGGCCTTGGGTTCGATGGGGACGAGGCGGTATTCATTGATCAGCATGGTCTGGTGGGCCACCCAGCGCTGCCAGCCTTCTTTCGACACGCTCCTCCAGATGCGCACGCCGAGCTCGCCCGGATAGACGGGCCGCTCGAGGCCTGGCGCTTCTTTCTTGAGTACGACGCACTGAACCATGCGCACAGCGGGGGTATCGGTCATGTCAAAAGTGTCCTGCGGTGAGTCCGTCGAGCAATTCCTTGATCGGTGCGGGCAAGCCCACGCGCGCTGCACCCTCCAAGTGACGCGCGTTATACCAGAGCGACTGCTGTGACTCCATCACGGCGGTCGGGACGCAGCCTTTCGCTCGCACCGGGAAAATCTCGAGATCGAAATGCGTGAAAGCGTGCGCCACTGATCCGAGTCGCTCGAACACCTGATCGCGCTGAAGATGAAAATGATTTCGTGCATAAGCGAGACACGCAGACTCGCTCTTGAACTCCGGCGGACACCATAACCCACCCCAGATACCGCGCTCGGGTCGACGCTCGAGGAATACGGCGCCTTCCGTATTCTCGGCCAGCAACAACCAGCATCGCTCGACGCGACGTAGCGAACGCGGCTTGCGCGCTTTCGGAGCGGGAATCTCGTGTTGTCGTCCGCTGTGTCGCGCCATGCAGCCCGGCGCCAATGGACATAACACGCAGATCGGACGTCGACGTGTGCACACCGTGGCACCGAGATCCATGATGGCCTGGGTATAGATGGCAGAGCCTTGCGCTGGCGTGCAGGCCTCTGCCAATTGCCACAACTGTTGCTCCACACGCCGCTCGGCAGGACTGCCCTCGATTCCGAAGACGCGAGCGAGGACCCGCTTCACGTTACCATCGAGAATGGCGTGTCTCTGATCGAGCGCCAAAGAAAGAATGGCCCCTGCCGTCGAACGTCCGATGCCGGGCAGGTTCGTCACGGCTTCGAAGTCCGTCGGAAAGTGGCCACCGAACTCGTCGCGGATTCGCTTCGATGCGGCGTGAAGATTGCGGGCTCGGGCGTAGTAACCGAGACCTGTCCAGAGATGCAGCACTTCATCGATCGGCGCATCAGCGAGCGTCGTCACATCGGGAAAGCGATGCATGAAACGTTCGAAGTAAGGAATGACCGTCGAGACCTGCGTCTGCTGCAGCATGATCTCCGAGATCCACACTCGATAAGGCGTGCGATCTTTTTGCCAAGGTAGATCGTGCCGGCCGCTATGGGTATGCCAAGCGACGAGCGCAGGACCGATCTCGACGGACTCTGGTTTTTCGCTGACGACTGGCATCGGTCAGATTGTAGATGTCCGACCTGAGGTCAGACCATCTGGCCGAGCACGATGAGGGAAGGCGGGGGAGCAAACGCAGCGAGACTGCGTGCTACGCTAACTGCGCTTTTCAAGGGGGTTCACGATAATGGAAGAGATCACTCTCGCCCACGGGATATTCAAATATCTTCATATCCTGCTCTTCGTCTATTGGCTCGGAGGTGATGCGGGCGTGTTCTACTCGAGCACGTTCGTGACCAACACGAAACTCTCCCGCGAGGCGCGACTGACGGCGTTCAAGATTTTCATCAACCTCGATATGCTGCCGCGTTACTGTCTCGCGCTCATGCTCACGGTGGGCGGCATCCTCGCGGAGTTCATCGGCTACGAACACCCACTTTGGCAGACCATCGCCATCGTCGCGCTCGGCCCGATTTGGGTCTGGGTAGTGCACACCATCCACAAGAAAGAAGGCACGGACTTCGGAAAAATGCTCGCGCTGTGGGACAAGCGCTTCCGCGTCTTCATGATCGTCGCGCTGATATCGTCGGTCGGATATCACTGGGTCACGGGACCACTTCAACCGTATCCCTGGCTGGCGGCCAAGCTCCTCATCTTCGCGTTCCTCATCTTCTGCGGATTCATGATCCGCATGAAGATTCCGCCGTTCATCGAAGGATTCAAGGCGATGGCCTCCACCGGGCCGACCACCGAAAGCGATCAAAAAATGATCGACGGCATGGGCGCCTGCCGCCCCTATGTACTGGCGATCTGGGCGGGAGTCGCCATCTCGGCGCTGATCGGAGTGCTGAAGCCCGGCGGCTGACGTCATCGGGAGGGAAGTCCTTCAGGGAATGAGCACCGTCGAGCCCGTGGTCTTTCGGGCTTCCAGATCACGATGGGCTTGCGCCGCATCGGCAAGCGGATAACGCTGGCCGATGCGCAGGCGTATCTTCCTAGAAGAAATCATGGAGAAGAGCGCCTTCGCCGCCGCGTCGAGATCGTCGCGCTTGGCGATATAGGCGAAGAGCGACGGCCGCGTGAGAAAGAGGGATCCGCGCTTCGACAACTCGAGCGGTGATATGGCGGGTGGCGGCCCCGAGGCGTTTCCGTAACTCACCATCATGCCGAGTGGAGCGAGGCAATCGAGCGAGTCGGTGAAGGTGTCTTTACCTACCGAGTCGTAGACCACCCTCACCCCTGCACCCTTCGTGATTTTTTTGACGGACTCGACGAGCGGGTCTTGCCCCATGACGAGCACGTGCTTGCATCCGCTCTTCTTGGCGAGCGCGGCTTTTGAGTTGCTGCCCACCACGCCGATGACGCGCGCGCCGAGCGCCTTGGCCCACTGACAGAGCAACAGACCGACCCCGCCGACGGCGGCGTGCACGAGTATCCAGTCGCCGCGTTGCACACGACAGGTTCTCCGAAGGAGATACTCCGCGGTGAGGCCTTTGAGCATGACCGCGGCGGCCTGCTCGTCACTGATCGACCGCGGCAGTTTGACGAGTCTGGCGGCGGGCATGTTGCGCAACTCGCTGTAGCTGCCCGTCGTCGTATGCACGTAGGCGACACGATCACCCACTCGAAAATGTTTGACCTTTCGACCGATCGATACGACGACGCCGGCTGCCTCGCGCCCCAATCCTGCGGGCATCGGCATGGGATAAAGCCCGCTGCGATCGTAGACGTCGATGTAGTTGAGACCGATGGCCGTGTGACGAACCTGAACCTCGCCTTCACTCGGCGACGGGACATCCACCTCTTCTAACCGCATTTCCTCGGGCCCACCGGCCCGATGAATGCGAATGGCCTTCGTCACTTTTAGAGTGCGGACTCGTCGGTCTCACCGGTACGAATGCGAATGACGCGATCGATATCGGTGATGAAGATTTTGCCGTCACCGACCTTGCCGGTCTTGGCGGCTTTGACGATCGCATCGGTGACTTGATCGACGAGATCGCCACGCACTGCGACTTCGATGCGGGTTTTGGGGACGAAGTCGACGACGTACTCGGCGCCGCGGTAGAGCTCGGTGTGTCCACGCTGACGCCCGAATCCCTTGACCTCGGTGACGGTCATGCCCGACACGCCGATTTCAGACAGCGCCGCGCGGACGTCGTCGAGCTTGAAAGGCTTGATGATGGCTGTGACGAGTTTCATGTTTGGTACTCCCTATGCGACCTATGCGAGGCACCGGCCTGCGGCGGAACGAGTATTGCACCTTCCATGCCACCTAGGGGAGGCCCCAAATGGCAGGGATTTTTGGCCCCCTGAGGGCTCTTCGACGAGTTTCGCGCACCATTATGGCGCACTTCGGTCGGGGGTGCGCCCGTGAGTGGTGCGCTCCTCGGTTCGGCCCTATCCTTGCCGCCCATGACGGAACGAGTCGTACTGATCGGGGCGGGTCAGGCTGCCATTCAATGTATCGAGACCCTGCGCAAGAAAGGTTTCGGTGGGCGCATCGATCTCGTCGGCGACGAGCCCCATCTGCCCTACCAGCGTCCTCCCCTTTCGAAAAAATATCTCGCCGGCGAGCTTGGACGCGATCGATTGACGCTTCGCCACCCAGATTATTTTGACGAACAGAAGATCCACCGCCATCTCGGGCGGCGGGCGGAGTCGATCGATCGCTCAGCCTCGAAGATCATCCTCGACGATGGCCAGAGCCTCGGCTACGACGCGTTGGTTTTGGCGACGGGCAGCTTGCCGCGTCGACTGAATCTGCCGGGTAGCGATCTCGCCGGCGTGCATTATCTCAAGGACATCGCCGACGCTGATCGTCTGCGCAGCGAGATACAACCCGGTGGCCGTGCCGTAATCATCGGCGGTGGATACATCGGGCTCGAGACGGCCGCAACCTTGAGACACCTCGGGATGGAAGTCACGGTGCTCGAGATGGCCGATCGGGTGATGAACCGAGTGGTCGCAGAGCCCGTCTCACGCTACTTCGAGGCCGAACATGCCGGGCATGGTGTTCAGCTGTTGCTGCGCAGCAATGTAACCGCTCTGCAGGGCGACGCCTCGGGTCGGGTGTGTGCCGTCGAGACCGCCGCGGGACGCATCGAGACCCGACTCGTCATCGTGGGTATTGGTGTGCTCGCCAACGATGTGCTCGCCCGAAGCGCCGATCTCGCCTGCGAGAACGGGGTACTGGTCGACGAATATTGCCGAACCTCCGATTCGTCGATCCATGCGATCGGCGACTGCAGCAATCACCCCTCGCTACGTTACGGGCGCCGCATTCGGTTGGAATCCGTCGACAATGCTTTCGAACAAGGCACCACGGCTGCGCTCGGCATTCTGGGTCAAGCGCAGCCACACGATCGCGTGCCCTGGTTCTGGTCGGACCAATATCACCACAAGTTGCTGATCATCGGCCTGTCGCAGGGACATGACCGGGTGGTGCTGCGCGGTAACCCCAAAGACAACGCCTTCTCGTGTTGCTACCTGAAGAACGATGGTGAACTGCTCGCCATCGATACGGTGAACCAGGCGAGGGACCAGATGGCCGCGCGCAAGCTGATCGCGGCGCGGGTGAAGCTCGATGCCGTCAAGGCAGCTGATATCTCGATCCCACTCAAAGATTGCGTAATCTGAGGTCGTCGCTCATGAGAGGTCTCGCCAAAACTCTTTCGATCGCCGCGCTCGTTTTCTTGATGGTGACACCCGCCGGGAGCAAGGAGCCCCAAAAAATGATTTCGATCGCGATTCATGGTGGCGCGGGCGTGATCTCGCGCGACCAGCTCGGGCCTGACGATGGAGCAACCTACCGAGCAGGTTTGGCCGAGGCGCTCGACGCCGGATACGCCGTACTCGACGCGGGCGGCAGCAGTCTCGATGCCGTGACGACTGCGGTGCGAATACTCGAGGACAATCCGCTTTTCAATGCCGGCAAGGGTGCAGTCCTCGCGCATGATGGTTATGCCGAGCTCGACGCCTCGATCATGGACGGAAGCAATCTGGCGGCCGGTGCCGTCACGGGCTTGCGTCACGTCAAAAATCCGATCGATCTCGCCCGTCGGGTGATGGAGCAATCCCCGCACGTATTTTTGTCGGGTACCGGGGCAGAGGAGTTCGCGCTGTCCCAAGGACTGACGCTGGTGCCAAACGAGCACTTCGTCACGCCGACGCGCAAGCGACAACTTCAACGTGTCCTGCAAGGACAAACTCAACCGAAGAACGAGCTATCGGGGCTCGGCACGGTAGGTGCCGTCGCCGTCGACAAAAAAGGGAACGTTGCGGCTGCAACTTCGACGGGCGGGATGACCAACAAGCGCTGGGGCCGCATCGGCGACGCGCCCGTCATCGGCGCGGGCACCTACGCCAACAACGCGAGTTGCGCGGTGTCGTCCACAGGGCATGGCGAGTATTTCATTCGATCGGTCGTCGCATACGACATTTGTGCGCTCGTGGAGTATCGCGGCTGGTCACTCGAGCGCGCCGCCAAATCCGTCGTGCAAGAAAAACTGGTGCAACGCGGTGGCGAAGGTGGCGTCATCGCCGTCGATCCCAAGGGGAAAGTGGTGATGGAGTTCAACAGCCCCGGGATGTTCCGCGGCATGCGCGATTCGTCGGGCCAGCGCCAGATCGCGATCTACGAGAAGTAGTCGGCGATAAACACGTCGAAATCTTTCTGCGGGGCGCTGGCCATGGCCTCGGCCACCTCGAGAGACTCTGCGGCCTGATCCGCGAACTCGTTCAATCGCGCCTTGTTGGGCTCGTGCAGGTCGAGGAAATATGCTTTGTGGGCAGCCGAGGTGCGCAGCGCAAGATCGAAGAACGACTCGTCCGTCTCGCCGATTTCTTTGATTAGCCGCGCAGAAGGCGTCAACGCCATATCGTCGAGCTTGGCGGCCTGCACGGCGAGCGCTGCCGAATACGGCTTGAGCGGATCGCCCTCATCGAGCAGCTCGCAGATACCTTGCATCTGGTCGATGATCTCACGAGCCCATTGGAGCATCGGCACATTCCGTCCGTCGCAAACCAACATAAGATCGGGCTCACGCCCCCGTCGCGCGACGGTGACATGGTTGCCATCGAGCACGGCCTGCTCGTTGGCATCGATGAGCGGACTCTCGCGCGTCAGGCACAGCACCATGAATGCTTCGAGGAATCGCAGCTTGTTCTGGTTGACTCCGACAGGGTCGAAGGCACTCACGTCGAGGGCGCGCACTTCGACGTACTCGACACCGCGACGAATCAGGGCCTTGGTGGGACGCTCCCCCGATCGGGCGACACGCTTCGGGCGAATGAAGGCGTAGTACTCATTCTCGATCTGCAGCAGATTGGCGTTGAGCTGGCGATAGGCGCCGTCGACCTTCACACCGAGGCGTTGGTACTCGGGGTGAGGGGTACTGATCGCTCGAGTGAGATCGCGAACGTATTCTTCGAGACTGTTGACGGAAACTTCGAGGCTCGACTGGCTGCGATTGCGGTATCCGAGATCGCTCATGCGCAACGAAGTCGAGTGCGGCTCCCAGGCCGTACCGCGTCCGTACTCGGGCAAGGTCTCCCCGCGAGCACGAAGGAATGACTTGCACACCATCGGCGAGACGCCAAAAAAATAAAGGACGATCCAGCCGAACCGCCGATAGTTGCGCAGAAGGTCGAAGTAACTCTCGGATACGAACGACTGCCCAGATACGCGCGACTCGCGTATGGCGGCCCACACGGGCCACAGCCGCTCGGGAAATGAATAATTGAAGTGCACGCCGGAGATTGCCTGCATCACTCGTCCGTAACGCAAGCCGAGCCCCTCGCGATAGATCGTCTTCATACGACCCACGTTGGAGGGTCCGAATTGCGCGATCGGAATGCTGGAGTCTCCGTCGATCACGCAGGGCATGCTGGTCGCCCAGAGCAATTCGTCGCCGATGTGGCGGTAGACGAACTGGTGCAGGTCACAAAGATATTGCAGCAACTCCCAGTTCGTGGTGAACGTCGGCGTGACGAGCTCGATCAGAGCTTCGGAGTAGTCGGTGGTGATGTGATCGTTGGTGAGCGCAGAACCGAGAGCTGCCGGATGAGGCGTGGTGGCGATACGCCCTGCAGGCGTGACACGCAGCGACTCTTTCTCGACGCCTCGACGGCCGCCCTGCAAAGCGCCACGCTCGCCACTATTGATGAGAGCGGCGAGGCGTTTTTCGAAGACGCGATCGATGCGACTTGCGGGCATCGCTACCAGGGAATTCGACCCGTGAACACGTCACGAGCCATGGTGAAATCGCCACGAAGGCTGTAGAGAGGATGTTTGAAAGTGGCCGGCGTGTTTTTCTCGAAGAAATAATGCCCCACCCAGGCAAATCCGTAGCCGGTGACGAAACCGGTCAGGATCAACCACGCGTTGCCCGTGATCAGGGCGAGCGGCAGCTGCAGCAATGCCAAGGTCGTGCCCACGACGTGCAGACGCCGCGACGTGCGATCTGCGTGCTCCCCCAGATAAAACGGGTAGAACTCCTGGAAGGTCTTGAACGTCATCTCGCCTCTTTTTGGGAGCTGCACCCCGCGCCCCCGTTGTCCCCGGACTCTTGTTCGGGCATCTTGCCGTGCCGACCTTTAAAGATGCAACCGCATCGGACTCAAGCAGGGAGAGTTTGCTGCATGATTTCACGACGACCCCAAAACCTCGCGCTGATCGCGAGCCTCGCGCTCGCACTCACGGCCTGCACCGCAGCAGGCCCGATGAAAAGCGCGAGCGACACCAAAGCACCGGTCGCAGAGACCCAGACCACATCGTCGGGTACGGGCTCGCCCTACCCCTCGACCTATAAACCGACGCCCTCGGCACCGACCCTCATTCGGGGCGCGACCGTACTCATCGGCAATGGCGAGCGGGTCGACAATGCCGACGTACTGATCCGCGACGGGCTCATCGCTTCCGTAGGCGCGCAACTCGACGCACCTGCCGGTGCGCGAATCGTCGATGGCCGAGGCAAGTGGGTGACGCCGGGCATCATCGACGTGCACTCGCATCTCGGCGTGTACCCCTCGCCGGGTGTCGAGGCTCATTCGGACGGCAACGAAGCCACGGCGCCCTCGACGGCGCAGGTGTGGTCGGAGCACTCCATATGGCCGCAAGATCCGGGTTTCGAGGCAGCGCTCGAAGGCGGAGTCACAACGCTGCACGTGCTGCCGGGCTCGGCCAATCTTTTTGGCGGTCGATCGGTCTCCGTCAAAAATATTCCGGCGGTGACGTATCAGTCGATGAAGTTTCCCGACGCTCCGCACGGTCTCAAGATGGCCTGCGGCGAGAATCCGAAACGTGTCTACGGCAATCGTCGCCAACTTCCCTCGACGCGCATGGGCAACGTCGCGGGCTGGCGTGCTCAATGGATCGAAGCGCAGGAGTACGCGCGCGACTGGAAACAATACGAGGCTCGCAAGGCTGCGGGGGCCAAAGATTTGCGTCCACCGAAGCGTGACCTTCGTCTCGAAACCCTGGCCGGCGTGCTGCGCGGAGAAATCCTCATCCAGCATCACTGCTATCGCGCCGACGAAATGGCCATCGTGGTCGACATGTCGCGCGAGTTCGGTTACCGCGTGAGCGCTTTCCATCACGCGACCGAGGCCTACAAGATTTCCAACCTTCTCGCCGACAACAAGATCTGTGCCGCCGTATGGGCCGATTGGTGGGGCTTCAAGATGGAGTCTTACGACGCGATCCCCGAGAACATGATCCTCGTCGATGCGGCGCCCGGCGGATGCGCCGTGGTGCACTCCGATTCTTCCGAAGGTATCCAGCGTCTCAACCAGGAAGCGGCCAAGGGAATGGCTCATGCGCGTCGCATGGGGCTCGAGATCAAACCGGAACACGCCATCACCTGGCTCACCCGGAACGCCGCGCAAGCCATCGGGCTCGAAGCTCGGATCGGCACGCTCGAAAAAGGGAAGATGGGTGACGTCGTCGTCTGGAACGGCAATCCGTTCAGCGTCTATGCGCTCACGGAACAGGTATACATCGACGGTGCGCTGCGCTTCGATCGCGCTGCGCCACGCGCCCTGCCCGAATCCGACTTTTTGCTTGGTCAGCCTGCCTACGAAGGAGTGATCCGATGAATACTTTGACCCGTACTTTGGCAAGCCTCGTCATCGCAGGGGCGCTCCAACACGTTGCCATCGCCGACGATGCGGCCACTTCGCCGAGCGGCAGCACGCTGCTCGTCCGCAACGCCACGGTGTACACCATGTCGCGCGATGCCACGGCGCCACTCAAGGGCGCAGATGTGTTCGTCCAGAACGGCAAGGTTGCGGCAATCGGCCAAAATCTTTCGGCGCCTGCAGGCACCACGGTGGTCGATGCCGGCGGTCGCGCTCTCACACCCGGTGTGTTCGGTGGTCTCGGTCACATCGGACTCGAAGAAATCGGCATCGAGCAGACGACCGGCGATTACGCACAGCGACTCGGTCAGATGCGACCCGAGTTCGACGTGACGCTCGCGTACAACCCTGAATCGATGACCGTCGGAGTCAACCGGGTCAATGGAGTCACCTTCACTCTGCTGACGCCGGCCTCGGCATCCGGGGGAAGCCTCGTCGCAGGCCTCGGTGCACCGGTGGGCCTCGACGGTTCGGCGCCGCTACCCGCGCGCATCATGTTCGTCGATCTCGGTGGCGATGCGAACGACCTCTCCGGTGGTTCGCGCGCGGCGCAATTCATGTTGCTCCGCCAAGCCATCGTCGAAGCGCGTGCTCCCAACCTCGTGATGGTGCACGACGAGCGTCTGCTTTCGCCCTCGGGACGGCAGGTGCTGGTCGAGTTCCTCAAGGGCAATGGCGTATTCGTCTTCGACGTCGATCGTGCGATCGACATCCGCAACACGATCAAATTCGCTCGTGAGGAAAAATTGAACGCGGTGATTCGTGGCGGAGCCGAAGCCTGGCGTGTGGCCGATGAACTTGCCGCGGCCGGTATCCCGGTCATCGTCGACCCACTGCACAACCTTCCCGACTCGTTCGACGAAGTCGGCTCGACGCTGCAAAACGCAGCCAAGCTGCGCGCTGCAGGCGTGAGCGTCGCCATCTCGATCAACGATACCGGCGTCGACGATGCGGGCAAGACCCGACAGGGAGCGGGAAATGCGGTCACGCATGGCCTGCCCTGGATGGACGCGCTCGCCGCCATCACCCGCACCCCGGCCGAAATCTTTGGTGTCGCCGATCGCTTCGGCAGTATCGAGCGCGGAAAGTCGGCCGACTTCGTGTTGTGGTCCGGCGATCCGCTCGACGTATCGAGCCTGCCTGAGCTCGTGGTGGCCGGCGGGACGGTACAGAAACTCGAGTCGCGTCACACTGCCCTTCGCGATCGTCATTTCGAGCGCGTGAAATCAGGCAAGGCTCGCTAAGGAGAGTCAGCATGCTGGTCGGGTCGAAAGTCCGTCGCGTCGCCATCATCGGTGGTACTCGCATTCCTTTTGCGCGCGCTCACGGGGCTTATGCCCACGTCGGCAATCAGCAGATGCTGACAGCGGCGATGCAGGGGGTCGTGTCACGATTCAAGCTCGACGGAAAACGACTCGGCGAAGTCGCTGCGGGCGCGGTCATCAAGCACTCGCGAGATTTCAATCTCGCGCGCGAGAGCGTGCTCGGCACCACGCTGGACCCGTATACACCCGCGTACGATTTGCAGCGAGCCTGCGGTACGAGTCTCGAGGCGGCAATCAACATCGCCAACAAGATCGCACTCGGACAAATCGACTCGGGTATCGCAGGGGGCGTCGATACGGTCAGTGATCCGCCCATCGTGTATTCGCGCGGTTACCAGCAAATCTTGATGCGCGCATTTCGTGCCAAGAGTCTCGGCGGTCGGCTCGCGCCGTTCCTGTCGTTGAGACCGCGTCACTTCAAGCCCGTCATCCCCGGCGCAAACGAACCGCGAACCGGACTTTCCATGGGCGAGAGCTGTGAGCTCATGGCGAAACGCTGGGGCGTGAGCCGAGCCGCGCAAGACGAGCTCGCCTACGAGAGCCATCGACGTGCGGCGGCGGCTTGGCAAGCAGGGTTCTTCGACGATCTCGTCGTTCCGTTCGAGGGTTTGTCACGCGATGACAACGTTCGCGCCGATTCGTCCAAAGAAAAACTCGCCAAGCTCAAGTCGAGCTTCGATCGTTCGAGCGCAGGCACCCTGACTGCGGGCAACAGCACGCCGCTCACCGACGGGGCCTCGGCCGTGCTACTGGCGAGCGAGGACTGGGCGCGCGCGCAGGGGCTGCCTGTGCAGGCTTGGCTGACTTTCGGCAAGGCGGCAGCAGTGGACTTCGTCAATGGAGACGAGGGTCTGCTGATGGCGCCGGCTTATGCGGTGCCCACGATGCTCGATGATGCAGGGCTCATGCTGCAGGACTTCGATTTCTATGAAATCCACGAAGCCTTCGCCGCGCAGGTGCTTTGCACCCTTGCCGCGTGGGAATCCGAGGAGTTCTGCCGCACGAAACTCAAGCGCAGTGCCGCGCTCGGCAGCATCGACCGCGCAAAGCTCAACGTAAAGGGCAGCAGTGTGGCGATCGGACATCCTTTCGCCGCAACCGGCGCACGGATACTCGCGACGTTGGCGAAGTCGCTCGCGAGCACGCCGACCGCTCGTCGCGGGCTCATATCGGTGTGCACGGCGGGCGGCATGGGCGTCACGGCCATCGTCGAGCGCGCGTGACGGATCTGCGTCACGAACCGACGAGCCTGCGTCTGTAATCTTTGAGCTGGCGTGTCGGCGCTTTCAGCGAGTGCCTGAGCTGCCGAAGCCACCGGCGCCACGCGAGGTGGCCGTGAAATCTTCGACGACTTCGAGTTCGACCTGCACGACGGGCACGACCACGAGCTGCGCGATGCGCTCGCCCGGTTGAACGGTGTAGGCCGTGCTGCCTCGGTTCCAGCACGACACCATCAACTGCCCTTGATAGTCGGAGTCGATGAGGCCGACGAGGTTGCCGAGCACGATGCCATGCTTGTGACCCAAGCCCGAGCGCGGAAGGATGACGGCAGCCAGCGCCGGATCGGCCACCCAGATCGCAACACCCGTCGGCAATAATTCGGCCTTGCCTGGCGCGAGCTCGAGCGGTGCTTCGAGGCAGGCGCGCAGGTCGAGACCGGCAGAACCCTCCGTGGCATAAGCCGGCAAAGGAAACTCCTTGCCGATGCGCGGATCGAGGATGCGGACCTTCAAGGCTCGCCGACTCATGTGAAGACTCCCGATGCTCTTTTCGAACGACGTCGCATTATCCGCGAACGTCTCGTCGATTTGCGCGCATTAAATCCACTTTCATCTCTCGCTCATCTCCACCCTGCTCTTCGAGGCTTGCACCTCCTTGATTCTCGATCGATGTTGCAGGAGGTCTCGATGCCCACACGTTCTCTTCGCTTGGACGATTGGCCCAAGAACGAGCGCCCACGCGAAAAACTGCTCGAGTGTGGCGCCTCGACGCTCACCGACGCCGAGTTGATCGCCTTGCTGTTCGGTACGGGCATTCGTGGCACCAACGCCCTCGAGCTCGCTCGTGCGCTTTTGCGAGAGCACGGCAGCTTGCGCAATCTGCTGTCGGTATCCACCGACAAAGCCTTGAACTCCCGCGGCCTCGGTCCGGCGCGGGTCGCCTCCTTGCAGGCCGCCCTCGAACTCGCCCGGCGGCATTACCTCGCCGCCTTGCGGGCGGGCGTAGCGCTCGCCTCGCCCTCCGATACCACCCGATTCCTCGGCGCCCAGTTGCGGGACCGTCCCTATGAGGTGTTCTGCTGTCTCTATCTCGACACCCGGCACCGTCTCATCGCCTTCGAGGAGATGTTCCGGGGCACCCTCGATGGGGCGAGCGTGCACCCGCGTGAGGTACTGCGTCAGGCGCTCGCCCACAACGCCGCAGCGGTCATCCTGGCCCACAACCACCCCTCGGGAGTGGCCGAGCCAAGCCGGGCGGACGAGCTCATCACGCTGCGCCTGCGCGACGCCCTGTCCCTCGTCGACATTCGGGTGCTCGACCATTTGATCGTCGCCGGACCCGACACCGTCTCCCTCGCCGAACGAGGTCTGCTGTGAGCGGCAGCAGGGGGTGAGTTGCCACGGGTCGGCGGGACTGGTATAAAAGCGGCCCTTTGCTCGGGGGCCAAGACCTCCGGGCGAGTCCAACCCACTGATTTACAAAGGCTTCTCAAGATGTCCCGCGTCTGCGAACTCACTGGAAAGCGCCCCACCACGGGTAACCGCGTCTCGCACGCGAACAACAAGAAGCGTCGCCGCTTCCTGCCGAACCTGCA
>JBILWC010000002.1:0-148223 GCA_044370105.1 Steroidobacteraceae bacterium | reverse complement strand
CGATGGATCTGGAACTACAATCACGAACGCCCAAACATGGCCTTGGGCGGGATCACCCCAAAACAGCGGCTGGCCATGGCTGCGTAACGTCTACTTCTCAGCCCCACCAGAAATGGGGGGATTACCACACCACGCCAATTTCTGATCACCAAGTACCTGAGTTACCGAGAAAAACGGCTATCGGTCTTCACGGTTTCGCTATCCACTTACATCCGTGAACAGCGATACCCACCTGAAGAGATGTTCCGCCATATGTGGGACGATCATTTCATCTACAAAATTCGTCGACGACTACCGCTAAAGGTGCGGCTTGATCACGATTATGTGATCGAACTGTCACCACCGATGTTGTCGAGTGGTGGGGGCTACTCTTGCTTCTACGGCTATCACGGCTTTATTGCCATTGATTCTGTCTACGCTTCGCGTCTTTGGTCGAACAGCGGCTTAAACAGACATATCGCCGGATCGCTTACGAGTCTGCGGAAGCGAGGATTTTATCGCCCCTTCTGTATCAATTCGTTTCTAATTGAGCCAGCTAGGAACATTGAAGCCTGGTCGACGTATATCACCAAGACGAACGAGTTTTCGATGAATGGGCTGTCAAAATGAGATTTTTCGGAGGAGCTACAATTTAAAAAACTGCGTCACGCTCTTCTCTTCTCCGTTGAAGCAGCGCGGTTCCGAGTTTCCTGAATTTCTCTCGACGCCTGCTCAGCGAGAAGGTGGCTGTAGGTCTTTTCGATTTGAGTGAGTGAAGTTCCTGTCGCCCTGGCGATTTTATAGATGTTTTGATCCGCCTCCAGTCTAAACGTTATGAACATATGGCGACAGTGATAAAGATCGAACTTCTCAAGACCGTGTTTTTTCAATCTCGGTCGGAAGTGCCGCTTGTATGAGTCGTAAAATTGCATTCGCCCACTTGTTAAACCATTGTCGTGTTCGGAGAAGACGAATTGCTTTGGATCTTTGTGGACTTGGTGCTCATCCAGCCAACGAATCAGATAGTTGACGCTCGTTGAGCCTTCTCCCTCTCCTGTTGCCTCTACCGCCGACAGTACGACTCGGCGCTCTTGCTTCACTTTGGTGGTTTCGGCTCGAACACGGATTTTGACTTCCTGTTTTTCAGGATCGACTTCTACATCTGAATTTCGAAGCCCGAAGAGTTCGCCACTACGGAGTCCGCTGTTGGCGATGACTAGGAAGCCGTGGCGAACCATCTGTGTGTAGTAACGCTGCTTATCGTCAGTGGTTTTCTTCCTCGCCCAAGCGGTCAAAATGCTAGTGACTTTGTTGTAGTCCGTTCGAGTAAAACGCTGACGTCGAACTTCTGGTGATTTGAATGGGGTCCAGACAGGAATGGACTTTGTCGGAGCCAGCTTTTGGCTGTTCGCCCACTTGAAAGCCGCTCGTATGACGATCAGTTCGTCTCTGATCATCGAAAGTGTTGCTTGATTCTGAGTCTTTCCATGAACCTCAGCCTCTCGCCAAACCAAATACTCGTCGAATACGGTTCCATCGAGCGTACCGACTTTGGTGTTCATCCCAGAAGGTAACTTGGCGGCGATGAAACGCTGTCCCGTATTGAGGCGGCTGAATAGGTTGTTGATGGTGGAAGTTCGTCGCTGACCTCGCCGAACTGAATCCTCAAGATGCTTTCGGTACTGGCGGAAGATTTCCTGAAGGGTTGGCGAGACGATCTTATCGCCAGCCTTGATCGCTCCAAGCAGCTCAATGACCTTTTCTTCCGCCAACTCCTTCGCCTCAGTGAAGGAGGTCGTCTTGAGGCTCCGCTTGTAGTATTGACGCTCCCCCTTGACCCTCATCTTGAAGTACCAGGAGGGAGAGCCATTGTCTTTCCGCTGGTAGAGGGTGACCTTGGTTTTCCCTACCGCTAGTTCTCGTTTGTTGATCTCGGCTCCACGAGTCCCGTAGAGGTTCTTGGTGTTCTTGAAGTAACTCGACGCCATACACCCCTACCCAACGACGAGAGCCGACTAGATCGGCTTTACGGCGGTTTCAGCCAGCACCACCATTGAGGGTGTAGCGTTGAAACAGAGAAAAATTTCCCGATTCAGCCGTAGCCACCCTCTTTCGCCAAGACGCCTTTATACCGCTGAGAAGGCGAAAAGAATACCTTTTATTTCAGAGGGTTAGATGTAATCTAGGTATTCTTCAGGGTATTCTTGGGAACGTAAGTAACTGATTTTGGTATTCTTTAGGTATTCTTCCGAATATCAAGAAAATCCTTATAAATCAATAATTTATAAGTCTTTACTTTACTCCCACTCGATGGTGGCGGGTGGCTTGCCGCTGATATCGTACACCACGCGGCTCACACCTTTGACCTCGTTGACGATGCGGCGCGAGCACACATCAAGCAATTCATAGGGCAGATGCGCCCAGTGCGCCGTCATGAAATCGATGGTCTCCACGGCACGCAATGCGATGACGGGATCGTGACGACGCCCATCGCCCGTCACTCCCACGGACTTCACGGGCAGGAACACGGCGAAGGCCTGACTCGTCTTGTCGTACCAACCGAACTTGCGCAGCTCCTCGATGAAGATGTGATCCGCGAGTTGCAGTGTGTGGGCCGCTTCGCGCGTCACTTCACCGAGAATGCGCACCCCGAGACCCGGGCCCGGGAACGGATGCCGATACACCATCTCGGCAGGCAACCCGAGTTCGACACCGATGCGCCGAACCTCATCTTTGAACAGTTCGCGTAGCGGCTCAACCAACTTCAAGTTCATGTGGGCGGGTAGACCGCCCACGTTGTGATGACTCTTGATGACGTGCGCCTTGCCGGTCTTGCTACCCGCAGATTCGATGACGTCGGGATAGATGGTGCCTTGAGCGAGGAACTCCACGCGATCAGCAGCACCCTCGCCTGCTAGCTTCTTCGCCTCTTCGTCGAACACCTCGACGAAAAGTCGACCGATGATCTTGCGTTTGGCTTCGGGGTCGCTCACGCCCTTGAGTTCACCAAAGAATCGATCGGCGGCATTCACGCGAATGACTCGAACGCCGAGATTACGGGCAAAGATATCCATCACGGCATCGCCCTCGCGATGACGCAAGAGACCGTGATCGACGAACACGCAAACGAGCTGATCGCCAATTGCGCGATGCAACAGGGCTGCGACGACCGACGAGTCAACACCACCCGAAAGACCCAGCAGCACCTTCGATTTTCCGACCTGCGCACGGACGCGCTCGATGGCATCTTCGATGATGTTCCCGGGGTTCCAGCTCGAGGCGCAGCCACAGATGTCGTGCAGGAACCGGGCGTAGATCCGCTCACCCTGCTTGGTGTGGGTCACTTCCGGATGGAACTGCAAGGCGTAAATCCTGCGCGACTCGTCGGCCATGCCGGCGATCGGCACATCACCCGTCGATGCGATCGCCGCAAAACCCTCGGGCAGCTCGACCACTTGATCGCCGTGGCTCATCCACACGTCGAGCAGGCCGTGACCCTCGGCATTGACGCGGTCTTCGATGCCTTTCAGCAGCGCCGAGTGATTGCGCGCTCGCACCTCGGCATAACCGAATTCGTGAACGGCACCCGGCTCGACGCGACCGCCGAGCTGCGCCGCCATGGTCTGCATGCCATAGCAAATGCCGAGCACGGGCACGCCGAGCTCGAACACGGCCGCGGGTGCAGCCGGGGCATTTTTTTGAGTAACGGACTCGGGGCCTCCCGAGAGAATGACGCCCTTCGGCGCAAAAGCGCGAACGTCGGTGTCGCCGGCGTCCCACGGATGGATCTCGCAATAGACACCTAGCTCGCGCACACGACGCGCGATCAGCTGCGTGTACTGCGAGCCGAAATCGAGGATGAGAATACGGTCGGCGTGAATGTCGCGGGCAGTCATGGCCAGCGACTCACGAGATCCGGTAGTTCGGCGCTTCTTTGGTAATGGTCACGTCGTGCACGTGCGACTCGCGCACGCCTGCCGTCGTGATGCGCACGAAGGACGGCCGGGTCCGCATCTGTTCGATGCTCTGGCTGCCCGTGTAACCCATCGCTGCACGCAGGCCTCCGGCGAGCTGATGCACGATGGCGACGAGGCTGCCCTTGTACGGCACTCGACCTTCGATACCCTCGGGCACGAGCTTCTCGAGTTCGGTTGTCGTGTCCTGAAAATAGCGGTCGCTCGATCCGTGGCGCTCACCCATCGCACCGAGCGAACCCATGCCGCGATAGCTTTTGAAGCTCGCGCCTTGAAATAGCTCGACCTCACCCGGGGACTCTTCGGTGCCCGCGAACAGTCCGCCGATCATCACGGCATGCGCACCCGCAGCAATGGCTTTCGCCACGTCACCGGAATAGCGAATGCCGCCATCGGCAATGAGCGGCACATCGGTGCCCTCGAGGGCCGCCGCAACATTCGCGACCGCCGAAATCTGCGGCACACCCACACCCGCGACGATGCGAGTCGTGCAGATCGATCCGGGGCCAATACCCACCTTCACGCCGTCGACACCTGCCTTGACGAGCGCCTGTGCCGCTTCAGCGGTGACAATGTTGCCGGCAATGACCTGAAGCGTCGGCCAGCGCGACTTCACGCGCTCGACCATTTGAATGACACCACGTGAGTGTCCGTGGGACGTGTCGACGACTACCGCATCGACACCCGACTCGACGAGTGCTGCGACGCGATCGAGCGTATCGGGCGACGTACCCACGGCTGCGCCGACACGAAGACGCCCACTGCTGTCTTTGCAGGCGCGCGGACGTTCGGTGGCTTTCTGGATATCTTTGACGGTGATGAGACCCTTGAGATCGTTCCCCTCACCAACGACGAGGACCTTCTCGATACGGTGCTTATGGAAAAGATGAAGCACCTCGTCCTTCGGTGCATTTTCGGGGACGGTGACGAGTCGCTCTTTGGGCGTCATCACCGACGAGACGGGGTTGTCGAGTTGGGTTTCGAAACGAAGATCGCGACTCGTGACGATGCCGACCACCTTGTTGCCCTTCACGACCGGCATGCCGGAAATGCCACGAGCCTTGGTGAGCTCGAGGACCTGACGGATGGTGGTATCGGGCGAAACGGTAATCGGATCGAGTACCACGCCGCTCTCGAATTTCTTGACCCGGGCCACCTCGAGCGCCTGAGCCTCGATGGTCATGCTCTTGTGGACGATACCGATGCCACCCTCTTGGGCAATGGCGATGGCGAGGCGAGCCTCGGTCACCGTATCCATGGCTGCCGATACCAGCGGCAGATTGAGGCGGATGTTCCGAGTCAGCCGGGTCGACAGGTCAACTTCGCGAGGCAGAACTTCCGAATAAGCCGGGACCAAAAGCACGTCATCGAAGGTGAGTGCTTCCTGAAGAATGCGCATGCGGGGGGCCGTCCAATGAGCTATTGGACGGCGCATTCTACGCACCCCGGCCGACCCGGTAAACTTGTGCCGCCCCGAAGCCCCGTCTTGCACAGGAACTCCGCTTGCCACCCTCCTCCATCGCCCCGGCAGACCGCGACGTCTACAGCGTCGGACGCCTCAACAAAGAGGTGCGGATGCTGCTCGAGCACGGTATGCCGACCGTGTGGATCGAGGGCGAAATCTCGAACTTTTCGCGCCCCGCCTCGGGTCACTGGTACTTCACCCTGAAGGACCGCGACAGCCAGGTGCGCTGCGCGATGTTCCGTGGTCGCAACGCCCTGCTGAGATTCGCACCGGCCGATGGTCAGCGGGTCATCGCCCGGGCTCGGGTCACCCTATTCGAGCCCCGCGGCGAGTATCAGCTGCAGGTCGAACACCTCGAAGACTCCGGGGTGGGCGCGCTGCGTCGCGAGTACGAACGGCTCAAGGCGCGGCTCGAGGCCGAGGGGCTGTTCGATACATCGAAAAAGCGACCCTTGCCGACCGTGCCGGGTTGCATCGGTGTAGTGACCTCACCCACGGGTGCTGCGATCCGCGACATCCTCAATATATTGGGACGGCGTTTTCCGGCTGCGCGCGTGGTCATCTATCCGACCGCTGTGCAGGGCCGAGATGCCGTGCCCCAATTGCTCGAAGCGCTCTCGCTCGCCGCCTCACGAAACGAATGTGACGTATTGATCGTCGCCCGCGGAGGCGGCTCCATCGAAGACCTCTGGGCCTTCAATGACGAGTCGATTGCGCGCCTGATACGCACCATGCCGATGCCGGTCGTCACAGGTATCGGTCACGAAGTCGATTTCACGATTGCAGATTTCGTCGCGGACTTGCGCGCACCCACGCCCTCGGGTGCCGCCGAACTCGTCGTGCCGGATGGCGCAACGTGGCGCATGGGCTTTGCCCGGCTCTCTCAAAGATTGTTGCAAGCCCTGCGTCGACAGCTGCGCAACGACAGCGACTATCTCGTGGCCATGCGCCGCCGCCTCGCGCTCGCGCACCCCGGGCAACGCCTGCGTCAGAATGCTCAGCGCCTCGACGAACTCGAGCAGCGTCTCGGCAGTCGAGTGCAGTTGCTCCTCGCAGATCGAAGACATCGTCTACAAACACTGACTACGCGGCTCGCGCGAACTTCACCCAAGGCCGAGGTGCAACGGCTCACGCATCGTCACGCCCTGCTCGATGAGCGCCTGCGTCGTGCACTGCCTCAGCGACTCGACGCCTTGCGTCAAACGCTGGCCACACTCGCGCGCACACTCGATGCCGTGAGCCCGCTCGCGACGCTCGATCGCGGATTTTCACTGGTCACGCGGGTCGCCGATGGTGCTCTCTTGCGCAATGCGAGTGCCGCAAACGAAGGCGATCTCATCGATGCGAGACTCGCCCACGGAACGCTCCGCGCGAGAGTCGTCGAAAATGTTGGAGAGAAAAAATAATGATCAAAAGACGGGGGATGTGGTCATGGTGGGCGGGCCTGGGGTTTGCGCTCGCGACGATCGACGCCTCGGGCATCGGCAATTTGCCCACCTCGTTATCGGTACCCGGTGGGGTCGCCATCCTCGATGTGCCGGGCGAACCCGCGAAACCACCGGTCGTCACGTTCGAGGGCAATCGAGTGATGGTGGTTCCGAATGGCCAAGGCTGGCGTGCGATCGTCGGGATTCCGCTCGCACGAGAACCCGGCACGGCGAAAATCGAGATTCGGTCGGGTAACGCAACGCTCACTCAGGGCTTCACGATCGAAGGCAAAGCGTATGCGACGCAACGACTCAAGGTCGCCCCGAAGCACGTCGATCTCTCGCCCGAGAATGCGGCGCGAGTTGCCGAGGAGCAGCCGCGGATCCGCGAGGCCGTCGGCACTTTCAGCACGGTGCTGCCGTCGACCCTCAAGTTCGAGTCACCCGTGCGCGGACCGCGCTCGTCGTCTTTCGGACTACGTCGCGTGTTCAACAATCAACCGCGCAACCCGCACTCCGGCATGGATATCGCGGCGCCGGTCGGCACACCGATCTTCGCTCCAGCACCTGGCAAAGTCATCGAAGTCGGTGACTTCTTCTTCAACGGCAAATCGGTGTTCATCGATCATGGGCAAGGGCTCGTCACCCTCTACTGCCACTTGAGTGACATCGGTGTCACGCCCGGAACTCCAGTCAAAACCGGCGACAAAATTGGCGAGGTGGGCGCGACCGGTCGTGTGACCGGGCCTCACCTTCACTGGGGCGTCGCCCTCAACCGCGCTTTCGTGGACCCTGCGCTTTTCCTCGACCTGCCGAGCGGCCCCGCTTCGACGGGTCGGGCTTCGGGCGCCCCCTGAGCCGCACGTAGGGGTTCGAGTCCGAGCGGAACTCGACCGCCACGGGCGAAGCAAAGAGATCGAACTCCCGACGAAAGACGTTGGCGAGATAACGCGTGTACGCCTCGGGGACATGCACCGTCTGGTTGCCATGGACGATGATGCGTGGCGGATTACGCCCGCCTTGATGCGCGTACCGAAGCTTGATGCGACGACCGCGAACGAGCGGCGGCTGATGCTGCACGATCGCGCGCTCCAAAGCCTTGGTGAGCCGCGGCGTCGGAATTTCCGTCATCGCGGCGTCGTAAGCCTTGATGGTGGCCGCGACGAGCTCACCGACACCCGTGCCGTGACGCGCCGAAATGAAATGCACCGGCGCGTAGGGAACGAAGTCGAGCTTGAGTTCGAGCAAGCGACGGATTTCCTCGCGTTGCTCCATGGGGATGCCATCCCATTTGTTGACGGCGATGATGAGCGCTCGGCCACGCTGTAGCGCGAGTCCGAGCACATTGGCATCTTGCTCGCCGATGCTGTCGTGCGCATCGACCACAAAGATGACGACGTGGGCCGAGTCGATGGCCTGCAAGGTTTTGGCCACGCTCGCTTTCTCGACCTCGTCTTCGACCTTGCCGCGCCGGCGTACGCCTGCCGTGTCGATGAGCGTGAACTCGCGATCATCGCGCGCAAAGGGGACGAAAATGCTGTCGCGCGTCGTTCCGGGCATGTCACTCGCAATAACCCGCTCTTCGCCGAGCAAGCGATTGACGAGCGTCGACTTGCCGACGTTCGGGCGTCCGATGATGGCGATGCGAATACGGCCGTCATCGGGTGACTGTTCGGCCGCGATCTTCTCGGGATCGAAATCCGAGAGCACGACGGACATGAGATCGCGACAGCCGTCTCCGTGCGCTGCAGCGATCGCAAGCGGCTCACCCAATCCCAAAGAATGGAAGTCGGACGCAGCGGTCGAAGGATCGAGCCCCTCTGCCTTGTTGACCGCGAGTACGACCTTCTTGCCGGAACGTCGAAGCGCGCGTGCGACAAAGTGATCTTGCAGTGTGAGCCCGCTGCGGGCGTCGGCGAGGAACACGAGGACGTCCGCTTCGGCCACCGCGCGCTCGGTCTGCAGTCGCATCGGCGTTTCTATGCCCGACGGTTGCTCGACGAGACCACCCGTGTCGACGACGACGTAGGGCACAGGACCCATACGCCCGTAACCGTACTGCCGATCGCGTGTGACGCCCGGCATGTCGGCCACGAGCGCATCGCGCGTGCCAGTCAGGCGATTGAAGAGCGTCGACTTGCCCACATTGGGGCGACCGACGAGAACGACGACAGGAAGCATGTTCAGTTCTCTCGGTTTGAAGTCAGTGGCGCGCCCGAGGCCTTCAGGCCTTCGGACGCAGGGCGGTCACACGACCCTCGTCATCTTGGAAGATGACGACGTCGCCGACAACCACCGGCGCGTTACTGGTGCGGCCGCCGATCTTGGTACGAGCGAGGAAAGCGCCCGTATCGCCATCGAGCCAATGCACGTAACCCTCGAAATCCGCCACCGCCACCCGATTGCCGATGATGGCCGGTGCGGATAGCCGCCGCATCCGCAATCCGTCTTGTCGCCAGAGATCGACGCCGGTACGACGACGCAGGGCGATGACTTCGCCCGTCGCGCCCGAGACCACCACGCGCTCTTCGTCCACGGCGAGACCGCGATGGCTCGAGATTTCGCGCGACCACCAAATCTGACCCGAATCGACCGCGAGCATGGCGACGCGCCCCTGGAATCCGGCGACGAACACGTCGGAACCCAATACTTTGACAGCCGAGTCGATGTCGACGAGCCGCTCGAGTTCGGTGCGGCCACGCGCCGGCGACACGAGCTGATCCCAAAAGATTTCACCGCGAGTCGTTTCGATGGAGATGACCCGGCCATTGTCGAAACCACAGAACGCGACGTTGCCGGTGATCACCGGGGCGGCCGTGCCGCGCAAGGTGAGTCGCGGAATTTGTTGATCTTCACGCCACAGTTCGCGACCGGTTTCGACCGAAAGACCAAGCAGTCGTCCCGCGACCGTTCGAACGATGACCGCATCGGCGCCGACGGCCGGAGCCGCGAGCACTTCTCCACCCACCTTCGCTGACCAGCGACGCGTCCCGGTCGCAGCATCGAGTGCGATGACGTCGCCATCGGCGCTGCCGACCACCACGAGTCCGCCGCCTGCACCGGGGCCACCAGACAGGGTCGCACCGGTCTTGGCACGCCAGCTGACTTTGCCGCTTGCGAGTTCGAGCGCGACGACTTCGCCACCGCGGCCCGCCGCAAACACCTGATCGCCGGAGGCCGCCGGCGAGAGCCCGCCGCGCATGACTTCATCGCCTCCGCCCAGCGAAACGTTCCAGACGCGATCGATGGACAAAGATTCTTTGAAGTCGACGAGCTCGGCCGGTGGATCGATGTCCTTGTCCTTGTCGCATGCCACAAGCGCTGCAAGCAGCACCGCCGCGGCAACCAGCCGGGGCAGACGCGTTGATCGGGTGCTGCGTACCATGAGTGACTCCTTCACCGCCGCGTTCAAGGTTTGGCGGGCGCTTTCACGCCGTCGGATTCGATGTCCCAGATCTTGAGGCGCAAGCCTTCGAGATCGACGGTGGTCGGCTGCGCGCCGTCACCCCCCGCAGCAGCCTCAGCCTTGCGCCAGGCGGCCAGCGCCCCTGCGCGATCGCCCTTGGCCAGCAAGGCATCGCCACGAACCTCGTCGAAGCGCGCCGCGAAACCACCCGGCTTTGCACCGTCGAGGGTTTTGAGTGCCGCATCGGCCGTGTTCTGCGCGATCTGCACCCGCGCGAGTCGCACACGAGCCAACAGTTGCAACTGCGGGTCGTCGCTCCCCGTCATCACCCGCGTGAGTCGCTCGGCAGCCTTGCCGAGCTCGTTCGTGTCGACGTGAATACGCGCACCGAGAAAATCGCCTTGGTCGGCATAAGCCGATGAGCCGTATTCCTCGCGAAGCTCGTCGATCGCCTTGATCGCAGCGACTCGGTCACCGCGCTCGAGCGTCTGCAGGATCTCGCTGTAGGCGACGCTCGCCTCGACGTGACGACGCTCGACATACGCTTCGTACCAACGCCAGGCTGCGAGGGCGCCGAGACCGATGATGACGCCGGCGATGAGCCAAGGACCGTTCTCGCGCAACCAACGCTTGACGCGCTCCCACTGCTCTTCCTCATTGTAATAATCGTCGATCACGATCGTCTCTCCTGCTAAGAATTCTTTGAGCCATGAGCCGCCAGCCACTGGTTGACGGCGGATACTGCAACATCGATTTTCACTTCGACGGGCTCTCCCGCCCCCTCACGCAGCGGCTTCAACTGCACCACGCCCCGCGCGAGCTCGTCTTCGCCGAGCACGAGCGCGAGCGGCGCTCCGCTGCGATCGGCTCGGCGGAACTGCGCCTTGAAATTACCGCCGCCGAGATTGAGCTCGACGCGACGCCCCGTCGAGGCACGACGCAGTTCGTCGGCGACGCGCATGGCCACGCCAATCGACGACTCGCCCTGCACCACCATATACACGTCCGCCGTCTGCGCCGCAGGGGCGGTACCCGCCTGCTCGATGAGCGCGACCACGCGCTCCACGCCCATGGCGAAGCCGATGGCGGGCGTCGCTTCGCCGCCGAGCTGGGTGATGAGTCCGTCGTAGCGTCCGCCCGAGCACACCGCATCCTGGGCGCCGAGCGCATCCGTGATCCACTCGAAGACGGTGCGCGAATAGTAGTCGAGGCCACGCACGAGTCGCGGGTTGACCTCATACGCGATACCGAGCGAGTCGAGCATGCCGCGAAGTGCGTCGAAGTGCTGACGGCTCTCGGCATCGAGGTGCTCGGGCAGCAACGGTGCGCCAGCGATGATCGCCTGCATGTCCGGATTCTTGCTGTCGAGAATACGCAGCGGATTTCCCTCGAGCCGACGCTGACTATCGGCGTCGAGCTTCGCATGGTAGCCGCGAAAATACGTGGTCAATGTTTCACGATACGCGCGTCGAGACTCCGGCGTGCCGAGCGAATTGATCTGCAACTTCACACGATCGATGCCGAGTCGGCGCCAGAACGACGCCGAGAGCGCGATGAGTTCGGCATCGATGTCCGGTCCTGCGAAACCCACCGCCTCGACGTCGATCTGATGAAACTGCCGGAAGCGTCCCTTCTGAGGCTTTTCGTGACGGAACATCGGTCCGATGCACCACACCTTGTGGCGCGCACCGCGCAACATGCCGTTAGAGATCATCGCGCGGACCATGCCCGCAGTCGCCTCGGGACGCAGCGTCAGTCGTTCGCCGCCCTTGTCCTCGAAGCTGTACATTTCTTTTTCGACGACGTCGGTGAATTCGCCGATCGCACGCTTGAAGAGATCGGTCTGTTCGACGATCGGCACGCGCATCTCGTCATAGGCGTGCGCGCTCAAGATTTCACGCGCGACGGACTCGAGCCACTGCCAGCGAGCAATCTCGCCGGGCAGCACGTCGTTCATGCCCTTGACGGGCTGAATGAGCGGTGTGCTCACGGGCGCTGCTCCGTCATCGGCGCGCTCGGCTTCGCGAAAGGCCGAAGATTGGCGGATGCATCGACGGTGAAGTAGGCCGTCGAATTACGAATGAAGTTGGCGGGGATCGCGACCGGGCGACCGGCCACCTGCAGTGATGCAACGTCGGCACGACCGAGCAACACGCGCAGCGGACCCTGCCCTGCGGCTCTCGCCTGTCCCCCTCGATTGACGTTGTCGAAATACAGTTTTCGGCCAGACGAGTCGTAAATCTCGACCCAACAATCCGCGCGCGCATCGATGGCGATCACGACGCGGCCCGGGACGACGGCAGACGAACTGGCAACGACCGGAGCGACGACCGGGGCGACGACCGGGGCGGCGATCGGTGCGGCAACCGGCGGCGACGCTGCGGAGTTCGGACTATTCGTAAGACTCGGCGGCTCGACAGGGCTTGTGACGACGGGCGTGGCGACGGGCACGTCAGACGCTGGCGGAACGTTTTCTGCTGCGGGAACGCTGGACACCTCCGGCGCGCTCATCGCCACGGGCTGCTGCGCCGCCGCGTTCGGTTGAGCCGCGGGCTCCGACACACCGGCACCCTGGAGAATCCACCAGGCCGCCACCGCGATCACGACGGCGGCTGCGACGATGCCGAGTCGACGCGCCCAAGCTTGAGAATTGACGGCAGGCATTGGTGTGCGCGGCACCTTGGTGAGGTCCGGCGCTGCGAGCGACGCGCCTTGCTCAGCCCAATCGGCCATGAGCTCTGCAGTCGGCGCGCCAACGAGATCGGCATAACGACGCAGGTGACCTTGAGCGAATACGCGCGCCCCGATCTCGGCGAATCGATCGGCCTCGAGCGATACGATGATCGACTCGTCGCAATGCAGTCGGGCCGCCGCGGTCGTCGTCGTGAGGCCCATGGCCTCGCGATGGCGAGTCAATCTTTGACCGATGGATTCGCTGGTCATGACGCCATGGCTCCAGCGAGTTTGTCACCGAGACGGATTCGCGTGCGGTCGTTGACTCGACCCGCGAGTTGGCCGCAGGCCGCGTCGATATCATCGCCACGCGTGCGACGAATGGTCGCGAGCACCCCGCGTTGGATGAGCTCATCCCGGAAGCGCGTGATCACCGGCATCGGCGATCGACGATAGTCGGTGCCCGGGAACGGGTTGAACGGAATGAGATTGAGCTTGGCGGGCTTGCCCTTGAGCAGCCTCGCGAGCGCACGAGCATGCTCGAGTTGATCGTTGACCCCGTCGAGCATGACGTATTCGAAGGTCACGCTGCGGCCGTTCTGCTCGTCGATGTAATGCCAACAGGCGTCGAGCAGCTCGGCGATCGGGTGCTTGCGATTGATCGGGACGAGCTCGTTACGCAGTGCATCGTCGGGCGCGTGAAGCGATACCGCGAGCGCACAGTTCACCTCTTCGGCAAGCTTGTACATGAGCGGCACGAGACCCGAGGTCGAGAGCGTGACGCGTCGACGAGATATGTCGAAACCGAGATCATCGAGCAAAATACGGATAGCCGGCACCACATTGCGGAAATTCGCCAGTGGTTCGCCCATGCCCATGAATACGACGTTGGTGATGCGGCGCTCACCGCCCGGCTCGAAACCGAGTTCGCGGTTAGCGAGCCACACCTGACCGACGATTTCGGCGGTGGTGAGGTTGCGATTGAACCCCTGCTGCGCCGTCGAGCAGAACGAGCAGTCGAGCGCGCAACCCACCTGCGACGAAATGCACAGCGTGCCTCGATCGATCTCAGGGATGAACACCATCTCGAAGGCCTGCGTGCTGTCGGCACGCAGCAGCCACTTGCGGGTGCCATCGGCGGAATCATGGCGCGAGACGATCTCGGGCGTACGCACCTCGGCCACTTCGCTGAGCTGCGCGCGGAAATCCCGCGCGAGATCTGTCATGGCCGCGAAGTCGCCCTCGCAGCGCTTGTAGAGCCAACTCATCAGCTGACGCGCTCGAAACGGCTTGTTGCCGAGCGCAGTGACGAACGCCTCGAGCTCGGACTTTTCGAGCCCGAGGAGGTTGGTTCGTACTGCGGCGGCTTCAGTCATGACGAGTGCGTCAGCAGAGTGAGGGGATCAGCCGCGCGGGCAGATCTCGATGCCACGGAAGAAATACGCGATTTCCTGGGCGGCGGTCTCGGGACCGTCGGAGCCGTGAACCGTGTTCGCCTCGATGCTCTCGGCAAGGTCGGCGCGGATCGTGCCCGGCGCGGCCTTCTTCGGATCGGTGGCGCCCATGATCTCGCGGTTCTTGGCGATGGCATTCTCACCCTCGAGCACCTGCAACATCACGGGACCCGAGGTCATGTACTTGACCAGATCTTTGAAGAACGGACGCTCGCGGTGTACCGCGTAGAAGCCCTCGGCCTCGACCTGCGAGAGGTGGACCATGCGGGCGGCGACGACGCGCAGACCCGCCTGCTCGAAGCGGCGATAGACCTCGCCGATGAGGTTACGGGCTACGCCATCCGGCTTGACGATCGAAAAAGTGCGCTCCAGCGCCATGGGACAGTTCCTTGTAAAAGTGAATGGGAAACGGGCAATCGCGTAGTTTACCCGCGCGATACCCCTGTCGGCAACGCGAGAACGCGCGCAAGTGACTGGTCTGGAAGGGTTTTTTAGACGTTGAAGCTTTCTCCGCAACCACATTCGCCCTTGGTGTTGGGGTTGCGGAACTTGAAGGCCTCATTCAGGCCCTGCTTCACGAAGTCGACTTCGGTGCCGTCGATGTACGGCAGGCTGTCTCGATCGACGAACACTTTGACGCCCTGGTCTTCGAAGACGATGTCAGCCGGCGTGGTCTCGTCGGCGTAATTGATGACGTAGGCGAACCCCGAACAACCGGTTTTGCGGACGCCCAGACGCAGGCCGATGCCCTGCCCTCGGGTTCCGAGAAAGCTGCGGACTCGATCTGCCGCTGCGGCTGTCAATGAAATCGCCATGGTCTCCTCGCTGCGAGTGCTGCCATTGTAATGCGCGGATCAGGGTTCGCCAGCGGCTTTGATTGCCGCCGTCAACGCATCTTCGACCCGAAAGAGCCGGCCAAGTTTCTCGGTCGGGAGGTCAAACCGACGAGCCCAATCCCTCGGGCCGTCGAGGGTCGGCGTCGCGGCAGGTCGCCCCACGAGCTCGCGTTTCAGCCCTTCGAGCACCGTCCAGACCCCGGGGCAAGTGGCCGCCTTGAACTCGACCGCCGAGATGTTCTGCTCGCCATCAAGACGAACGAAACAGCGAATCCGTGCGCCCTCGCGAAGACTCCCTGCTTCGCCCATCCCCCAGCCCTCGCCCGCTGGCGCACCCGGAGCATCTTGGCGACGCAATCTCGCGACGGCCTCGCGAACCGCCTCGGAGGCGTGTCCCGCCTCGGCCTCCGTATTGAATCGGCCGAACGCGATTCGCAGCGTCGACTGGGCGAGCTCGGTCGGTACCCCTTGTGCGCGCAAGACGTACGACGGTTCGCCGCTCGCCGAATCACAGGCCGCACCGCTCGACACGGCGATCGCGGGCAGCGCGGCGATCAGACTCTCACCCTCGACCCCTTCGATGCTGAGCGAGACGAGTCCCGGCAAACGATGGGCGGGATGATCGTTCCAGCGCAGACCCGCCAAGTCGGCGAGACCCGATCGAAACCGCGACGCGAGCGCCTCGACATGACGCGCGTCGGATTCGCGTCGCTCGCGAACTCGCGCGGCCGCCCGACCGAAGCCGATGATCTGGTGGGTGGCGAGCGTTCCGGGCCGGAGCCCCCGCTCGTGGCCACCGCCCCACATGAGCGGCTCTATCCACGGCCGAACTCGCGGCGACACCCACAGCGCACCGATGCCCTTGGGGCCGTAAAGCTTGTGCGCGGAGATCGACAACAGGTCGACGCCGAGCGACTCGACATCGATGGGGAGTCGGCCCGCCGATTGCGCCGCATCGCAATGCAGAAAAACATCGTGGGCGCGACAGACCGCCGCGATCGCGGCGATGTCCTGCACGACGCCCGTCTCGTTGTTCGCGTGCATGATCGACACCAACTGCGTATCGGGGCGCAGCGCTGCCGCAACCGTCGCAGGATCGACGCGTCCGTCGCGTTCGGGCTCGAGCTCACTCACCTGCCAGCCTCGTTTTCCGAGTTGGCGCATCGGATCGAGCACCGCCTTGTGTTCGGTACGTGAGGTCACGAGATGACGACCGCGATCGGCACGACCGCGCGCGATACCCAAAATCGCGAGGTTGTCGGACTCGGTCGCGCCCGAGGTGAAGAGGATGTCCTCTGCTAGGGCGCCGATGAGCGCCGCGACCTCGGCTCGCGCCGACTCGATGGCGCTTGCCGCGTCACGCCCGTAGGCATGCGTGCCCGACGACGGATTGCCCAGGCCGAGATCGCTCTTGAGCGCCTCGGCCATGACCTCCGCCACCGCAGGGTCGATCGGAGTCGTCGAGGCGTGATCGAGAAAGATGGGTTTCACGACTCGGATTTTCCGGAGGTCGAATTATTTGACCGCGCGCCGGCGGGGCGTCGTCGACCCTGTATCGCCGTGAAAATGCCTCGCAAAATGTTCGCTTCGTTCTGATCGAGTTCGGCGCGGTTGATGAACCGACGGATGCGCTCCATCAGACGCGTGCCGCTCGTGGTGCGATCACGGAAGCCCACCTCTTCGAGCACCTCTTCGAAATGCGCGTAGAGACGCTCCATCTCCTCGCCCGTGGCGAGCGGGATGGGCCCGGGTGCCGACACATGCTCGGCGCCGCGGGCACGATAGATTTCGTAGGTGACGAGCTGCGTCGCCATGGCGAGATTGAGCGAGGAGTATTCGGGATTCGCCGGAATGCGCAGCAGAAGATGCGCGAGCGAGAGCTCTTCGTTCGTGAGGCCCGTGCGCTCATTGCCGAAGAGCAATGCGACTGGCCCACGAAGACTCTCGGCAACGATACGCTGCGCGCCATCGCGCACATCGAGGACACGGATATTTTGATCGCGATCTCGGGCGGTAGTGGCCACGATGAATCCGCAATCGGCGATGCCGTCTTCGAGTCGATCGACGATCACGGCCTTCTCGAGCACGTCGGTCGCACCGGAGGCTCGGGCACTCGCCTCGGAATGCGGGAACTCCTTGGGGCGCACGAGCACGAGCTTCTCGAGACCCATGTTCTTCATGGCGCGCGCGACCGCGCCGATGTTGCCCGGATGGGAGGTCTCGACGAGAACCACTCGTATGTCGGCGGCGGCGATCATGCGCGTGGTATTCTAGCGGCCTTTTCCGACGCTCTTTGCCAACATGCAGCCACTTCTCAACATTGCCGTGCGTGCCGCGCGTCGTGCGGCGGATCTCATCGTCCGCAGCCTCAATCGGCTCGATTCCCTCGAGGTGTCGAGCAAGGGTCGCAACGACTATGTCACCGAGGTCGACCGGGCTGCCGAGGCCGAGATCATCGCCACCATTCGTCGCGCCTACCCCGATCACGCCTTCCTCGGCGAGGAAAGCGGCCAGATCGGCTCGGGCCCCGTGGAATGGATCATCGATCCGCTCGATGGCACCACCAACTTCATCCACGGCATGCCGCATTTCTGTGTCTCGATCGGCGCCCGCGTTCGCGGACGCATCGATCACGGCGTCGTCTACGACCCGATGCGACAAGAAATCTTCACCGCCTCGCGAGGCGATGGCGCCCATCTTGAAAATCGACGCATCCGCGTGAGCTCGCAACGGGGACTCGAAGGCGCCCTCATCGGTACCGGCTTCCCCTATCGCGCCAACACCGAATACCTCGACACCTACCTCGCGATGCTCAAAGACGTCATGCTGAACACCGCCGGCGTCCGCCGCCCCGGGTCAGCAGCGCTCGATCTCGCCTACGTCGCGGCAGGTCGCACGGATGGATTCTTTGAAATCGGCCTTGGCCCCTGGGACACGGCTGCCGGATCACTGATCGTCGAGGAGGCCGGTGGCCGCGTCGGCACGCTCTCGGGCGGCGAGTTCAAGCAAGGCGGCAACATCGTCGCGGCGTCACCCAAAGTCTACGATGCGATGCTCGCCTTGCTCGCACCGCATCTCACGCCTAGCTTGCGCGAAGACTAAGGCACGATCGTCGTAAACAAATAGACGGCGAAAATCACGAGGTGCACGGTGCCCTGCAGGATGGTCGTCCTGCCGGTACTGAATGACTGCGTGCACACGAGCAGCGAGAGGAACAGCAAAACGATTTCGCGGTTGCCGAGACCAAGATCGAGCGTCCAGCCCATCGCGATCGAGATCACGGCCAAGGTCGGGATGGTGAGGCCGATGGAGGCCAGCGCCGAACCGAGCGCGAGATTCATGCTGGTCTGCAATTTATTGGCACGCGCAGCACGAAAGGCCGCAAGACTCTCAGGCAGCAGCACGATCGCCGCAATGAACACACCGGCGGCCGCCACCGGCGCACCGATCACGATGGCTAATTCGGTAAGGCCCGGCGCAAGCGTCTTGGCGAGCAATACGACCGCGACGAGCGCGATCACGAGCAGCACGAAGGTGAAGCCGAGGGGTGCACGCTCGACGTGCTCGACATATTCGACCGGCTCACCGCGCTCGGCGACCGCCTCGTTCTCCGCCAGAATCTTCTCGTGGATTTCGTCGAGGAAGTAATCACGGTGTCGAATCGTCTGCACGAACACGAACGCCCCGTAGAGCACGAGCGATACGAAACCGACGAAGGCCAGCTGTAGCGGAGAGTACGCCCCACCCGATGCCGATACGGTGAAGTTGGGCAGCACGAGCGTGAGCACGGCGAGCGCACTCAGGGTGGCGAGCGCTGCGCTCACCCCGCGACGGGTGAAGGTCTGCTCACCGTGCTGCCAGGCTCCTGCGAGCATGCACAAGCCCACCATGCCCGTGATGATGATCATCACGGCGGCGAACACGGTGTCACGGACGATGGTCGGTACCGGAGTCTCCGTGCTCAACATCAATGAAATGATCAGGGCCACCTCGATGATGGTGACGGCGACGGCGAGAACCAAGGTGCCGTAGGGCTCCCCGACGCGCTCGGCGATGACTTCGGCGTGATAGACCGCGGCGAGCACCGTCACGATCAAAGCGGGAATGACGAGAGCGATATCGAGCGTCGCGGGCAGCAGACCACCAAAAATCCCGAGTGCCAGCGCGAGGATCGGCGCCCAAGTTTGCCAACGCTTCAGAATTTCGAGCTTCACGGAGTCAGCACCTCCAGCATGCCGATCGCTGACACTACTCTCCCGATCCTTTGCGCTCGAGCGCATCAACCACGGCGGTCGTCGCCATATCGGCGCCCACGTTCACGACGGTGCGAGTCATGTCGAGCAAACGATCTGCGCCGAGCACGATGCCGATCCCCTCGGGCGGAATGCCAAACGTGATCAGCAATCCGGCGATGATCGGAAGCGAACCACCCGGAATGCCCGCCGCGGCGACGGCGCCGAGGACAGCGAGCAGCAAGAGCGTGAGCTGCTCACCGAATCCGAGTGGAATACCAAAAACCTGGGCGACGAAGAGCACCACACAGCCTTCGTAAAGCGCCGTGCCGGCCATGTTCATGGTGGTGCCGAGCGGCAACACGAATCCGGCGGTCGTCGGCTTGATGCCGAGATCATCTCGAGCAGAAGCCAGCGCAGCAGGCAACGTGGCGCTACTCGAACTCGTCGAGAAAGCCGTCACCAAGACAGGACGTATGGTGCGCCAGAACTCGAGCGGACCGTAACGCGAAAACAACTTGAGCCAGAGCGACATGGTGCCGAACAGGTGCAGCAGCATGACGACGAGACAGCCGATGACGAACACGCCGAGCGCCACGAGGATGTCCCAGCCGATCTTGACGACGACGCTGTAGATCATCGCCGGCACGGCGATGGGCGCGAGCCTGAGCGCGAAGCGCACGATACCCGTCATGAGTTCGGTGACGAGCTCGAGCCCCGACTGCAATTGCTGCCGACGACTCGACTGCATTTGCAGGGCGGCAGCGCCAAGAAGAATGGCAAAAAGAATGAGCGGCAAAACCTCGCCGAGCATCGCCCGGTCATGCCCCGTGATCGCACCGAGCAAATTGCGCGGCATGAACATGTCGACCACGGTCTGGAAACTCATGTCCGGCTGAGCTGACTGCTTCTCGATGAGTTTGCCCGAAGCGGTGCCGTACTCCTCGATCAGTCGCGCCTTCGTGTCGGTATCGACCGCACCACCCGGCTGCACGACGTTCATCATGACGAGCCCGAGCACGCAGGCAATGGACATGTTCGCGAAGAACAACGCGAACGTGCGAACCGAGAGCGGCCCCAAGCGCGTGAGCTCGCCGAGCTGCGCGACCCCAGCCGCGAGCGAGGCGAAGACGAGCGGCATGACGACGAAGAACAGCATGCGCAGGAAGATCTGTCCGATCGGGTCGAACACCTGCGTCGAGACGCTGCGCGCGCCCTCGAGCAGCTCCGGGAAGGGATCTCCGAGAACCAGCGTCATCGCTCCTGCCGCGGCCCCGATGACGAGGCCGAGCAGGATGCGATTGGCGAGCTTGCTATCAGACTCCGCCATGCCGACCGCGGATCAGCCGCGCGACTTCGCAAGCGGGCTCTTCCAGAACCCGTAAGCGAAGTAGAGCGCGAGACCCACGAGCGACCACAGCAGGAACGTGAGCTGGGTCGACGGTGGCAGCGAGAAGAAGAGGAAGCCGCAACCGAGCAGCGACAGCGGGCCGACGATCCAAACCGCCGGCGTCGTAAACGGACGCGGACGATTGGGCTCACGCACCCGCAGCACGAGCACACCGATGGACACGGCGAGGAACGCGAAGAGCGTGCCGCTGTTGGCGATATCCGCCAACACCCCGACGGGGAAGAACGAGGCGAAGATCGTCACCGCCACGCCCGTGATCAGGGTGACCACATACGGCGTGTTGAACTTCGGATGAACTTTGGTGAGGGTGTCGGCACCCGGCAGCAGCCCGTCACGCGCCATCACGAAGAAAATACGCGTCTGACCGAAGAGCATCATGAGGATGACCGAGGGCAGCGCGAGGAAGGCCGCGAGCCCGATCAGCTGCGACACTTTGTCCCAACCGAGGAGATCGAGCACGAAGGCTAGCGGCTCGCCGCTGCACGCGAGCGCCTGGGCGTTTTGCGGCAGCGCACAGATGGTGGCGAACTCGGCGCTGCCCGGCGGCACCGCTGCGCCAGCGGCGTCCAACACGGGCTGGGCGCCGACGGAGCCGATCACACCGGCGGCCACGACGAGATAAAACACCGTGCAGATCCCGAGGCTGCCGATGAGTCCGATCGGAATATTGCGCTGGGGATTGGTGGTTTCTTCGGCGGCCGTGGACACCGCGTCGAAGCCGACATAGGCAAAGAAAATCGAGGCTGCAGCGCCCGCGATACCGAGACCCGTGGCATCCCAGAATCCGTTCGGCGCAAACGGCTCGAAGTTGTCACCCGAGATGGCAGGCACCGCGAGTGCGACAAAAATGGTGAGCGCGGCGACCTTGATGGTGACCAGAAACGCGTTGACGGTCGCGCTTTCTCGGGTGCCGACGGTGAGCAAGGCCGTGACGAGCAAGGCGATGGTCGCGGCCGGGACGTTCATGATGCCGCCCGCGAACGGACCCTTGGTGAACTGATCGGGAATATCGATGCCAACACTCCGCTCCATCAGTCCGACGAAATAATTGGACCATCCGACGGAGACGGCACTCGCTGCGACGGCGTATTCGAGCACGAGGGCCCAACCGACGATCCAGGCGATCATCTCGCCCATCACCGCATACGAGTAGGTGTAGGCGGAACCGGACACCGGGACCATCGAGGCGAGTTCTGCGTAGCAGAGCGCGGCAACCGCGCACACGAACCCGGCGATGATGAACGAGAGCATCATGCCCGGGCCGGCCTTCTGCGCGGCCTCTGCCGTGAGCACGAAGATGCCCGTGCCGATGATGGCGCCGACGCCCATCATGGTGAGTTGGAAAGCGCCGAGAGAGCGCTTGAGGCTCTTGCGCTCGGCGTTGGCCAAAATATCGTCGAGCGGTTTGATTCGCAGGTTCATGAAAGATCCCCCTCAGGCTGTATCGCCTGATACTGATTCGTCCGATTGTAGGGGGGCGGACCGCCCGACCGCTACTGTCGGGCGACCCTGAAGAGGAAACTGCAGGCCCTGCCCCAGATCAGGGCAGATCGTCGATCGCCAGCTTCTTGCGGGTCGGGAACAGACTTTCTGCCGTCAAGCCGCAGTCGAGCGCGACGGCCGAGGCGATGTAGATCGACGAATAGGTACCGACCATTATGCCCACGATCAGCGCCGCCGAGAACGGCTGCAGCACCGGCCCGCCGAGCAACAACAGGACGACGACCACGATCAAGGTCGTCAACGACGTCATGATCGTTCGCGAGAGGGTCTGATTGACTGACTGGTTGAGGACCTCGTCAGGAGCCAGACGCTTGTTGGACTCGAAGCGCTCACGAATGCGGTCGAACACCACCACCGTGTCGTTGAGCGAGTAGCCGATGACGGCGAGCAGTGCAGCAATGACCGACAAGTCGAACACGATGCCTGTCACGGCAAAGAAACCGAGCACGATGATGGGGTCGTGGATGGCTGCGAAAATCGCCCCCGCCGACAACTGCCAGGCGTGGAAGCGGACGAATACGTAGATGAAGATCAGGATCAGCGTCGAGATCAGCGCGACGGCGGCCGAGTTCCTGAGCTCGGCGCCCACCTGAGGGCCCACGACATCGAGCCGGCTGACCGTGACGCTGGGATCCGCCGCCTTGAGCACGCTCTCGATTTCACCGCGAACTTGATCCGCTGTTTGACCTTCGGGAGGCGGCAGACGAATCGCGACGTCGCGCGAGGAGCCAAAATTTTGAACCTGAACGTCTTTGAAGCCCGCCTGCTCGAGACCGGCTCGCAAGGCATCGGGTTTCGCTTCGGTGGTGAACTTCGCCTCGACGGTGATACCGCCCGTGAAGTCGACGCCGAGATTGAGTCCCTTGGTCAGCAATGCCGCGATGGATACCACGAAAAGCACCGCGGAAACGGCGTACCACAGCTTCCGTACGCTCATGAACGAGATGCGGCTATTGCCCTTGAAGAATTCCATGATCGAGTGCTCCTGAAGACGCGGCGTCAGATCGGCAACTTTTCGGGTCGGCGCGCACCGCCGTACATCAGCGTGAGTAGCGCACGACTGCCGAGCAGCGACGTGAACATCGAGGTGAGAATGCCGAGCGAGAGCACCACCGCAAATCCGCGGATGGGGCCCGTTCCGAACGCCCACAGCACGACACCGGCGATGAGGGTCGTGATGTTGGAATCAGCGATTGCCGAGAACGCCTTCTCGAAGCCTTTGGCGATGGCAGTCTGAGGTGTGACGCCGTTGCGAAGCTCTTCACGAATACGTTCGTAGATGAGCACGTTGGCGTCGACCGCCATGCCGACCGTCAACACGATGCCTGCGATGCCGGGTAGCGACAACGCCGCCTTGAACATGGTGAGCAAGGCGGTGAGCAACACGACGTTCGTGAGCAACACGAGATTGGCGACGAGTCCGAATACTTTGTAGTACGCGAGCATGAACACGAACAGCAGCGCCATGCCGAGCACGAGTGCCGTGACGCCCTTCTCGATGTTTTCCTTGCCGAGACCAGGGCCCACCACGCGCTCCTCGATCACGAAAATGGGTGCCGCGAGTGCGCCGGCGCGAAGGAGCAAAGCCAACTCACGCGCTTCGTTTACGGCGAGACCCGTGATCTGGAAGCTGTTGGAGAAGACGCCCTGGATCGTCGCCTGGTTGATGACCTTCTCTTCCTTGATGTCGCGCTGAACCTTCTGGCCGTCGACCTCGATGTTTTCGCGGCGCTGCTCGATGAACACCACGGCCATCGGCTTGCCGAGATTGGTTCGCGTGGTGCGCAGCATCTCCTCGCCGCCCGAGGCGTCGAGTTTCACCGACACGCCAGGGCCCTGCTCGGTCGCTGCCGTCGTGGCATCGACGAGTTGATCGCCGGTGACAATGATGTCTCGCTTCAGCAGAACCGGCTGCCCTTCGCGCGACTCGTAAAGCTTGGAGCCGAACGGCGCACGACCACGCTGTATGGCCTCGGACACGCTGTTCTGGATGTCGACGAGTCGGAACTCGAGCGTCGCCACCTTGCCGAGAATATCTTTGACCTCGGCGGAGTTCTGTACACCCGGCAGCTGCACGGCGATGCGATCGATGCCCTGGCGTTGCACCACAGGCTCGGACACTCCGAGCTCGTTCACGCGGTTGCGGATGGTGGTGAGGTTCTGCGAGATCGCGTAATCCTGACGCTCCTTGATATGCGCATCGGTCAAGAGCACTTGGAGCACCGGACCCGAGGCCCCCGAAATCGAGGACACCGTCAGATCAGGCAGCACACGACGAACGGCGGCACGCGCCGCGGCGTCGTCTGCACCTTCGGGCAAGAGCACGCGAATGCCATTCGGCTTGGCCGTGCCTTCGGTCACCTGCACCACATCGACGAAGGCGACCTTGTCTTGGCCGAGCGCACGACGCAGGTCTTGCTCATAAACCTCGAGCAGCTGCGCCACGGCGCCGTCGACATCGACTTGATAAAGCAGATAGAGACCGCCACGCAGATCGAGACCGAGCGGCATGGGTCGCAGACCGATACCACGCAGCCAATCAGGTGCTCGCGAGGCGAACGACAGTGCCGTCACGTAATCGCGAGAGAAGCTTTCGTTGACGAGATCGCGCGCTTTCAACTGCTCGGGTACGGCATCGAAGTGCAGCATGAGCCGACCTTGGTCGACATAGCTGCGCGAGACCACCACTCCCTTGCCCCGCAGATACTCCTCGACCTCTTTTTGCCCGCTCGCCTCGACAGCACTACGGTCTTTGCGCGCGACCTGCAGCGCCGCGTCCTCACCAAAAACGTTGGGCAGCGCGAACACCGCCGCGACAACAAGGACGAGGGCGACGAGTGCGTATTTCCAGCGGGCGAACTCGAGCATGGATCAGCCCTTGAGCGTGCCCTTGGGCACGAGCGAGCTGACCTGGAACTTTTGAACTTTGATGCGGACGCCTTCGGCGATCTCGAGGGTCACGAAACCCTCCTGCACCTCGGTGACCTTGCCGACGATACCGCCCGCGGTCACCACCTCGTCACCCGAGGAGAGCTTGCCGAGCATCGCTGAATGCTCCTTGGCCTTCTTCTGCTGGGGACGAATGAGCAGGAAATAAAAAATGACGATGAAGAGCACCATCATGAGCAAGGGTGCGAGCTGTCCGCCGGGGGCGGCGCCGCCGGCCTGGGCATAGGCCTCGGGGATCAGTCCGTTCATGGGATCGGGTCCTCGGGTAGATAGGTGGGGCAGAAAAAGGCCGCGAATTATGCCACAGCCCTCCGCAGGGCCAAGAAATCGTCGGCGAAGGCCTGCAGCCGGCCCGCCTCGATGGCCTCGCGAAGCCGACGCATCAGGTCGAGGTAAAAATGGAGGTTGTGGATGGTGTTGAGCCGCGCGCCCAAAATCTCGTTGCAGCGGTCGAGGTGGCGCAGATAGGCCCGGGAGTAGTTTCGGCAGGTGTAGCAGCCACAGCTCGGGTCGATCGGCTGGGGATCGCGCTGGTGGGCGGCATTGCGGATGTTGATGACGCCGGTCGAGGTGAACAGGTGTCCGTTGCGGGCATGCCGGGTCGGCATGACGCAGTCGAACATGTCGATGCCCCTCATCACGGCAGCGACGATGTCCTCGGGTCGCCCCACGCCCATGAGATACCGCGGTCGGTCCACAGGCATGCGCGGCATCAAATGCTCGAGTACCCGCAGACGTTCGGGCTCGGGCTCTCCGACGGCCAAGCCCCCGACGGCCAGCCCCGGCAGATCGAGCTCCAGCAACTGTGACAACGACTCGCTGCGAAGGTCCTCGTACATGCCGCCCTGCACGATGCCGAAAAGATTGCCAGGCGCCGCGTCGCGCGACCCATCGCGGTAGTAGTGAGTGGTGCAGCGCTTCGCCCAGCGCATCGAGCGCTCCATCGAGGCGCGCGCCTGCTCGTGGGTCGCGGGCCACGCGGTGCAATCGTCGAACATCATCGCGATGTCCGAGCCGAGCGCACGCTGAGCGTCCATCGAATCTTCAGGCGTCAGTCGTACTTCACTGCCGTCGATCGGTGATCGGAACTTCACGCCCTCTTCGGTGATCTTGCGCAACTTCGCGAGACTGAACACCTGGAAACCACCCGAGTCCGTGAGGATGGGCCTCGACCAATGCATGAAGCGATGGAGACCACCGAGCTCGGCGATGATCTCGTGACCGGGACGCAGCATCAGATGGAAGGTGTTACCCAGGATGATCTCGGCGCCGAGGCCTTCGAGCTCCTCGGGCGTCATCGCCTTCACGGTGCCGTAAGTGCCGACCGGCATGAACGCCGGGGTTTCGATAGTGCCGCGACGCGTATGCACGCGACCGCGACGAGCCGCGCCATCGGTGGCGAGCAATTCGTAACGCAGGCTCATGCGCCCGTCCTGCCAGTGATGAACATCGCGTCACCGTAACTGAAAAATCGATATCGCTGCAGGACGGCGTGCGCGTAAACCGAAAGCGCGGTCTCACGACCGGCGAATGCACTGACCAACATGAGCAGCGTGGAGCGCGGCAAATGAAAGTTCGTCAGCAGGGCATCGACTGCTCGCCAATGAAATCCCGGAGTGATGAAAATGCGTGTCTCGCCGGTCCAGGGCGCAAGCGCGCCATCGGAGGTGGATACGCCACTTGACGCGAGCGCGGCGGACTCGAGCGCACGCACCACCGTCGTGCCGATGGCGATCACTCGACGCCCTGCCGCACGCGCGGTGTTGATCGCCTCACAGGCTGCGGCCGGCACCTCGGCCCACTCGGCGTGCATGATGTGATCTTCGATGCGTTCGCTGCGCAGTGGTTGGAACGTGCCTGCACCCACGTGCAACGTGAGAGTGGTGCGTCGAACCCCTTTTTCTTCGAGCGCCGCGAGCAAGTCCCCATCGAAATGCAAACTTGCTGTCGGTGCCGCAACCGCACCCGGCACCCGGGCGAGCACGCTTTGATAACGCTCGAGATCGTCGGCATCGGGCGTGCGCTCGATATACGGCGGCAACGGCACCTCGCCATGCGCGACAAAAAATTCCACGGCGGGAGCGGGCAAGCGCACCCGAAAGAGATCGTCCTCCCTCCCCTCGACGATGACCTCGCCGCCGGTCGTCAACACGGGCTGCCCGGAGCGCAGGGGCTTGCTGGCGCGCATGTGCAGCAACGCCCCGAAGCCGGCGAGCGGTCGCTCGAGCAACATCTCGACCGCACCCCCACTCGGTTTTCGTCCACGAAGGCGCGCTGGAATCACTCGGGTATCGTTGAAGACGAGCAGGTCGCCGGGCTGCACCCAGGCCGGAAAATCCCTTATCGACGCATCGACCAAACTCACGCCACCCCCCGCCCCAGAACCTGCTGACGGATCGAGAACAAGCAGGCGCGAGGCGGCCCGCTCGGGGAGCGGTCGCTGCGCAATGAGCTCGGGCGGGAGCTGGAAATCGAAATCGGAGGCCTGCACGCCGCGCATGTTAGGCAAGGCCGCGCGGGGTTTCACGTATACTTGCGACCTGGACGAGACGCCGGGATGGCGGAACTGGTAGACGCGCCGGACTCAAAATCCGGTTCTGGCGACAGAGTGTGGGTTCGATTCCCTCTCCCGGCACCACCGCTTAAAGAATGAAATATTGCAGCAACTGTGGCACCGCCGTCGTGGTGCGAGTCCCCGAGGGCGAGCACCTGCCGCGGCATGTGTGCCCGGCCTGTCACGTCGTCCATTACCAAAATCCGAAGATCGTGGTCGGCTGCGTGCCCGAAGACCCTTCGGGCAAGATCTTGCTGTGTCGGCGGGCGATCGAACCTCGGTTGGGGTACTGGACCTTCCCGGCCGGTTTCATGGAAAACAACGAAACCTTGCAGCAGGCCGCCGCCCGCGAGTCGTACGAAGAAGCGCTCGCCGACGTCGAGATCGGTTCGCTGCTCGCCATCGTCCACATTTTGCATGCCCAACAGGTGCACGTTTTTTTCAGGGCGCGCATGCGTTCGCCGCAATTCGGAGCGGGAGTCGAAAGCCTCGAGGCGCATCTCGTCGAAGAGCGCGACATCCCTTGGTCGGACATCGCTTTTCCGAGCACGGAATATGCGCTGCGCCGATATTTCGAGGACCGCGCCCAGGGCGTGGAAAATCATTACTTCACCGAGTTCGACCGCCGCACGGCGGAACTCGGCTTGTCAACGCCGGGTTAACGCGCCGCCAGACTCTGGCAGAGGCCGCCGCGCCGCGATAAAGTTCGTTGCATCGTGTTTCCGGGGTAACTCATGACCTTTGTCGTCACCGAAAACTGCATCAAGTGCAAATACATGGACTGCGTCGAGGTCTGCCCCGTCGATTGCTTCCACGAAGGCCCAAATTTCCTCGTCATCGACCCGGATGAGTGCATCGACTGCACGCTCTGCGAGCCGGAGTGTCCGGTCGAGGCCATTTACTCCGAAGACGAAGTGCCGGCGGACCAACAGCAATTCAAGGCGCTCAACGCCGAGTTGTCGCGCAAGTGGCCAGTCATCACCGAAAAAGGCGAACCGCCAGCCGACGCCAAAACGTGGGAAGGCAAGCCGGACAAATTCAAGTTACTCGAGCGCTGATCGCGCTCAGCCTTTTGTCTCATCGAGCCGCTTGATCAGCATGTCGGGCGGAACGTAGCCCGGCAGCAAGTCGCCGTCCTCCGTCACGATGGCCGGCGTTCCTCTCAAGCCTACATCTCGTCCGAGCTCGTAATCTTTGGCGACCGGGTTTGAAGTGCACTTCGGCGAGCCGATGTTCTCGCCCTTCTTGGCTCGCGTCATGGCGTCGTTTCGGTTGGGGGAGCACCAGACCGCCACGGCCTTGCCCCAGGACTCGGAATCCGGACCCTCGCGCGGATAAAACAAATAGCGGACGCGAATGCCGAGCTGATTGTAGCGAGCGATCTCCGAGTGCAACTTTCGGCAATATCCGCAATCGATGTCGGTGAAGACCGTCACCGTGTGCCGCGCATTGCGCGGACCAAAGATCACCATCTGGTTTTCAGGAACCTTGCTCACGAGCGCAAGGCGTATTTCGCGCCGTCGCTTTTCACTGAGGTTGTCTTCGCTCGCGACATCAAACAGGTCACCGGCGAGCGCAAACTTGCCGTCGGCGCTCACGTACAGGATGTCGGCTCCGTTGGCGTATTCGTAGAGACCCGGCAAGGGTGAGGCGCGAAAATCTTCGGGGCGACTGCCTGGAAAACGCTTGGCGATCTCGACGCGCGGATCGGTCGTCGCCGCTCGCTGCTGGGCGGAGCCCGTAAGCGGCAACACCATGACGAGTGCGAGCAGGGCGAGGAAACCGTTCTTGAGCACCGCAAGTTTCATGGGGTCGAGTTTAGCAGAGCCCTCCCCTCGCACCGTACCCGAGCACGCGCTGCGATTCACCCGCGCGGATGATGCTGGGCATGCAGGCTTTTCATGCGCTCGCGGGCGACATGAGTGTAGATCTGGGTGGTCGAGAGATCCGCGTGACCGAGCAGCATCTGGACGACCCGCAGATCGGCTCCGTGATTGAGCAGATGGGTCGCAAACGCATGGCGCAGCGTGTGTGGCGAGAGCGGCTTGTCGATACCGGCCGTTTGCGCGTGCCGCTTGATCAGGTTCCAGAACGCCTGGCGCGTCATCGCCTCGCCTCGACGGGTCGGAAAAAGATGATCCGTACGGCGCTCGCCGAGGATGTCGCGTCGCGCCCCCTGCTCGAAACGCCGTAACCAATCGATGGCTTCGGCGCCGAGAGGCACGAGGCGCTCGCGATTGCCCTTGCCCACGACGCGCACGACGCCTTGGTTGAGATTTACTTGCGCGTGACGCAGACCGACGAGCTCCGAAACCCGTAGCCCCGTGGCGTAGAGCAGTTCTAGCATGGTGCGATCGCGGAACCCGAGGGGGTCGTCGACGCGCGGCGCCCCGAGCAGCGCCTCGACATCACGTTCGCTCAAGGATTTCGGCAACGACCTGCCGGTACGCGGCATGGCGACTTCGGCGGTCGGGTCGTCGCGTCGCGCACCGTCTCGAAGTTGTTGCCTGAAGAAACGACGAAATGCCGACAGCTGCCTCGCTGTCGAGCGGGGTCGCGCTCCGCCACTCACGCGCGCCGCGACAAAATCGAGCAGATCGGCTCGACTTACCGCCCTCAATGACGAGCCGCGTCCCTCGAGCCAGTGCTGCAGCGCAAGCAAATCGGCGCGGTAGGCGGCGAGCGTGTTGGCCGCAAGGCCCCGCTCCATCCAGATCACATCGAGAAAGCGCAGGATCGCCGGGTCGGGAACGACGACTGATTCCGTCTCGTTTCGTTGACTTTCCTTCACGACGAACACAAGGATACCGCGCCTCAAGACCCGGCATACCCATGATCACCGACGCCCCGAGCACACCCGCCCCGTCCAGAGAACGCCCTCTCGCCCTACTCGGCCGCGTGCTCTATGGCTCCTACACCTGGCTGGTGTTCGTGCTGATCGCGCTCACGCTTTTGATGCTGCTGATCGTCGTGCCCGGCGTACATCGCCGTCGACACATGGCAGGCGTGGCTTCGCGCCTCATTCTCAGGCTCTGCCGCGTGCCACTGCTGCTCAAGGGTGTCGAACATCTGCCCGCGGGCCAGTGCGTCGTCGCGGCGAATCACGCAAGTTACATCGACGCCATCGTCATCAAGGCCGTGCTGCCGGAACATTACGCCTATGTCGTCAAGCGCGAGATGGCGACCGTACCGCTCGCGGGGTTGCTGTTGACTCGCCTCGGCAGTGAATTTGTCGAACGATTCAATCGGCACAAAGGCTCTCTCGATGCGAGGCGCGTGCTGCGGACCGCGACGAGCGGGCAGTCGTTGCTCTTTTTTCCGGAGGGCACGTTCGTCGGCGAGCCGGGACTGCTCAAATTCCACAGTGGTGCGTTCAAGAGCGCCGCGTATGCCGGGTGCCCGGTGGTGCCCTGCGTGATCCGCGGTACTCGCGAAATCCTGCCGAGTCCCAGATTTTTTCCGAAGCTCGGGGCCGTTGAGGTGGAATTGCTTCCGTCCATCACGGTGCCGCAAGGTATCGAGCCCGAGGAGGCCGCGAGAGTGCTGCGCGAGCGGACCCGGGCGGCGATCCTCGAACGCCTCGGGGAACCTGACCGCGGCTGACCGGCCGGGGCTCTCTGCAGCGACCTCGGCGAATCGGGGGCGTTTTCCCCTACACTTGGCGACCTTCCTCGTCCAAGTTTTCAAAAGGGTCCGCCATGTCCGAGTCCATCGTCCTGTTGTCTGCCCGTCGAACCCCGATCGGTGCTTTCCAAGGGGTCTTTGCCCAAACCACCGCGCCCTCGCTCGGCGCTGCGGCGCTCGCCGGAGCCGTGCAAGCATCAGGGCTCGCGCCCTCGGACATCCAGGAAGTCATCATGGGCTGCGTGCTGCCGGCGGGTCTCGGTCAGGCGCCCGCCCGCCAAGCCTCGATCGGCGCCGGCATTCCGAAGTCCGTACCGACTACCACCATCAACAAAATGTGCGGCTCGGGAATGAAGGCCATCATGATGGCCATCGACCAGCTGCGCGCGGGCGAAGCCCAAGTCGTTGCTGCGGGCGGTCTCGAGTCGATGACCAATGCGCCCTACCTTCTGCCGAAGGCCCGCTCGGGTTATCGAATGGGTCATGGCGAGCTGCTCGATCACATGTTCACCGACGGTCTGCAAAGCCCGTGGGACGGCCAGATGATGGGGGCGTTCGCCGAGAACACCGCGGGTCGCTACGGGTTCTCGCGTGCCGACCAGGATGCGTTCGCCTCGACATCGGTCACGCGCGCCTTGGCTGCCGTCGAGAATGGCGCCTTCCTCGCCGAGATCACGCCGGTCACGGTCAAAGGCCGCAAAGGCGACACGGTCGTCGAGCGCGACGAGACGCCGTTCACCTGCGATCTGTCAAAGATTCCGCAATTGAAACCCGCCTTCCGCAAAGACGGCACGGTCACGGCCGCAAGCTCTTCTTCGATCTCGGACGGTGCCGCGGCAGTCGTGCTTGCCACCGAGTCCTTCGCGACGTCTCGCGGGCTGAAGCCCCTTGCGCGCATCGTGGCGCAGGCGAGCCATGCGCAGGAGCCAGAGTGGTTCACCACGGCGCCCGTCGGCGCCATCCAGAAGGTGCTCGAGCGTTCGGGCTGGAAAGCCTCCGATGTCGACCTCTATGAGGTGAACGAAGCGTTTGCCGCGGTCGCGATGGCCGCTGCCAAAGATATCGGCATCCCATCCGAGAAACTCAACGTGCACGGCGGTGCTTGCGCGCTCGGTCACCCCGTCGGTGCGACCGGCGCTCGCATCATCGCCACGCTCGCCCACGCGCTCGTGCGCTATAACGGCCGTCGCGGTACCGCGGCGCTCTGCATCGGTGGCGGCGAAGCCACGGCCATCGCCATCGAAAGGATCTGACCATGAACGAGGCGGTCGAACGCGATGTGATGGAGTACGACGTCCTGATCGTCGGGGGCGGCCCCGCCGGTCTCGCTTGCGCCGTGCGCCTCAAACAAGTGCGCCCCGAGCTCACGGTTTGCGTGCTCGAAAAAGCCTCGACGATCGGTGCGCATTCGCTCTCGGGCGCGGTGCTGGAGCCGGGCCCGCTCGATGCATTGCTGCCCGAATGGCGCAAGCAACCACCGGGCGTGTGCGTACCGGCGAAGCGCGACGAGTTTTCTTTGCTTACGCGCACGGGCCGCATTCGCTTGCCGACACCGCCGCAGCAACACAACGAAGGCAACTTCATCGTCTCGCTCGGTTTGCTCATGCCGCAGATCGCGGCGCAGGCCGAGAATCTCGGCGTCGACGTCTTCCCCGGGTTTGCCGCAGCCAAACCCCTGTTCAACGACGACGGCAGCGTTGCGGGCGTGCAGATCGGCGATATGGGTATCGAGAAGTCGGGGGAGATCGGTCCCAACTTCACGCCGGGCCCCGAGGTTCGTGCGCGCGTCACGGTGCTTGCCGAGGGCTGTCGCGGCAGCATCAGCAAGCAGCTAATCCAGCGTTACCGGCTCGATGCCGAGTGTGATCCGCAGACCTACGGTCTCGGTTTCAAAGAATTGTGGCAGCTCCCCGAAGGGCGTGTGGAGCCGGGCCTCATCCAGCATTCGGTCGGCTGGCCGCTCGACTCCAAGACCTACGGCGGCAGCTTTCTCTATCACCTCGACAACAATCGGGTGTTTGTCGGCTACGTGGTGGGTCTCGATTATCGCGATCCGCGCCTCAAACCTTTCGAGGCGTTCCAGCAGTTCAAACATCACCCGAGCATCAAGGCCTTGCTCGACGGTGGCGAGATCGTCGCAGCCGGCGCGCGCACCATCGCGGCCGGAGGCTGGCAGTCGCTGCCCAAACTCGACATGCCGGGCGCCCTGCTCATCGGCGATGCCGCGGGCACGCTCAACGTCGCCAAGATCAAGGGTATTCATCAAGCGATTCGCTGCGGCATGCTCGCCGCCGAGCACCTTGCCGAACACGATTGCGCCACGAGCGGATTCGATGCGCGCTTTCGCGCTTCGGAAGGCGGTCTTGAACTCAAGTCGGTCCGCAACATCAAGCCGGGGTTCAAACGGGGTCTGTGGTTCGCCATGGCCAACGGCGCGCTCGAAACCCTCACCGGGGGCCGCACGCCCTGGACCTTGCGCAATACGGCCGCCTACGCCGAGACGCAGCGACTCGACGAATTCGACTCGCCCGATCGCGGCTGGGTCGAGCGCACCCTCGCGCCGCGCGACCGGCTCGCGTCGGTGTTCTACGCCAACAACTCGCACGAAGAAAATCAGCCGATCCATCTCAAGGTGCGCGATCCGAACCTCTGCGTCACACGCTGCGCGCAGGAGTACGGCAATCCGTGTCAAAACTTCTGCCCGGCCAACGTCTATGAAATGGTGGACGACGGTGCTGGCGGAAAACGCTTGCAGATCAACTCGGCCAACTGCGTTCACTGCAAAGCCTGCGACATCAAAGATCCGTACCAGATCATCGACTGGACGACGCCCGAGGGCGGTTCGGGACCGATCTACCAGTCGCTCTGACGCTCACTCCATCGCGCCGCTGCGACCTCGCTCCGACCATGCCAGAAAATCTCTTGTGGACCCCGGGTAAGGCGCGACGCGAGGATGCGAACCTCTCGCGCTTCGTCGAATGCCTCGCCGCACGCCGCGGTCTGGAATTCGACGACTATGCGTCGCTGCATCGCTGGACGATCGAGCGCCCCGATGCGTTCTGGTTCGAACTCGCCCACTTCACGGACGTACGCGCGGAGTGGGCGGAAGCGCCGGTGCTCGCCGATGGCGAGAAGATGCCGGGGGCGCGCTGGTTCCCGGGCGCTCGGCTCAATTTCGCCGAGAACCTGCTGCGCTTCCACGACGACCATCCCGCGCTCCTCGCCACCAACGAGCGGGGACAGCGCCGAACGCTGTCCTACAAACAACTCCATGCTGAGGTGGGTCGTATCGCGGCAGGGCTGCGTGACGCCGGAGTGAAGCCGGGAGATCGCGTCGCGGCATTCATGCCCAACCTGCCCGAAACCGTCATCGCCATGCTGGCCGCGACGAGCCTCGGAGCCACATGGTCCTCGTGTTCGCCGGACTTCGGCATCGCCGGCGTACTCGATCGCTTCGGACAAATTGCGCCGAAGGTGTTGATCACGGCCGATGGCTATTTTTATGCCGGCAAGACCATCGATTCTTTGAGCCCGATCGGGCGCGTGCTCGCCGAACTCCCCTCCGTCACCACGGTAGTGGTCGTCCCTTACGTGTCGAGCGCGCCGGATTGCTCGCGCCTGCCTGCGTCGAAGGTCCAACTTTGGTCGCAGTTCGGCGCACCGGGTGCAAAACCCGTATTCGCGCGTCTGCCCTTCGATCATCCGCTCTTCGTGATGTACTCGTCGGGGACGACGGGCAAACCCAAATGCATCGTGCACGGCGCTGGCGGGACACTGCTGCAACACCTGAAGGAACACGAACTGCACGTCGACTTGCGTCGACAAGACCGATTGTTCTTTTTCACGACGTGCGGATGGATGATGTGGAATTGGCTCGTGAGCGGGCTCGCGGTCGGCGCGACGCTGGTGCTCTACGACGGTTCGCCCCTGCATCCCGACGAGGGCATTCTTTGGCGCATGGCCGAAGAGGAGCACGTGAGCATTTTCGGCACGAGCCCGAAGTTTCTCGCCGCGCTCGAGAAGGCCGGTTATCGCCCCCGCGAGCGCGTGGCCCTGCCGGCGCTGCGCACACTGATTTCCACCGGATCGCCGCTCGCGCCCGAGCAGTTCGACTTCGTCTATCGCGAGATCAAATCCGATCTTCATCTCGCGTCTATCTCGGGCGGTACCGACATCATTTCGAGTTTCTGCATCGGCAACCCGACGACGCCGGTCTACCGCGGCGAGCTGCAATGTGCCGGGCTCGGCATGGCGGTGGATATCGTCGACGATCGCGGTGACTCGTTGCCCGCCGGCGAGAAAGGCGAACTCGTCTGTCGACGCAGCTTCCCGTCGATGCCGGTCGGTTTCTGGGGCGACGAAGACGGCAGCCGCTACCGCAAAGCCTATTTCGAACGGTTCCCCGGCATCTGGCATCACGGCGACTACGCGATGCGCACCGCCAGCGAAGGCTTCGTGATCCTCGGTCGGTCGGATGCCGTGCTGAACCCCGGCGGTGTTCGCATCGGCACGGCCGAAATCTATCGACAAGTCGAGACGCTGCCGGAAGTTCTCGAATCGCTGTGTATCGGCCAGGACTGGCAGGGCGATGTACGAGTCGTGCTTTTCGTGCGCCCGCGCGAGGGGGTGGCACTCGATGAGTCGCTGCGTCAACGAATTCGAGAGGTCATCCGCACGAACACGTCGCCGCGGCACGTGCCGGCACGCATCATCGCCGCACCGGAAATTCCACGCACCATCAGCGGAAAAATCGTCGAACTCGCCGTGCGCAACATCGTCCACGGCTTGCCGGTGACCAACACCGATGCGCTCGTCAATCCGGGCTGCCTCGAGTTTTTCAAGGATATTGCGGAGCTCAAGGCGTGAGCGAAGCCTCGCCCTCGCTCCACGAGTGCTATCGTTCGGCGCTCGAGACCAGCGGATTTTCTGCCGACGCCGCACAACATGCGGCACTCGCGCATCTCGAGCGACTGCGTCTCGAGCTGCGCTCTCACCAGGCCGAGCCGACGCTCAAAAAAATGGTCCGTCGTCTCGTCGGCTCGGATCCCGTCCATGCAGCACGTGGCGTCTATCTTTGGGGTAGCGTCGGTCGCGGCAAGACTTGGATCATGGATCTTTTCTTCGAGAGTGTGCCGAGGGACGCCAAGCTCCGCAGTCATTTCCACCGGTTCATGCAGGGTGTGCACGAGGGTCTCCGCAGTCACCGCGACGAAGTAGACCCTCTGGCCGCGGTCGCCACCGACCTCGCCGCCCGCTCTCGTCTCATCTGTCTCGATGAGCTCTTCGTGAGCGACATCGCCGATGCCATGCTGCTCGCAGGGCTCTTCACCCATCTCGTCGATCGCGGCGTCACGCTCGTGTTCACGTCGAACGTTCCGCCCTCCGGACTTTACCGGGACGGCTTGCAGCGGCAGCGTTTCCTTCCGGCCATCGCGTTGATCGAGCGGCACTGCGAAGTGGTGTGCGTCGATGGCGGAACAGACTATCGCTTGCGGCATCTCACTCGCGCACCGATCTACCTGCAAAGCGACGCCGCTCACGTCGAGCGAGCTCTGGCCGAAATCTTCGAGGATCTCGCCGACGGCGCGGGCCACTCGGGAGGCCATCTCGAGATCGAGGGGCGTCCCATCCCAGTCATCCGACTCAGCGAAAACGTGGTCTGGTTCGACTTCAAGGCGCTGTGCGAAGGGCCGCGCAGTCAGGACGACTATGTGGGTCTGGCGCGCGAGTACCAATCGATCGTGTTATCCGACGTGCCGATCTTCACGCGCGACAGCGAAGATGCCGCGCGCCGTTTCATTGCGCTCATCGACGAGTTCTACGATCGACGCGTCAAGCTCGTCGTATCCGCCGCCGCCGGACCCTCGGAGCTTTACCGGGGCGAGCGCCTGCGCTTCGAGTTCGATCGGACGGCGAGTCGACTCATCGAAATGCAGAGCGAGGCGTATCTCGCGAGCGCGCACCGAGGCTGAGATCGGTCGGACGAAGATCAGTTGACCGCGCTGGATCCGGGCGGCTGATCCGCTGCCGCGCCGAAGAGGCGTGACACGTCGACCGCATCGAAACTCCAAGGCTTGTGGCAGAACTCGCAGGTGACGATTACTTGACCGCGCTCGGCGATGATGGAGTCGACCTCCGCGGCGCCCAGCGAACGCAACATCCCCTCGACGCGCTCTGCGCTGCACCGACAACGAAAGCCCACGGCATGTGAGCCGTGCAGGCGCAGATCGAGCCCTGCGAAGGTTCGTCGCATGAGCTCGGACGCGGGCCGAACCAGCAGTTCGTCGCATTGCACGCCCGAGATCGCCTCGCAGGCGGCGGCAAACGTTCGGTCGGCTTCGGCTTCGAGAGACAGACCTTCGCCCGCGATCCCGCCCTGCCCGGGCATGCGCTGCACGAGCAGCCCTGCCGTGCCGAAATCATCGGCGCCGAGCACCACTCGCGTCGGCAGCTGCTCGGAGGTTTCAAAGTAATGCTCGAGTGACGCGGCGAGCGATCCACCACCGATCGGCACGATGCCCTGATAGCGCGAGGCTTGTTTGCCGGTTTCGATGGTGACCACGATGGTGCCCTCGCCCGCCAACGCTGCAAAGTCGGCGTCATCCGCGACGCGCTCGCGGTCGAAGCGCGCAACACCACGCACACGAAAATCGTGGGTGCACTGTGCAACGAGCAATCGAACGCCGCCGTTACCCTGCAGCTGCAAGGTGAGTTCACCTTCGAACTTGAGCGTGGAGGCCAGCAGTACCGAAGCCGATACCGCCTCGCCGAGCAGACGCCTTACCGACTCGGGATAGTCCCCATGCTCGCGCAGCGCGAGCCAGGCGGGGCCCAACCTCACGAATTGACCGCGAACCGACTGCTGTTCGACCACGAAACGCTGCACGAGGTCGATGACCCGATGCTCGCCCGAGGATTCGTCGCTGCTGCGAGCGCCCTGCATCAGCCAGAGAGCTTCTTGCGCAACAGGTCGTTGAGCTGCGCCGGATTGGCCTTGCCACCGGTCGCCTTCATGACCTGCCCCACGAAGAAGCCGAAGAGCTTGTCCTTGCCCGATCGATAGTCGGCGAGCTGCCCCGGATTCTTGGCCATGACCTCGTCGATGGCTGTCTCGATGGCGCCCGTGTCGGTGATCTGCCGCAGACCCTTCTGCTCGATGATGGCATCGGCACTCTCGCCGCTTGCCCACATCGCCTCGAATACGTCCTTGGCGATCTTGCCCGAGATCGTCGCATCGACGATGCGCGTGACGAGACCCGCGAGCGCTTCGGCGTCAACCTTCGACTCGCCGATTTCGAGATTGTCTTTGTTGAGAAATGCCGCGAGGTCGCCCATGACCCAATTCGCACACAACTTGGGATCGCGACCGACGCGACGCACGACCTCTTCGTAGAACGCGCCGAGCTCTCGGCTCGCCGTGAGCACGCCTGCGTCGTATTCGGAAAGGCCGTAGTCGCGCACGAAGCGCGCGGCTTTTTCGTCGGGCAGCTCCGGAAGCGCCGCCTTGACCGCGGCGACGAAGGCGTCGTCGATTACGAGCGGCAGCAGGTCCGGGTCGGGGAAGTAGCGGTAATCGTTGGCTTCTTCTTTGGAGCGCATCGAGCGCGTCTCGCCCTTGTCGGGGTCGTAGAGACGCGTCTCCTGCACGACTTTGCCACCCGATTCGATCAGTTCGATCTGCCGCTCGATTTCGTAGTTAATGGCTTTCTCGACGAAGCGGAACGAGTTGAGATTCTTGATCTCGGCGCGCGTGCCGAATTTGTCGCTGCCCTTCGGACGGACCGAGACGTTCGCATCGCAACGGAACGAGCCTTCCTGCATGTTGCCGTCGCAGATGTCGAGGTAGCGCACGAGCGTGTGCACCTTCTTCATGTACGCAACGGCCTCTTTGGCCGAGCGCAGATCGGGCTCGCTGACGATCTCGATAAGCGGTGTGCCCGCACGATTGAGATCGATGCCACTCATGCCGGGCATGCCCTCATGCAAGGACTTGCCGGCGTCTTCCTCGAGGTGCGCGCGCGTAATGCCGACCCGCTTGCGCGTACCGTCATCGAGGACGATGTCGAGCGAACCCTGCGCCACGACCGGCAGCTCGTATTGGCTGATCTGATAACCCTTGGGCAGATCGGGGTAGAAATAATTTTTGCGGGCGAACACCGAATGCGTCGCGATACGCGCACCGATGGAGAGCCCGAAACGCACGGCCATGCGGACCGCTTCGCCGTTGAGCACCGGCAGCACGCCGGGATACCCGAGGTCGACGAGATTCGCCTGCGTGTTGGGCTCAGCACCGTAAGCAGTGGCCGAACCCGAAAAAATCTTCGAGCGCGTGGCGAGCTGCGCGTGGATCTCGAGGCCGATGACGGTTTCCCATTCCATGGCGAGACCTCAGGCGAACGCCGACGGCATCTTGAGATGCCAATCGGTTTCCTGCTGGTAGCGATGCGCCGCATTGAGCATGCGTGCTTCGGAGAAATGCGGGCCGACGATCTGCAAACCGATCGGCAAACCATCGACGAATCCGCAAGGGATGGACATGCCGGGCAGTCCCGCCAAATTGGCGCCGATGGTGTAGATGTCGTTGAGATACATGGTGATCGGGTCGTCGCACTTGGCGCCGATGCGGAACGCCGGCGTCGGCGTGGTCGGCCCGACGAGCAGATCGCAATCTTTGAACGCCTGGGCGAAGTCCGCGCTGATGAGCTGCCTCACTCGCTGCGCCTTGAGGTAGTAGGCGTCGTAGTAACCCGCCGAGAGCACGTAGGTGCCGGTCATGATGCGACGTTTGACCTCGGCGCCGAACCCCTCGCCACGCGAGCGGCAGTAGAGGTCGAGCAAATTCCTGGGCGAATCACAACGATGTCCGAAACGCACGCCGTCAAAGCGCGCGAGGTTGGATGAGCACTCGGCCGGCGCGACCACGTAATAGGTGGGCACGGAGAGCGGCAGGTTCGGGCAGCTCACTTCACGAACCTTGGCGCCGAGTTTTTCGTAGACGGCGATGGCATCGCGAATACGCTGTTCGCAAGCGGCATCGAGCCCCTTGTCGAAGAACTCGCGCACGAGACCGATGGTGAGCCCCTGCAGGGAGTCGCCGAGCGTGGCGGTGTAATCGGGAACCGGCGAATCGACGCTGGTCGAGTCGCGCGGATCGAAACCCGACATCGGCCCGAGCAGCAGCGCGGCGTCCTCGGCGCTCACCGTGATGAGCCCCGCCTGATCGAGGCTCGAGGCAAAGGCGATCATGCCGTAGCGACTGCATCGACCGTAGGTGGGCTTGATGCCCGTGACGCCGCAGAGCGCCGCAGGCTGACGAATGGAGCCGCCCGTGTCGGTGGCGGTTGCCGCAGGCACGATGCGTGCCGCAACCGAGGCGGCAGACCCGCCCGACGAGCCGCCCGGGACCAACTCGGTATCCCAGGGATTGCGAACCGGTCCGAAGTAGCTCGTCTCGTTGGAGGAGCCCATGGCGAACTCGTCCATGTTGAGCTTACCGAGCATCACCGTGCCGGCCGAGCGCAGACCCGACACGACGGTCGCGTCATAGGGCGAGACGAAGTTGCCGAGCATCTTGGAGCCGCAGGTGGTGAGCACGCCTTCGGTGCAGAAAATATCTTTATGAGCGATGGGCACCCCGGTCAGTCGACCGGCACGACCCGCCGCACGCGCGGCATCGGCCTCGGCTGCCGCTTTGAGAGCGGCCTCGCCGGTGATCGTGATGAAGGCGTTGAGCGAGGGTTGTGCGGCCGCAATGCGCTCGAGGTAGGCGCGAGTGAGCTCGACGCTCGAGAACTTGCCCTCGGCAAGGCCTTGGGCGAGCGCGGCGACCGTAGGAGCCGGGGCGCTCATTCGATCACCTTCGGTACCAGGTAGAGACCGGCTTCGACCTTCGGCGCGTTCTGTTGGAACGTGTCGCGTCGGTTGGTTTCGGAGACCTCATCCGCCCGCAAGCGCTGGGCCAGACCGGGCATGGGATGGGCCATCGGGTCGATACCGGCCGTCGGGGCCCGATCGAGTTCGCCGACGAAGGCGAAGATCTTGGAGAGGGAGTCGACATAGACCGGGATTTCGGCCTCGGTCAACTCGAGGCGCGCGAGGCGCGCGATGTTTTCGATGTCTGCGCGGGTGAGGCTCATAGGAGGCCTCGAATGATACCATCGTTGCCTTGTCGAAGGGCTCGCAGGTTGTTAAATTGAAAGCCTTTTCCCAGCCCTTTCCCCCTACTCCGAGTTCCGGCACCCCACGATGTTCAAACGTCTTCGCGGCTATTTCTCCAGCGACATCTCCATCGACCTCGGAACAGCCAACACGCTGATCTATGTCCGGGACCGCGGCATCGTGCTCAACGAGCCCTCGGTCGTCGCAGTTCAAGACGACTACAGCCGAGGCGGCAAGGTCATCGTCGCCGTCGGTGCAGACGCCAAGAACATGCTCGGTCGCACGCCCGGGAACATCACCGCCGTGCGTCCCATGAAGGACGGCGTCATCGCCGACTTCACCTACACCGAGAAGATGCTGCAGTACTTCATCGCGAAGGTGCACGACAACCGACTACTGAAGCCATCGCCGCGAGTTCTCGTGTGCGTGCCGGTCGGTTCCACGCAAGTCGAGCGTCGCGCCATCCGCGAATCCGCCGAAGGCGCCGGTGCACGCACAGTCGCCATCGTGAGCGAACCGATGGCTGCTGCCGTCGGTGCCGGCTTGCCCGTCCAAGAAGCGCGCGGCTCGATGGTGCTCGACATCGGTGGTGGCACGTCGGAAGTCGCCGTCATCTCGCTCAACGGAATCGTCTACGCACAATCGGCGCGCATCGGCGGTGATCGCTTCGACGAAGCGATCGTCAACTACGTGCGTCGCAACTACGGCATCCTCATCGGCGAAACGACGGCCGAGCGCATCAAGATCGAAATCGGTTCGGCCTATCCGGGTCAAACCGTTCGCGAGATCTCGGTCAAAGGTCGCAACCTCTCCGAAGGCGTGCCGCGCAGCTTCACGCTCAACAGCAACGAAATTCTCGAAGCACTGCAAGAACCGTTGCAGGGCATCGTCGGCGCGGTCAAACAAGCGCTCGAGCAAACACCTCCGGAGCTGGGCTCCGACGTCGCCGAGCGCGGTATCGTCGTCACTGGTGGTGGCGCGCTGCTTCGCGATATCGACAAACTCATCACCGAGGAAACCGGCGTTCCGGTCGTCATCGCCGAAGACCCGCTCACCTGTGTTGCACGGGGTGGCGGTCGCATCCTCGAACTGATGGACGAGCTCGGCCCCGGCAACTTCGGGCTTGAGTAACGCGGCCACCAGCCGGAACATCATTCAACGCGGCACCCCGGCGGGGCTGCGCTTCTTCTCCTACGCAGTCCTCGCGCTCGCCATCATGTGGCTGGACCAGCGCGGCGGCTGGCTCGACACCGTGCGCTTCGGACTCTCTGCCGCTGCCTACCCGCTCCGCATCGCACTCGAGTCGCCCGCCAAGGCTTGGGAGTGGACGCGTGACAACTTCGCGGAGCGTGCCGCGTTGCAAACGGAAAACGGCAAGCTGCGCGAGCGCATCCGGGAGCTTGAGTTGCTCGCGATGCGTCGCGCCGATCTCGAACTCGAGAATCGCGAACTGCGCAATCTGCAGACCTCCGCCGCCGACGTGGCTCAAAAGTGGTTGAGTGCGCGCATCATCGCCACCGACAACAGCCGCGCGCGTCAGCGTTACACCGTCGATCGCGGCGCCGTGCATCAGGTCGCGAAGGGACAAACCGTCATCGCAGGCGGCGGACTCGCGGGTCAGGCGCTGCGCGTTGGACCCTGGAGTACCGAGATCATCCTGCTCTCGGATCCCGAGCACGCCGTGCCCGTGCAGATCGCGCGTACGGGTCAGCGAACGCTCGCCCTCGGTACGGGGCGCGAGGGCAGGCTCGCGCTCCCGCTGCTGCCACTCCAAACGGATATCCGCGAGGGCGATCTGCTCGTCACCTCGGGTCTGGGTGGCGTATTTCCGGCCGGCTATCCCGTGGCGACCGTGAGCCAAGTTCGGCGTGACGGCGCATCGCCGCTTGCGCAAGTCGAAGCGAAAATGACCGCTGCACTCGATCGCGATCGCCTCGTCGCCTTCATCTGGTTCGATACGGCTCATCCGTCGGCACCAGCCGAGGCGGCACAAGCCTCCGAGACGCCCCGATGATCGGCGCAACGGTTCGCAGTCGACTGATTTTCTCGACTCTCGCAGCCTTCGTGCTGCAAGTGGTGCCGCTGCCATGGGGGCTCGCCGTGGTGCGCCCGCCCTTCGCAGTGATCGTCGTGATCTTCTGGTCGCTGATCGCGCCGCGCATCGGCGGTATCGGTCTCGCGTTTCTCGTGGGTCTCGCACTCGATGTCTATCGCGGCGTGATCTTTGGTCAACACGCACTCGCGCTCGCGTTTGTCGCATACGTCGCGATCCGACAACATCTCATCGTCAGAAACAAGCCGATGTTCGAACAGACCTTGTTTGCCGCCGCGCTGTTGTTCGCATTCGAGGCGATCACCTGGGCGATCGACGGCTGGACGGGTAACGCGACGGGCGGCTGGACTCGCTGGTTGCCGGTCATCACCGGCGCGCTGCTTTGGCCGCTGACCTCCGGCTGGCAGGCGAGCGAAAATCGCGCTCGTCGCTGACGGGTCGCCACGAGACGCAGTCGGTCATGAGCACACGCGGACGAATCAAAGATTTCTGGCGCGAGCAACGCATTTTTGAGCAGCGCGCTCTCGCCGCCTCGATCATCGTGAGCGCCCTCGCCGTGGTGCTCTTCGGACGATTGATCTGGTTGCAGGTGGTGAAATACGACGAGTTCACCGATCTCGCCCAGGGCAATCGTGTGCGGATCGAGCCGCAACCTGCGCCGCGCGGCATCATCTACGACCGCAAGGGTGCGATCCTCGCGGAGAACAAACCTGCGTATCAGCTCGAACTCGTCCCGGAGGAAGTCCCGAACCTCGAGACGACGCTTCAGGGGCTCGTCGAAATCGGACTCATCCAAAAAGACGATCTCGATGACGTCCGTCGCACCATCCGGTCACGCCGACCCTTCGACAGCGTGCCGATCCGTCTTTTCCTGAACGACGACGACATGGCGCGCTTCGCGGTCAACCGACACGACTTCCCGGGCGTCGATATCCGCACTCGACTCGCGCGCAGTTATCCGCACGGCGAAACGGCGGTGCATGCGCTCGGCTATGTCGGTTCGATTTCGGCGAGTGATCTCGAGCGAATCGATCGCGAGCAGTACGCGGGCAGCTCCACCATCGGCAAGGTCGGTGTCGAAGCGGCATTCGAAGACCTGCTGCGCGGTCGAAACGGTCGACGGGAAATTATGGTGAACGCTCGGGGTCGATCGGTCGACAAGGCCGGCGGCCTCGAAGCCATGCGCGACACCATTCCCGGCGATCCCGGCAACGATTTGCTGCTGACGCTGGACCTCGAGGTCCAGCGTGTCGCCGAAGATCTGGTACGCGACCAGAGAGCCGCCATCGTCGCGCTCGATCCCAACAACGGCGACGTGTTGGCGCTCGTCAGTCGACCGGGATTCGATCCGAACATGTTCGCGCGCGGACTCACGCGTGCAGAGTTTCGAGCGCTCAATGAAAACCCCGATCGTCCGCTCTTCAATCGTGCGTTGAGGGGCACCTATCCACCGGGCTCGACGATCAAGCCCGTCGTCGCACTCGCAGGCCTCACCTACGGTGTCACCGAGCCCCTCGAATCCCACTACTGCATGGGCTATTTTTCTTTGCCGGGCAGCAGTCACCGCTTCCGTGACTGGAAACCGAAGGGGCATGGACCCACCGATCTTCGAACCGCGATCGCCCAGTCCTGCGACACGTATTTCTATGACATGTCGACTCGACTCGGTGTGCGTCGCCTCCACGACTTCCTCGCCGAATTCGGGCTCGGCGAGCAGACCGGCATCGATATCGGTGGCGAGAAGGCCGGCATCCTTCCCTCACCGGAGTGGAAAAAACAGGCCTTTCGCAAGCGCAGCGATCAGGTGTGGTTCCCCGGCGAGACCGTGATCTTCAGTATCGGACAGGGGTACATGACGAGCACGCCGATCCAGCTCGCCCACATGACGGCCATCCTTGCGACTCGCGGTCAAAATTTTCAGCCGCGACTCGTACGCGCGTTGCGGGACCCCGAAACACAAAAGGTGACCGAGCTCACGCCGAAGCCGCTGCCGCGACCGAACGCGGGCAAGCTCGAGGATTGGGGCCGCGTCGTCGACGGCATGCTCGCTGTCATGCAAGGCGGTACGGCCTCACGCGCGGCGGCCGGCGCGCCGTACACGATTGCGGGCAAAACCGGTACGGCCCAAGTATTCACGGTCGCTCAAAATCAGCGCTACAACGAGGCGGCGATTTCCGAGCGTTTGCGTGATCATGCGTGGTTCGTCGCCTTCGCTCCCGCGGAGGCGCCAAAAATTGCCATCGCGGTCATCGTCGAAAACGGTCGTAGCGGCAGCGGCACGGCAGCGCCCATCGCACGAACGATCATGGATGCTTATTTGCTGCGCAAGTTTCCTGCCGCACGCGACGAGAAGCCCGCAGGTCTCGCATCGAGTGGCGATCTTTCGGAGGAATGATGCTGCGCGAAGATGTCGACAGCACGACTCGAAGAACGCTGACGCGTACCGCGCAGCTGCTCGGCAGTCTGCGCCTCGATGGTCCCTTGCTCGCGGGGCTCGCGGCCATCGCCCTCTACGGTCAGTTCATTCTTTACAGTACGTCGGGGGGTGATTGGGAATCGGTGTTGCGCGGCAGCACTCGTCTCGCGCTCGGCGCTGCACTGATGCTCGTACTGGCGCAACTTCGCCCGGGCTTTTTACGTCGACTCACGCCATGGCTCTACGTGACGGGTCTCGTACTACTCATCGTCGTCGATGCGATCGGTTATGTCGGCAAGGGCGCACAACGCTGGCTCGACCTCGGCTTCATTCGATTTCAACCCTCCGAACTCATGAAGCTCGCCGTTCCCATGACCTGCGCCTGGATCCTGCGCGAGCGGCCGCTGCCCCCCGATCCGCGCACGCTCGCCTTGCTCGCCGGCGTGATCCTCGTTCCGACCGCACTCACGATCGTGCAGCCCGATCTCGGGACGGGGTTGCTGATCCTGATGGGCGGACTCATCGTGGTCCTGCTCGCGGGCTTGCAGATCCGGTACATCGTGATGCTCGGGCTCGGCAGCGTGGCGGCCGCCGCCGTCGGCTGGTCTTTCCTTCACGACTACCAGCGACAACGCGTACTCACTTTTCTCGATCCGCAGACCGATCCGCTCGGCTCGGGGTACCACATCATCCAATCCATCATCGCCATCGGCTCAGGTGGAATTTTCGGCAAGGGCTATTTGCAGGGTTCGCAGGGTCAGCTCGAGTTCCTGCCCGAACGCACCACCGACTTCGTGTTCGCCGTGGTCGGCGAAGAACTCGGTCTCGTCGGCGCGCTCGTGCTGATCGGGCTGTACGTGTTCGTGGTGTTGAGAGCGATCTTCCTCGCCTCGCAAATGCGTGACACCTTCGCGCGTCTGCTCTCCGGCAGCCTGGCAGCGACTTTCTTTGTCTACGTGTTCATCAATGCCGGCATGGTGAGCGGATTGCTGCCAGTCGTCGGTGTGCCGTTGCCTCTCGTCAGCTACGGCGGTACGTCGATGGTGACCCTGTTGGCAGGCTTCGGTATGCTCATGTCGTTGTACGCCAACCGAAAACTTGCAGCCTGATGAAACACGCCCAAGGCGCTCCTCGCACCCGTTCGTTCCTGCCCGCACTCGTCACGCTCGTCGCGCTCACTGCCTGCGTCGCGCCGCTCAAAAAAAATGCGGCGACCCAAGATCCGTCAGGATCGACAGCCACTGCTGCAGGGGCTAGCGCTGGCGACACCCGGTCGACGAACCCGGCGGGTGGAGCCGGCACGACAACCGCATCGAACACAACGATTCCGACTGCTCCTACGCCACCTGCCGAACCGACCCCCTTCGATCTCGAGCGAGAAGACATCCGCGCGTTCATCGCCGAGACCTCGACAAAACACGGTATTCCGGAAAACGAGATCCGGACCCTCCTGTCTCAGGGGATGTTTCAGCCACGCATCATCGCGGCGATCACGCGACCTGCCGAAACCGTGCTGCGGTGGTGGGAGTACAGCAATCGCCTCGTGACGCCCGAGCGCGTCGCCCGCGGCGTCGAGTTTTCGAGAGAGCACCGAGAACGGCTCGATGCGGCGCACACGAAGACCGGCGTATCGCCTGCGTATATCGCAGCCATCATCGGCATCGAAACCAACTACGGGCGTAACAAGGGTTCGTGGCGGGTGCTCGATGCGCTCATGACCTTGGGTTTCGATTACCCCCCGCGAGGGCGCTTTTTCCGCTCGGAGCTCGAACAGTTTCTGCTGCTCGTACGCGAAGAATCGCTCGATCCCACGGCGACCCTCGGCTCTTACGCAGGCGCGATGGGCGCACCGCAGTTCATGCCCTCGAGCTATCGACGATTCGCGGTCAACGGGTCGCTCGACGGCGCGGCCGATCCGCGTCGCGACCTTTTCTCGCAGTGGGATGACGTCATCGGCAGTGTCGCGAACTATTTTTCGGTCCACGGTTGGGAGCGCGATGCGCCGGTGCTACTCGAGGCAGCGGCGAGCGCAGAGACCCTGACCGCGGTGATGCCGACTCTCGAGCGACGCAATCTCGATCTCAATCAAACCGCGGGCGGTGCACGGAGTCTCGGTTTCACGCTGCCGGAGTCGATCACCGATGACACCAAGCTGATCCTCGTCCCGGCTGAGCTCGCCGATCGCCCCAACATCCGCATCGGTCTGCGCAACTTCCATGTGATTACGCGCTATAACCGCAGCATCCTCTACGCCATGGCGGTTCATGATCTCGCCATGGCTATCGACGCCGAACTCGCGCGGGCGCCGGCACCCGCAGTGGCCGCTGCAGCCAGCGGCTCGCCACGGTGATGCGCAGACTCGTTCTGCTTCTCACCCTCTGCGCGTGGCTGCTCCAGGGCTGCAGCCTCCTCCGACGAGCCCCGGAGCCGAGCGCCAAACCCGCAAGCCTTCCGAAAGGCGCCCCCCGAAATCTCGACGCCATCCCCGATGCCGTCCCGCGCAAAGAGCCGCGCAGTCGCTACGGCAATCCTGAAACCTACGAGGTCTTCGGACGAACTTATCGCGTACAACGCAGCGCCAAGGGGCATGTCGAGCGCGGGATCGCCTCGTGGTACGGACCTGGGTTTCATGCCGAGCGCACCTCGAGCGGCGAGCCTTACGACATGTACGCCATGACGGCCGCGCACAAGACGCTGCCGATACCGGTGTATGCCCGCGTCACCAATCTCGAGAACGGACGCTCGATCGTCGTGCGCATCAATGATCGAGGGCCTTTCGTGGGTGATCGCATCATCGATCTGTCTTATACCGCCGCGCACAAGCTCGACATGACCCGCAAGGGCACGGCCCTCGTCGAGGTGCGGGTGATCGAACCCGGCGACGACTCGCCGCCCGCGCCGCCGCCCGCCCTCACGGCGGCGACGACTGCCCCGACGCCGAGACCTGCGCCCGCGACGGACAACACTCGTCCCGCTCCTTCGAGTGCGGTCGGGGTCAGCTCGAGATTCCTGCAGACGGGTTCCTTCTCTGCAAGAGCCAACGCCGAAGCCATGAGACAGCGGCTCGCCGACGCAGGCATCCGCAACACCCTCGTGCGCGAAGCGCAGATTGGCGAGCGCACGGTTTTCCGGGTGCAGGTGGGCCCTTTCGACGCGGCCCTCGAAGCCGAGGACATGATCGAGCGGTTGAGGATCGCCGGTATCCCCGATGCGCGACCCGCCCACGACTAACGCGTTTACAATCTGCGCTTCCGACACATCCGCCAGACCTAGCAGGAGCCCAATCTTGTCGTTCACGCCTCGCCTCGCCGCTGCCGCCCTCTCCCTTTTGTCGTGCCTCGTCGGATACGCCAGCGCCAACGTGCTGCCCGTTCCGCCTCCGCCGGGTATCGAAGCGAAATCGTGGATCCTCGTCGATCACGCAACCGGTCGGCGTCTGGCCGGAGAAAACGAAGACACCCGAGTCGAGCCGGCGAGCATCACCAAGGTGATGACCGCCTATGTCGCGTTCCGCGCACTCGCCGAAGGTCGGCTGAAATTGCAGGACCCGGTCACCATCAGCGAACGAGCGTGGCGCGCCGAAGGCTCGCGCACCTTTTTGCAGGTCGGCGACAAAGTTCCCGTGGAAGTCTTGCTGCAAGGAATGATCGTGCAGTCCGGCAACGACGCGGCCATCGCCATCGCCGAGCGACTCGCGGGCTCCGAAGAAACCTTTGCTCGCGTCATGACCGAGCAGGCCAAGGCGCTTGGCATGACCAATTCGAGTTTTGCGAACGCCACGGGTCTGCCAGATGTCGCGCTCTATACGACCGCTCGGGACATCGCGATCCTCGCACGCGCGATGATCCGCGACTTCCCCCAGTACTACCGCTGGTACTCTCAAAAAGAATTCGTCTGGAACAACATTCGTCAAGGAAATCGAAACGGCCTGCTCTATCGTGATCCGAGCGCCGACGGCATCAAGACCGGGCACACGGACAGCGCCGGCTACTGTCTCGTGAGCTCCGCCCAGCGCAACGGCACTCGAATGATCTCCGCCGTGTTCGGAACCCAGTCGCCAAAGATTCGCGAACAGGCGAGCGCCGCGCTGCTCAACTACGGTTTCGCGTTCTACGAAACCGTCACCTTGCGCAAAGCCGGCGAGATGGTCCTGCAGCCGCGGGTCTACAAGGGTGCTGAGCAATCCGTCGCAGTGTCGCCCCAAACCAATGTCGGCGTGACGGTGGCTCGCGGCAACACGAGCAAGTTGCGCGTGGCGACCTCGCTCAACGAGCCGCTCGTCGCGCCGCTCAAGGCGGGTCAACGAGTGGGTGAATTGACGGTGACGGACGGTGACACGGTCGTGCGCCGTGTACCCCTCGTCGTCAGTCGCGAAGTGCCCGAGGGCGGTCTTTGGGCGCAAACCCGCGATACGGTCTCCCTCTGGTTCAGGTGATCCATGGGCGCCACTCTTCCGATTTGCTATCTCGACGGCGCGTGGTTGCCGATAGGTGAAGCGCGCATCTCCCCCCTCGATCGCAGCTTCCTCTTCGGGGATGGCGTCTACGAAGTCGTGCCGGTTTTCGCCGGGCGCCCATTCAGGTTCATCGAGCATTTCGATCGTCTGAATCGCAGCTGTCATGCGCTGCGAATCAAAGACCCGCACGATCGTGATGGATGGCGCAGCATCGTCCGCGGACTGATGGAGCGAAACGGCGGCGGCGACCTGTATGTGTATGTCCAGGTCTCGCGCGGCGCCGATACCGGTCGCTCGCACGCTCCGCTGCCCGATATCGCTCCGACGGTCTTCGGTTTCGCGGCGCCGCTGCCCAAGCCCTCGGCCGATCAACTCGCACGGGGGCTTTCGTGCGTGACGGCTCCCGATATCCGGTGGGGGCGCTGCGACATCAAGTCTGTGGCCTTGCTCGGTAACGTGCTGCAACGTCAGCTCGGTTGTGACGCCGGCGCCGACGAGACCATCCTGTTGCGCGATGGCTGGATGATGGAAGCCACAGCCTCGACGGTCCACGTCATTTCGAAAGGCGTCATCGCCACGCCCCCCAACTCCAATGCCATCCTGCCAGGCACCACGCGCAGTGTGGTCGAAGAGCTTGCTCATCGTCTCGGCATCCCTTGCGAGACCCGATCGATCAAAGAATCCGAAATGCGAAATGCAGACGAAGTCTGGATCGCCTCGGCGACCCGCAACGTATCGGCCGTGACCCGCATCGACGACCAACCCGTCGGCTCCGGCAAACCCGGGCCCCTCTGGACGCGCATGTGGGAAGGCTTCGGCACGCTGCAACGCGAACTCGCCGGACAATCCTGGTAGTCGAGGGCGCAGATGTCCGGTCAAGCCGATGACGGAAAGCGCAACGGCCCAAGCGACGAACCCGTCGCGAGCCCGCTCGTCTTTCCGACCGACTATCCGATCAAGGTCGTGGGGCGCAGCGAGCGAAGTTTGCGCACGCGCATCGACGCCGTCGTGCTGCAACATGCACCGGATCTGGCACCCGAACGCATCAGCGAAAGAGCGAGCGGCGCCGGAAACTTCACCTCGATCACTTACGTGATCGTCGCGCAGAGTCGCGAGCAGGTGACCGCCCTCGTCGGCGCATTGGTCGCCACCGAAGGCGTTTTGATGGTGATCTGAGAGCGCTCAGCGCCCGATCAACGACAAGAACTCGCGGCGCGTATCGGCATTGGTCTTGATCGACCCGCGCAAGGCGGATGTTACCGTCGCCGTGCCCGTATGGCGTACACCGCGAGACTCCATGCACATATGGCGACACTCGATCACCACCGCCACGCCGAGTGGCTGCAGGTGGGTATCGAGCGCATCGGCGATCTGGTTGGTCAGACGTTCCTGAACCTGCAATCGGCGCCCGAAAATCTCCACGAGTCGGGAAATCTTTGAAAGTCCGAGGATTCGCTTGTCCGGAACGTACCCGACGTAGGCCTTGCCGAAAAACGGCGCAAGGTGGTGTTCGCAGAGCGAGTACACCGGGATATCGCGCACGATGACCATCTCATCGACGCTCTGCGCCCCATCCTCGAAAGACTTGAGGATATCCTCCGGACGCTCGCGGTAACCGCGGGTGTATTCCTCCCAGGCCTTCAGGAACCTCGCGGGCGTCTCGAGCAGGCCTTCACGATCGGGGTCTTCGCCGATATAGGCGAGCAGACGACGAACGATGTCGATCTCTTTCTTTGAGGGAACCGGCTTGGGAGGTGTCATGGGGCAGTCCTCGACAACAGGCGTTGCAGCACGTCGATCAAGTCTGCGGCTACACGCTCCAGCTCTGTCGGTGCACCGAGCGCCGAAAGCTGGGTCATCGCGAGCCCCTCATAGCCGCAGGGGTTGATGCGTTGGAACGGCTCCAAGTTCATGTCGACGTTCAACGCGATTCCATGATAACTCGCACCGCGCCTTACCCGGATACCGACACTCGCCAATTTGGCGCCATCGACGTAGACGCCCGGCGCTTTTGGCCGCGTAGTGGCCGAAACACCGTACTTCCACACACATTCGATGACCGACTGCTCGAGTGCGGTCACGAGGTCGCGCACGCCAAGCGCTGCCCGACGCAAGTCGATGAGGGGATAAACGACCACCTGCCCCGGGCCGTGATACGTCACCTGGCCGCCGCGATCGACTTGGACGACGGGGATATCCCCTGCCGCGAGCACATGCGCAGGATCGCCGTTCATGCCGAGCGTGAAGACCGGCTCGTGTTCGAGTGCCCAAATTTCATCGGGCGTGTCGGGACCGCGCTCGTCAGTGAATCGTTGCATCGCCTGCCAGGTCGGCAGGTACGCGACTCGTCCGAGCTTACGGACGAGAGGCGGCGTTGACGGCGAGAGCGGCATTGTCGAGTCCGGCGTTGTTGCCGGCGAGTGCCTGCTCGGCACGATAGCTCGAGCGCACGAGCGGCCCCGAAACGCATTCGCGGAACCCACGCGCGAGAGCCCACTCGCGATACTGGTCGAACTGCTCCGGCGTGATGAATCGTGCGACCGGCAAATGGTTCGCCGTCGGCTGCAGGTATTGGCCGAGCGTCACGAGATCGACGTCGTGGGCACGCAGATCGTCGAGGGTCTCGATGATTTCCTCATCGGTCTCGCCAAGCCCCAGCATGAGACTCGTCTTGGTGAGCACATCGGGGCGATGACGCTTGGCGTGCGCGAGCACGCGCAGGGTTTGTTCGTAACCGGCGCGCGGATCACGAACCGGATGGGTGAGGCGCTTCACGGTCTCGACATTCTGCGCGAAGACCTCGAGCCCCGAATCGACCACGGTCTCGACATCGGCCATCACCCCCTGAAAATCGGGAGTCAGGGCTTCGACGGCCGTTTGCGGCGAGATTTCTTTGATTGCGAGGACGGCGGCCGCGAAATGCGCCGCACCGCCATCGGGCAGATCGTCGCGATTGACTGAAGTGAGCACGACATAGCGCAGCTTCATGAGGGCCACGGTGCGAGCCGTGTTGCGCGGCTCCTCCGGGTCGAGCCAGCCGCGGGGGTTACCGGTGTCGACGGCGCAGAATCGGCACGCGCGTGTGCACACCTCGCCCATGAGCATGATGGTGGCCGTTCCGGCGTTCCAGCATTCGCCGATGTTGGGGCACTTCGCCTCCTCGCACACCGTCGCCAGACGATGCTCGCGTACCGTTCGGCGAACGAAGTCGTAATTTTCACCGCTCGCGAGCGGTGCCTTCAGCCAACGCGGTTTGCCACCCGGCACGCGCGCGGGCGCGGCTGCGGTGGCCTTGATGCCATCGCGAATCGCCGAGAACCCTTGGGGCGTTCGATATTTCTCGCCGCTGCGTACGGTCGGCACCGGCACGGCGATCTCGACGGTGTCGTTTGGGCGGTCCTTGCTCATGGTTGCCAGTGTACGCGAGGCTTAGCCGGTCGCGCCGCTCGCCAGGCGTTCATCCAGCTCGCGAAGACGCTCAGGCGTGCCGATGTCGAACCAGAGCCCTTGGTATAGCCGTCCGCGGAGACGACCTTCCGCCGCCACAGCGCGCAGCAGCGGCAGCAAAGGTCTGCGGCCGGGGGTCAAACCTGCAAAGAATTCCGGACGATAGACCGCGATACCCGAAAAGGTATGCCGCAGAGGGGCATCGGCGGCCTCCAGTCGCTGCGGATCCGCAAGAATGTCGAAGCCACCCGCGTCGCGCGCGAGCAAGGCGAAGTCCCCCCTCGGATGCTGCGGCGGGTTCGGTACCACCACCAGCGAGCCGAGCGCCTGCTCATCGAGTACGGGAAGCCGCGAGAAATCGAAGTCGGTCCAGATGTCGCCGTTGACCACGAGGAAAGGGTCCGACCCCAACATGGGCAGCGCCTGGATGATGCCACCCGCCGTCTCGAGCGCGCCCTCGGGCTCGGCGCTGTATCGAATTCGAACCCCATGACGACGGCCGTCGCCCAGCGTCTCGACGATGCGCTCGCCGAGCCAAGCATGGTTGATGACGATGTCGCGAATCCCGGCACGCGCGAGCGCCGCCAGGTGCCACTCGAGGAGCGACCGACCACCGACTTCGAGCAAGGGTTTCGGAGAGACGTCCGTCAGCGGCCGCATGCGCTCGCCGCGACCGGCTGCAAGAATCATGGCTCTCATCAGGACTTGACCTCGCGCGCGCGGGCGTTGGCCATGGGGAGAAGCGGCACGATGCGTCGCTCGAGCCACAAACCAAACTCGCGCAGCTCGACATGACGCGCAGCCGCATCGCGCACATAGTCGAGCGTCAGGGGCAGGTCATCGAGATAACCCACCTTGCCGTCACGCCACCAGAGGCGCGCGAAGATACCGAGAATCTTGATGTGGCGCTGAACTCCGATCAGATCGAACCCACGCAGGAACTCGCGATCGCTCGAACCGGCGAGCGAAGCGGCGCCGCGCGCGAGCAATCGCTGTCGGTGAGAGAGCACCAGTCGCTCGACCTCGGCACGTGGCCAAGCGATGTAACAATCTTTGAGTAGCGAAACGAGATCGTATCCGACAGGCCCCGCCAGTGCGTCCTGGAAATCGATGACTCCCGTCTCATCTTTCGGCAACACCATCAGGTTGCGCGAGTGGAAATCGCGATGCACGAAGACGACAGGCTGCAACAGCGTCTGATCGATGAGCCAAAGAAAAGTTCGCTCGATTAGCTCGCGTTCGGCAGGCTCGAGTGAAATCTGCAGATGCCGACTGCAGAACCACTCCGGCATGAGATCGAGCTCTCGGCGCAAGGCCGCGGCATCGTAGGGCGCAAGTTCGCGAGCTGCATCGAGGGCATCGATCTGGATACGCGCGAGGGTATCGAGCGCCGCCGAATACAACACCGGCGCGCGGTCGGGCTTGCGTAGCTCGGGCAAAAATGGGGTCGAACCCAGGTCTTCCAACAAGACGAATCCGCGCTCGTGATCGACCGCGTGGATCGCGGGCACGTGCACGCCGGCGGCGCGCAACAAGCTCGCCACCTTGAGGTAAGGTCCGATGTCTTCCTGGGCGGGCGGCGCATCCATCACCACGCGACTGCCGCCATCGGGCAGCCAAGCGCGGAAATACCGGCGAAAACTCGCATCTGCCGAGGCAACGTCGATGTGCGTGACCCCGAGGCCGAGGTCCTGTGTGACCCAGCGCGACAAAAGTTCGAAACGGGCGTCCGACAAGAGCTTTGAAATCCACGGCTAAGGAAGGCCTACCATTATAATGTCCGCAGCCATGGCCCCGCCGCGTCGCATCGTCCCTTTAATCGTCTGCGGGGTCTCGCTCGCCGGCAGCCTTGTCATCCCCCTCGATCTCGGGGCTGCAAACGCCGAAGCGCCAGCCGCTCAAAACGACACTTCGACTCCGCCGATGCGTTGCCCCGCCCCTTCCGCGGTCCGCGAAGCCCTCGCACGGGGGGTCGCGCTGCCCGAAGCCGGCGCCGCTCCGTCTGCTCCGGCGCCGCTCGACTCGCCCAACGAGGACGTGGAAGTCTCGAGCGATGCCGCCACACTCGGCGTCGCCGGCGACGCCGCGTTGAGCGGACGAGTCTCGATTCGTCAGGGCGATCGCACGCTCAGCGCCGACGAAGTCGTCTACGATGCAAAGAGTCGCGAGTTCACGATGAATGGACTCCTGCGTTACGGCGACTCCGTGCTGCAAATCGAAGGGCGCTCCGGTCGATACGACCCGGCGGGCGGCGCCGCCTTCGCCGACACGCGTTTCGAGATGCCCGAGGAACCCGCTCGCGGTGCTGCAGACTCACTGGAGCTCGGCGTGGATGGCAAGGTGACGCTGTCAAAGGTGTGGTTCACCACCTGCCCCGAGAGTTCGCCCGATTGGCGAATTCGTGCTCGAGAAATCGAACTCGACACTCGCGCTCGCAATGGTACGGGGCGCAACGCCGCTGTCGAGTTCAAGGGCGTGCCCATTCTTTACCTGCCCTACTTTTCCTTTCCGCTCGGCGACCAAAGAAAAAGCGGTTTCCTCTTCCCGAACGTCGGCTACAGCTCGCGGGGCGGTACCGAGGTCAAATTGCCTTACTACCTCAATCTCGCGCCGAACTACGACCTGACGCTCGAGCCCACGGTTTACGGCCAACGTGGCGTCGATCTGGGCGCGAACTTTCGATACCTCACCCGGCACCATCGCGGCGATCTGCGTCTGAATGCGCTGCAGTCCGACGGCATACGCAATATCAACCGCAGCTGGCTTAGGATGCGTCATCGAAGCGAGCTCCCCGCAGGTTGGCGATTCGACATCGATGCGCAAAGCGTGAGCGATGCGGAATACTTCGAAGATTTCGCCTCGGGTACGGAAGGCACGAGCACCGCCTTCCTCCGCCGCAATGCGCGTCTCAGTTATCGTGACGAGCGTTGGCATTTGCGCGCAGAGGCAGAACAATTCCAGACGATCGATCGAGCGCTCGCGTCCATCGACAGGCCTTATGCGCGTCTGCCGCGCGTGCAAGCGAGCGGTGATTGGATCACCTCAGGCCCACTTGCGATGCGATACGGGTTCGACAGCGAGCTCGTCAATTTCGATCGCGAGGTGGGCGTTCAAGGCTGGCGCGCCGATCTCGCACCCTGGGTCGGGCTCGACCTCGGATCGCCCGCGTACTACGTCCGACCGAGTGCGGGCTGGCGTTATACGCATTACGACCTCGAGGAGCCCGATGCCGCAACCGACGACCAACCCTCACGATCACTGCCCTATGCAGCCCTCGATGCAGGACTTCGACTCGAACGAGACTCGGTCGAGGGCGCTCGCACCCGAATGACCCTCGAGCCGCGACTACTATATCTTTGGACGCCCTATCGCGACCAAAATCAATTGCCGATCTTCGACACGGCACTGCCCGATCTCGATTTCGTTCAGCTCTTCAGAACCTCGCGCTACGTCGGTCCCGATCGCATCGCCGATGCCAACCATGCGAGCCTCGGCGTGACCTCGCGCATCTTCGATCGACAGTCGGGACGTCCCTTGCTCTCGGCCACGATCGGGCAAACCTACCGCTTCGAACGATCTCGCGTGCGACTCCCCGGTGAAGCGGCGATCAGCGAATCGCGCTCCGATCTCGTGGCGCAACTCGGGATCTCGGCTTGGCAGAACTGGAACGTCGATCTCGGCATGCAGTGGGACAGCACCAAGAGCCGCCAGCAACGCAGTCACATGCGTCTGCAGTATCGACCCGATGTCGATCGAGCCGTCAATCTCGCCTATCGGTTTCAGCGCGATCGGCTCGAGCAAGGAGAGGTGTCGGGAGCGTGGCCCCTAGGCTCACGCTGGAACGCCTACGGACGATTTGTGTACGACCTCAAGGACCGCAGCACGCTCGATCGCTTCGCCGGACTCGAATACAAGTCCTGCTGCTGGCGGTTACGACTGGTGGGCCGGCGCTTCGTCTCGAGCCGCACCGGCGAGCGCGATACGGGGATTTACCTCCAACTGGAACTCAACGGTCTCGCGAGTGTCGGAGGTTCGGCCGACGCTTTCCTCGAGGAGGCAATTCGGGGATACTCGCCCGTCGGCCTAAGCCGCTGAGTTTTCTGGATTTTCGGAACTACCCATGACGCCTGTACTGCGAACTCGACTGTCTCGTTTCTCGGCTCTCGCCCTTGCGATGTGGCTGGCGGTCACGCCCGCTCTGGCGCAGCGATCGATCTCCGACAAGGGCGTGATGCTCGACCGAGTCGCAGCGGTCGTGAACGACGGGATCGTGCTCGCAAGCGAGCTCGAGGAACAGGTGCAGGTGATCACCGGTCGACTGCAGGCCCAAGGCCTCGAAATGCCGCCGGCTGCAATGTTGAGACAGCAGGTGCTCGATCGACTCGTGCTCCAGGAAATCCAGATGCAGCGTGCCCAGCGCGCCGGCATCCGTATCGGCGACGAGTCGCTCAATCAAGCCCTCGCCGATGTTGCCCAGCGCAACGGCATCTCCCTCGCTCAATTGCCGGCCGCACTCGTGCAGCAGGGCATCGACTACGCCACCTATCGCGAGAGCGTGCGGCGCGAAATGACGCTACAAGTGCTCCAGCAGCGCGACGTCATTCAGCGCATCAATATTTCGCCGCGCGAACTCGAGCAGTTTCTCGACAAGCAGAAGTCGCGTCCGTCCGAGCTCAACGAATACAACCTCTCGCACATCCTGATCGCGGTGCCTCAGGAAGCGAGCCCCTCCCAACTCGATCAAGCCTCGCAGCGTGCGCAGGAGGTCTTCGATCGGGCCAAGAGTGGGGAAGATTTTGCGAAGCTCGCCGTCGCCTACTCGAACAGTCAGACCGCGCTCGAGGGCGGATCACTCGGCTGGCGACGCGGCCCGGAAATTCCGACGATCCTCGCCGATCTCGTGGTCGGCCTCAAACCCGGCGAGGTCAGCGAACCGCTGCGCACACCTTCGGGCTATCACATCGTTCGACTCAATGAAATTCGCGGGGCCGATCAACAGGTCGTCATCGAGCAAACCAACGCTCGTCACATCCTTCTGAAGCCCACCGAGATTCAGGATGACGCCACGGTGCGCCAGCGACTGATCGATGTCCGCGAACGCATCCTCAAGGGCGAAGACTTCTCGGTACTCGCCAAAACCCTTTCCGAGGATCCTGGTTCAGCTGCCGATGGCGGCGATCTCGGCTGGACCGCGCCGGGAAGTTTCGTTCCCGAGTTCGACGCCGCCCTGCGCCGACTCGAGCCGAACGAAATCAGCGAGCCTTTCCGTACCCAATTCGGCTGGCATATCGTGCAATTGCTCGGCCGTCGGCAGTTCGACAACACCGAAGAACTTCGGCGCCAGCGCGCGTTCATGCAGCTGCGAGAGAGCAAGGCTGACGAAGAAACCGAGCTCTGGCTGCGTCGGCTGCGCGACGAGGCGTATGTCGACATCAAGAGCTGAACGCCCACGGATCATCATCACCTCGGGTGAGCCGGCAGGCATCGGCCCCGAACTCTGCGCACAGTTGACGAGCGCAGAGCTGCTGCCCTGCGACCTGCACTGCCTCGTCGATCAATCTTTGCTCGAAGCACGCGCCCCTGCGGGCACGAATCTCGATCGATTGACCGTCGTGCATCGTCCGCTTTCGGCGCCGTCCATCGCCGGTACGCTCGATGCTCGTAACGCTGCCTACGTGGTCGGCCTGCTCGACGACGCGCTCGAGGGTGTGAAGAACGGTCGATACGACGCCATGGTCACGGCGCCCGTCCAGAAAAGCGTGATCGCCGCTTCGGGCGTGCCCTTCTCCGGCCATACGGAGTATCTCGCCGAGCGCTGCGGCACACCCAAGCCGGTGATGATGTTGGTGGCCGGAAATCTGCGGGTCGCACTTGCGACGACTCATTTGCCGTTGCGACGTGTGCCCGACGCGATCACTCAGTCGCTCATCCTCCAAATCTTGCGCATCATGCACGCCGACCTGAAGCATGCGTTCGGCATCAAAAATCCGCGCATCGCCGTGTGTGGACTCAATCCCCATGCGGGTGAGGCGGGACTGCTCGGCGACGAGGAAATCCGACATATCAGTCCCGCCATCGAAGCGGCACGCAGTGAGGGCATCGAGGCATTCGGTCCACTGCCGGCCGACACGGCCTTCGTGCCTCGCGAGATGGCGAAGGCCGACGCATTCCTCGCCATGTTTCATGACCAAGGGCTACCGGTGCTCAAACACGCCGGCTTCGGCCATGCCGTCAACGTGACCCTCGGCCTGCCGGTGATTCGAACGTCCGTGGACCACGGCACCGCGCTACCGCTCGCCGGCACGGGGCGCGCCGATGTCGGCAGTCTGCGCGCCGCCGTCGAGCTCGCCGTCGATCTGGTCCATCGACGACGCGCGAACTGAGCTCAAGGTGGTCTTCGCCCGCAAACGCTTCGGTCAAAACTTCCTGCATGATCCAGGCGTGATCGCGCAGATCATCGAGACCATCGATCCGCAACCCGGCGAGTCGTTGGTCGAAATCGGCCCCGGTCACGGTGCGCTGACCGAACCGCTCCTCGAACTTTGCGAGGGGCTCGACGCCATCGAAATCGACCGTGATCTCGCTGCGGAGTTGCAGCAGAGATTCGGCTCTCGCGGTCTGACGCTCCACGTGTGTGATGCGCTCAAGTTCGATTTCGCGACGCTCGCCCACGCACGAGGTCGCAAGCTCCGCGTGATCGGCAACTTGCCGTACAACGTCTCGACTCCCCTGCTGTTTCATTTGCTCGATCACCGCGCATCCATCGTCGATCTGCATGTGATGCTCCAAAGAGAAGTCATCGAACGTATCTGCGCGGGACCGGGAAACGGCGACTACGGCCGACTCACCGTGATGCTCGCGCCTTGGGTGACCGCAGAACACCTCTTTGACGTGGGTCCGGGGGCGTTCCGCCCGGCGCCGCAGGTATGGTCCGCCGTCGCACGTTTGACCGTGCGCGAAACGCCCGCCTTCCCCGTCGATGCCCGCTACGCTCGCGTGGTGTCTGCAGCGTTCTCGCAGCGTCGCAAGACCCTGCGAAACGCCCTGCGCTCGTTGCTCGAGGCCGATGTCATCGCCGCTTGCGAGATCGATCCGGGTGCGAGACCCGAGACTTTGTCACCGGAAGAGTTCGGACGACTTGCCAGAGCGGTACCCGAGCCGCTAGCGTGAGCGACATCATGCGTGCCGACCATCATCTCGACATCAAAATCGAAACCGCCTACCTCGAGGGACAATCCGACCCGGATAGCGAACGATACGTGTTCGCCTACACGGTGACGATGCGGAACGAAGGTCGCATACCGTTGAAGTTGATGACGCGTCATTGGGTCATCACCGACAGCAACGGCAAAGTCCAGGAAGTCCGTGGCGAAGGCGTCGTCGGCGAACAGCCGCATCTCGAGCCGGGCCAAGGATTTCGTTACTCGAGCGGTGCCGTCATCGAAACGCCCGTCGGCACCATGCATGGCAGTTATCAGATGCGCGGCGACGACGGTCTCGAGTTCGACGCGCCCATCCCGGCTTTTCGCCTCGCCATGCCGGGAGTGGTTCACTGACGATGGCGAGAATCGCCGTCGGTGATGTGCAGGGCTGTCTGCCCGAACTGCGCCAGTTGCTGACGCAGGCCGATTTTCGAAGCGATCGCGATGAAGTCTGGTTCGTCGGCGATCTCGTGAATCGGGGACCCGACTCCCTCGGCACCTTGCGCTTCGTTCGCTCGCTCGGCGACAACGCTCGCGTCGTTCTCGGCAACCACGATCTTCATCTGCTCGCCGTCGCTTTGGGTGGAAGCCGAAAACTGCGCGACGACGACACCCTCGATGACATCCTGAACGCGACAGATCGCGAGACGCTACTCGAGTGGCTCGTCACACGACCACTCGCGGTGCGAGACGGCTCCGATCTCATGGTGCACGCCGGCATCGTGCCTCAATGGAGCGTCGATGAGGTCATGGCGCTCGCGTCGGAAGTCGAGCAGGCACTACGTACCGACCCTGTCAAACTTTTCGAGTCCATGTACGGCAATCGTCCCGATTGCTGGTCCCCTACCCTCGAGGGTTCCGATCGACTGCGGTTCATCATCAATGTACTGACTCGGTTGCGGTATTGCCGTGCCGATGGCCGCATCGATCTCAAGATGAAAGGCGCTCCCGGATCCCAGGAGAATGGCTGGGTACCTTGGTTCGCAGCGCCCGACCGCCGAACGTCGAACGCCCGAGTGATCATGGGGCATTGGTCTACACTCGGGCTCGTCGACCGGCCCGACCTGCTCGCGCTCGATACCGGCTGCGTGTGGGGCGGCGCATTGACGGCTGCCGCGCTCGATTCGAACGCTCGCTGGTCGCTGCCCTGCGGAGGCTATCAGGGAGTTAAAATGTCGGCTCAATCCGACGGGTGAAATCATGACGATCATCAAACAGCAGGATGTCATCGCAAGCGTCGCCGATGCTCTGCAGTACATCTCTTACTACCACCCGATGGATTACATCGAATCGCTCGGGCGCGCGTACGAGCTCGAAGAGTCGCCGGCGGCTCGCGATGCCATCGCGCAGATCCTCACCAACTCGCGCATGTGCGCCGAAGGCCATCGCCCGATCTGCCAAGACACGGGCATCGTGGTCGCCTTCGTGAAGGTCGGCATGAACGTTCGGTGGGATGCCACCCTCACGCTCACCGAGATGATCAACGAAGGTGTGCGCCGTGCGTATCTCGACCCCGACAACACGCTGCGCGCCTCAATCGTCGCCGACCCGGCGTTCACTCGCAAAAACACCCGGGACAACACCCCGGCCGTCGTACACGTCGACATGGTGCCGGGCGACACCGTCGAGATCACGGTATCCGCCAAAGGCGGTGGCTCCGAGAACAAAGCCAAGTTCGTCATGCTGAACCCCAGCGACTCCATCGTCGATTGGGTGCTCAAAACCGTACCCACCATGGGCGCAGGCTGGTGCCCACCGGGCATGCTCGGCATCGGTATCGGCGGCTCCGCCGAAAAAGCCATGGTGCTCGCCAAAGAATCTTTGATGGACCCCATCGACATGGCCGAACTCAAGGTCCGCGGTCCTCGCAATCCCATCGAAGAACTGCGCATCGAGCTGCACGACAAAGTGAATGCACTCGGTATCGGTGCGCAGGGTCTCGGGGGACTCTCCACCGTGCTCGATGTGAAGATTCTCGATTATCCGACCCACGCGGCCTCGAAGCCGGTGGCGATGATCCCGAACTGCGCTGCCACACGGCATGTCCACTTCACGCTCGACGGATCGGGTCCCTCGAAACTCGCGCCGCCCGATCTGTCGCGCTGGCCCAAAGTCGACTGGAAGCCCTCAGCCGAATCGCGTCGCGTCAATCTCGATGTGCTCACGCCCCAAGAGGTTGCCTCCTGGAAGCCCGGCGATCGACTACTCCTCAACGGCAAGATGCTCACGGGTCGCGATGCGGCTCACAAACGCATCGCCGATCTCTATGCAAGCGGCAAAGGCCTCCCGGAGGGCGTCGACTTCCGCAACCGGGTGATCTACTACGTCGGCCCGGTCGATCCGGTACGCGATGAAGTCGTGGGGCCCGCCGGTCCCACCACCGCGACCCGCATGGACAAATTCACCGAGATGATGCTTGCCAACACGGGACTCATCGCGATGATCGGCAAAGCCGAACGTGGCCCCGTCGGCATCGAAGCGATTCGCAAGCACAAGGCGGCGTACCTCATGGCCGTCGGTGGCGCCGCGTACCTCGTCTCCAAGGCGATCAAATCCTCACGCGTCGTGGCGTTCGCCGACCTCGGCATGGAGGCGATCTATGAATTCGAGGTCAAGGACATGCCCGTGACGGTCGCCGTCGACTCGAACGGCACCTCCGTGCACCAAAGCGGTCCGGCTGAGTGGAGTCAGAAAATCGCCGCAGGCTCGATCAAGACGCGGGCGCGCTGATCACTCGCGGGCAGGCTCGACGGCCTTCAGGAGGTCGTCTAAACCGTAGAAGTGATAAGTCCGGTCGGTCGACATCGCGACCAGTAAACCGCCGGGAAATCCGGGAAGTGCCGTCGACACGAGATCAATGCCATCGGTCTCTTGGGCGGTGAAGCGGACGCGGCCCACGAGCGCATGGCGATGCGGCGCCTCGGCAGGGCCCTCGAGCTCGAAGAGCCTCAACTCTCCCGCCTGCTGATCTGAGGCAAACAAAAGCGCCCGCTCACGTCCGCGCCGAAAGATGGCCGTTCCCTCATGGTCACGCGCGAATCCGGTGAGCCCGAACTGAGCGAGCTCGTCGTCGGCATCTTCCACAGCAGGATCCGCATGATATTTGCGAATGCCGAAAGTCTCATCGCTGGCGAAAACCATACCCCGTACGGGATCGACGGAAAGCGCCTCGATTTCCTTGCGACCGCTCCATTCACCGAACGCCCGTACCTTCAGGCCGCGTAACGTACCGGTACCGTCGTCGACGAGTCGGTACTGATGCAGATAACCCTGCTGCGGCGCAAATCGATCCGAGCGACTGACGATGACGAAGACCGCGCCATCCGAGGGCCGCGTATAGGTGGTGACACCCATGACGTCTCGCGCCCGCTCACCCTCGAATACCGGGATTCCGCCGCCGTCTATCGGGCGCATATCGGGCAAAGAAAACACTCGCACGCGATGAGCGAAGCGCTCGGCGACGACTGCAATATCGACTTTGCGTCCTGCAAGCGGAACATCGTAGGCCACATCGACGTTATTGGGGCGTAGCAAGCCACGAATCGTCAGCTCGTGACGGATCTTTCCGTCCAGACCAAAGACGTACAGCGCTCCGTCGGATTCTTTGTCCGTGCCCAGCACGAGACTCTTGGCAGGCTCTGCGCGGTTGATCCAGATTGCCGGGTCGTCAGAATCGTAGCGGACCGGCTCACTCACCACGCGCGGCTTCACGCTGGCCGCGGGTGCGGCATGAAGCGAACCGATTGAGCAAAACAACAGATATACGAAAGAGAGAGCCACGCCCCAACCGGTAAGGCGGGGCGTGGTTTCTATCGTGGACGTCATGCAGTCGACTCTAACAGACTTGCGAATTACAGCTTGAGGCGGCCACCGACGAACACGCTATAACCGAACTGCTCATACTCGTAAATCCGGCTCTTCTTGCCGTAGTAGCGAATCCCCTTGGAGTTCGTGAGGTTCTTGGCCTCGACGAACGCTTCGAAGGCCTTGGTGAACTGGTAGCTAGCCGTGAGATCGATCTGATCACGCCCCGCCCAGTAAAGGTCGAGCGCGCCGTCCTCGGCATTGATCTCATCCAAGTAATCACTGCGATCGGTGTAGCTGAGGCGAACACTCACCGGGCCTTTTTCATAGAACAAGGCGACGTTCGACACCGTCTCCGACTGACCCGGCAGCGGGAACGAGGAGCGACCCCCGTAGGTCCGGCCGAGATCGATCGAAGCATCGACATATGTAAAGTTGGCGAATACACCGAATCCGCTCAACCAGCCCGGCAGCTGAGTGAACTGCTGCTGCCAGGCAAGCTCGATGCCACCCAGCTCGCCGTCCGCATTCTCGGGAGTGATGAGTGCAGCCGGGTTGCCGAGGTAGCTCCCTGAGCTACGCAATGTGTAGTTGTAGTCCTTCAGATCCTTGTAAAAACCGCTCGCAGACAAAATTCCGATCGGCTCGAAATAGTATTCGAGCGACACATCGAGGTTGTTCGACAGCGTGGGCTTCAAGGCAGGATTGCCCTGCTGTACGACCAGCAGCGAACCCTCTTGGGTCTCAAGCGCACGAGGAACGATATCCGTAAAGTCCGGCCGCATCATGCCGCGGGTAACCGCCGCACGAGCAATCAGGTTATCGTTGACCTCATAACGCAGCGTCAGACCCGGGAATACGTCCGTATAGCTACGGGTATCGGTCCGTGTGCTGATGGCGCTCGTTGCGGCGTTGAATACCGGCGCGGAGCCTTCCGTTTCGGTTTTCTCGACGCGTACACCTGCGACCACGCCCAAGCGATCGAAATCGAGATCCCACATCGCGTAGCCCGAGAGGACTGTTTCGTCTGCCTGATAATCCGCGGTCGCCGATTGCTCAGCACGGATCGGCGAGCGCGCCTTGGTCTCATCGAAATAGGCGTCCGCCAGTGCCGGATCCACCTTGAAGCCCAGAGCATAGTTGTAGTTGCGACTTTCTTTGGTTGTCAGGAAAGCCGATAGGGGCTGGCTCGGCGCTGCGGTCGTCGCGCGATCTCGAAAACGATCCTCATTCGCCTTACGCTCGCCGGACTTGAACTTCGCACCGGCCTTGAAATTGCCCTTGCCGCTGCCGATCTCAACCGGAATCGTCAGATTGGCGACTGCGGCGATCGTATCGTCGCTGGTCTCTGACGTCCGATAGGCATTTTCACGGAACGAGAAATTGGTCGGCGTCAGGTGCTGGTTGGTCGTGAACAAGGAAATCGACGGCTCACGAGTGCTCGTCGTGTAGTCGTAGGAGATCGGCGCCGTTGCAGTACCGAGCGCCGCCGTCCGCCACAAGAGCTCGTCGCGTCGCGGATAGGTCTGCTCCGTACTGGCAATCGAGATCGAACCATCGAAGGTCCATCCGCCGAACTTCTTTTCGCCACCGAGTTCGCCGGTCACGATCTCGTTCTGAACCGTTCGGTGACGAATCTGCTTGGCCACACGAATATTTCGGAATGAGGCTTTCTCGTCCGTAGCCCCCGGAAGCAACACGCCTTCGGACCAAAGCACGAGCAACTGGTTACGATACTCGTCGTCCGTAAAGCGCGAGAACGTACCGCGCAAGAAGAGGCGCGAGTCATCGTCCGCGCGCAATTCCGCAGCGCTCGTGAGCGCAATACGCTCACGCTTCGTGTCGTAATCCTTGAAGAGATTCTCGACGACACCGAACACCGTACCGCCCTCCGGCCGGGTCAGCCGCGTCCAAGCCGTCTCGATGTTGTCGACCTGTCGATCGGTTTCCGAGTAACTGCCCGAGAACAGCAACCCAACCCGAGAGTCGCCTTCCCAAATGTTGCTGACCGACACCGAGCCGCGGACGTCGTTCGTGCCACCGAACTCATTGTAGGAGCCGCCACCCGAGGCGCGCAGTCGGAAGCCTTTGTAATCGAACGGCGACTGCGTACGGATATTGATCGCCCCCGTGACTGAGTCAGCATCCTGATCAGGACGAAGCGTCTTCGTGATCTCAAGGGAACCTACGATGTCAGACGGGACGGTGTCGAGGTCGATCGCTCGGGTCGTCGGATCGGGCGCCGCTACGCTCACGCCATCGATGGTCACCGCCGAAAACTCGGACGGCCCACCACGAACATTGATGTACCGGCCTTCACCCTGGTCACGAGAAATCGCTACGCCGACGACGCGCTGGAGGGCCTCGGCGATGTTGGGATCCGGGAACCGACCGATGGAGTCAGAGGCCACGACGTTGGTGACTCCCCGTGAATTTTTTTGCTCATCAGAGGCGCGCTTCGCGGCATCGATGATGGCGGTGATCACGACTTCTTGCAGGTCGTCTGCCGAACCGGCTGCCGGAGACGTTGCATCCTGCGCCGCAGCCGCTGCGGAAAGGATTCCGGAGACCGCAACAAAAACGGGGGACCAGCGCGAGGTGCGCGCGAAGACGATTCGGGACATGGGGAGACCTCGAGAGACCGCGAAATGACGCGGAACGAATGGTCCCCAATACGGATGACTAAAAAATTACAGACTTGTGTCGGTTTTATTAAGACCTAAGAAAACCTGAGCCGCTGCAGCGTGACGAAGCTCGTGGGGTACTGATTCCGCTCGTCGGCGGGATACTCGGTTCGAGCGATCTCTTGCCAATCTTCGGGGGGAAGCGCGGGAAACAGGGTGTCTCCCGTCACTGCAGCATGAACCTGAGTGAGCTCGATGAGATCGGCTCGCGCTAGAGCGAGCCCGTAGATCTCCGCCCCACCGATGATCATGATTTCTTCGACATCGCCCGCCGCTTCGATCGCGGCATCGAGGGTGCGTACGACGATGACGCCCGGCGAATCGACGGTGTAATCACCGCGTCGCGTCACGACGATGTTGGTGCGCCCCGGCAGTGGCCTGCCGAGAGACTCCCATGTCTTGCGCCCCATCACGACGGGGCGCCCGAGCGTACGCTGCTTGAAGCGACGCAGATCTTCGGAAAGTTTCCAGGGTAATCCGCCCTCACGCCCGATGACACCGTTGTCGGCGACGGCGACGATCAGCGTGAGGCGCGGCCCCCTGCCCGGCATCAGCGTCGCGACGCTTTTCGCCGGCGGGTCGCGGTGGAGCGGCCCTGAGTCTTCGCGCCGGTCTTGGCGCCGGTCTTCGCACGCGAGGTCACGCGAGCCGTTGTCTTGTTTTTGGCCGACGTCTTCACGCGAGCCTTGGCTTTTTTCTTCGCCTTTTTCTTCTTGCGCGGATCCTTCGCCGGCCAGAGCATCGTGCCGCGACACTTCGGCGAGCCACAGCGGCAAGCGAATATCTCGTCGACGTTCGGCGGATCGTCTTTCTCGCGACCGATCTCGTAGTCGTAACCCAGCTCTTCACCCTTCTGGACGAGTCGGGTCGTCTCGATGAACACGCGTCGGTCTTCGATCACCGATTCGCAATTGCCATCGCAGGAGTGGTTGATGAATCGCGCGCCGTTACCGCCGACGCCGGCATCGATCACCGTCTTCTTGTCGACGATGAAGAGGAAGGTGTGATTGTCGTTCGGGTCGTGACCGTCGTAGCGTGCATCAGCCTCGGCATGAGTGATGCGGTCACCGAGATACTCGATGACCCGCGTGCCCTTCGGGATACGCTTCGCGGCGAACACGCCTTTGCCATGAATTTTGGAATTGCGGACTTTGATCCAAGCGCTGGTGCGCATGACGGGTATCGGCACGAAGAGTCTCCCTGGTTTTTTTGAGGTCAAACAGCTACCGGCGCCTTGATCGCCGGATGATGCTGATAATTCACGAACTCGAAATCGTCGAAGGCGTAGTCGAAGAGGGACGCCGGCCGGCGCCGGATCACGAGCTTCGGCAACGGATAAGGTTCCCGCGAGAGCTGCAGATCGGTCTGCTCGAGATGATTGAGATAGAGATGGCAGTCGCCACCCGTCCACACGAAATCGCCGACACCAAGATCGCATTGCTCGGCGATCATGTGGGTGAGCAAGGCGTAAGAGGCGATGTTGAACGGCACGCCGAGAAAAATATCGGCACTACGCTGATAAAGCTGGCACGACAAACGCCCACCGGCCACATAGAACTGAAAAAACGCATGGCAGGGCATCAGCGCCATCTTGGATAGCTCGCCGACGTTCCAAGCGCTCACGATGATGCGACGCGAATCAGGTTGCGTGCGCAGTTGCTTGAGCACCTCGGAGATCTGGTCGATCGATCCGCCGTCGGGCGTGGGCCAAGATCGCCACTGCTTGCCGTAGACCGGCCCAAGCTCTCCGTTCGCATCGGCCCACTCATCCCAGATGCTGACGCCGTTCTCGCGCAGATAAGCCGTGTTGGTCTCGCCGCGCAAAAACCAAAGCAACTCATGCACCACCGACTTCAAATGGATTTTTTTGGTGGTGACGAGCGGAAAGCCCTCGCGCAGATCGAAGCGCATTTGGTGACCGAACACGGAGAGCGTACCGGTACCCGTGCGATCAGCCTTGCGTGTTCCGCGCTCCCGCACGTGACGCATGAAGTCGAGGTACTGCTTCATGCGGTGATTTTTTCGGTGGAGCGATTACCCGACGGCTCGCCCCGACGATACGCGAGCACCATCAGTGCGATACCGGCAAGAAGCATCGGCAAGGTCAGCAGATGGCCCATGGTGAGCCACCCGCCGGCGAGATACCCGATATGCGCATCGGGCAGTCTCCAGAATTCGACCGTGAGTCGACCGACTGCATACATGATCAGGAAAATTCCGGAAGGCGCGAGCCGCGGTCGATCTTTGGCGGTGAACCACCACAACACGAGGGCGAGCACGAGACCCTCGAGCAACGCTTCGTACAACTGCGTCGGATGTCGTGCGACCCCATCGACCATCATGGCCCACGGCACATCGCCGGGCTTGCCCCACAGCTCGCCGTTGATGAAGTTGCCGACACGCACCGACAAGATTCCGAGACCCGGTAGCGCCGCTGCGAAATCGAAGACGTCGGCCACATGTCGTTTGCGGCGAATCGCGAACACCGCGAGGGCGACGAGCACGCCGATGAGACCGCCGTGGAACGACATGCCGCCCTCGGTGATACGCAGCGGGTACCAAGGATCCTCCGCCCAATAACCGAGACCGTAAAAGAAGACGTAGCCAATGCGGCCGCCAAGGATGACGCCGAGCATGGCGTAGAAGAGGAAATCGTCGACGTCAACCGCGGTCCAGGTCGAGCCCGGCTGAGAAGCGCGACGACGACCGAGCCACCACGCCGCCGCAAAAGCGACGAGGTAAGTGATGCCGTACCAGCGCACCTTGAGCGGGCCAATTTCGAGCGCGACGGGATCGAAGCCGGGGTAGTCGATCATCGAGGATGATTTTAGCGGCTAGCCACGCGTCACGCGGCAGAAAAATGCCTTGAGGTACCGGGTCTCGGGGATCGCCGGATGACGAGGATGGTCGGGCGACTGCCCGCCCTCGTGCACGACTTGCACGAATCGATCCACATGCCGGGCCGCACCCTGAATCGCCGCGAGAAGATCCTCGGCAGCCAGGTGGTGCGAACACGAGCAACTGACGAGCAAGCCGCCCGGTTCCAGCACCCGCAGCGCGAGCTGGTTGAGTTTGCGGTAAGCCGCCTGCCCCTGCGGAAGGTCTTTACGCCGCTTGATGAACGCCGGCGGATCGACGACCACGGCGTCATATCGTTCACCGGCTTCGGCGAGGGCCGCCAACACGTCGAAGGCGTCGCCACGGTGCAGAACGGGCTTGAGTGACGAATTGGCCGTCACGTTTCGCTCGGCGTAGGACAACGCTGCGGCAGAGGAATCGACACAGGCGACCTCACGAGCACCGCAAGCGGCCGCGGTGGCCGCCCAGCCGCCCGCGTAGCTGCACACGTCGAGGACGCGAGCGCCCGGGGTCATGAATCGCGGGAGCAGACTCCGATTGAACGTCTGGTCGAAAAACCAACCTGTTTTCTGGCCTCCGGCGAGTGCGACGGCATAAGACAACGCGCGGCCGTCAGAGAGATGCTCGATCACGGAAGTCTCTTCGGGTACCGCACCCCAGGCGGCTTCGACGAGATCGGGCAAGCCTTCCAGTTTTCGCGCGCCGGAGTCGTTCTTCCAGAGCAACACGGCAGGCGACAGTACTTCTCGGATCGCCGTCTCCACCTCGGCGCGCAGGCACTCCATACCGAGCGTCGCGATCTGGCCCACCACGAGGTCGCCGTAGCGATCGAGCACGAGACCGGGCAAAGAATCGGACTCGCCGAACACCCAGCGGTAATACGGACTCGGGTAGAGGCTGTCACGCAGCGCAAGCGCCTGACGCAGGCGCGAGGCGATCCAGCGCCGGTCGATGCGCGAATCGCCATCACGAGCAAGGATGCGTGCGGCGATCAAGGTCGACGGATTGAGATAACCGACCCCGAGAACATGATCGCGGTCCGTAACGATGCGTACCTGAGCCCCGGGCTCGAACGCGGCGAGCGGAGTCGCCTTCGTATCGATCTCGTTGCTGAATACCCAAAGATGACCCGCGCGCAAACGACGGTCTTCGCCGCGGCGCAGGCGCAGCTCGGGCAGAGTCGAACTGGAGTGGGAAACCAAAGTGAACGTCCCGGCGAGTAAACCGCCGCGGAGTTTAGCGGATCGGCACTTCGCCCCGGAGTGCACGCTCGCGGCGAGCGCTCATTTCGGCATGCAGCCCCTTGACCGAATCGGAGCCAGTGGTCACGAAGAGAAACGGGAAGATGCCGTGCAGCACGCAAGCGATCCCCGCGAACATCATGCGGAGCCCGAAACTGCCCGCCTGCCAAAGATGCCCGAGATAGGTCTCGCCTATCGTGGCCGGGTGCTCGGTGAACGCGCGCAGCAATTTCATGGAGGTCAACGATAGCCCTCGCAGGGCGCAACCGGGTTTCGAAGACATGGACAAAATCGAATAAAAGCGCAACAATGTTGCGTCTTTTTTATTATTTGCGAAACTATATTCCATGGATAAACTCGATCGGAAAATCCTGGACATCTTGCAGAAAGACGCGAGCCTGACCGCCGCCGAGATCGCCGAGCGCGTCGGGCTTTCGAAGGCACCTTGCTGGCGACGCATCCAGCGCCTACGCGAGACAGGCGTCGTCCGACGAACCGTCGCCCTGCTCGATGCCCGGGCCCTCAACGTGGGTACGACCGTGTTCGTCACGATCAAGGCCCCAAGTCACAGCGCAGCCTGGTACGAGCGTTTCGCGAAAGTCGTGCGCGACCTGCCGGAGGTCACCGAGTTGCATCGCATGAGCGGCGATGTCGACTACCTGCTTCGCGTCGTGGTTCCCGACATCGAGGCCTACGACGCCGTCTACAAGCGCCTCATCGGCGCGCTCGAAATGCTCGATGTGAGTGCGAGCTTCTCGCTCGAAACCATCAAGTCGACGACGGCCTTGCCGCTCTCCTACGCCCGGCTCGACTGACTCGCGCTCGACGCGAGCGAGGCGCGCACGGCTTCGAGCAGCGCCGCCTCACGCACCGGGTCGAACACCGGCGCGGCATTCCAGTCGTAGGCCCAAGGATGCGCCACATCGAGCGGTGGTGATTCCTCCCGGTAGCGCGGGATGACGTGCGCGTGCAACGCGGGCTCGAGATTGCCGAACATGGCGTAGTTGATACGCAGGGCACCTGTCACCGCGAGCAAGGCATCGCCGAGCCGGCTCATGTCCGACAAAAACAGATCGCGAGCCGACGCAGGCAAATCATTGAGTGTGGGTACGATCGGGTCGGGCAATAACAAGGCGTAACCACGCAAAAACTGACGCTCGCCGAAAACGGCCCAGCCCGAGGGCATCTTGGCGATTACGCTCGGATCACGCCCTTCGCGCAAAGCCTCGACCCGACGATGAATCGCCGTCGAACCGACTCCCGCGCTCATGCCGGACTCCGAAAGATGAAATAAACGGCGCCGAGTATGCAGAGGGCTGCCCAAAGATAGTCGAGCTTGATCGGCTGTCGCATGTAGAACACGGCAAAGGGTACGAAGACGCTCAGCGTCACGACCTCTTGAACGATCTTCAGTTGCGCCAGAGACAACTCGGTGTAGCCGATACGGTTGGCAGGAACCTGCAGGAGATACTCGAAGAGCGCAATGCCCCAACTGACGAGGGCGGCGATCCACCAAGGCTTGTCGTTCAGATTTTTGAGATGGGCATACCAGGCGAAGGTCATGAAGACGTTGGACAGCACGAGCAATCCCACTGTCGTTGCGATCACAGGCATAGGCTCACTCCGTCTCGACACCGAGTGCCCGCAAGGCACTGACGGTCGCATTGTGACCGGCATGGACGATGCCGTGCCAGCCCCGCACACGGACCGCCTCGATATTCTCGAGACGATCATCGATGAACACCGTTTCGGCGGGGTTCAATGAAAAACGCCGTTCGGTCTGCTCGTAGATGGCAGCGAGTGGCTTCATGACACCCGCCTCGAAGGACGTGACGACACCGTGCCCCAGTTCGTGCAATCGAAAGCGTCGTTGCAACTCTGTCCAGTGCAGATCACCGACGTTGGAGAGCAGGTAAACCCGATATCGGCTGCGCAAGCGCTCGGCGAGACCGAACATCTCGGGCTGGGGGTCGAACATGTCGACCCAGGCTGCGGCAACGAGCTCGGAAGACGGCTGCCGAGGCGCAAGACGTGCGATGTTTGATACCAGCCCCGCTCCGTCGAGCCTCCCGCTTTCGTGTTCATGCAGATCGATTCGACTCGTTACCTGCTCAAGGTGAGCGATTTCGGCGCCGTGATCACGAAGTAACTGCAAGAGCGGCATCGGCGCCAGGTGTACTAACACCCAACCGATGTCGAATATGACGTTTCGGATCGGTCGCTCAGACATGACTCGGTGCCGCGCATTGCAAATCGTGGCGCACGAGAACCGGTCGTCCCGTCGAACTCCGAGTCAGCGAAACGGCAAAAGGCACGGCATCGACGTGAGTGCACAGCTCGAAATCGCTCTCGGGAGCCCAGTCCGCCTGAGGATCGAAAAATTTGGCGGCCGCCGGCACGCCTCGTAAACGATCGGGCAGATTCGCAAGAGGAAACGCATGACCCTGTAGCGCGGCAATCATCGCCTCGCGACAAAGATCGTCTTCCTCGCAACGCTCACGGGCCTCGTGTCCCATGGCGACGATCGTGACCTCCTCGGGTGCGAGGGCTCGCACCGCCGCGATCGTGGCGGATAAATTGACGAACGCACCTGTGAAGACATGGCTGACCACGCGCGAGGCGGCCATCAACCCCTGGGTTCCGGCATGAGTCGTATGGATGATCGTGCGTCCGGCGGGCTCTGCCGCGAGTACTTCGGATGGCGAGTTGCCGCAATCGAACCCCGGTAACCGCCGCGCATGTCGCTCGCCGACGAGTAACCACTCGGAGTGCTGGCTCTTCAGAGCCTTCGCCTCGTCGACACCTTCGATCGGGACGATCGCCTCCGCACCGGCTGCGAGGGCATGCGCCTGCAACGAACAGGCTCGAAATACGTCGATGACGATCGCCACGCCTCGTGCCGAGGCCGCGCCCGCCACGAAATCGGCGGCATGGATGCGCATTAGTAATCGAGCCGCATCACGCTGCCACGATCACCGGAGGTGAGATTGACCGATACGACTGTGGCGCGCGGGAAGAAGTTGAACTCCGACGCGCTCGCCCAGGTGTACGCGCCCATCGCACGCCCGACGATGAGATCGCCCTCATCGAGTTCGGGCAACAAAATATTCTCGGTGATGACATCGATGCTGTCGCAAGTCGGACCGGCCAGCACAGCCGGTTCGCGATGCTTGCCGGGTTTCAAGGATTCGAGCGGGTAGCGCGCATGATCGAACAGTTGCCCGCTATACGAACCATAGAGTCCGTCGTCGAGGTAGTACCACCATCGCCCCTCGCGCCGCGCGCGACCCATGACGCTCGCGACACCGATGGCGCTCGGCCCAGCGATATAGCGCCCGGGCTCGGCAATGATGCGTACGCGCTTCGGCAACTTGGCGAGCGCGGCTCGGATCGGCTTGCAGAAGTAACCGATGGTCGGCGCCTTCGCGGCGTAATCGATGGGGAAACCGCCGCCGATGTCGAGCGTGTCGCAAGGACCGAGTCGTTCGCGACGCGCGGCCGCCAGCAGCCGCGCACACGCCTCGATGGCCTCGACATGTTTACCAGGGTCGGGCGCCTGGGAGCCGACGTGGAAGGACAAGCCACGGACTTTCACGCCGAGGTCCCGCGCTCGCCTTGCGAGCGCAAGCAAAGACTCCGGGTCGCAGCCGAACTTGCGCGAGAGATCGGAGACGGCGCCCGGACTGCGGAACGACACACGTAGCAAGACTTCGGCAACTTGAGCGTACGGTACAAACTTGCGCAGTTCGTCGGGGTTGTCGGCGACGAACACCTTCACCCCACGCTTGAGCGCATCGCGAATGTCGGAGTCACGCTTGATGGGATGAGTATGGATACAGAGATCAGGATCGACACCCATTCGCGCGACGAGCTCGACCTCGCCCGTGGTCGCAAGGTCGAGAAATCCGCCCTCTTCGAGCACCGTACGCACAACGGCCGGATGAGGAAGCGGCTTGAGCGCGTAATGCAGATCGACACCCGGCAGTGCTCGGTGCAACTCGCGATACTGGTGACGCACGCGCTCGCAATCGACGATGAGCAACGGCGAGCCGAACTCGCGCACGAGACGGCGGATCTCGCGCGGCTGGAACGGATCGATAAACGAGGATTTACGGCTCGGACTCATCGGCAATGACTCGCTCTGGATGAAAGGATGACGCTGCGATCAAAGAAACGTCGCTGCTGCTCGGGAGAGACGATCGCGCACGGCATCCCACTGCGGGGACTCCGGCACGGATTCGACGAGGATACGTGAGGCCCCGAGCTTGTCGAGCCGGCGCAACTCGGCATAGAGCGTGCGCCCATACGCCGCGGGGTCGCAATCTCGCGGACAGGCCAGGGTGGCGACGCGCTCGCCCCGCGCGGTCGCCGCAGCTTCGACCGACGCAAGCGCTCCGGCGGGCACGAGCTCGAGTGGCGTCTGCGGCGCGTAGTGCTGCAACGTGCTGCCCGGTACCCGCGGCGCATCAGCGCTTATACCCGCCTCCACCGGCCCGCCGAGCACCGTTTCGAGGTCGGCGCGTGAAATCGAGCCCGGCCTCAAGAGTCTCGGAACTGCATCGACGAGAGACACGATCGTCGATTCGAGACCGACCTCGCAGTCGCCCCCTTCGAGCACCAGCAGATCTTTCGGGAACTCTTCGAGCACATGCGCGGCACGTGTCGGCGAGACACGGCCATATCGATTCGCCGACGGTGCAGCGATGCCGCTACCGAACGCCGCGAGCAGGGCGCGCGCCACCGGATGGGCGGGCACACGAATCGCGACCGTGTCTTGACCCCCGGTAAGCTCATCGGAGACCTGAGTCGAACGCGGCAACACCAGTGTGAGCGGCCCCGGCCAAAATCGACTCGCCAAAGCTCGAGCGGTCGGCGGAACGTCGGATACCCAATCTTTGAGATCGTCGACCGAGAGCATGTGCAGGATGAGCGGATGCGTCGACGGCCGTCCCTTGAGCGCATACACCTTGCGCAACGCATCGGGGTTGCGCGCATCGGCCCCGAGCCCGTAGACGGTCTCGGTCGGAAAGGCCACGAGCTCGCCCGCCCGCAAGGCGGCGACGGCGGCCGCGATGTCGGGTGCTGCAGCACCGGTTGAGGCGGACATGGTCGAAAGTTTAGCCGACCACCGGCCACTCGCGCGCCAATTGCAGCACGCTGAGCGGCGCGGAGCCCTCGGCCTTGTTGTTGACGATGACGATCGCTTCACGCCCCTGCCCCATCGCGTGTCGCAGGCGCGATGCGATGCGATGACGCGACTCGGTATCGGGTTCGACCAGGCGGTCGAAGGGCGCATAGCTCGCGCGGGCTTCCTCGTATGCCCGATCACGTCGCAGCAACCACCGAATCACCATCGGCCCCTCGCCGGTATCGAACGCCGCCTGCTCATCGACGTTCGGCATGCGTGGATGAGCGGCGTAGCCGTGCGCGATCTTGCAACGCGCCAGGACGTCGGCAAGATCGGCGCCCAGCATTGCGGCATCACGCCACTCGACGGCGTATCGCGCCTCTTTGGGCAGTGCCGACAGAAAGTCTTCGAGACGCTCGAGCAGTTCGCGCCGATAACGCAACACCCGATCACCGAGCGGCGAAAACTGAAACAGGATGACACCGAGTTTGTCGCCGAGAATTCGCAGAGCCGGCTCGACCACGTTGCGCGTGGCGTATGCGGCGTCGAGAAAAACATCAGGCACACCGACGAGATACTCGGGTCGGCGCGCGCTCTTCGGCAGCATGAGCGCGGCATGGGCCTTGATCAAGAATCGGAAATCATCGCCGACGGCATCGGACATCCGCTGCAAGGTCTTGTCGTCGAGAGGTCGGTAGTAGCTGCGGTCGACACCGACGCTGCGCAGCAACGGATGCCGGGCGTACGCAGCGAGCCCATCACGTGAGAGTTTCGTCTCGTCGTACTCGCCGCCGTAGACGATGCCCTGCCACCCTGGAAAGGACCACGTCGAGGTCCCAAAACGAATTCTTGCAGGGATCTTCGACGCCAGCGTCCGAACGTCATCGTCGATCGGCGCTGCCGCGACTTTGCCGCGCGCCGGTCGATCGTCGAAGAAATCGACTTGTCCGCTCAAGCCCCGAGCGCGACGCCGAAGGCCTGCTTGTAGAGCCTCGCGAATTCTTCGCGACCGAAACGATGGTTCTGTGTACCGTGGTGAGCGATCTTGAGCGAGCCCATCAGCGAAGCGATGCGACCCGTGGTGGCCCAGTCGAGACCGCGCTGCAAGCCGAACAACAAACCGCCACGATAGGCATCGCCACAGCCCGTGGGATCGGCGATTTTCTCGGGCTTGACCGCCGGGATCTCATGCACGAGTCCGTCGGCATGGATATGCGAACCCTGGGCGCCACGCGTCACGATCAGCGCCTTCACTTTGCCCGCGATGGTCTCAAGCGACCAGCCGGTACGCTCGACCAGCAAGCTCGCCTCGTAATCATTGACCGCCACCCAACTCGCTTGACTGATCATGGTGCGCAGGTCGTCGGGTCCGAGCAGCGTCATCGCCTGGCCCGGATCGAAGATAAACGGAATCCCGTGCGCCGCGAATTGCGCCGCATGATCGAGCATGCCGAGATGGCTCTCGGGCGCGACGATACCCAGCCGCAGACCGCCCTCTTTCGGCACCTTGTTTACGTGCGCGTGATTCATCGCGCCGGGGTGAAAGGCCGTGATCTGGTTGTTGTCGGCGTCGGTCGTGATGTACGCCTGCGCCGTGTACTCGTCGTCGAGTTGGCGGATGTGGTCGAGTGGCAAACCGTTGTCGATCATCCACGCACGGTACGGTCCGAAATCCGAACCCACGGTCGCCATTACCTTGCCCTCGCCACCAAGGAGCTTCAGGTTGTAGGCGATGTTGCCCGCGCAGCCGCCGAAGTTGCGGCGCAGTCCCGGGACGAGGAATGCCACATTCAGCATGTGGATGCGATCGGCGAGGATGTGATCTTTGAAATGTCCTTCGAAGACCATCACCGTGTCGTAAGCCACCGAACCGCAAATGAGTGCCGTCATGTCTGTCTCCGCAATGAACCGTTAGCGATCGAGCAAAACCAGCGCCCAAACGACCGCGAGCATCGCGAAGGACGTGAATACCGCCGCAGAACCTAAATCTTTGGCGAGCCCCGAGAGCTGGTGACGCTCGAGACCGATACGATCGACCGTCGCCTCGATGCCGCTGTTGAGCAACTCGACGATCAGAACGATGAAAATGGGGCCGACGAGCAGCGCCCGCTCGACCCCGTTTTCGCCCAGCCACAACCCGAGCGGAAACAGCACCGCACACAGTGCGAGTTCCTGCCGGAATGCCGCCTCCTCACGAAACGCACCGACATAACCCTTCCAGGTGTTGCCGAACGCGTTGACGAGGCGGACGAATCCGGTCGGTTTGGGCCTGTCGGTTTTCATCAGGCCGCCGAGTTTACCGGCTTCCAGGTGAGCTCGAGCTGCTTGGCCGCGCGAACGTCATCGAGACGCCGGACCGGCATCGTGTAGGGCGCCGCCTTGAGCTTCGCCGCATCGCTTGAAGCCTCGCCCAAGATCGCCACCATCGCGTCGATGAATCCATCGAGCGTCTCGCGACTCTCGGTTTCTGTCGGCTCGATGAGCAAACACTCAGGGACGAGCAACGGAAAGTAGGTCGTCGGCGCATGGAAGCCGTAGTCGAGCAGCCGCTTGGCGATGTCCATCGCCGTCACGTTGAGCTCCTTCGCCTGACGCTTCATCGTGATGATGAACTCGTGGCTCGCTCGACGATTCGGATAGGCGAGATCGAAACCGGCTGTGCGAAGTCGCGCCATGATGTAGTTGGCATTGAGCGTCGCAAACTCACCGACGCGGCTCATGCCTTCGCGACCGAGCATGCGCATGTAGATATACGCGCGCAGCAGCACGCCCGCATTGCCCATGAATGCAGAGAGACGGCCGATCGACTGCGGTCGATCGTTTTCGGTGAGCCAGCGATAGCCCTCGCCTTCTCGACCGACCACAGGCACCGGGAGGAAGGGTTCGAGTCGGGCGCTCACGCCCACTGCGCCCGCACCCGGACCCCCGCCGCCGTGCGGCGTCGAGAAGGTCTTGTGCAGATTCATGTGGATGACGTCGAAGCCCATGTCACCCGGACGAACCTTGCCGAGAATGGCGTTGAGATTCGCACCGTCGTAATAGAGCAAGCCGCCGGCACCGTGAACGATGCGCGCGACCTCTTCGATCTTGCGTTCGAAGACTCCGAGCGTCGACGGATTGGTGAGCATGATGCCCGCCGTATTCGGGCCCACCGCCTTCTTGAGGGCCTCGATGTCGACGTCGCCTTCGGCATCGACCGGAATTTCGCGAACGATGCAGCCGCACATGGTCGCGGTGGCGGGATTCGTTCCGTGAGCGGCCTCGGGAACGATGATTTCGTTGCGCGCCAAATCGCCGCGTGCGCGGTGATAGGCGCGAATCATCGCGACACCCGCGAACTCACCATGAGCGCCCGCCATGGGATTGAGGGACACGGCTTTCATGCCGGTCACTTCTTTGAGCATCTCCTGCAGTTCGAACATGCACGAGAGGAATCCCTGACCCTGAGTGTCCGGCGCGAGCGGATGCCGCGAGAGAAACTCTGGCAGCATCGCGTATTGGTTACAGGCCTTGGGGTTGTACTTCATCGTGCACGAACCGAGCGGATAGAAGTTCGTGTCGATCGAGAAGTTGAGCTGCGAGAGGCGAGTGAAATGACGGACGACGTCGAGCTCGCTCACTTCGGGCAGCATCGGCTTGCTCGTGCGACGCAGAGCCGCCGGTACCGCACCCATCGCCTCTTTCGAGGCCGCTGCCGCGGCACCCCGCAAGGCCGGCGGATGCTGAGCATCAGCGCCTCGGCCGTCGCGCGAATATTCGAAGATGGATTTTTCTAAGATTTGATTCATGACGTACTCCAGTGGCGTCCGCGCTCAGGCGGCGCGCACAGCCTGCAACGCCGTACCGAGCGCATTGGCGTAGCGCTCGATATCGCCGTCGGTCTTGGTTTCAGTGGCGCAGACGAGGATCGCGGAGCCGAGCTCGGGGTAATCCCCGGAGAGATCGACGCCGCCGAGAATGCCCTGCGACTCGAGCTCGCGCAGCACGGCAGCCGCCGGCCGATCGAGCAGGAGCACGCTCTCGTGAAAGCGCGGACCCGTGAACGCCTGACGCACGCCACGCTGACGACCGAGCGCGGTGACCAGTTGGTGAGTACGCGCCATGCTCGTTTCGGCCACCTGCGCGAGCCCAGCCGGACCGATGAGGCTCATGTAGATGGTCGCCGCCGTCATCAACAGCCCCTGGTTGGTACAGATATTGGACGTCGCCTTGCCCCGACGGATGTGCTGCTCGCGCGCTTGCAGCGTGAGCGTATAGCCATGACGACCTTCGAGATCGACGGTGCGGCCGACGATGCGGCCCGGCATGGAACGCACGTACTCCATGCGCGTCGTCATGAATCCGAAGTACGGCCCACCCGAGGAGAGCGGCACGCCGAGCGGCTGCCCTTCGCCCACGCAGATATCGGCACCCTTGGTGCCCCACTCGCCCGGCGGCTTGAGCAGTGCAAGTGATGTCGGGTTGACAGCGGCAATGACGAGCATGCCCTGCTCGTGCGCCCAGTCGGCGAGCGCATCGACGTCTTCGAGCTGACCAAAGAAATTGGGCTGCTGGATGACCATCGCGGCGATGTCCTGACCCGCAAAGGCCGCGAGTGCTGCGAAGTCGATGCAGCCCGTCTCGCGCTGATAAGGAACGGTCTCGAAGCGCAAACCCTGGTTGCCGGCCGTACTGACGGCAACGCGACGATAATTGGGGTTGACCGTCGAGGGAACGAGTACGCGCAGGCTCTTCGACTTGCGATGCGCGCGCACGGCCATGAGCGCAGCTTCGGCCACTGCGGATCCACCGTCGTAAAGCGACGCGTTCGAGACCTCCATGCCCGTCAGGCTCGAGATCATGGTCTGGTATTCGTGGATGAGCTGCAGCGTGCCCTGGCTCGCTTCGGCCTGATAAGGCGTGTACGCGCTGTAGTACTCGCCGCGCGTCGTGATCGCCCACACGGCCGACGGGATGTGATGCTCATAGGCCCCGGCGCCGAGGAACGACAGCGGACGACCGTCTTGTCGGGCCCGCTCGCTCATCAATCGACCGATCTCCATTTCGGAGAGGCCTTCGGGGATACCGGCGAGTCCCTGAACTCGCAGGTTTTGCGGAATCTCGTCAAAGAGCTCTTCGATCGACTTCGCGCCGATCGTCGCCAGCATATCTTTGACGTCGGTCTCGGTATGCGGAATGAACGGCATGTCAGCCACCCTCCGCCGCGAGTACCGCCGAGTACGCCTCGGCCGAGAGCAAACCCTCGAGCGCGGATGCCGAGGCCGGCTTCACGCGGATCATCCAGCCTTTGCCGTAACAGTCCTGGTTGATGAGCTCGGGCGTCGAGGCGAGCTCGGCGTTGCACTCGACCACCGTACCTGCGATCGGCGCATAGACGTCGGAGGCCGCCTTGACCGACTCGACGACGGCACAGGCCGCGCCGGCCTCGAGCGCACGACCTGCCTCCGGAACTTCGACGAACACGAGATCGCCGAGCGCGTGCTGTGCGTGATCGGTGATGCCGATCTCGACGAGGCCGCTCGGCAACAAGCGCGCCCACTCGTGGCTCTTGGCGTATTTGAGGTCAGCGATGACTTGGCTCATGGGAAGGCTCCTGGATAACGAAATCGGGAAATCTTTGAAAAATCAGAGCGTGATCAGCACGCGTCCGTTGCGAACGAAAGGCAGTTTGACCACGCGCGCCGGCAGCAATTTGCCGCGGATGTCGACCTGCACGGATTGCCCCGTGCCACTCGGTACTCGCGCAAACGCGATCGAACGCTCCAAAGTCGGCGAGAACGTACCGCTCGTCACTTCACCCTCACCGATCCCGGGGACGATGACTTTTTGGTGTGAGCGCAGCACGCCTCGCTCTTCGAGCAGCAGTCCGACGAGCTTGTGCGACGGACCGCCCGCCGACTTGATGTCCATGAGGGCCTGACGACCGACGAAGTCGCGCGTCGCAGGCTCGAAGGCGACGGTCCACGTGAGGCCCGACTCTAGAGGGTTACGCGTGTCATCCATGTCGTTGCCGTAGAGATTCATGCCCGCTTCGAGTCGCAGCGTGTCGCGCGCGCCGAGTCCGCAAGGCGCAACCCCGGCCGCCGACAACGCACGCCACGTGGAGGGCGCCTCTTCGATAGGAAGCACGACCTCGAAACCATCTTCGCCGGTGTACCCGGTGCGAGCGACGAACCACTCGCCGCACACTCGGCCATTGAAGGGTTCGAGCGCCAAGGCCGCATCACGATCTTGAGGATCGAGCAACTCGGCGACGATGCTGCGCGCTTTGGGGCCCTGCACGGCGATCATCGCGAGATCGACACGCTCAATGATTTCGAGGTGCTGCGCCGACTCGCGGGCCTGGGCGCGCATCCAGTCGATATCGGAGTCGCGCGTTCCGGCATTCACGACGACCCGGAACCACTGCTCGTTCATGAAATAGACGATGAGATCGTCGATGACACCGCCCGAGGGATCGAGCATGCAGCTGTAGAGCGCCTTGCCTTCGACCCGGAGCTTGTCGACGTCGTTGGCGAGCAGGTGTCTCAGAAAGGCTCGGCTGTCGCGCCCGCGAACATCGACCACGCACATGTGCGACACGTCGAACATGCCGGCATCGCGGCGTACCCGGTGGTGCTCCTCGATCTGGGAGCCGTAGTTGACCGGCATGTCCCAACCGCCGAAGTCGACCATGCGAGCGCCTTGCTCGACATGAATACCGTAGAGAGGTGTCTTGCGTCCCATGCCGTCTTCCTCGAATCCGTGAGGCCACCACCCGGCCAAAAAAAAGGGCGGCAGGAGCCTTGAAGCCCCTGCCGCCCCTCTGTCCATGTACCTGAGAGATCGGGCTCGCCTCGATCGACGCGCCGCTCCCCTTCGGTGGACCGGTCGAAGCCCCAGGGCCGCGATCGATCGCTCTCCAGAATTCGCCTGCGACCTGCCGTTCTTTTGCCTGAGCGTTTCCGGGCGGAAACTTGCGCCTTCGGCGCCCCTCGGTATGTCGGGGGTCTCTCCGGCGAGGTCGGGTAACGCGAACGGGGCGATAATAGCAGCGATCGCGCCCCCGGGCGCGAAAAAATCGACCGTCGTAGACTGTCAACCCAAGATTACCCGGAGACCCGTCCATGCCCAGTCGCCATTCTTACTTTGCACTGCTCGCGGCCCTGGTTTTTGTGGCTCTGGTGCCTGCGTTCGCAGCGCCCACCTTGGAATCCGACGCAAAGCTTCGGGCGCTGTTCGACAGCACTTGGCAAAAGGAACTCGCGGCCGATCCGCTGATGGCGAACTACCTGGGGGACAACCGGTACAACGATCAGTGGACCGACATGACCTCCGCAGCGATCGAGCGGCGGCACCAACATGATCGAGCCACCCTCGCGGCGCTGCGCGCGATTCCGAGAGCCTCACTCTCTTCTGGAGCCCAGCTCGATTACGACCTCTTCGAACGCGAATACACCCAGCGTCTCGCGAGTTGGCCGTTCAAACCGCACCTCTACTCCATCAACCATCAGGGCGGTATTCAGACCCTGCACGAAGTCACTGAGCTGCTGCAGTTCCGCACGATCAAAGACTATGAAGACTGGATCGCCCGACTGGAGCGGGTGGGCGCCCTGATCGACCAGCACATCGCGCTGCTCGAGCAAGCCGCCCGAGAAGGACGCACCCAGCCGCGCGTCATCATGCAACGCATCCCGTCGCAGCTTGCCCTTCAGAATGCCGCCAAGCCGGAGCTGAGTCCGTTCTTCGAGCCGTTCACCCGGTTTCCCGAAGAGTTCGACGCCGCAACCAAAACTCGCCTTTCGGCGGCCGGCCGCAGCGCGATCGAGCGGGTGGTGTTGCCCGCCTATGCTCGCTTCACCAAAGTCTTCAACGAGACTTACCTGCCGGCAACGCGCGCAACCGTGGGTATCTCCGATACGCCGCAGGGGCGCGACTACTATCGAGAGCGCATCGCGTACCACACGACGCTCGGCTCGCTGACCGCCGACGACATCCACGAGATCGGGCTTGGTGAGGTACGCCGCATCCGTTCCGAGATGATGGCCATCAAAGAAAAAGTGGGCTTCAAGGGCTCACTGCAGGAGTTCTTCACTTTCCTGCGCACCGATCCGCAGTTCTATTACAAGTCGTCGCAAGAACTCTTCGAGGGTTATCTCGCCGTCTCCAAGCGGATCGATCCGAATCTCGTTCGTGTATTCGGCAAACTGCCGCGGACACCGTACGGATTGCGCCCGATCCCCATGTCGAGCGCACCCAATACGACGACCGCCTATTACCAGGGCCCCGCTGCCGACGGGACACGCCCCGGCTTTTATTACGTGAACCTCTATCGACCCGAGGTGCGCCCCAAATACGAGATGGAAGTGCTCTCGATCCACGAGGCCGTGCCGGGGCACCATCTCCAGATTGCGCTCGCCATGGAGCAGGCGGCGATGCCGGACTTCAGGCGCAACGCGGGTTACACCGCATACGTCGAGGGGTGGGCGCTTTACTCGGAGAGCCTGGGCGAGGAACTCGGTCTCTACCAGGACCCCTACTCCAAGTTCGGCCAGCTCACGTACGACATGTGGCGCGCCGTCAGGCTCGTGGTCGACACGGGGATGCACGCCAAGGGCTGGACCCGCGAACAGGCGATCGCGTTCTTCATCGACAACGCGGCAAAAACCGAAGCAGACATCGTCAATGAAATCGACCGCTACATCTCGTGGCCGGGCCAGGCCCTCGCCTACAAGATCGGCCAACTGCGCATCCAGAATCTGCGGCGTGAAGCGGAAAACACCCTCGGGCCCCGCTTCAACGTCCGCAGTTTCCACGACACTGTGCTCGAGACGGGCGCCGTACCTCTCGACCTGATGGAGCGCCACGTTCGCACCTGGATCGCCAAAGAAAAGGCGAAGGACGGCTCACGATGATCACGCGTCGGAAAAGCATCGCAGCCATCGTCGGCGGAGTCCGAGTGGGCGGCGGCGCGCCCATCGTCGTGCAATCGATGACCAACACCGATACGGCGGACATCGAATCGACCGTGGCGCAAGTCCGATCGCTCGCGCGCGCGGGCTCGGAACTCGTTCGGGTGACGGTCAACACCGAAGAGGCCGCCGCAGCCGTCCCGCACATTCGCGACCGCCTCGCCCGCGAGGGTGTCAAAGTGCCGCTCATCGGCGATTTTCATTTCAACGGGCACAAGCTGCTCAAGGCGCACCCGGCCTGCGCCGAGGCGCTCGCGAAATACCGAATCAACCCCGGCAACGTGGGTCGCGGCAGCAAGCGTGACCCGCAGTTTGCCGAAATGATCGAGGTCGCCTGTCAGTACAAAAAACCGATCCGTATCGGCGTCAACTGGGGGAGCCTCGATTCCGACCTGCTGACGCGGATGATGGATGAGAACAATGCGCTGCCGAACCCGCGCACCGCGAACGAGGTGATGCGCTCGGCCGTCGTCGAGTCATGCCTGCAGAGTGCGCGGCGCGCCGAAGAGCTCGGGCAACCTCATGAGGCCATCGTGCTGTCGGCCAAAGTGAGCGGCGTGCAGGATCTCATCGCCATCTACTCCGATCTCGCCTCACGCTGCGACTATCCGCTGCACGTGGGCCTCACGGAGGCCGGCATGGGCAGCAAAGGCATCGTCGCCTCGACGGCCGGCATCGGCGTGCTGCTTCAACAAGGCATCGGCGACACCATCCGCGTGTCACTCACGCCCGAACCCAATGGCGATCGCACGCAGGAAGTCATCGTCGCCCAGGAAATTCTGCAGACCATGGGTCTGCGCTCCTTCGTGCCGATGGTCATCGCCTGCCCGGGATGCGGCCGCACGACGAGCACCTACTTCCAGGAGCTCGCCAAATCGATCCAGTCGCATATCCGGCATCGAATGCCCGAGTGGCGCAAAGCCCACGAAGGCGTCGAGATGATGAACGTCGCCGTGATGGGCTGCGTCGTCAACGGACCGGGCGAAAGCAAGCATGCCAACATCGGGATCAGCTTGCCGGGCACGGGCGAGCGGCCCGTGGCGCCCGTCTACGAGGATGGCGAGAAGACCGTGACCCTTAAAGGCGATCACATCGCCGAAGAATTCCAGCAACTCGTCGAGGCTTACGTCGCACGCAAATATCCGCGTCGCGAGAATGCCTCTGCACCGCAGACCTGAGGAGCGACCATGAGCGATTCACTCACCGAGAAAAAGTGCTTGCCCTGCGAGGGCGGCGTCCCACCACTCTCGCGCGCAGACTGCGAACGACTGCTCGGGCAGCTCACCCCGGAATGGCGACTCTCGCCCGACGGTCGTGAATTGCAGCGCGAGTGGTCGTTCAAAGATTTCTATCGGACGATGAGCTTCGTCAATGCCCTCGCCCATGTAGCCAACAGCGAGGACCATCATCCGGATCTCGCCATCGGCTACAACTATTGCCGGTTGCGCTACAGCACCCATGCGGTGAACGGGCTCACCGAGAACGATTTCATCTGCGCAGCGAAGATCGATCGCCTCGCTTGAGCACAAGCACTAGAGTTTGCTTGCGTGGCGCAAACACGAGCGTGATCGCCTGAGGCAGGCGTAATCGACCCATCAACCGCGTCGGGCGATGGCGGGCAAATCGCCGGCGAGCCCGAGTGCGCGCTCGGCGAACGGCCGTCGCAAGACGGCGCTGCGGCCCACGAATCCGAGCCCTCGCTGCAGCCATTGCTCCACACCGTCGCCGCCGAACGCCAGAAAACGATTGAAGAGATCCATCGCGAGACTCATGACTTCGTTGTCGCTCTTGCGCCAGCGCTCGTAGCGACGCAGCACACGCAGCGCGCCCGGATCCTCGTGCTCACGGGCCGCCTCATCGAGTTGCTGCACGAGGGCTGCAGCGTCGAGCAATCCGAGATTGACGCCCTGCCCGGCAAGAGGATGGACGATATGCGCGGCGTCTCCGACCAGGGCGCAGCGCTCGCGCACGTAGTGTGGCGCGCTCACCCGTCGCAACGGAAAATTTCGACGCTCGCTCGTCAAAGAAAGTCGCCCGAGCACCCCAGCACTCGCGGCCGTGAGTTCTTCGTTGAAATTTGCGACGTCAGTGGCCAGCAGCGCCTCGGCTCGCTCGCGCGGCAGCGACCAGACGAGTGAGCTTTGTCCATTCGCGAGCGGCAACAAGGCCAGCGTGCCCTCGCCGAGAAATCGCTGCCAGGCCGTCGACTCGTGTGCGCGCTCGCTCGTCACGTTCGCGACGATGGCGAGCTGTCCGTATTCCTGCGATTCGACGCTGAAGCCTGCCGACCGACGCACGACCGAACGACCCCCATCGGCCCCCACCACAAGCTTGGCCGAGAACAGGCCCGCCGATGTCGCAAGTTCGACGACTCGGTCATGAAACACCACATCGCTCACCACTGCGGCGCGCGCCTCGCCGCCTGCCTCGAGAAAAGCCTTGAGCCCCGCGCGCTGCAGCGCGTCGTTGCCGACGATCGCCCCGAGATCAGGCTCGCCGAGTTCCGCGGCATCAAAAGTGAGCGAGCCCTCACCTCGGGGCTCCGCATCGCGCGGCCACACGTGCATACGCTCGTAGGCACACAGGGCCGAAGGCGTGGACCGCAAGGCATCCCAGGCCCCGGCTGCACGCAGAATGCGTTCGCTCGCACGGGAGAGCGCGAAGACTCGAAGATCGGGCGCGTTCGAGGCAACGGTCAAATCGGGTAGCTCGCGCTCGAGCAACAACACTCCTCGAGGCGTCGGACCTTGACGCAACAAGGCGCCGAGCACCGCACCGACCGGGCCGCCGCCGACGATGGCGACATCGAAGAGGCGCTCGCCGCTCAAGGCATAACTCCGAGACCGCGACCGAGACGTGGCGTGCGTCCGGCAAAGCCCCAGCTGAGTCGCGACAAAGCCTGTTTGGCCGTCGGCGACAGGTCGAAGAGCAGCAGACCGAGATCACGAATCAAGGGCACGCCCGGTCGCGTGTCGCCGAAGAGCTTCACGAGGCCGTCGGTGAAGCGCGTGACGCCGTCGCGATCGGCCGAGCGACGCGAGACGAATTCGCGCAAGACCTCGGGCGCTCCGACATCCGCTCGCGAACCGTCGCGTCGCACGACCTCGGCGAGCAGTTCGGCCAGGGTCGCGGCATCGCGCAGTCCGAGATTGAAGCCCTGTCCGGCCACCGGGTGCAGACCCTGCGCGGCATTGCCGATCAACACCACGCGCTGCCCCGTGAGCGTCTCGGCACGAGAAAGTCGTAACGGATAGGCGTTGCGTTTGCCAACCGCGAGCAGACGGCCGATACGCCAGCCGAATTCCCCCTGCAGCGCGGCGAGGTAATCTTTGTCGGGCAGCGCAAGCACCCGCTCGGCCGCCTCGGGCGCGAGCGTCCAGACCACCCCATACGACCCATCGAAAAGCGGCAGCACCGCAAACGGTCCTTCCTGGGTGAATCGCTCGTAAGCCGTGCCGTCGGCCGGGCGCGAACTGCGCACGCGGCTCACGATCGCCACCTGTCGATAATCTTCGATGGTGGCCGCGAGTCCTGCCGCAGCGCGCACCTTCGAGTCGGCACCGTCTGCCGCTACCACGAGACGCGCCCGCAGCGGCGCCGCAGTCGGCTCGGTCGCCAGTTCGACGTGCCCCTCATGCAGCGCGACGCCGGTGCATTTCGCCGGCATATGCAAATCGAGGTTCGGCAGCCTCGTGATCGCCGCACGCAATGCTGCGCCGAGCACACGATTGGTCACGACGTATCCGAACGCATCGATGCCGTGCTCGCTCGCCTCGAGTCGGGCGAAACCGAAACGCCCCGCATCGGAGACATGGATGCGACGAATGGGCGCAGCCTGGGGCGCCACCTGCGACCAGATGCCGAGGGCCTCGAAACTGCGACGCGTGCCATTGCCGAGCGCCGTCGTTCGATCGTCGAAACTCGGCTGGGTATTGGCATCGGGCGCAACGCCCTCGATGAGTGCTGTCTTGAGCCCCGTGGGCGCGAGCGCCAGCGCGAGGCTCGCTCCGACGAGTCCGCCCCCCACGATGGCGACATCGACCTGAGACTCGCCGGTATTCACGAGGCTCATGCCGCGGCCATCAGGGCTTCGATCGCGGAAGGATCTTTGGTCACGCCATCCGTCAGCACTTCGTGCCCGTCACGCGTGACGAGCACGTCGTCTTCGATGCGGATGCCGATATTGCGAAACTCCGGCGGAATGCCTCGCGTGCCCGGGGGGATATAGAGCCCTGGTTCGATGGTGAGCACCATACCCGGTTCGAGCTGTCGCCACGCCTCGCCGATTTTGTAGTCGCCGACGTCGTGGACATCCATGCCGAGCCAATGTCCGGTCTTGTGCATGTAGAACTTGCGATACGCCATCGACTTGATAAGCGAAGGGACCCGCCCCTTGAGCAGCCCGAGGCGAACCATGCCCGCCGTGAGTACCTGCACCGCGACATCATGCGGACGGTTCCAATCGTTGCCCGGACGCACGGCCTCGATGGCGGCGAGATTGGCTTCGAGGACCACCTCGTAGGCGGCGCGCTGCGCCGGCGAGAAACGTCCGTTGACCGGAAAGGTACGCGTGATGTCGGAGGCATAGCACTCGTACTCGCAGCCTGCATCGATGAGCAGCAACTCGCCATCACGCAGCACCGAGGCATTCTCGCGGTAATGCAGGATGCACCCATTCGCGCCGCCGCCGACGATGGGCAGATAGGAAATCTCGGCGCGCGCACGATGGAACTCGTGCTGGATTTCCGCAGCCACTTCGTATTCGTAGCGCCCCGGTTTGCAGAAACGCATCGCCCGCACGTGCGCCCGCGCTGCGATCCGCGCCGCCTCGCGCATCTGTTCCATCTCGCCACGACTTTTGAAGAGCCGCATCTCGTGCAGCTCGTGCTCGAGCGCGACCATCTCGTGCGGCGCATGCCGTCCTTGCTTCGCTTGGGCGCGCAGTCCGTTCACCCAACCGACCACCCGCTGATCGAACTCGCGGTTGACCCCGACGGTGTAAAAGATTTTCTCGCGACCCTCCATGAGCCCGGGGAGGATCTCGTCGATGTCTCCGATCGGAAAAGCATCGTCGGCACCAAAATCTCGCCGAGCGCCGCTCGGGCCGGCGCGCCGACCGTCCCAGGTTTCCCGTTGCGGATCACGATCGCGCACGAAGAGCAGATACTCGCCTTGCGGGCGTCCCGGAATCATCACCGCAACCGACTCGGGCTCCGGAAATCCGGTGAGGTAATGGAAGTTGCTGTCTTGCCGATAGGCGTACTCGACATCGTTGTTGCGCAAGTGCACCGGCGCTGCCGGCACGATGGCAATCGACTCCCGCCCCATGCTCTTCATGAGTTGACGTCGGCGGCGCGCAAATTCGTCGCGGCCGATCGGCGGCAGGGTGACGGACGTTGGCGCCGTCGGCGCGGCGACGGACACTCGGGGCGCGGAACTGCTCCGCGACGACTTAGTGGATCGAGGGCGGCGTGTCATCCACGTCACTCCCGGCTGCCGCGGACTCACGAACTCCGGCGAGCTCGTCGTGCAACAACTGGACCCCGATGCGAACGAACTCGACGAGCTCGGAATAGGCCTGCTCGTTGTCTTCCAGAGACTCGGCCTCGTCCACGTCGATCCTCGTCATGGCCGTGAGATCGCGAACGATCTCACCCACCTGCTCGGGCAACTGCTCGATGTCGGGTATCGGATTTGAGCCGAGGCCATAGAGAAAACCTTGACACCATTGCCCGAGCGCCGCCGCGCGAACGGCGACCGGCTCCTCGTCATCGGGCAACAGCAGCTGAAATTCGAGTTGACCGGAGTCGAGTACGTGCCGAGTCCATTCGTAGACCGCGATCATGGGGGTCTCGGCGGCCCCGGCAATCCCCTCCGGAAATACCTCCCGGAGCCAGTCTTGAAGGGTGACCGCCGAACTGGAACATAGCGCCCCGGCCAGCGTTCCGTGGGCCTCGGGCAGATCGGTGAGCGCCCGTGTTCCGGCAAGTTGACGTTCGATTTCCCGGAAGTCAGGTGCTGACATGGACGAAATTATGCCAAAGACCCGGCCTGTGCATTGATCGGATCGGTTTGCAGCCTATAATTTTCGACATGAGCGACAAGGCCAGCGACAAAATCACCCTCGACTCCGAAATCCGTCGTCTTGAAAAGCAGGTCGACGAGCTGCTCGATACCCTAGGCGCGCTGCGCGAAGAGAACCGGGCGCTCCGTCAGCGTCAGGACAGCCTCTCCAGCGAACGTGCCTCGTTGATGCAGCGTAACGAACAAGTGCGTACGCGGGTCGAGGCCATGATCGGACGCCTCAAGACCTTGGAGCACGGGGCTTGAGCCCCGCAGAGAAAGACGCCTCCCGCGTCAGCATTCGTATCCTCGAGCGGGAATACCTCATCGCCTGCCCGCACGACGAACGCTCGGCCTTGCTCGATGCCGCCGAACTCCTGAACGATAAAATGCGCGAGATTCGCGATGCCGGAAAAATCGTCGGCCTCGACCGCATCGCCGTGATGGCGGCGCTCAACCTCGCCCACGAGGTACTCAAGTCGCAAACCAAAGATCGCCGTGGCGAAGCCGAAGCCGGCACCCGTGTTCGCGCGTTGCGCGAACGCATCGACGGCGCCCTCAAGCGCAGCCGCCAGCTCGATATCTGAGCTCCGTCCTCTGCCGCATACTCATGCGAGTGGAGCTGGTGTAGAGTGTCATGGCGTCACCTGCGGTGTTCGACAGTGAATCGGGATACCTCTCGACCCTAAGTTTGAACGCCCAGGGGCACCAGGACTTGCTGTCAGCACTGTGCATGTCCGCCCTCGAGCGGAAAGCCTTACCTGGCGTAGTCCGCCCCACTTGTTGCTCTGTGTCGAGAGCAACGGTTCGCACCGGCACAGGCGGGTGACGTCTCTCATTCCTGTCGGAGAGCCTTCGTGACCGACCGTCGCTCATTGCGCAGAACCTTGCGCGCGGCGCGAGCGGGGCTCTCCCCGCTCGAGCGCCGCGATGCCTCCATGCGTATCGCCGAGCGCGTCGCACAAACGCATTGGCTACGACCCGGCACTCGGGTCGCGCTATATGTCGCGTTCCTCGAAGAAATCGACACCTCGCCGCTCATCGCACTCGCCATACGTCGCCGCGCCGAGATCTTCCTGCCGCGCATCGAGAGCCATCGCGACCGTCGCATGACGTTCTCGCCACCCGGTCCGCACCGCCGATTCAACCGCTACGGCATCGCAGAGCCCGACACCAAAGTACGCATGGCCGCCGCAGCCCTGCAGCTCATTTTCGTGCCGCTCGTCGGCTTCGACGTACGGGGCAACCGTCTCGGCATGGGGGCGGGATACTATGACCGGGCGCTTGCCTTCCGCCGTCGTCGCGAACATTGGGATGGACCGCGTCTGATCGGCATCGCCCACTCGTGCCAGCAGGTCGATGCGATCGACCCCACCCCGACGGACATCCCTCTCGATGCCGTCGTCACGGAGCGCGACATCCACGTTTTTCGCGGAGAAAATAGATGAATTATTGGCTGATGAAAACCGAGCCCTCGACCTTCAGCATCGACGATCTCGCCAAGGCGCCAAAGCGCACCACCAGCTGGGACGGCGTGCGCAACTACCAAGTCCGCAACATGATGCGTGACCAATTCGCGGTCGGAGACCTCGCTTTCATGTACCACTCGAGCTGCGAGGTACCGGGCATCGTCGGCGTGATGAAGGTCGCGAGCAAGGGTTATCCCGACTCCACCGCGTTCGATCGGAAGCATGCGCACTACGACCCCGACTCCAATCCGAAGGAGCCGCGTTGGTACATGGTCGATGTGCGTCTCGAGCAGCGTTTTTCCCGAGTGATTTCACTCGATGAACTTCGAACGCATGCGAACGGAAAGTTGCGCGAGCTGCTGATACTCAAACGCGGCAATCGACTTTCGATCACGCCAGTGAGCGCTGCGGAGTGGCGATTCATTTGTTCGCTTGCGACGTCTTGAGGAGTTCCGCAAGACCCCCTTGCTTGTTTTTTGCAATCGCGTGTATATACTCACTCGCGGACTAACCCGTAACTGGAGAAAAATCATGGCTAAGGCCAAGAAGAAAGCGAAAGCTAAGGCTAAGAAGAAAGCCGCCAAGAAGAAGTAAGATCTTCATGATCTTTGGCGGGTGAGGATGAAAATCCCGCCCGCCACTTCTGGATAAAACGAGGATGCCCGCGAAAGCGGGCATCTTCGTTTCAGGACTCTGAAAACGCCTGTTTTTCTGCGGAGAACACACGATGAACGAAGCAGTGAACGGAAAGCTCGCGGCAGCACGTGCCGCGCTGCAGTACCTCGAGGACGACATGATCATCGGTGTCGGTACCGGCTCGACGGTCAATCTCTTCATCGACGAACTCGCCGCACGCCGCGATCGGATCCGGGGGGCGGTGTCGAGCTCGGAAGCCTCGACCGTGCGACTGAGGGCCGCAGGCATCGAGGTCCTCGAACTCAACCGAACCGGGGATCTTGCGCTCTATGTGGACGGAGCCGACGAGACCGACAGCCATCGGCGACTCATCAAAGGCGGGGGCGCCGCGCTCACCCGCGAAAAGATCGTTGCGGCCGCCTCGAGAAAGTTCGTGTGCATCGTCGATGAATCGAAAGTAGTCGACGTACTCGGTCGTTTCCCCTTGCCCGTCGAGGTCATTCCGATGGCGCGTTCCTATGTAGCGCGCCAACTCGTGAAGCTCGGGGGTCAACCGGTCTGGCGCGAAAACGTCACGACAGACAACGGCAACCAGATTCTCGATGTGCACGGTCTGCGCATCCTCGATCCACTTGCGCTCGAGACGGCGATCAACGGTATCGTGGGTGTCGTGACCTGCGGACTGTTCGCGCATCGACCCGCCGACGTGGTGTTGATCGGCAGTCCGTCGGGGGTACGCAAGCTCGGGTGACCCAAAACTCGGGTGGCCCAAAACAAGAAGGCCCGCATCGCTGCGGGCCTTTTTGTTTTGGCTGGGGGACTAGGATTCGAACCTAGGTAAACGGAGTCAGAGTCCGTTGTCCTACCGCTAGACGATCCCCCAAAAACCGGTGGCCGTGACGGCAGTCCGTATTGACCAATATATCAGCGCTTGGAGTACTGCGGACCGCGACGAGCCTTGCGGCGACCGACCTTCTTGCGCTCGACTTCGCGGGCATCGCGGGTGACGAACCCGGCGGTACGCAGCGGGCTGCGGAGGGTTTCGTCGTACTCGATCAGCGCGCGGGTGATGCCGTGACGGATCGCACCGGCCTGACCGGTGATGCCGCCGCCGGCGACCGTGACATCCACGTCGAAGCGACCGATGAGGCCGGTGAGTTCGAGCGGCTGACGGACGATCATGCGACCGGTCTCACGACCGAAGAAATTCTCGATCGAGCGATCGTTGATGGTGATCTTGCCGGAGCCCGGCTTCAGGAACACTCGGGCGGTGGAGGTCTTGCGCCGGCCGGTGCCGTAGTTGGTGGAAGGCATCTTTGAAGGTCCTGAGATCGAATTAAATGTTGAGAGGCTTCGGCTGCTGCGCCGAGTGCGGGTGCTTGTCGCCCGCGAAAACATGCAACTTGCGGAACATGCTGCGACCGAGGATCGTCTTCGGCAGCATGCCTTTGACGGCGATCTGCAGCACGCGCTCCGGATGCTCCTTGAGCAGTTTCTCGAGGGCAATCGACTTGATGCCGCCGATCGCGCCGGTGTGGTGGTAGTAGATTTTGTCGGTCATCTTCGCGCCGGTGACACGCACCTGCTCGGCGTTGACCACGATGATGTGATCACCCATGTCGACGTGCGGGCTGTAGTCGGCCTTGTGCTTGCCCTTCAGGCGCAAAGCAATTTCCGAGGCGAGACGGCCGAGGGTTTTGCCCTTGGCGTCAACGAGATACCAGTCGCCGCGAACAGTCGCGGGCTTTGCAAAAACAGTGCTCATCTGAGGTCTCCGGCTGCGGCTAACCTGGCCTCCCATGGAGGGGGTCCCGCCAGTCCCTAAAAGGGCGCGAGAGTGTACTTAAGCCGACCCCGCTTTGCAAAACCCCCCTCCAACCGTCGGTCCGGGCCGAAAGGCGGACGCCCCGGGGCCGATACCCCGGTCATGCCCAGGAACCCGCCCCGGACCCGCCTCGAAAGAAACACCCGCTCAGGGTCGAAAGACCCTCAAGTTGGGGCCCCGGAGGCCGTAATAATATGTGCCATGAGTACTGATACCCCCCTCGACCACCTCCTCGTCAGCGTCGACCGCGCCCTGCGGTCCGTGTTTGCGACTCCGACGGCGGCTCGGCCCATCCCCAGGCCCGCCGGCGCGGCGGTCGCCGACGATTCGGCGCTCAGCGAGACGGAGCGTCGCGAAGCCGCCAGCCTCATGCGCGTCAACCACGCCGGCGAAGTCGCCGCCCAAGCCCTCTATCACGGGCAGGCGGTCTTCGCGCGGCGACCCGAGGTCCGCGACATGCTGCTGCGGGCCGCTCGCGAGGAAGCCGACCACTTGGCCTGGTGCGACCAGCGCCTGCGCGAACTTGGTTCGCGACCGAGTGTGCTCGGCCCGCTCTGGTATGCCGGATCATTCGCCATCGGCGCCGCTGCGGCGGTCGTCGGCGATTCGGTCAGCCTCGGTTTCGTCAGCGAAACGGAGAAACAGGTGGAAGGCCACATCGACTCGCATCTCGACAAGCTGCCCACGGGCGATGAGCGCAGCCGTGTCGTGCTCGAGCAAATGCGTGCCGATGAAGTTGCACACGGTGCCGCGGCGCGAGACGCCGGCGGCGTCGATCTTCCACCTCCCGTGAAATCCGCGATGCACGCTACGGCGCGCGTCATGACATCGACCAGTTACTGGATCTGATTCACGAGAGAGGTTAACTCGATGAACTCACCCACCATGAAGCCACGTGTCGCGCCCTCGCCGATGCAACGCTTCCTCGAGCAGTGTCCCCGCCGTGTGGTGCCCTCACGCACCCTGCTGGTCCGCTCGGGCGAGGCGCCGGATGCCCTGTTCTACGTGCTCGCCGGATCCGTCGAAGTTCTGATCGAAGACGAGCACGGCAAAGAGCTGGTGCTCGCCTACCTTGGCAAGGGTGAATTCTTTGGCGAGATGGGTTTGCTCGAGGCCACGCCGGGTCGCGGTGCCTACGTACGGGCTCGCGGTCGCACCGAGATCGCCGAGATGGCGTACTCGCGCTTCCGACAAGTGGCCGCCTCCGACCCGATACTCGCGCTCGAGCTCGCCGCACAATTGGCGGCCCGACTCGAACGGGCCACGCGCAAGCTGCGCGATCTCGCGTTCATCGACGTGACCGGTCGCATCCTTCAGGCCCTCGGCGAACTGTGCGAACAGCCCGATGCGCTAACGCACCCGGAGGGCATGCAGATCCGCGTGTCGCGCCAGGAACTCGCGCGTCTCGTCGGCTGCTCACGAGAGATGGCCGGACGCGTGATGCGTACGCTCGAGGAGCAGGGCACCCTGCGTGCCCACGGCAAGACCGTGGTGATGCTCGGCGTACGGCCAGCGAGGCTACTCGCCGCGCAGGCGGGCGCTCAGCCGGCGGCCGCTTCGATGGCGCCGCGCATGGCACGCACCGTCGCAGCGTAATCGGCGCTGCCGAAGATCGCCGAACCCGCAACGAAGGTGTCGGCGCCGGCGGCGGCCACGGCACCGATGTTGTCGGTCTTGATGCCGCCGTCGACCTCGAGACGCACCTCGCGTCCAGAAGCGTCGATGCGACGACGCACCTCGCGAATCTTCGCGAGCGTCGTCGGAATGAACTGCTGGCCGGCGAAACCCGGGTTCACCGACATCAGCAACACCATGTCGATTTTTTCGAGCGTGTGATCGAGCCAGTCGAGCGGCGTCGCCGGATTGAACACGAGGCCCGGCTTGCAGCCGTGCTCGCGAATGAGTGCGATCGTGCGATCGACATGCTCGCTCGCCTCGGGGTGGAAGGTGATCCAGCTCGCCCCGGCACGCGCGAAATCGGGCACGAGACGATCGACCGGACGCACCATGAGGTGCACGTCGATCGGCGCCGTCACGCCATGCTTGCGCAGCGCCTCGCAGACGAGCGGGCCGATGGTGAGGTTCGGGACGTAGTGGTTGTCCATCACGTCGAAGTGGATGAGGTCGGCGCCCGCGGCGAGCACGGCATCGACCTCGGCTCCGAGGCGCGCGAAGTCTGCGGAGAGAATGGAAGGCGCGATCCAGGCCGCGCGACGACGATCAGTCACTGTTTGTCTCCTTGGGACTCGCGAATCAAGTTGAACGCCTCGATGATGAGCTGAGTCTGTTGCTGGGCAAAGTCGAGCATCGACTCGGGCAAACCATTGGCCTTCAGCTTATCCGGATGATGCCGGGAAAGCTGCCTGCGGTACGCGCGGGTGATCTCCGCCATGGATTCTCCGGGCATTACGCCGAGTACCTGATACGCCTCTTGCAGCGTCACCCGCGCAACCGAGGGGGGTGTACGACCGCGTGGCCCCGATTGCTCTGAACGTCCCGTGCCCTGCCGCGCGCGGCCCTTGGCGTCCGTCGGTCGGCTGGCCGGCTCCGCCTCTGCGGCACCTTCGGCGGGACGATTCCAGTCGGCCGCCTCGCCGCGGTTGCCGTGCGCCCGATGACGAATGCGCAGCACCGCCTCGATCTGTGCGAACTCGAGCCCGCCGACACCGAGCATGGCCGCAATGCGATTGAGTAACGGCCTTGCAGGCCCCTGCAGGTCGCTACCGCCGATCGCGGCGCGGATTTGGATCTCGAGGAAGGTACGGAGTAAGTCGGGGCGGCCGGCACAGACGCGACGCAGCGCCATCACGGCACGTTCCTCGTCGTACTCGGCGAGTTTGCCCGCGTTGAAATGCGCGATCGCATGCGCAACTTGCAGATCGTCGAGCGCGAAGTCCTTCATGACCGCTCGCGCCGCGCGGATGTCGCTTTCGGACACGCGGCCATCGCACTTGGCGACTTTGCCCATCACCTCGAAGGTGGTCTGGAAAAACTGCGCGGACACCGCTTTCGGGTCCTCGACCGACGGGCCCTCGTCCGGCTCGGACGTCGTCTCGCCGCCGGCTGCGAACGGATCGGTATCTTCGACGTGGTGGATCTGACTCGTTCGGTCTTGGCGCGCGGATGAAGGGTTAGAAGTTGGTGGTTTGGGCTTCGCGGTCGAGTTGGGCTCCGGAGGACGAGGCGAGGAGCCCGCGAGTCGATCGTCGACAAGGTGGCCGGCGAGCGCGCCGAGCGCCGCGCCCACAGGGCCGGCCACCAGCAGACCCAAGGCACCGCCTACGAGTTTCCCGCCCCACTCCATGCTGCAATACTAGCAACCCCCGGCAGTCGGCCGGAAACAGCGAGAATCCGAAGTGAACGAGATCCGGACGGTGCACACGACAGCCCTGAGGCACATGCGCCGCCTGCACACGGGCAAGGTGCGCGATATCTATGAAATCGACGCCGGCCACATGCTCATCGTCACGACCGACCGACTCTCGGCGTTCGACGTCGTGCTGCCCGACCCGATTCCCTACAAGGGCCACGTGCTCACCGAGATCTCGGAGTTCTGGTTTCGTCACACCAAAAGCATCGTGCCCAACCAGCTCACCACCGTGAGTCTCGATACCCTGCCCCTCGATCCGGACGAACGCGCCATGCTCGAGGGACGCGCCATCATCGTGAGGCGCCTGAAGGCCCTGCCGATCGAGGCCGTGGTGCGTGGCTATCTCATCGGCTCAGGCTGGAAGGACTACCAACGCACGGGCGCGGTCTGCGGCATCGCGCTGCCCAAGGGACTGCAATTGGCCGAGCGTCTGCCGCAACCCATCTTCACGCCGGCGAGCAAGGCGCCTGCCGGACAGCACGACGAAAACATCAGCTTCGCAGATGTCGAGGCACTCGTAGGTCCGACGCTCGCCGCGCAGGTGCGTGATACCTCGCTCGCGCTCTACGATTTCGCCGCTGCGCATGCGCGCGAGCGCGGCATCATCATCGCCGATACGAAGTTCGAGTTCGGTGTCGACGACGCCGGCCAACTCGTCCTCATCGACGAAGTGCTCACGCCGGACTCTTCACGCTTCTGGCCGGCCGATACCTATCGTGTGGGTATCAGCCCACCCTCCTTCGACAAACAATTCGTACGTGATTATCTCGAGACGCTCGACTGGGACAAAAAAGCGCCAGGACCGAGCCTGCCGCCCGAGATCATCGCCAAGACGAGCGAGAAATATCGCGAAGCGCTGTCGCGGCTCACTCGCCCGCGATCGTGAATCCATCGACGAGCACCGAGCCCGATCGGATGCCGCCGCGCAGGTCGATGTCGCCGCCGATCGCGACGATCTGACGGTAGAGTTCTTTGAGGTTGCCCGCGATCGTGATTTCGTGGACCGGATAGGCGATTTCGCCGTTCTCGACCCAGAAGCCCGTCGCACCCCGCGAATAATCACCGGTCACGCCATTGACGCCTTGCCCCATGAGCTCGGTGACGAGCAGTCCACGTCCCATCTGCTTGAGCAACGCCTGCTGATCAGGCGCACCCTGCGAAGGATCGACGAGCAAGTTGTGTAGACCACCCGCGTTGCCCGTGCTTTTGAGCCCGAGCTTGCGCGCGCTGTAGCTGCCGAGCAGATAGCCATCGACGATACCGTCGTGCACGAGTTCGCGGTCGTGCGTGCGCACGCCCTCGCCATCCCACGCGGCGCTCGCGAACGCCTTCGGCAGATACGGGCGCTCGTGCATCTGCACCCACGATGGAAACACCTGCTGCCCCGCGGCGCCGAGGAGAAAACTCGCCTTGCGGTACTGCGCGCCACCACGGATCGCTCCGACGAAATGTCCGATGAATCCGCGCGCGACTTCCGGTGCAAACAACACGGGCGACTTGCCCGTCGGCAAACGTCTCGCGCCGAGTCTCGCGATCGCGCGCTCGGCGGCACGACGCCCGATCGGCGCCGCCGCCTCGAGATCGGCAGGATCGCGCGCGGAGGAATACCAATAGTCGCGCTGCATGTCGTCGCCCACCTGAGCGAGCAGCACGCAGCTCAAAGAATGACTCGAGGCGCAGTCACCGGCGAGGAAGCCGTGGCTGTTGCCATACACGCGCACGCCGCGCTGACTGCCGACACTCGCTCCTTCGGAATTGCCGAGGCGTTTGTCGACGGCAAGGCCCGCAGCCTCGCACTCACGCGCGAGCTCGACGGCCTTCTCGGGTGTGATTTCCCAGGGGAAGTCGAGCTGCAGATCGGGAAACTCGGTGGCCAACAACTCCGGATCGGCAAGCCCTGCGCAATCGTCGAGCGCCGTGTGACGGGCGATCGCACAAGCCTTCGCGACCGTCTCGCGTACCGAGCTCTCGGAGAGATCGGCGGTGCTTGCGGATCCTTTGCGGGTCCCGAAGTAAACCGTCACGCCGAGGGCGCGATCGCGCTGGTACTCGACCGTCTCGACCTCGCCGAGGCGCACGGTCACGCTGAGACCCTTCGACAAACTGGCATCGGCCTCGGCCTGGGAGGCCCCCGCCTTGCGGGCTTCCGCGAGGGTCAGGGCGACTACCGATTCGAGTTCGGGGAGACGAGAGGGATCAACTTGCTGCGACATGAGGCAGAATTGTAGCGGTGTCCCGATATCGCAGATACACGAAACCGTACGAGCCCGAGGTAGACGAAGCCGAGGCCCTCGACGAACGCCCGAGTAAAAGCTCTCGCAAACGTGCCGCGCATGCGGCGCAGGCGCTCGGCGAACGATTGATCGCGCTCAAGGAATCCGACCTCGTGCGACTGCCCATTCCCGAGACGCTGCTCGATGCCGTCCGCGACGCGCGACGAATCAAGTCGCGGGGTGGTCTGTCGCGCCAAAAGCAGTACATCGGCAAGCTGATGCGCGATCTCGACACGGCAGCCATCGAGGACGCCCTCGAGAACCTGCGCTGATTTCGACCGGGTTTTCCGCTATCATCGCGCGATGAAGCCCGTCGTCGGCATCGTCATGGGTTCGCGCTCCGACTGGGAGACGCTGCGCCCCGCAGCCGAGACCCTCGAAAAGCTCGGCGTGCCCCACGAAGTTCGCGTGGTCTCCGCGCACCGTACTCCCGACCTGCTCTTCGAGTACGCCTCCACGGCCGAAAGCCGCGGCATCCAAGTCATCATCGCCGGTGCAGGCGGCGCAGCCCATCTGCCCGGCATGCTCGCTGCGAAGACCACGCTGCCCGTGCTCGGCGTGCCGGTGCAATCGAAGGCCCTCAACGGTCTCGACTCGCTGCTCTCCATCGTCCAAATGCCGGCCGGCGTGCCCGTCCCCACTTTTGCCATCGGCGTCGCCGGCGCCACCAACGCCGCCCTCTCGGCCGCCGCGATCCTCGCGCTCTCCGATCCGGCCCTTGGCCAGGCGCTCAAGGCGCATCGCGCTGCGCAGACCGCTGCGGTGCTCGAGCATCCTGATCCGCGCCAAGCCTGACGAGCGTCGTCCGATGACCATCGGTATCGTCGGCGGTGGACAGCTCGGGCGCATGATGGCGCTCGCGGGCTACCCGCTCGGCCTCGACTTTCTGTTTCTCGATCGCTCGGGTGACACGCCGGCCGCACAGGTGGCGCCGACGCTCGTCGGCGAATTCACGGACCGGAAATTGCTTCGTGAACTCGCGCGTCGCAGCGAGGTGATCACCTTCGATTGGGAGAACGTCTCGATCGAGAGTCTGCGAGCACTCGGTCGATCGGCCTCGATCGCTCCGCCGCTCGCCGCGCTCGCGATGTCGCAAGATCGTGTTGCCGAGAAAAAACTCTTCGGCAAACTCGCCATTCCAACGACACGTCATGCCGCAGTCGACTCTCAGGCCTCGCTCGTGCGGGCTCTGCGCGATGTCGGCCTGCCGGGGGTGCTCAAAACTCGTCGTCTCGGCTACGACGGCAAGGGCCAGGCGGTCGTGCGCAGCATCGAAGCGGCCTGGCTCGCGTTCGAGCGCTTGCGCGGCTCGCCGCTCATCTACGAAGAGTTCGTGCCGTTCGATTACGAAGTGTCGATCATCGGCGCACGTAACCGTCAGGGCGAAATCGTCGTCTACCCGCTCAATCGCAATCTGCATCGCGACGGCATCCTGCGTCTGACGCGCGCGCCTTGGGGTGCGCCCGCCTTGCAGCATCGTGCCGCGACGCACCTGCGGCGCATGCTCGAGCATTTCCGTTACGAAGGTGTGCTCAACATCGAATTCTTTGTTTGCGGCGGACGACTGCTCGCGAACGAGACTGCTCCACGCGTGCACAACTCGGGACACTGGACGATCGAGGGTGCGGCCACGAGCCAATTCGAAAATCATTTGCGCGCAATCCTGGGATTGCCGCTCGGCGCGACGACCGCACGAGGTCATGCCGCGATGATCAACCTCATTGGCCGCATGCCGTCACGAGAGGCGTTCATCGGCGAAGACGAACTGCACTGGCACGATTACGGCAAGACGGAACGCGAAGGCCGAAAGCTCGGTCATCTCACGCTTCTCGAGCGCACGGCCGCGCGCTGCGATGCCCGTGCGCGTAGCCTGCTTCGACGCATCGACGCGGCAAGCAAACGCTAAAAGATTTTTTTCGGGCGATTCAGCCGGTGCCGCCGACCGTGAGCTCGTCGATGCGCAACGTCGGCTGTCCCACACCCACCGGCACGCTCTGACCTTCTTTGCCACAGGTGCCGACGCCGTCGTCGAGTTTGAGATCGTTGCCGACCATCGAGACGCGAGTGAGCACATCGGGGCCGTTGCCGATCAAGGTTGCACCCTTGATGGGCGCGCCGATGCGCCCTTTCTCGATGAGATAGGCCTCGCTCGCCGAGAAGACGAACTTGCCGGAAGTGATGTCCACCTGACCTCCACCGAAGTTCACGGCGTAGATGCCACGATCGACCGAGGCGATGATTTCCTTCGGATCGTGCGGACCGGGTCGCATGTAGGTATTCGTCATCCGCGGCAAGGTCATGTGGGCGAAGGACTCGCGCCGCCCGTTACCCGTGGACTGCGTGCCCATCAGACGCGCGTTCATCTTGTCTTGCAGATAACCTTTGAGGACGCCGTTCTCGATGAGCGTGGTGCAGCGGGTCGGCGTCCCTTCGTCATCGATGTTGAGCGACCCGCGTCGCGACGAGAGCGTACCGTCGTCCACCACCGTGCAATGCTCGGAGGCCACGCGCTCACCGATGCGATTGCTGAAGGCCGAGGTTCCCTTGCGGTTGAAATCGCCCTCGAGCCCATGGCCGATGGCCTCGTGCAACAAGATACCCGGCCATCCTGCGCCCAATACGACGGTCATCGCACCCGCCGGAGCTGGAATGGCATCGAGGTTCACCAAGGCCTGACGCGCCGCCTCGCGACCGAGCGCGAGCGGCCGATCGCCTGCGACGAGCTCCGCGAGCGGATAACGCCCGCCCATGCCTGCGGAACCCACTTCGCGCCGACCGTCGCGTTCGGCGATGACCGAAACATTGAACCGCACGAGCGGGCGCACGTCGGCGGCGAGCGTGCCATCGGCGTCTGCGAGCAGTACGACATCGAAAGCCGTCGAGACCGACGCCATGACTTGCACGATGCGCGGATCGATACGGCGCGTCTCGCGATCGACCCGCTCGAGCCAGCGTACTTTGTCGTCATCCGACAGCGAGCCCTGCGGATCGACCGCCGGATAAAGCGCATGCCCGGCACTGCGACGCAGCACGGGAACACGCGCATCGCCACCCGCCACGGCGATGGCCCGCGCGGCGATGGCCGCCTCTTCGAGCGCCGCAGGCAGAATCTCGTCCGAATAAGCGAAGCCGGTTTTCTCGCCGGATAACGCACGCACCCCGACGCCCTGCTCGATGCTCGCACTTCCTTCTTTGACGATGCCATCCTCGAGCGACCACGACTCGTCACGCGAAAATTGGAAGTACACATCGGCCGCATCGATGGATGAGGCGCGCACGAGCCCGAGGGCGCGCGCGATATGACCCTCGTCGAGCCCGGCCGGTGTGAGGATGAGCTCGCGTGCGAGCGAAAACGCGTCGGTGGTGTGCATCGGGGAAGTCATGTTTCGGATCGAGCCATTTTACTCAAAGATGTGGATCTAAAGACGCCGGTGAGCGAGCGCAGGAAACGATTCGCGAACCTGTCGTTGTGCATCGAGATCGAAACGCGCCGTCACGATACCCTCGCCCTCGGGCAAACGACCGAGCACCTCACCCCAGTGATCGACGATCATCGAGTCGCCATAAGTCTCGCGTCCGCTCGCATGGACGCCGCTCTGCCCCGGCGCTACGACGAAGGCGAGGTTTTCGACGGCTCGGGCGCGCAGCAGCAGCTCCCAATGCGCGCGCCCCGTTGGTACCGTGAATGCCGCGGGCACCACGAGCCACTGTGCCCCCTCGGCGGTCATGCGACGGTAAAGCTCGGGAAAGCGTACGTCGTAGCACACCGAAAGACCCACGCGCCCAGCGGGCGTGTCGACCGTGACCACTTGATCGCCCGGCCGGATGTTCGTCGACTCGCGATGCGACTCGGCGCGGCCGGGTACGTCGACATCGAAAAGATGGATCTTGTCGTAGCGCGCCACCTGACGCCCATCGGCATCGAATACCAACGAGGCGGCAGCCACCCGACGTTCGCCTTCGACTCGCACCGGCAACGTACCGGCGATGATCCAAAGCCGCAGCGAGGCCGCGAGACGGGCGATGGCCTCTTGCACAGGACCGCGACCCGGCTCCTCGGCGATCGCAAGTTTGTCGGCATCGCGCAGACCCATGAAGGCGAAGTTCTCGGGTAACACCGCCACGGACGCCCCCGCCTCGGCGGCCGCTCGCAGCAAACGATCGACGACGACCAAATTGGCGGATACGTCCGGTCCCGAGGTCATTTGCACGGCGGCGACGAGGGGAGTCATGAGAAGTCCTCAGACGAGCACGACATCGAAACGATCGATTTCATAGAGCGACTCGGCCTGCAGACGAATCGGACGGCCTACGCTGCCCTCGAGTTCCGCGAGAACCGTAGATTCATCTCCGAGCAAACGCTCGACGACGTCCTGGTGTGCCAGCACCAGAAGTTCGCGGCTGCCGAACTGCCGTGCCTGTCGCAGCAACTCGCGAAAAATATCCTGACACACCGTTTCGACCGAGCGGATCGAGCCGCGACCCTCGCAGGCCGGACAGCTCTCGCAAAGCAGATGCTCGAGACTCTCTCGCGTGCGCTTGCGCGTCATCTCGACGAGTCCGAGGGGCGAGATCGGCGCAACCTGAGTCTGCGCATGATCGGCGGCGAGAGCTTGCTCGAGCGCCGCGAGCACCTGCCCTCGGTGCGACTCGTCGAGCATGTCGATGAAGTCGATGATGATGATGCCGCCGAGATTGCGCAGTCGAAGCTGCCGCGCGATCGCCACCGCGGCCTCGAGGTTCGTGCGAAAGATCGTGTCTTCGAGGTTGCGATGCCCGACGAAACCGCCGGTGTTCACGTCGATGGTGGTCATCGATTCGGTCTGATCGATGACGAGGTAACCTCCGGATTTCAGCGCAACCTTGCGCTCGAGCGCACGGTTGATTTCTTCTTCGACACCATGCAGATCGAAGATCGGCCGCGGCCCGCCGTGCACTTCGAGACGCAAAGCGTGGGCCGGGACGAAATCCTGAATGAACTGTCGCATGCGCGCATGCTCATCAGCGTCGTCCACGAGCACACGCTCGACGCCTCGACCGAGCTCATCGCGCAACACCCGCAGCGCCAACGGCAGATCTTCGTGCACGAGCTCGCCGGGCGAGGCGCGCAGTCCTCGCTCTTGGACGTGCGACCACAATCTCCCGAGATAGGCGAAATCGGCGGCGAGCAACGACGCATCGACGCCCTCGGCGGCCGTTCTGACGATGTAACCCCCGGCGTGGCCTTCGCCGACCAACGCCTGCATGGCTTCGCGCAAGCGCTGCCGCTCGGCTTCGTCTTCGATACGCGACGAAATGCCGATCCCCCGGCCGCGCGGCATGAAAACGAGATATCGCGAGGGCAAAGAAATGAAGGTCGTCAGACGAGCACCCTTGGCGCCCATGGGATCTTTGACGACCTGCACGATGATGTCGTCACCCGGATTGATCAGCCGACGAATATCGACCGACTCTTCGGGAGACGGCGACGGTAAACCCGATGGGCCACCCGATACTCCTGCCGCGGCGACGCTCTGCGCATCGAACCGCGAGTCGGCACTGACGATATCGTTGACATGCAGAAACGCGCTGCGTGCGAGGCCCACCTCGATGAACGCCGCTTGCATGCCCGGCAGGACACGCGTGATCCGACCTTTGTAGACGTTGCCGACGAGTCCGCGACGACTTGCACGCTCGACGAACACCTCTTGCAGCACGCCACCCTCGAGCAAGGCGGCCCGGGTCTCGCGCGGTGCAACGTTGATGAGGATTTCGGCGCTCATGCCTCAGGGTGCCATACCGACACGCCCGCCGCGATGAGCAATTCGGCCGTCTCGGCAAGGGGCAAGCCCATGACCCCGGAGTAACTGCCGGCAATATGTTCGATGAAAACGGCGCCATAGCCCTGGATGGCATAGCCACCCGCCTTGTCGCGGGGCTCACCAGTCGCCCAGTACGTTCTGGCCTCCTCGGCCGTGACGACCCGAAATTGCACGCGGGTGCGGGACAATCGCGAATCCGTGCCCGCCTTCGAGACAAGTGCCACCGCAGAGAGCACGTCGTGCTCGCGCCCCGACAACCGGGCAAAGGTGGCGAGCAACTCGGCTTCGTCGGCTGGTTTGCCAAGCACGAGTCCGTCCACGGTCACAGTCGTGTCGGCACCGAGCACGGGCAGGGGCTCCAGCCCCGCTTGGCGTCTGGACTGCCAGACCCACTCGGCCTTCGATCGCGCCAGACGCTCGACATATTGGTCAGGTGACTCCCCCAACCGCTCCGCCTCGTCGAGATCGGCCGGCTGCACGACGTGTGATACGCCGATTTGCCGCAACAGTTCACAGCGACGCGGTGATGCCGAGGCCAAACAAATGGAAGCGTATGGAGTCATGTCCCGACGTCAATCGCGATGATAAGGATGCCCCTGCGAGAGGGAGAACGCCCGATAGAGTTGCTCGATCAGCATCACGCGGGCGAGCCCGTGCGGCAACGTCATCTTCGACAATGACCAACTCTCGACCGCCCGCGCTCGGACGGCCGGCGCATGCCCGTCCGCCCCGCCGATGAGCAGCGCCACATCGGGCGACGATGACGCCAGAGTCTCGAGTCGCGCAGCGAGCTCGCGAGTACTCAAAGATTTCCCGGTTTCATCGAGGAGAACCACCCTCTCACGCTCGCGCAGCGCGGCGAGCACGCGCTCGCCCTCGCGCTCGAGCGCCGCGTCTGCGGAGCGCCCGCCCGTGCGCGGAACCGCCTCGAGTTCCACGAGCTCGGCGCGCCAAGGATTGCGAAACCGCTTGAGATAATCGGCGACCGCCCCATCGACCCACGCGGGTTGTCGCGCACCGACCGTGATGATTCGCAGACGCATCGGTGCACCTGCCCGTCGGAGATCTGCGGTTCAGCCGCGCGCCGCGGACGCCCGCTTGCCGCCGCTGCTCGAATTACGAGGCGCCGGTGTACGCGGCTCCCAAAGATGCTCGAGCTGATAGAACTCGCGGGTGCGCGGCAGCATGACGTGAACCATGACGTCGGGCAGATCGACGAGCACCCACTCGCCCTGCTGCTCACCCTCGACGCCGAGCGGACGCTGACCGGAGGCCTTGGCCATCTGCACCACTCGATCGGCGATCGAGCGCAAGTGACGATCGGACGTACCACTCGCGATCACCATGAAGTCCGCGACATCGCTCATGCCTCGTACATCGAGGACTCGCACATCGACGGCCTTCATGTCGGACAACGCGGCTTCGACGATGCGCAGCGCAGGAGGTACCGCTCGCGGTTTACGGCCCGCGGCACCCACCGGAGCGGGGGTCGCAGACTTTCTGGGCTTGGCGGCTTTGCTGACGGGAGACTTCTTTTTCGCGGGTTTGCGTGGGGACGAGCGGGGTTTATTCATGCGCGCGAGCATAGCATCCTGATTCGACGATGATGGTTCGGACGGGATCCGGAACCAGAAAACGCGGGTCGTCGCCCGCGACCAGAAGTTCGCGGAGGTCGGTGGAGGACACTTCGAGCGGCGTGACCTTGCGCACATGGATTCCGCCACAGGGCGCCGAGTGCAGAGACCTGACATCCGGGATTGCACGCTCGGCCAGCAAGTCGGCGAGCGGTCCCTTGGTGGGCGGCGGCCAGCCCGGCCGGTGTGCGACGACGAGATGCGCGTAATCGAAGATCTCTTGCCACCGGTGCCAGTGCATGAAACCCGAGAACGCATCCATCCCGAGCAACACGCAGATCGACCGACCCGGCTGCTCCTCGCGCAGCTCGCATAGCGTATCGATGGTGCGGCTGACACCGCGACGACGGATCTCGCGATCGTCGAGCACGAATCCCGGCTGACCCGCAATCGCCATACGCACCATCTCGAGCCGCAGCTCGGCGGAGGCAAGCGGCGGATCGCGGTGACCCGGATTGCCCACGGGGATCCAGCGGACCTCGGCGAGTCGAAGCGCATGCATCAACTCGTAGCCCGTGCGCAGGTGTCCGACATGGATCGGATCGAAGGTTCCACCAAAGATACCGAGCGGCGCAGAGACGACGGCGCTCACGACGCTCACTTGATCGGACGGAGTCCGCAGCACTCCGCACACAACAATGTCATTTCGTCCCACGGGTCTCCCGCAAGACGCCCCTTGATCATGCGATCCGCGCGTAGCGCGCGCGAGGCGAGACGCGCGAAAGGCATGCGCGCCGCACGAGGGCGTGCTCGCTCGAGAGCGGCAAGTTGTGACGGCGAAGGCCTCGGCCCAGGTCGACGCGACGGATCATCGCCGCGGCGCAGCGACCAAAGATTTCGAAGTTCGCGCGTGATGGACCACAACACGAGCGTAGGCTCGGTGCCCTCGCCTCGCAGCCCCGAGAGAATCCTCAGGGCGCGGGATGCATCGCCCAAAACTACCGCCTCGCCCAAACCGAACACATCGTAACGCGCACTCGACGTTACCGCTTCGAGTACGGCCGTTGCATCGAGTCGGCCCGCCGGCACGAGCAATTTGAGTTTTTCGATTTCCTGCTTTGCTGCGAGCAAGTTGCCTTCGACTCTCGACGCCAGCAAGGCGACCGCATCGGTCGTGGGCTCAAGACCCGCAGCGCGCAAGCGCTGCGACAGCCACGACTCGAGCTGGCGCGGACCGATTTCCCAGATCGGCAACCAAGCGCCCTTCGACTCGATGGCTTTGACCCAGGCTGTGTTTTGCGCGGCGTAGTCGAGACGCGGCGTCACCACGAGCAACAAGGTATCGGCTCCTGTGCTCTCGAGCATTTTTTGGAGAGCCGCGCCCCCTTCCTTTCCTGCCTTACCCGAAAACCGAATCTCGACGATCCGACGATCACCGAACAACGACATCGAAGAGAGCGATGCAACGATGTCCGCCCAGTCACCACTGCGCTCGGGAAAATGCACCTCGCGCTCGACGAAGCCCGCAGCCCGCGCCGCCGCACGAATCGCGTCACAGGCCTCACCGACGAGCAAGTCCTCGTCCCCCGACACGAGATACGCCGGGGATAGCTGGCTGCGTTGAGCCGCCTGCTTCAAGTGAACAGAAAGGTTGTCGAGGCTGAGCTTCATCGGAGGCCCTGATTATCCGCGACAAGCGCCCGAACGTCGGGGGTTGGTCACCCTGATTTAGATGTTATAAAGTATCAATATCGTAACTTAATTACATACGGCGCCCATGAAAACACCCCTGTCGGTACTCGCATTGGCGGTCTACGTTGCCGCCCCCCTCCACGGCCAATCGGGCGCGACCCTCGTGGACCTCGAAGAAGTGGTGATCACGGCCACCCCGCTTCGAAAGAAGGCATTCGAGACCGCCCAGCCCGTGTCGGTGCTGGTGGGCGAAACACTCGTGACGCGCCGCGAGAGCAGCCTCGGCGAAACGCTCGCCGATCAGCCGGGCGTCTCGGCCAGTGCGTTCGGGCCGATCGCGAGCCGCCCCATCATCCGAGGCCAAGGTGGGCTACGCGTGCAAACCTTCCAGGACGGCGCCGACACCCTCGATGTCGCGGCGCTGTCGGACGATCACGCGGTGGGGCTCGACCCCATGCTCGCCGATCGCATCGAGGTCGTGCGCGGACCTGCCGCGCTGCTCTTCGGTTCGGCCGCCGCGGCAGGCGCCGTCAATGTCATCACGCCTCGCCTTTCGTTGTCGCGATACGAATCCCCGTTCGCCGGGGCGGTGGAGATGCGCGGCGACACGGCTGCGAATGAGCGTGGCGTCGCCGCTCGAGTCGGCGGACATGCCGGAGATCGCTTGCAGTTTTTCGGAGATCTTCATCATTTCAAGGCTGACGACTTGCGCATCCCCGATGGTCGTCTCGAAAACTCCAACGGTGAGACGCGCGGCGGTAGCGGAGGTCTGAGCTGGATCGGCGAACGGTCGTCTTTCGCAATTTCTTTGAGCGGTCTACGCAGCAACTATGGCCTGCCGGGTCACGGCCATCATCACCACGATGAAGATCATGAAGACGAGCATGAAGACGAACATCACGAAGATGAGCACGGGGACGAGCACGAGGACGTTCGGCTCGGGCTCGATCAGCGGCGAATCGATTTTGCCGGCGAATGGCGCCTCGACGGACCGTTCGATGCGGTGAGACTTCGCGCCGCACGCAACGACTACGAACATGCCGAGCTCGAAGGCGATGAGATCGGCACGTTCTACGCCCAGGACGGCAAAGAGCTGCGCTTGAGCGCGGATCGAGACGGTCACTGGTCGATCGGGTTGCAGTGGCGCGAACTCGATTTTGATGCCGAGGGAGAAGAAGCATTTCTGCCCGCCTCGCGCACTCGTCATCTCGGCGCGTACGGATTTGGTGAACTGAGCTTCGGCGCCGTGACGCTCGAAGGCGGTCTGCGCATCGAAAAACAGACGATCGATCTCGACGGCGGTGACTACGCCGACGACGCGCTCAGCGGCTCGATCGGCGCACGATGGCGTCTGAGCGATCCGTGGGCGGTCACGCTGCAACTCACCTCGACCGCACGCCATCCCACTGCAACCGAACTCTTTGCGCTCGGTCCTCACCTCGCCGTTCAACGATTCGAGATCGGCGATGACTCACTGGGTGTCGAACGAGGTGCGACGGCGGATCTCGGGCTTCAGTACCGAACGGAGTCCGGCTGGACCCTGCAGATGAACGCCTTCGTCTCGGACTACGATGGGTTCATCACGGCGATGCCCGAAGGCTCGATCGAAGACGATTTGCCTGTCGTGCGCTTCACGGGCGTCGATGCCCGCTTCACCGGCGCCGAGTTCGATTGGCGTCACGATGCGCTTCTTCCGGTCGCCGCCGGAAAAATCGGGGTCAGAGTATTCGGTGATTACATCCGCGCACGCGATTCCGCGGGTGATCCTTTGCCGCAGATTCCGCCAAGGCGGCTGGGTCTCGAACTTGGATACACCGCAGACGCGCTACGTCTCGCCATCGAAACCCTCCACCACGACGCACAGGATGATGTGGCAGAGGGCGAAACGCGTACTGCTGGCTTCACGGCCGTGAATGCCGAGGTGACCTATCGCCTGCGTGCCGGGACAACGGATATGCTGTGGTTCGCCCGAGGTGTGAACCTTCTCGACGAAGAGATGCGCCGTCATGCGTCGCCGCTCAAAGATGTCGCGCCCCTGGCCGCTCGTCATCTGACCATCGGATTGCAGTTGAAATTTTAGGAGCTCATCGTCATGCCCAGCCGCCTCAAGAAAGCCGTCCTGCCTGGCCTCGCGCTGGCGCTCGTCGTTCCCTCGGGCGAGGCCCTCGGACAAGACAAGCACGTCCACGGCGCCGTGGCCGTCAACGTCGCGGTGGAGGGCAATGTGCTCTCGCTCGAGATCGACGCACCCGCCATCAACGTGCTCGGGTTCGAGAAGTCCCCGAGAAACGACGCAGAGCGTGAAGCCGTTGCCTCGGTCGATGCCTGGCTCTCGGCGGGTCGCGACATTGCCGGTGTCCCGCGCGCCGCCGGTTGCCGTTTGCAATCCGCGGCCTATGTAGCTCCCAAGCTTGGCCGTGGTCATGCCGACTACCGACCTCGTTATGCCTTCCGTTGCGAGAACCCGGCGGCGCTCGAGTGGGTCGAGCTCTGGGCGCTGCGTCGCCTCAAAAATGTAGAGAAGGCGGAAATCAACGTGATCAGCGCCACCGTGCAGCGGCAGGAGACGCTCGCTCCCGGGAATCTGCGGGTTTCGTTAAAGTAACGCGGTGACCTCACCGCCAACTTCGAACTCGGTTGCCATCGACGCAACCGATCTGCTCTACGCCTGGCCCGGCAAACCGCCGGTCATCGACATCGCGCACTTCTCCGTCGCCCGCGGCGAGCGCGTTTTCCTGCGCGGCCCGAGCGGCAGCGGAAAAAGTACATTGCTCGGACTCCTCGGCGGTGTGCTCAACCCTGCGCGTGGGCGCGTGTGTCTGCTCGGAACCGACATCACGGCGCTCTCCGCGGGTGAGCGTGATCGCTTCAGAGGTGAACACCTCGGATTCATCTTCCAGATGTTCAACCTCATCCCCTACCTCGGCGTCCTCGAGAACGTGCTGCTGCCGGCTCAGTTTTCACCGGCTCGTGCGGCGCGCATTCCGGGAGGCGATCTCGCCGCAGAAGGGCGCCGCTTGCTCGCAGCGCTTGGCCTCGGATCGTCCGACTACCTCAATCGTCCCGTCACCGAGCTGTCGATTGGTCAGCAGCAACGCGTCGCCGCCGCGCGTGCCCTGCTTGGTCGTCCGGGCATCATCGTCGCGGACGAACCGACGTCCTCGCTCGATCACGATTCGCGAGAAGACTTTCTCCGCCTGCTCATGAACGAATGCCAAGCACAGGAGAGCGCATTGCTCTTTGTGAGTCACGACACGTCGCTGGGTCCGCTTTTCGATCGCACTCTCTCGTTACGGGAGATCAATCGCGCATGAAAACGCTGCACCTCGCCTTGAGATCCCTGCGCAATCGCCGAGCCACGGCGTTGTTGACCATCAGCGCCATCGCCATCAGCGTTGCGCTGTTGCTCGGCGTCGAAAAAATGCGCTCGGCGGCGCGCGACGGGTTCGCCAATACCGTCTCGGGAGTCGATCTCATCGTCGGCGCACGCTCGGGACAGCTCAATCTTCTGCTCTACTCCGTGTTTCGTGTCGGCGACGCCACGGCCAACGTGAGCTGGGAGAGTTACCAAAAAATTGCCAAGCATCCCGACGTTGCCTGGACCATTCCCATCTCGCTCGGAGATTCGCATCGCGGCTTTCGCGTGATGGGGACCAACGGCGATTACTTCAAGCATTATCGGTTCGCCGGTGACCGAGAGATCCGCTTCGCTTCGGGCAAGCCGTTCGCCGATCTTTATGACGCCGTCGTCGGCGCTGAAGTCGCGAAACAGCTCGGTTACACGGTCGGCTCGAAGATCGTCGTCGCGCACGGGCTCGGCAACGTCAGCTTCGCCGAGCACGATGACAAACCCTTCACCGTGGTCGGCGTACTCGAACGTACCGGCACGCCCATCGATCGAACCGTGCACGTGAGCCTCGAGGCCATCACCGCGATCCACGTCGACTGGCAAAGCGGCATGCAAGCCCTGCCCGGCGGACAAGTAGGCGCCGATGAAACCAGAACCATGGATCTGACGCCGCAGTCCATCACCGCGTTCATGATTGGCATGGAGAGCAAGGTGATGACCTTCACCATGCAACGAGCGATCAATGAATATCGGCAAGAGCCCCTGCTCGCCATCATCCCGGGGGTGGCGCTCAGCCAACTCTGGAATCTCGTGGGGATTGCCGACACTGCCCTCATGATCGTCGCCGCCTTCGTCGTGCTCGCGGGTCTCCTCGGCATGCTCACGGCGATCCTCACGAGCCTCAATGAACGGCGTCGCGAAATGGCCATCCTGCGATCCGTAGGGGCGAGACCCCGACACGTGTTCACCCTGCTCGTCGCCGAGGCCGGCATGCTCGTCACGGCGGGCGTGGCGGCGGGTGTGGGCGTCTGTTACGGACTGATCTTCGCGGCACGACCACTGCTCGAAAAGCGCTTCGGAATCTTTCTCGATCCGGGTGGTCTGACGGGCTACGATTCAGTCATCTTGGGTACCATCATCGGCGCCGCGCTGCTGATGGGTGCGTTGCCCGCTTGGCGCGCCTATCGGAATACCCTGAGCGATGGCTTGACCATCCGTGTTTGAAACGACCACTACAAGGCTCTCATGACCCAGTCAAAGATTTTTCTGACGCTTCTTTTGTCAGCCATGCTGCTCGGCAACCACGGCGAGGCGCAAGGCATCACTCCGCCGGCCGTCGGAACGCCCGTTCCGGAGCGGGCCAAAAAGCCCGCCACGCCCGCGAGTGCCGCGCGGGAAATCGACTGGGACGAGCTGCTTCCCCCCGATGCACGTTCGCGTTTTGCCGGAGGACCGCCGCCGGCGGCGCACGATTATCTCGGCGAGGGTGGCATGGCTGCCCAGCAGGTGATGGACTTCTCCGTCAACAAGGCGCTCGATGGCAGCAACGTCAAGATTCCAGGGTTCATCGTGCCGCTCGATATCGGCAAGGACGGACTCGTCTCCGAGTTCTTCCTCGTGCCCTACTTCGGCGCCTGCATACACGTGCCGCCCCCGCCGCCCAATCAAATCGTCTATGTACGAATGAGCAAAGGCGTGGCACTCGACTCGATTTACGAGGCGTACTGGATCACTGGCCGAATGAAGACCACCAACAAGACCACTCGCCTCGGCGCGTCGGCGTACCAGCTCGACGGCTCGAAGGTCGAAATCTACAAGTACTGACGCCATGCCCACACTGTTCGAAAAAATCATCGCGCGACAGATTCCAGGCGACATCGTCCACCAAGATGATCGGGTCACGGCTTTCCGCGATATCCATCCGCGTGCGCCGGTACACATTCTGGTCGTGCCGAACAAACCCATCCCGACGGCGAACGACATCGCCGACAACGACGAAGCCTTGATCGGTCACATGTTCACCGTGGCGCGCGACCTCGCCAAGCGCGAAGGCATCGCCGAGAGCGGTTATCGCCTCATCATTAACTGCAACGGTGATGGCGGTCAGGAGGTCTACCACCTTCACGTTCATCTTGTCGGCGGCGCGCCGCTCGGCCCCATGATCAGCCGCGCTTGATCCGCAGCCTCCACGAGAAAGAGCCCCCGATGCTTCGTGAACTTTACCCCGCCATCGATACCCACCGCAGCGGTTGGCTGCGCGTCTCCGACCTGCACGAGATTTATTGGGAAGAAAGCGGCAACCCCGCGGGCAAGCCCGTCGTCTTCTTGCACGGAGGCCCGGGAGGCGGCACCGATGCACGCATGCGGCGTTTCTTTGATCCAGCTCGCTACCGCATCGTGATCTTCGATCAGCGCGGCTGCGGCAAGAGCCGGCCCTACGCGAGCCTCGTCGACAACACCACCTGGCATCTCGTCTCCGACATCGAACGCCTGCGGGAGCACCTCGGCATCGACCAATGGCAGGTATTCGGAGGCTCGTGGGGCTCGACGCTCGCGCTCGCCTATGCACAAAGTCACCCGCAGCGCGTCACCGAGCTCGTCCTGCGCGGCATCTTTCTGGTTCGGCCTTGGGAGTTTCGCTGGTTCTATGAAACGCCGGATGGCACCGGGGCGCTCTACCCGGATCTCTACGAAGAATTCGTCAAGCCGATTCCGCCTGCAGAGCGTGGCGAGCTGATGCAGGCCTACTATCGTCGCTTGACGAGCGACGACCCCAAAGTGCGCCGCGAGGCGGCGCGTGCGTGGTCCGTTTGGGAAGGCGCCACGAGCTTCCTGCGCCTCAACCCCGACTACGTCGCGAAGTTCGAGGAAGACGAAGTCGCCGATGCTTTCGCGCGCATCGAGTGCCACTACTTCATCAACGGTGGTTTCCTGCGTACCCCATCGCAACTGCTCGATGACGTCCCGAAGATCCGCCATCTGCCCTGCACCATCGTGCAAGGGCGGTATGACGTGGTCTGTCCCATGAAAAGCGCCTGGGATCTCCATCGCGCCTGGCCCGAGGCCGACCTGCGCATCATCGCCGACGCCGGACACTCTGCGTTCGAGCCCGGCATCTTGAGCGAGCTCGTCGCGGCCACCGATCGTTACGCCACTCGCTGACCGAGCCGTACCGCGCCGCGCTCGTCGAGCAGACCGCGAGACTGCAACCAGCGGCGCGCATCTTCGGCGTCTTCACGAAACCAGCGCGCCGAAGAGCCAAGCCTGAACGTATAGCCCCACTCGTCCATGTCGGCCATGACGGTCTCGGCTCCGACTTGCGGAAGGCAATCACCCCAAAGAATTTGCAGGTAGCACACTGCGTTTTCCTCGAGTACGTCTCCGCCCGCATCACGGTCCAGACCTCGACGTCGCGACTCGTCCATGCAGACGAAATGTGCTGCCTCGTGCAGGGCCGAATGCAAAGGCGTATCGGGCCTGAGAAACAACGTGGCACCGACGAGGCCGGCTTCACTGTCACCCCAGTAGGATCCCGGAATCCGCTCACCCGCAGCCACGTTCCGAATCTCGAGACCATAGGATTCGAGCAGCACAGTCAGAGCGATACGCAGTGACTCATCGAGCGTTTTCACGGGCGCCGCCGCGCGTTCAGCGCAAGCTGGAGAGTCGTTGCAGCACGATCGACGCTGCTTCTTCGGCAAGCGTCTGGCGCAACTGATCGCGCTCGCGTTCTTTGGCGAGTGCGAGCCGCTCATCGAAACTGAAGTCGCGGGTCACGAAGACCGGCTCATTCGCAATCCGAGTCTCTCCCCGGACCTTCACCGAAAACCTCACGGCATAGGTCAATTCGTATTCACGCGGCAGGTTGCGCGCCGAGACCGACGCGACTCGCTCGAGCAATTCGTCGCGCTCGATCACGAGTACCGTTTCACTACCCGGTGCAAGGTCGACGCCTGCGCTGCGAAGATCGCGTTGGATCGCGCTCACGAAATCACTCTGGCTGTCGGCGACCTGCAAGGTGAGGCGCTGCAGGTCTCCGGCAATCGGCACCGTACCCTGCAAGTGAAACCCGCAACCTGCGAAGAGCGCCGTCAGCGCCGCAAGAACGAGTGTCGCGGATCGCATCACACGACCACGTTCACGAGCTTGCGCGGTACGACCACGATTTTCTTCGGCGTGGCGTCACCAATGAAACGCTTGACGGTGTCATCGGCGAGCGCGGCCGCCCGAATCGTCGCTTCATCAGCGTCGACGGCCACCGTGATCTGACCACGAAGCTTGCCGTTGACTTGCACGACGAGCGTGAGTGAATCTTGGCTGAGGGCTTCGGGGTCTGCCGCAGGCCAGGAGACATCGATGATGGCCTCATCATGTCCGAGCGCTTTCCAGAGCGCGTGGCACACGTGCGGGACGATCGGTGAGAGGCCGACGACGGCAAACTGCAGCGCCTCCTGAACGACCGCGCGCCCCTGCGGACTGCGATCGTCGAATCGCGAGACGGCATTCAGAAGTTCCATCACCGCGGCCACCGCGGTATTGAACGTGCGTCGACGCCCGATGTCATCCGTCACTTTGACGAGGGCCTGATGCGCGGCGCGACGGAGATCTTTTTGCGCCGCATTCAGCGCCGATTTCTCGACGGCTACCGCACCACCCCCGCTGACGTGCTGATAAACGGCCGTCCACAGTCGACGAATGAACCGGAACGCACCTTGCACGCCCTCGTCGGACCATTCGAGCGTCTGCTCGGGCGGCGCCGCAAACATCATGAACAAGCGAGCCGTATCGGCCCCGTACTTTTCGACGAGGCTTTGAGGGTCGACGCCGTTGTTCTTCGACTTCGACATCGTTCCGAGGCCGTCGTAGTGCACCTCGAGCCGCGAACCATCGGCGCGAGTCGCAAACCAGCGCTTGACGCCGTCTTGCTCCTCTTCGTCCACCTCTAGCGGATTGAAATAGGCGCGGCGGCCTTCTGCAGGCTGATGGGAATAGATGTGGTTCAGCACCATGCCCTGCGTGAGCAGATTCGCGAACGGCTCGCCCACCGCAACGAGATCGAGATCACGCATGACTTTGGTCCAGAATCGCGAGTAGAGCAGATGCAAGATGGCGTGCTCGATGCCGCCGATGTATTGATCGACCGGCAGCCAATATTTGACCCGCTCATCGACCATCGCCTTGTCGTTATCGGCCGACGCGTAGCGCAGGAAATACCAAGACGAGTCGACGAAGGTGTCCATGGTGTCGGTCTCGCGACGCGCCGGCTTGCCGCACGTGGGGCAATCCACCTTCCAAAACGATGCGGCCTTGCCGAGCGGATTACCGCTGCCATCCGGAACGAGATCCTCGGGCAACACGACGGGCAACTGCTCATCGGGCACCGGCACTTCGCCACAGTGCTCACAATGAATGAGCGGGATCGGGCAACCCCAATAACGCTGGCGCGAAATGCCCCAATCGCGCAGACGAAACTGCACACGCTTGCGGCCGAGACCTTTTTTCTCGAGGGCGGCGGCGATCGCCGTGACGGCAGTCTTCGACTCGAGTCCGGAGAACTCGCCAGAGTCGACGGTGATCCCGTGCTCGCCATAGGACGCCTGCCACGGCGCTTCGACCTTTTGCCATGACCCGTCGTGCGGGCGCACCACGGTGACGATGTCGAGGCCATTCTTCGAGGCGAATTCGAAGTCACGCTCATCGTGGGCGGGTACACCCATCACGGCGCCCTCGCCGTAGCCCATGAGCACGTAGTTGGCGACCCACACTTCGACCGGCTTGCCGGTGAAGGGATGCAGCACGTGCAGCCCCGTACGACGCCCTTTTTTCTCCATGGTGGCGACGTCGGCCTCCATGGTGCTGCCACGACGACACTCGTCGATGAACTGCTGCAGCTGGGGATCACGAGCGCCCGCCGCGAGCGCAAGCGGATGCTCCGCAGCGATCGCCATGAAGGTCACGCCATAAAGAGTATCCGCACGCGTCGTGAATACTTTGAGCGCATCGAGTTCTTGCCCCGCTGTTCGCAACGCAGCGCGCGCATCGTCGGCGAGCGGAAACGAAATCTCCGCGCCTTCGCTGCGACCGATCCAGTTCGCCTGCATCACCTTGACGCGCTCGGGCCAACCTCCGAGGGTCGACAGGTCGCCGAGCAGCTCATCGGCGTAGGCGGTAATGTTGAGGTAGTACATCGGGATCTCGCGCTTTTCGACGAGCGCACCCGTGCGCCAGCCGCGACCGTCGATGACCTGCTCGTTCGCGAGTACGGTCTGGTCGATCGGATCCCAATTCACCACGCCCGTTTTCTTGTAAGCGATGCCCTTCTCGCGCATGCGCAAGAAGAACCACTGATTCCAGCGGTAGTACGACGGGTCGCAGGTCGCCACTTCGCGCTCCCAATCGAGAGCGAAGCCAAGCGCCTGCAACTGCTTTTTCATGTACGCGATGTTGTCGCGCGTCCATTTGGCCGGCGCGACGCCATTGGCCATCGCGGCATTCTCCGCCGGCAAACCGAAGGCGTCCCAACCCATGGGCTGCAGCACGTTCCGACCCTGCATGCGCGCGAACCGCGACAGCACATCGCCGATCGTGTAATTGCGGACGTGGCCCATGTGCAACCGACCCGACGGGTACGGGAACATGCATAGGCCGTAAAACTTTCCTTTGGACGGATCTTCGGTGGCGGCAAAACTGCGCGCCTCGTTCCAGTATTGCTGCGCAGACCGCTCGACGGCGGCCGGCTCGTAACGCTCGTCCATGTGGAAGCCCGTAGCCAGATTGATCGGGAGAAACCGCCTTGTTCGGCGAGCGGCGATGGTACACGACCGCGCCCAGCGCTGCAGCGCTGGGGCGGTCGGGACGGGAGCCTGAGGGGGCGACGTCAGCCCCCGGGACTTACTCCCCGCGAACGGGGATGAAAATCTGTGAATTACCGCGCTGTACGAGCAAGGCCACAGCCTTGCCGGCCTTCTCGACGGCGTCGCGGAACTCTTTGGTGGTTTTGACGGAACGTCCGTTGACGTTGAGGATGAAATCACCACGCTGGACGCCCGCATCTCGGGCGACACCCTGCGCTCGGATCACGAGCACACCTTCGGGCAACGGGCTGCGCGCACCGCGTTGATCGTCTGCCGACGAGTCTCGCGAGCCCCCGCGACTACGCTCCTCGGCGGTGAGATCGCGAACCACGAGACCGAGGCGATCGGCGGAGCTCGCCTGCTCGGGCTTGCCGGCATCGGCGACCGTCGGGCCCGGCGGCTCGAGTTCGGCGACACGCATCTTCACCGTCCGCTTCGCGCGATCGCGCCAGATTTCGAGCGTCACCTCGGTGCCCGGACGAATGGCTCCGATGATCGTCGGCAATTCTTCGGAGCGCTCGATCATGCGGCCGTTGGCCGACAGGATGATGTCACCCTGACGCAAGCCTGCCTTGCTGGCCGGACCGTCGTCTTCGACACCGCCGACGAGCGCACCGCGGGGCCGATCGAGACCGAAACTCTCCGCGAGTGTGGCATCGACCTGCTGGATCGACACGCCGATCTTGCCGCGACTGACACGACCCTTGGCGATGATCTGATCGCGCACGCTCACGGCGACGTCGATGGGGATGGCAAAAGAAATTCCCATGTAGCCGCCCGAACGACTGTAGATCTGGGAATTGATACCGACGACCTCACCGGCGAGATTGAAAAGCGGCCCACCCGAGTTGCCCGGGTTCACCGCGACATCGGTCTGGATAAAATTGACGTAGTTCGAGTCGCCGCCGGGCAGCCCGCGCGCCGTCGCACTCACGATGCCCGCAGTCGCGGAATTGTCGAAGCCGAAAGGCGAGCCGATCGCCAACACCCATTCACCCGGACGCAGCTTGGCTGGATTGCCGATGCGCACCACCGGAAGATCTTTGGCCTCGATCTTGAGCACGGCCACATCAGTGGGCTTGTCGAGGCCCACGATACGCGCCGTGAACTCGCGACGATCGGTGAGTCGCACCGTCACTTCTTCGGCTTCGTCTACGACGTGCGCGTTGGTGAGGATGTACCCGTCGTTGCTGACGATGAAGCCGGAGCCCTCGCCGCCCGGACGACGCATGCCTTCGTCCTCGCCCTCACCAGGCGCACCACCGCGACCGCCCGGCGCTCCGGGAACGCCGAAGCGACGGAAAAATTCGAAGAATGGATCGTTCGGTGATAGGCCAGGCGCGCCAGCGCGCATGCGCTTGCCCTTGGTAGAGATGTTGACGACCGCAGGACCGTGCTGCTGCACGAGCGAGGCGAAGTCCGGCAACACCACGCCGGGCGCGGGGACGACGGCCGCACCGGCCGCAGGCGCCTGCGCGAGCGTGGCCAGTGCCGCGCTCTCGGCATTGGAATTTTTCGGTTGGCAGGCCGTGAACACGAGCACGGCGAACGCGGACGCAAGAGTGCGGCGGACGAAGGGACGTCGAGACATGGTTAAAACCCAGTGCATGGACACGAGACTCCTAGACACTCCGGACGAGTGAAAGTTCAGGGCGCTGCAGGTCTGCGGCGATGCGTCCACAGTGCAGCCAACAAGCCGATGACGACGAGCAACAGAAACGGCTGATTACCGAATCGCAGATAAGGCGGGACGCCACTGCGCGGCGTGACCGTCGCACGCAAGACGACGGCTTCGAAATCGGGCGCACGCGCAACGAACTCCCCTCGCGGACCGATGACCGCAGAAACACCGTCGTTGGCTGCGCGAACGAGAAATCGCTGCGCCTCGATCGCACGCATGCGAGAGATCTGCAAATGTTGATGCCTCGCCGTCGAGCGCCCGAACCAGGCGTCGTTCGTGACGTTGACGAGCGCCGTCGACTCGCGCGCCGAAACGATTTGCGAACTCGCATAGGCGTCTTCGTAGCAAATGCTCGCCGAGAGCGAGAGGCCGGCGATCTGCAGCGGCGGCTGATATTCGGCACCACGAGAAAAATCGGAGTAAGGAAGATTCATAAGCCGCATCCAACGGCGTATGGCTTCCGGAACCGGAAAGAATTCTCCGAACGGTACGAGATGATGCTTGTTGTACCAGGCGAAGTCCTCACCGAGCGACAAGATCGAGTTGAAGTAATCGATCTTCGGCTCTCCCTCGGAATTGGGCTCGCCCGGCTCCCCACGAATGAGGCCCAGCAATAAACTCGACCCGCTTTGTCGCGCGGCATCTGCCAAATCATTGATGTAGGGAACGAGGTTGTTGGCAAGATCGGGGGCCGCCGCCTCGGGCCACACGATGAGCGGCGTGCCGAGCGCCGAGAAGGTCAGATCGCGATATCGACGAAGGCTTTTATCGCGATTATCGGCCAGCCACTTTTGATCTTGGGGGATCGCGCCCTGCACGATCGCCACCTCCACGGGGTCGCCCGCAGCCCGCGTCCACTCGATGCGCATCAAAAAAAAGCCGGCGATCCAAGGCAAAGCCAGAACCGGCAAAACAACGCGCCAGGCGCGAATGCCCTCGATACGCCAAATCACGAGCGCACCCGCCATGACCGCGAGCATCCAAGACAGCACGTACACACCACCGATCGGCGCCCAGCCCGAAAGCCACGAGTCGGTTTGCGAATAGCCGAGCGATAACCAACCGAAGCCCGAGAGAAACCAACCCCGAACCCACTCGAGCAGCGCCCAACCCGCCGGAAGCCCCACGAGCCACCGCATCGCCCCGCGTTGCGGCATGAAGCGATTGGCGAGATAACCGAGCAGCGCGGGATAGAGCGCCATCAACGCGACGAGCGCGGCCATGAGCCCGAGAGCGAGCCACACCGGCGCCTTGCCGAAACCGTTGATGCTGATGAAGAGCCAGTACGTCCCGGCAGCGAATGTACCGCAGCCGAATGAGAAGCCGAGCGAGGCTGCGCGTCGTGGGGCGATGTCTTGCCACAACCAGAACAAGCCGGCTGGCGCGAGGATGGCGATCGGCCAAAATCCGAAAGGCGCGAAAGCCATCGACAGCGCCGCGCCGAGCACGACGCTCGCAAGATGAGTCCGCCAAGTCGTCGGCCGCGAATTTGCGGCACCGACCACCTGCGTTTCGGGATCGGCGGCTGCGTCGCTCAGTCGCCGCCTCCCCGCTCCTCGATGGGCGTGACATCGTTCGGCGGAATGACCTTGAACGCCTCGACCCGCCGGCGATCGGCTCGCAGCACTCGGAACTCTAGATCGCTGATGATGATGGTTTCGCCGCGTCGGGGCAGCCGGCCAAACTGTTTCATGACGAGCCCCGCGACCGTATCGAACTCTTCTTCCGAGAGGCTCGTACCGAAGTATTCGTTGAAGTCGGCGATCGGGGTACCGCCACGGACGACGAACTGTCGCTCAGACTCCTTGCGGATGTTTTGATCGTCTTCGACATCGAACTCGTCGTCGATCTCGCCCACGATTTCTTCGAGGGCGTCTTCGATGGTCACGAGACCCGAAACCCCGCCATATTCATCGACCACGATGGCCATATGGTTTCGATTGCGCCTAAATTCTTTGAGAAGCACATTGACCCGCTTGGACTCGGGCACGATCACCGCGGGCCGCATGCATTCTCGAATGTCGAACTCTTTGTCACGGTCCGTCGCCGAAAGGCGAAGCACGTCCTTAGCGAGCAAAATACCGACGATGTCGTCCCGATCGTCATCGATGACAGGAAAACGGGAGTGTCCGGACTCGACGATGATCGGCAGGAGTTTGTCGGGCGAGTCATCGCGATGCACGGCGACCATCTGCGCGCGCGGCACCATGATGTCGCGCACCTGCAAATCGGAGACGGTGATCACGCCTTCGAGCATCTGCAGGGCATCGGCATCGATCAAGCCGCGCGAGAGCGCCTGTCGCATGAGCTGCACGAGATCGTCTCGATCTTCGGCCTCGCCCGACAAGGCGCGACCCAGCTTGCGCATCCAACTCATCGAACTGTAACGCGGATTGGTCATCAGGACTCCGACAAGGAAGAGGAAATACGGTAAGGATCGGGGATGCCGAACTCGGCGAGCACGCGACGCTCGCGACGCTCCATGCGTTCCCCCTCGCGTTCGTTCTCATGGTCGTGCCCCAACAAGTGCAGCACGCCGTGAACCACCAGATGCGCCCAATGATGATCGAGGCGCTTCTTTTGCTGACGAGCCTCGCGCAACACGATCGGCGCGCAGACGACGATGTCGCCAAGCGCCCGATGGGCGCGCCCGCCCCGCGTACCCGAAGGCGCCGGAAAAGACAAAACATTGGTCGGGTAATCGCGGCCCCGCCACAACAAATTGAGGCGTCGACCTTCGGCGGCACCCACGATTCGCAGGGCGATCTCGGCGTTACGACCTTTCGCTCCAGCGGCCGCGCGCGCCCAACGCGTGATGCGGATATTGGACGGCACGCCGCGACGAACATTGCTGCGAACCTCCACCATCAGTTCGGGGCTTGCTCGTTTCATGAGCCTCCCTCGCGGGCTTCATAGGCCTGCACGATCCGCTGGACGAGCGGGTGACGCACGACGTCGCGCGCCTCGAAAAATTGGAACCCGACGCCCTGCACGGAGCGCAGCACCTCGAGCACATGGCGCAGACCCGACAGTTTGCCGGCCGGCAGATCGGTCTGCGTCACGTCTCCCGTCACCACGGCCCGAGAGCCGAATCCGATGCGCGTGAGGAACATCTTCATTTGCTCGACGGTCGTGTTCTGTGCTTCATCGAGGATGATGAACGAGTCGTTGAGCGAGCGACCGCGCATGAACGCCAGCGGCGCCACTTCGATGACGTTGCGCTCGATGAGCTTGGCGACTCGATCGAAACCCATCATTTCGTAGAGCGCGTCGTACATCGGGCGAAGGTAAGGATCGACTTTTTGGGTGAGATCGCCCGGCAAGAAACCGAGACGCTCACCGGCCTCGACCGCCGGCCTGACGAGCACGATGCGACGCACCCGATCGGCTTGCAGTGCCTCGACCGCGCAGGCGACAGCGAGATAGGTTTTACCCGTGCCCGCGGGACCCACTCCGAAGGTGAGGTCGTTGCGACGGATGCGGCGCAGATACTCACGCTGATTGGGACCGCGAGCTCGTATGGTGCCGCGCAACGTGCGCAGCCCCATTTCGGCGTCGTCGACGTCGTCGCCATTCGAGGCCGCATCGGCGACCCCCGAGGCGCGCCCTGCACCACCACCCGCGCTCGCTCCACTGCCGGGGGCAACCGTCACGTCGTGGTCGCGAAGAGCCAAGTGCACCGTCTCGGGCGTGATGTCTTCGGTACGACTGATTCGGAATAGTTCGCGGAGCAGCGACTCGGCGGCTGTGGCCTGGTCACCTTGCACCCGAAATGAGCTTCCTCGACGTCGCATCTCGACACCGAGACGCGACTCGATGAGTCGAAGGTTTTCGTCGAGCGGACCGCAGAGGTTGGCGAGGCGCTCGTTGTCGGGAGGATCGAGCGTGAACTCGCGCGATCCGATGGAGGGGGAATCAGCCACGGGCACGCTCGGCGGCAACGACTCGTCCGCGAAGCGAGTGGGGCCTTGCCTCGGTGATCTCGACATCGGCGAAACAGCCGATGAGATGCGCAGGCCCGGGAAAGTTGACCCAGCGATTGTCTTCGGTGCGTCCAGCGAGCTCGGTATCGTCTTTGCGCGAGGGTCGCTCGATGAGAACCCGCTGCACCGTACCCACCAGCGAGGCGCTGCGCGTGCGGGCATTCTCCTCGAGGAGCGCCTGCAGTCGGGTGAGTCGGGCCTGTTTTTGTTCGTGCGGCACTTCGTCGGGGAGCGATGCGGCGGGCGTGCCCGGTCGACGACTGTAGAGAAAGCTGAACGACTGGTCGATGGAGAGATCGCGCACGAGAGTCATCGTGGCTTCGAAATCACGATCGGTCTCGCCCGGGAATCCGACGATGAAGTCGGAGGTCACCGAGATGGTCGGTCGTACCTCGCGAAGCTTGCGGATGCTCGCCTTGAACTCAAGAGCGGTGTAGCCGCGCTTCATGAGGGCAAGGATTCGATCGGAGCCCGACTGCACCGGCAGGTGCAAATGATTGGCAAGCTTCGGAATGCTGGCGTAAGCCTCGATGAGGCTATCGTCGAATTCGAGCGGGTGCGACGTGGTGAAGCGGATGCGCTCGATGCCCTCGATGGCTGCGACGTGATGCAGCAGCGTCGCAAGATCGACGAGCGCGCCGTCGGACATGGCCCCTCGATACGCATTCACGTTTTGTCCGAGCAAGGTGATCTCGCGCACTCCCTGCGCCGCGAGTTTCGACACCTCTTCGATGACGGAGTCGAGCGGGCGACTGATTTCGTCGCCGCGCGTGTAAGGGACGACGCAAAAGCTGCAGTACTTGCTGCATCCTTCCATGATGGACACGAAGGCCGTGGCCCCTTCGGCGCGGGGCGCGGGGAGATGATCGAATTTTTCGATCTCCGGAAAACTCACATCGACTACTGCCCGTCCTTGCTGGCGTAGCTCGGAGATCATCTGCGGCAAGCGATGCACGGTTTGCGGACCAAAAACGAGATCGACCTGCGGTGCCGCCTTGACGAGCTGATCGCCCTCTTGGCTTGCGACACATCCGCCGACACCAATGATGACGCCCGGACGAAAATCTTTGATCTGCTTCCATTCACCGAGTAACGAGAACACCTTGGACTCGGCCTTCTCTCGAACCGAGCAGGTGTTGACGAGCAGGATGTCGGCCTCGGCGGGATTGTCCGTGGCTTGCATGCCCGAGCTGGCTGCGAGTACGTCGCCCATTCGGGCAGAGTCGTACTCGTTCATCTGACAACCGTAGGTCTTGATGTAGTACCGGGCGGTCGTAGGTCTGGAATCGTCCATGAGTCAGGCGTGCATCAGTCGAGGCTCGGGGCGCTCAGAAAGGAATGTCGTCGTCGAAGTCGTCTTTTTCGGTGCTGCTGCGAACCGGCTCGCCATCGGACTCGCTGCTCGCAGCGCGACCACCGGCGGCGCGACCCTCACCCCCCATGCCTCGACCGCCGCCGAGCATTTGCATTTCGTTGGCGACGATTTCGGTGGTGTAGCGATCATTGCCGTTTTTGTCTTGCCACTTGCGCGTGCGCAGACGACCCTCGATGTAGACCTGCGAACCCTTGCGCAGATATTCGCCGGCGATTTCGGCGAGACGACCGAACATGGCGACGCTGTGCCATTCGGTTTGCTCTTTCATTTCGCCGGACTGTTTGTCTTTCCAACTTTCGGAGGTGGCGATGCGGAGATTGCAGACCGTCATGCCCGAGGGCATGGCCTTGGTGTCCGGGTCTTGCCCGAGGTTGCCGACGATGATGACTTTGTTGATGCCACGCGCCATGTTGAACCCTTCCGTTGAACGGGCTCTTCGGTCGATGCGCCCCGGGGGCCCCAGGGGTCTGGGGCGATGGGCGGGGTACTTGACGAAGAGCGGTGAAAACGAAGTGGCATTCTAATCGTCCCCCGCCCCCGCTGCATCGCGAAAATCGCGGGGAGGAGCCCAGAAACCCGTCTCGAGAGCCTCCCTCGGGGGTACACTAACCGGCTGTTTTTCTTGATTAATGCCGGTCCATGCAACCGATTCGGATACGCGGCGCCCGCACCCACAATCTGCGCAACCTCGATCTCGACATCCCTCGGGACCGGTTGGTCGTGGTGACCGGGCTCTCCGGGTCCGGCAAGTCCTCACTCGCCTTCGACACCCTCTACGCCGAGGGGCAGCGCCGGTACGTCGAATCGCTGTCGGCCTACGCGCGGCAGTTCCTGTCCATGATGGATAAACCGGACGTAGACCATATCGAGGGTCTCTCGCCCGCCATCGCAATCGAGCAGAAGGCCGCCTCGCACAACCCGCGATCGACGGTCGGCACCGTCACCGAAATCTACGATTACCTTCGCTTGCTGTTCGCTCGTGCGGGCCTGCCGCGCTGCCCCGATCACGACATCGCGCTCGAAGCGCAGACCGTCAGTCAGATGGTCGATCAGGTGATGCGTCTCGGCGAGGGCACGGCGGTTCTCGTGCTGGCGCCGCTCGTGCAACAACGCAAGGGCGATCACGAGACCGTGTTGCGCGATCTTCAATCGCAAGGTTTCGTGCGTGCGCGCATCGATGGCTCGGTCATCGAACTCGAGCAGCCTCCGAAACTCGATCCTCGACGCAAGCACGATATCGAGGCGGTGGTCGATCGTCTGCGCGTCAGAGCCGATGCCACACAACGACTCGCCGAGTCATTCGAGACCGCACTGCGTCTCTCCGAGGGGACGGTCCGCGTCGAGCCCATGGATGCCTCGCCCGTGGATGTCTCGGGTGATGCGAAAGCCGGCTCTGCGACGAGCCTGCTGTTCTCGAACCGCCATGCCTGCTCCAAGTGCGGCTATGGCGTACCCCTGCTCGAACCGAAAATGTTCAGCTTCAACAGTCCCGCGGGTGCCTGCGAATCCTGCGATGGGCTTGGGCAGCAGGAATTCTTTGATCCGGCGCGTGTCGTGGCCTTCCCGCATCTGTCGCTCGCAGGCGGCGCAGTACGTGGCTGGGACCGTCACAACGCGCATTATCTGCAGCTCATCAGCACACTCGCGCAGCACTACGGTTTCGACATCGAGGAGCCCTGGCAGGAGCTGCCAGAAAAAGTTCGTGAAATCCTGCTCTTCGGCAGTGGTGACGAAGAGATCGAGTTCATCTATCCGCTCGGCAAAGGTCGCTTGACGAAGCGAACGCATCCCTTCGAGGGGATGCTGCGCAACATCGAAAGACGCTATCGCGAAACCGACTCGCCCGCCGTCAAGGAAGAACTCTCGCGCTATCAGGGCTGGAGGTCTTGCCCGGATTGCGGCGGGTGTCGCCTCAACAAGACCGCACGCCACGTCTTCGTCGCGGGACGGTCGCTGCCCGAGATTGCACGGCTTCCGGTCGATGACGCCGCGAAATTCTTCGAATCGATGGAACTGCCCGGCTGGCGCGGCGAAGTCGCCGGAAAAGTTGCGCGGGAAGTGCTCGATCGTCTGCGCTTTCTCGTCGATGTAGGGCTCGGCTATCTCACGCTCGATCGCGGCGCCGACTCGCTCTCGGGTGGCGAAGCCCAGCGCATACGCCTTGCGAGTCAGATCGGTTCAGGCCTCACCGGCGTGATGTACATCCTCGACGAACCATCGATCGGACTGCATCAGCGCGACAACTCTCGCCTGCTCGCGACACTGCAACGACTGCGTGATCTCGGCAACACGGTGATCGTAGTCGAGCACGACGAAGAGGCCATCCTCGCAGCCGATCACGTGATCGATCTCGGTCCGGGCGCTGGTGTGCACGGCGGCATGATCGTCGCGCAAGGTGCGCCAGCCGACGTTCGTGCGAACCCCGAATCGCTGACGGGCCGCTATCTGTCGGGGACACTGCAAATTGCTGTCCCATCGATGCGCACGCCGCGTCAGCCCTCGCGGGTCCTCAGGCTCCTCGGTGCCTCGGGAAACAACCTCAAAAATCTGGACGTGGATGTGCCGATAGGCCTGTTCACCTGCGTCACCGGCGTCTCGGGATCGGGAAAAAGCACGCTCATCAACGACACGCTTTTGCGTCGCGCCGTTGCCGAGCTCGGTGGCGGACCGAACGATGCCGCGCCCTGCCGAGCCCTGCAGGGACTCGAGCATATCGATCGGGTGATCGACATCGACCAGAGCCCGCTCGGTCGCACGCCGCGCTCTAATCCGGCCACCTACACGGGTGTTTTCACGGGTCTTCGCGAACTGTTCGCTCAGGTTCCGGAGGCACGCAGTCGCGGTTACGACGCGGGCCGTTTCAGCTTCAACGTCAAAGGCGGACGCTGCGAAGCTTGTCAGGGCGATGGAGTGATGCGCGTCGAAATGCATTTCTTGCCGGACGTCTACGTGCCCTGCGACGTCTGCCGCGGCAAACGCTACAACCGCGAGACGCTCGAGATTCTCTATCGCGGCAAGAGCATCCACGACGTCCTCGAGATGACCGTCGAGGATGCCGCCCGATTCTTTCAAAGTATTCCCGCTGTACAGCCCAAGCTGCAGACATTGCTCGATGTCGGTCTCGGCTACCTGCGGCTCGGACAAAATGCGACCACCCTTTCGGGTGGCGAAGCGCAGCGCGTGAAACTCGCAAGAGAGCTCGCCAAGCGCGCGACCGGACGCACTTTGTATGTGCTCGACGAACCGACGACCGGACTGCATTTTCACGATGTCGCCCAACTGCTCGGCGTGTTGCAGCGATTGCGTGACGAGGGGAACACCGTCGTCGTCATCGAGCACAACCTCGATGTCATCAAGACGGCCGACTGGCTGATCGATCTCGGACCGGAAGGCGGATCAGCCGGCGGCGAAATCGTCGCGGTGGGCACTCCCGAAGAGGTGGCGCGAGTGACCACCTCGCATACTGGTCGCTATCTCGCGCCTTTGCTCAAAAAACGCTGAACGACCTCGCCTCGCTCGCGGCGCTCTTCGACAGCACCGTGGGCATATCGACTCGTCACTCGTCTCCAGAAACCGATCGCACGCACGTCACTCGAGAGCGAGCGAATCTCCCAACGACCACTGAACCGATCGAACAACAATCGCGCGGCTGCTGCTCCGACACCCAGCGTGCGCGAGTCGGGAGTGATGTAAAACTCCAGAAGCAGATTCGTCGTCGAGTCTCTTGCAGCCTGACGCTTCAGCACCGCGAATCCGACGGGCTCGTCATTGCGTTCGATCGAAAAGACCTCTCGATCGAATTCCGACAGCGACGCAATCGATCGGGATGCTGCTGCGGCCAAATCCTCGTCCGACGCGCCGATTTCGGCGAGCCAAAGCGCCTGAGCGCGTGAGAACCAATCTCTCGCGCGGACGGAATGGCGCACATCACGAAGAACGACAGGCATCAAAGAAAATCCTGGGCTCAAAAAAAGAACCCGGGCGATGGCGAGCCATCATCCCGGGTTCATTTGGGAGCTTGGAGCTCCCGATCAGTGATTTCCTTGACGGAAATTACTGAGCGGCCGGAGCCTCGGCCGGAGCCTCGGCCGGAGCGGCAGCGGCGTCAGCCGGAGCAGCCTCGGCAGGAGCAGCGGCGTCAGCCGGAGCAGCCTCAGGGGCGGCCTCGGCCGGAGCCTCGGCAGCCGGAGCTTCGGCCGGAGCCTCAGCAGGCTTGCCACCGCAAGCAGTCAGTGCGAACGCAGCGAGAAGGGCGCTAAGAGCGAGCTTCGTCTTCATTTTGCAATTACCCCAAAAAAAGTAAGAGACAGATGTTGAGCAAACAACCTAGCTAGTTTGTCTGGCGACCGAAATCGCGCGGGGATTGTATAGGCTTTTTACAGGTGTGGGAATGACCCACCCTATTCTTGCGGGGGGCGATTCGACCTTTCCGGGCCCCGCCGTACCCGTACAATCCCAGGACCGCCGGCGCAGACCGGAAAATGAGCCTGTTTGGGGATGCCATGCTTCACGAAGAACTGACCGCGCTCTACGCGCCGCACCTGGCCGAAGTGGCCCGTCGTACCGCCTCGGCACTCGAGCGCAGCGGCTTCCGGGGGCTCGTCCTGCAATCGGGCGAAACGCTGGGGCTTTTTCAGGACGATCAACATTACCCCTACAAAGCCCATCCGCCGTTCAAGTGGTGGGTACCGCTGCACGACGCCCCGGGCTCCCTGCTGTATTTCCAGCCCGGGCAGCGTCCCAAACTGGTGTTTCACGCCGCAACCGACTTTTGGTACCAGCCCGCGGCGCTGCCGACGAGCGGGTGGACAGAGCACCTCGACGTGGTGGTCGTGCATTCTCCGGAACAGGCCCGAGCCGCCCTTCCCCGGGATCTGACCCAGACCGCCTGGATCGGCGACGCCCTTCCGGAGCTTGCGAACTGGGGTCTCGCAGCCATCAACCCTGCCGATCTCATCCGAAGGCTCGATTTCGCCAGAGGCTGCAAGACGGCCTATGAAATCGCCTGCCTCGCCGAGGCCAACCGGATAGGCGCCCGGGGACATCGGGCGGCCGAGCAGTGCTTCAGGTCGGGCGGCACCGAATACGACATCCATCAAGCCTTCGCCGCCGCCTGCGGACAACGCGAACAAGAGCTGCCGTACAACGCGATCGTCGCCCTCAATGAAGCTGCCTCGGTGCTGCACTATCAGGTACTGCGCCGCGACAAGCCGTCCCGACATCGGTCGCTCCTGCTCGATGCGGGCGCGAGCTTCGCCGGCTACGGTAGCGACATCACCCGAACCACCGCTGCCGCCGACGACGAGTTCTCGGCCCTCGTGTCGAAAATGGATCAACTGCAGCTCGGTCTCTGCGCGCTGGTGAAGCCGGGGGTCGACTGGCGCGACATTCACGCCGCGGCGGTCGAACGAATCACGGCGGTGTTGTGCGAAGCCGGCGTACTGCGGTGCAGTGAGACGGAGGCGCTCGAGTCGGGCGCTTCACGGCTATTTTTTCCACACGGCATCGGTCATCTGCTCGGACTGCAGGTGCACGATGTCGGTGGAACGATGACCGACGCCGAGGGCGGCACGATCCCGAAGCCCCCACGCGATCCGGCACTCCGCCTGACTCGCAAACTCGAACCCGGATTCGTGGTGACCATGGAGCCCGGCCTCTATTTCATCGAGGCGCTGCTCGGACCTGCGCAAACCGGGCCGCATGCCTCGCGTATCGACTGGTCTCGCGTGGCCGTTTTCAAGCCTTACGGCGGAATTCGGATCGAGGACAACCTCGCCGTGACGGAATCCGGTTGCGACAACCTGACTCGCGCGGCATTCAGCCGCGCCTGATCGACGCGCAATCAACGCTGTTTGAGCAAATCGCGGATTTCTTCGAGCAGCGTTTCGCTGCGAGCAGATGTCGGCGCTGCAGCCGGCGCAGCGGGCTCGGACCGCCTCAAACGGTTGATCGCCTTGATCGCGAGAAACAGCGCCATGGCGATGATGATGAAATCGAACACGGTCTGCAGGAAAGCGCCCCATTTCAAGATGATTTCGCTGCCGTCCGGCCCGACTCCGAGCGACGTTCCGAGCTGATCGAACGATACGCTTCCGGCTGCCTTGCCGAGCAAGGGCATCATCACGTCGCCGACGAGCGATGAAACGATCTTGCCGAACGCGGCGCCAATCACGACACCGACCGCGAGGTCGATGACATTGCCCCGCATCGCGAATTCACGAAATTCTTTGAGAATGCCCATGCCCGCCTCCCAAAAACACGAAGACCGACGTCCAGGATGGACGCCGGTCTTCAGTGGATATCAGGCTTGCCGAGCTCTCCGCAACACCGAAGTGTCACGAAAGTGCCCCGAGACGCGTTGTCTCGAAATCAGGCGGCAGCAGCCTTACGAGCGCGCGGCTTGGCAGCCGACTTCGCCTTGGCCTTTTTCTTGGTGCTCTTGCCGTCGGCGGTTTCGTCCGTCGCGGCGGGCGCGGCGGCTCGATCGACCAACTGCATGAGCGCCATCGGCGCGGAGTCTCCGGCGCGCGGCATCATGCGCAGAATGCGCGTGTAGCCACCGGCACGAGCCTTGAATCGCGGGCCGAGGTCGCCGAACAACTTTTCGACGACTGCAGCGTCACGAAGACGCGCGAACGCCAAACGGCGGCGTGCTTCGCTGTCGGTCTTGGCGAGCGTGATGAGCGGCTCGACCACGCGACGCAGTTCCTTGGCCTTCGGCAAGGTCGTGCGGATAGTCTCGTAACGCAACAGCGCAACGCTCATGTTGCGCATCAGCGCATGGCGATGCGGAGCATTTCGCGACAGTTGCCGCCCTGAAAGTCGATGACGCATAAAAAACCTCGATGAATCAGTCGTGGGAAGCCGTCAACCGGCCACCCTCGATCACATCAAACCGCTACCGCGATCTTCCTCGTGGCGCAGGCCCGACGGCGGCCAGCCATCGAGACGCATGCCGAGCATGAGCCCATGGCTCTGCAGCACTTCCTTGATCTCGGTGAGCGACTTCTTGCCCAGATTCGGCGTACGCAGCAGCTCCACTTCGGTGCGCTGAACGAGATCGCCGATGTAGTGGATGTTCTCGGCCTTGAGGCAGTTCGCGCTGCGAACCGTGAGCTCAAGCTCGTCGACGGGGCGCAACAGGATCGGATCGAACTGCGTCGCCTCGGACTTGCCGGCGCCCTCTTCCTCACCCTGCAGGTCGACGAACACCGACAGCTGATCTTTGAGGATGCTGCCGGCACGACGGATCGCCTCTTCGGCGTCGATCGTTCCGTTCGTCTCGATGTCGAGAATGAGCTTGTCGAGGTCGGTGCGCTGCTCAACGCGAGCCGCATCTACCGAGTAGGTGACGCGACGGATCGGGCTGAACGACGCATCAAGCTGCAAGCGACCGATGGGGCGAGTCGCCTCGTCGAAGGCCATGCGCTGCGAGGCCGGACGATATCCACGTCCACGCTCGACGCGCAGCACCATGTTGAGTTCGCCAGCCTTCGTGAGATTCGCGATCACGAGTTCGGGGTTCACCACCTCGACGTCGTGGTCGGTCTGAATGTCGCCTGCGGTGACCGGACCCGGGCCCTTCTTGGAGAGGCGCAGCTCGGCCGAATCGCGGCTGTGCATGCGGATCGCCACCTGCTTGAGGTTGAGAAGGATGTCGACGACGTCCTCCTGGACACCTTCGATGCTGGTGTACTCGTGGAGCACGCCCTCGATTTCCGCTTCGGTGATCGCCGCACCGGGCATGGACGAGAGAAGTACGCGACGAAGCGCGTTGCCGAGCGTATGGCCGAAGCCCCGCTCGAACGGCTCGATGACGACACGCGCCTGACGCGGGGCCAGAGGACTGACCTTCACGACGCGCGGCTTGAGGAATTCGCTGACGGATCCTTGCATATTCAAACCCTCTCTCCTGTCCCGAGCATTACTTCGAGTACAACTCGACGACCAGGTTTTCGTTGATGTCAGGCAGGATTTCATCCCGTGCCGGCACCTGCTTGAAAACGCCCTTCATTTCTTTGTCGTTGACCTCGACCCACTCGGGGAGGCCGACCTGCGAAGCGATCTGCATCGCGTTCTGGATGCGCAACTGCTTGCGCGCCTTCTCGCGGATCTGCACGACATCGCCCGCACGCATCTGGTACGACGGGATCGTCACGACGTCACCGTTGACCTCGACACCCTTGTGGCTGACGAGCTGACGAGCTTCGGAACGCGTGGCGGCAAAACCCATGCGGTACACGACGTTGTCGAGACGCGACTCGAGGAGCTTCAACAGGTTTTCACCCGTCGAGCCCGAACGGCGAGCCGCCTCGGTGTAGTAGTTGGCGAACTGGCGCTCGAGCACGCCGTACATGCGACGCAGCTTTTGCTTCTCGCGCAGCTGGCTGCCGTATTCCGACAGGCGCGCCTTGCGCTCACCCTTGATGCCGCCCGGCGGCACCTGGAGTTTGCACTTGGACTCGAGCGGCTTGACGCCACTCTTCAAAAACAGATCAGTGCCTTCGCGGCGAGCGAGCTTGCACTTGGGACCAATGTAACGGGCCATCTTTGATACCTCTTGCGACGCGGCGTCAGACGCGACGCTTCTTGGGCGGACGACAGCCGTTATGCGGAATCGGCGTGACGTCGAAAATGCTGGTGATCTTCAGGCCGCAATTGTTGAGCGCGCGAACGGCAGACTCGCGACCCGGGCCGGGACCCGCCACGCGGACCTCGACGTTGCGCAGCCCATGCTCTTGAGCGGCGGTGCCGGCCTTCTCGGCGGCAACCTGAGCCGCGAACGGCGTCGACTTGCGCGAACCACGGAAGCCCGATCCACCCGAAGTCGCCCAGGACAACGTGTTGCCCTGTCGGTCGGTGATCGTGACGATCGTGTTGTTGAACGACGCGTGGATGTGCGCAATGCCGTCGAGCACGTTCTTGCGTGCTTTTTTCGGCTTCTTGCCGCCGGATCCGGCGTTCGACTGTTGCTTTTGATCTGCCATTTGCGTGTGCCTGCTGAGCTAGCTGGTGTGGGCTAAAAAGATCAACCCTTGCCCGGGGGCGCGTTGAGCTTGACGGCCTGCTTGCGCGGACCCTTGCGCGTACGCGCGTTGGTTCGCGTGCGCTGACCTCGGACCGGCAGACCCTTTCGATGGCGCATGCCACGGTGGGTTCCCAAGTCCATCAGACGCTTGATGTTCATCGAGACCTCGCGACGCAGGTCGCCCTCGACGAGCCCCTTGGCGATCTGCGCGCGAAGCGCATTCACCTCGGACTCTGTGAGGTCTTTGACCTTCGTCGTCGGATCGACGCCTGCGGCTTCGCAGACGGCGCGCGAACGACTCTTGCCCACACCGAAGATGTGAGTCAGACCGATGACAACGTGCTTGTTCATCGGGATGTTGATTCCGGCGATACGTGCCATGTTTACTGCCCCGAAGCCGCAAAAAAGCGCGGCATTCTACTTAAATACCCTTGGTTCTCAACCCTGCCGCTGCTTGTGCCGCGGATCTTTGCAGATCACGTAGACGACGCCACGTCGCCGCACGATCTTGCAATCCTTACAAATCTTTTTTACTGACGGACGAACTTTCATGAGCCTTACCCTTTAGTTCACTGCGGCGCGCCGCCGCGTCCATAGCCCATCAGATTGGCCTGCTTGAGCAGACCGGGATACTGGTGGGACATCAAATGCGCCTGCAGCTGGGCCATGAAATCCATGGCCACCACCACGACGATGAGCAGCGACGTGCCGCCGAAAACGAACGGCACGCCACCCTCGGAAATCATGAGCTCCGGAATGAGACAGACGCCGGCCACGTAGAGCGCACCCCAGAGCGTGAGCCGTGTGAGCACTTTGTCGATGTACTCGCCGGTCTGCTGACCCGGACGGATTCCCGGAATGAACGCACCCGACTTCTTGAGGTTTTCGGATGTCTCGCGCGCGTTGAAAACGAGCGCCGTGTAGAAGAAGCAGAAGAAGATGATCAACGTCGCGTAGAGCACGAGGTGCAAGGGCTGACCATAGCCGAGCGCAGCGGCCACATTTTGCAGAATCTCGGCTGCTCGACCTTCGCCCGTGCCGAAGAATTGCGCGATCGTCGCCGGGAAAAGCAGCAAGCTCGAAGCGAAGATCGGCGGAATCACGCCCGACATGTTGAGCTTGAACGGCAAGTGGCTCGTCTGGCCTGCGAGTACTCGACGTCCGACCTGACGCTTCGCGTAGTGCACGGCGATGCGGCGCTGAGCACGCTCGACGTACACGCAAAATGCCGTCACGCCGAGAATCATGACGATGAGCACGAGCGCGAAGAGTCCCGACATTTCGCCGGTGTTGACCGACTCGACGGTTCGGCCAACCGCACTCGGGAGTCCGGCGATGATGCCGGCGAGGATAATCATGGAAATGCCGTTGCCGATGCCACGCTCGGTGACCTGCTCGCCGAGCCACATCAGGAACATCGTGCCCGTCGTCATGGTGACGGTGGCGATGAAAAGAAACGACCAGCCGCCCGTCATGACCATACCGCCGTTCTGCAAGGCGACCGCGGCACCGAGAGACTGGAACACCGCGAGGATGACGGTGAAGTAACGGGTGATCTGCGTGATCTTGCGACGACCCGACTCCCCTTCCTTGCGGTACTCCTCCCAAGGCGGGTAGATCATCGACGCCATCTGCACGATGATCGAGGCCGAAATGTACGGCATCACACCCATCGCGAAGATGGACAGGCGCTCCATGGCGCCACCAGAGAACATGTTGACGATGCCGAGGATCGTGCCCTGGTTCTCTTCAAAGAAACGAGCCACCTCGGCCGGGTTGATACCCGGAACCGGAATGAAGGTGCCGATTCGATAGACGATCAAGGCGCCAAGCAGGAAGAGCAGGCGCGCGCGCACCTCGCCGAAACGCGTTGCGTCTGCGAGAGTTGCTGCCGGATTGCCTACGCCTGATGCCACTTAAGTCTTTCGTCCTATTTGAACTTTCGAACTACGCCGAGAGCCGATCAGGCTTCGATGCGGCCACCCGCCGCTTCGATCGCCGCCTTGGCACCCTTCGTCGCGCCCACGCCCTTCAGCGTGACCGCCTTCTTGATTTCGCCCGACAGGACGACCTTCGCCACTTCCGTGTGCGCAGGCACGACATTCGCCGCCTTCAGGGCTGCGAGATCGATCACGTCGGCGCTCACCTTGAGCAACTCGTCGAGTCGCACTTCGGCACGGGTCGCCTTCATCGCCGAGCGGAAACCCACTTTCGGCAACCGGCGCTGCAGCGGCATCTGACCGCCTTCGAAGCCGACCTTGTGGTAGCCGCCCTTGCGCGCGCGCTGTCCCTTGACGCCACGACCGCAGGTCTTGCCCTGGCCCGCCGAGGCACCACGACCCACTCGCAGGCGCTTACGCTTGGAACCCGCCGCCGGCTTGATGGTGTTGATACGCATCTCGTTACTCTCCTTCAACCGCGACCAGGTGACGCGCGGTACGGATCAGGCCCCGGTTCTCGGGCGTATCCGCCACGGTGACCGTCTGATGCCGCTTGCGCAGGCCGAGTCCGCGGACCGACTGCGCGATGTTCGCGAGCTGGCCGTGAACGCTCTTCTTTAGAGTGACTTTCAGCTGCTTCGTCGCCATGACTGTTAACCCATGATCTCTTCGAGGGACTTGCCGCGCTTCGCAGCGATGTCTTCGGGCGAACGCACGGCGGCGAGCGCCTTGACCGTTGCACGCACGACGTTGATCGCGTTGCGCGAGCCGTAGCTCTTGGCGAGCACGTTGCGCACGCCCGCGCACTCGAGCACGGCACGCATGCCGCCACCCGCGATGACGCCCGTACCGTCCGAAGCCGGCTGCATCAGAACGCGCGTGGCGCCGTGGCTACCCTTGACGGCGTAGTGCAGCGTCTCGTTGCGCAGCGAAACATTGACCATGTTCTTGCGCGCTGCCGCCATCGCCTTGGAGATGGCGACCGGAACTTCGCGCGCCTTGCCGAAACCGAAACCGACGCGGCCGGCGCCATCGCCCACCACGGTCAGTGCAGTGAAGCCGAACTGGCGTCCGCCCTTCACCGTCTTGGAGGTACGGTTCACGGCGACGAGCTTCTCGAGATACTCGTCCGTGGCCTGGGATTTTTCGACACGTGCCATAGGGGATGTCCTGCCTTAAAACTCTAGACCGGCTTCGCGCGCGGCCTCGGCCAGCGCCTTGACGCGACCGTGGTACATGAAACCCGCTCGATCGAACGCGACGCGCGAGATGCCCGCGGCCTTCGCTCGCTCGGCGATCGCTCGTCCAACAGCCTTGGCGGCTTCGACGTTGCCGGTGCCCGTGAGACCGTTCGCTACGGCATCCTGGACGGTGGAAGCCGCGACCAGCACCTTCGCGCCACTCGAATCGAACACCTGCGCGTAGATGTGACGCGGCGTGCGATGAATGGTGAGACGTGGCTGACCCAACTCGCGAATCTTCGCGCGGGTTCGCACGGCACGGCGCTGACGCCGCTCTTTTTTGGTGATCTGCATTGCTCGATCCTCGTTCCGCGCGCTTACTTCTTCTTGCCTTCCTTGAGGGTGATCTGCTCGCCTGAATAACGAACACCCTTGCCCTTGTAAGGCTCGGGAGGACGCAGGTTGCGGATCTCGGAGGCCAACTGGCCCACGCGCTGCTTGTCAGTACCCTTGATGACGATTTCGGTTTGGCTCGGGGCTTCGACGGTGATGCCCTCGGGCATGTCGACCACGACTGGGTGCGAGAAACCGAGGGTGAGGTTCAGGGCCTTGCCCTGCACCGCCGCACGATAACCGACCCCGACGAGCTCGAGCTTGCGCTCGTAACCCTTGGAAACGCCGACCACGCAGTTCGCAAGATGCGCGCGCGTGGCGCCCGCCTGCATGCGATTGCTCTCGTCGTACTTCACCTCGAGGCTCTTGTCGGCCTGGACGACCGTGACGCCGCCGCTCAGCGACACCGACAACGTGCCCTTTGCACCCTTCAGCGTGACTGCTTCGGAAGTGATCGTCGCGCTGACGCCCTGCGGCAGCTCGACCGGTTGTTTTGCTACACGACTCATGTTCGATTCCTCAGGCGACGATACAGAGGACTTCGCCACCCTGACCGATGGCGCGGGCCTGCTTGTCCGTCATGACACCTTTCGGGGTCGAGACGATCACGGTACCCATGCCACCCAACACCTTCGGCAACTCGTCCTTGCCGCGATAGATTCGCAGGCCGGGACGCGAGACGCGCTCGAGGCGATCGATGACGGGGCGTCCGTCGAAATATTTGAGCGCGATGGTGATCGTGCTCTTGCCGCCGTCCGAGGCGATGCGGAAATCCGCAACGTAACCCTCGTCCTTCAGCACCTTGAGAACCGCCTGCTTCAGTCGCGAAGAGCCGACGCTCACTTCGCTCTTGCGAGCGAGCTGCGCGTTGCGGATGCGGGTCAGCAGATCGGCAATGGGATCGGTCATGCTCATATCGCGCGCGCTCCTACCAGCTCGCCTTCGACACACCGGGCAGTTCGCCGCGGCTTACGGTCTCGCGGATCTTCACCCGCGAGAGTCCGAACTTGCGATACACACCACGCGGACGACCCGTGATCGCGCAGCGGCGACGGCCGCGGCTCGGGCTCGCGTCACGCGGCATCTTCTGCAGCGCGACCTGCGCAGCGGCGCGGTCTTCCGGAGACGTACGCGGACTGCGGATCGTCTCTTTCAACTTCGCCCGCTTCGCGGCGTGTTTCTTGGCGATTTCGGCGCGGCGCTTCTCGCGCTCGACCATGCTCGTCTTGGCCATGTGCTTCGCTGCCCTGTTACTTGCGGAAGGGGAACTGGAAGGCTTCGAGCAGAGCTCGACCCGCCTTGTCGTCCTTCGCCGTGGTGGTGATGGTGATGTCCATGCCCCGAATCTGGTCGATTTGGTCGTACTGGATTTCGGGGAAGATGATTTGTTCTTTGACGCCCATGTTGTAGTTGCCACGTCCGTCGAACGAACGCGGGGATACGCCACGGAAGTCGCGGATACGCGGCATCGCAACGCTGATGAGGCGATCGAGGAACTCGTACATGCGCTCGCCGCGCAGCGTGACTTTGCAGCCGATCGCGAGGCCTTCACGGACCTTGAACGAAGCGATCGACTTGCGCGCCTGACAGAGCACCGGCTTCTGACCAGTGATTTTGGCGAGATCGCCCGCAGCGGCGTCGATGACTTTCTTGTCGGCGACCGCTTCGCCCACGCCCATGTTGACCGTGATCTTGACGATCTTCGGCACTTCCATCGCGTTCTCGATACCGAGGTCCTTGCGGAGCTGCGGAACGATCTTCTCGCGGTAAATGTTTCTCAGCCTTGCCATGTTGGTTGCCCTGATGGATCGACGCTCAAGCGTCGATCATCTCTCCGTTGGACTTGAAGAAACGGACGCGCTTGCCATCCGCGAGACGCTTGATGCCGACACGATCGGCCTTCTGCGTCCCGGGGTTGAACAGCGCAACCTTCGACACGTGCAGCGGGGCTTCCTTCTCGAGGATGCCACCCGGCTTGTTCTGCTGCGGGTTGCCGCGCGTGTGTCGCTTGACGCGATTGATGTTCTCGACGATCAAAGTCTCGTCGTCGAGCACACTCACCACGGCGCCCTTGCGACCCTTGTCGCGGCCCGTGATGACGATGACGTTGTCGCCCTTGCGGATCTTTCTCATGGCGATATTCCTCAGAGCACTTCCGGCGCCAGCGAGATGATCTTCATGAACTGCGCGGTACGCAGCTCACGGGTCACCGGTCCGAAGATGCGGGTGCCGATCGGTTCGAGCTTGTTGGTGAGCAGGACGGCAGCGTTGCCGTCGAACTTGATGAGCGAGCCATCGGGACGACGCACGCCACGACGGGTGCGCACGACGACCGCGTCGTACACCTCACCCTTCTTGACCTTTCCGCGCGGGATCGCGTCCTTGACGGAAACCTTGATGAGATCGCCCACGGCGGCGTAACGACGGCGAGTGCCACCCATTACCTTGATGCACATGAGCGTCTTGGCGCCGCTGTTGTCGGCAGCGCTGAGCATGGATTGCAGCTGGATCACGATGCACGCTCCACGACGGCGACCAGCCGCCAGGACTTGCTACGCGACAACGGACGGCACTCGGCGATCGTCACGGTGTCACCTTCGCGCGACTGGTTCGTCTCGTCGTGCGCAAGCAGCTTCGTGGTACGGCGGATGTACTTGCCGTAACGCGGATGCTTGACCAGACGCTCGACCTCGACCGCGATGGTCTTGTTCATCTTGTTGCTCACCACGCGCCCGGTGAGGGTACGCAGCGACTTGGTTTCGGTGGCAGTTTCGGTATTCATGGATTACTTCCCCGTCGCCTTCACCGCAGCGGCCTGTTCGGCGAGCACGGTCTTGAGGCGAGCGATGTCCTTGCGCACGCGACCAAAGTCATTCGGCTTGACCGTCTGACCGGTTGCGCGCTGCATACGCAGCGAGAACTGCTCGCGCCGAAGCTTGAGAAGTTCTTCGTTGAGTTCTTTGGCGGCTTTGCCACGCAATTCTTTGGCGTTCATGTCAACGTACCTGTCGCTTCACGAACGAAGTGGTAACCGAAAGCTTCGCGCCGGCAAGGCGGAATGCCTCGCGAGCGGTCTTCTCGTCCACCCCTTCCATTTCGAAGAGAATCTTGCCCGGCTTCACCTTGGCGACCCAGTACTCGACGTTGCCCTTGCCCGCGCCCATGCGGACTTCGAGAGGCTTCTTCGAGACGGGCACGTCCGGGAAGACGCGGATCCAGATCTGACCGCCACGCTTGACGTGACGGGCCATCGCACGACGGGCGGCTTCGATTTCGCGGGCCGTCATGCGCGCACGCTCGGTCGCCTTCAGGCCGAAATCGCCGAAAGCCACGGAGTTGCCACGCTGCGCGAGTCCGGCGTTGTCGCCCTTGAACTGCTTGCGGAATTTGGTTCGCTTGGGTTGCATCATGGGTGCAAATCCTCAGGTCCCGATCACGAAGCCGTCGCGGCCGCAGCCGGCGCAGCGTCAGTGGCAGGGTTGGCCGCGGCATCAGCTTCCACGGTCTTCGAGAGATCTTCCTTGTCGAACACTTCGCCTTTGAAGATCCAGACCTTGACGCCGATCACGCCATACGTGGTTCGAGCTTCGCCGAAGCCGTAGTCGATGTCCGCGCGGAAGGTGTGCAGCGGAATGCGACCTTCACGCGACCACTCGGTGCGCGCGATCTCGGCCCCGTTGAGACGACCCGACAGACGAACCTTGATGCCGAGGGCGCCGCTGCGCATCGTGCTCATCACGGCGCGCTTCATCGCGCGACGGAACATCACGCGCTTTTCGATCTGCTGCGCAATACCATCGGCCACGAGCTGAGCGTCGAGCTCGGGCTTGCGGATCTCGGAGATGTTGAGGCGGATGTCGGCGACCGGGCGACCGAGCAGCGCCGCCGTTTCGGCGCGCAGCTTCTCGATGTCCTCACCCTTCTTGCCGATGACGATGCCGGGACGCGCCGTCTCGATCGTGATGTTGACCCGGTTGGCCGCACGCTCGATCTGGATGCGCGAGACCGAAGCCTCGGCGAGCTTCTTGCGCAGGAAGGTGCGCACGCGGAAATCGGTGTGCACCAACTGCGGGAAAAGCTTCTTGCCGGCATACCACTTCGAGGTCCACTCGCGGGTGATACCGAGACGAATACCGATCGGATTGACTTTCTGGCCCATGGATCAGTCCTTCCTGCCGTCGCTGACTACGACGGTGATGTGGCTGTTGCGCTTGACGATGCGGGCACCGCGGCCCTTGGCGCGAGCGGCGAAGCGCTTCAGCACCGGCGCGGTGTCCACCATGATTCGGTGAACCTTGAGTTCGTCGATGTCGGCGCCGTTGTTGTTTTCGGCGTTGGCGATCGCAGACTCGAGGACCTTGAGGACGATCTCAGCGCCTTTCTTCGGCATGAAGCGCAGCGTGGCGAGCGCATTGCCCACCGGCTTGCCGCGCACCACGTCGGCGACGAGGCGGCATTTCTGCGGAGAGATGCGCGCGTGCTTGAGTTTTGCCGTGACTTCCATTGATTGCTCCTGGCTCAGGCCGCGGCCTTTTTGTCGCCCGAGTGCCCCTTGAAGGTGCGCGTCGGAGCGAACTCGCCAAGCTTGTGACCCACCATGTTCTCGGTGACGAGAACAGGGATGTGCTGCTTGCCGTTGTGGACCGCGATGGTGAGACCCACCATTTCGGGAACGACCATCGAGCGGCGCGACCAAGTCTTGATCGGCTTGCGATCGTTCTTGGCAACGGCGGTCTGCACTTTCTTCGAGAGGTGCAGATCGACGAACGGACCTTTCTTCAGTGAACGAGGCACTTTTGACTCCTGAACTTACCGGTCCGCTCAGCGGACCTTGTTCTGCCGACGCTGCACGATCATGTGATTCGTGCGCTTGTTGGTTCGGGTCTTCTTACCCTTGGTGTTCCAGCCCCATGGCGAAACGGGGTGCGGATTACCTTGACCGGATTTACCTTCACCACCACCGTGCGGGTGATCGACCGGGTTCATGGCGAGGCCACGCACCGTCGGGCGGATGCCGCGCCAACGCTTCGCACCCGCCTTGCCGTAACTGCGCAGGTTGTGCTCGTCGTTGCTGACCTCGCCGATCGTGGCGCGGCAGTCGATGTGGACTTTGCGCGTCTCGCCCGACTTCAAGCGGATGTAGGCGTAGATGCCTTCACGAGCCGTGTACTGCACCGAGCTTCCGGCGCTGCGCGCGAGCTGACCACCGGCACCCGGCTTCAACTCGACGTTGTGCACGGTCGAACCGACGGGGATGTGACGCAGCTGCATCGAGTTGCCGGACTTGATCGGCGAATCGGCGCCCGAGCGGACTTCGTCGCCCGGCACCACGCCCTTCGGCGCAAGAATGTAGCGGCGCTCGCCGTCAAGATACTTGATGAGCGCGATGTGACCGGTGCGGTTCGGATCGTGCTCGATACGCTCGACGATACCCTTGACGCCGTCCTTATCACGCTTGAGGTCGATGATGCGGTACTTGTGACGCGATCCACCGCCCTTGTGACGGGTGGTGATGCGACCGACGTTGTTGCGACCGCCAGTCTTCGACTGGCGCGCGGTCAACGGCTCGTACGGACCGCCCTTCCAAAGGTGGGATTTGTCGATCTTGACGACGAAGCGGGTACCCGGCGACGTCGGCTTGGATTTGACGAGTGCCATCAGGCTTTCCTCGCTTCGTAGTCGATGGTCTGGCCCGGCGCGAGACGCACGTAGGCTTTTTTCCAGTCTTGGGTGCGCCCCGGAGTCTTGCCGAATCGGCGGACCTTGCCGGGCTCGTTGATGACGTTCACCGAGTGCACCTTCACCTGGAACATGAGTTCCACGGCAGCCTTGATGTCAGGCTTGCTGGCGTCGCGACGGACGCGGAAGGCGTACTGGTTGGAGTCCTGCATCGCGAGCGCCGTCTTCTCGGTGACGTGCGGCGCGATCAACACGTTGATCAGGCGCTCTTGGCTGAGTTTGGTCACGGCGCTCATTGCAGGCGCTCCTCGATCATCTTCACGGCGCCGACGGTCATCAGCACCTTGTCGTAGCTCGCGAGCGCGAGCGGGTTGAGCGCGGTGACCGGCAACACGTCGACGTGCGGCAAGTTACGCGCGGCCAGGAACAGTTTTTCGTCGATGGCCTCGACGACGATGAGCACGCTCTCGAGCGACATCGCCTTCAATTGGGCAGCCAGAAGACGCGTCTTCGGTGCCTCGAGACCGATGCCGTTCGTGACGACCAAGCGGTCCTGACGAACGAGCTCGGAGAGCATCGAGCGCAACGCGCCGCGATACATCTTGCGATTGACCTTCTGCTCGAAGCTGCGCGGCTTGGCGGCGAACGCACGACCACCGCCCACCCAGATTGGGCTGCGGATGGAGCCAGCACGCGCCTGACCGGAACCCTTCTGGCTCCAGGGCTTCTTGCCACCGCCGCTCACCTCGGCCTTGGTCTTCTGGGCTTTCGTGCCCGAACGACCGGCGTTGCGGTAGGCGGTGACGACCTGGTGCACCAGCGCTTCGTTGTACTCGGTGCCGAACGTGGCATCCGACAGTTGCAACTCATTGGAGCCGCCATCGATCTTGATCTTCATGACCTATGCGCTCCCGATTACTTCTTGCCGGGGGCCGCTTTGGCGGCACCGGCACCCTTGGTCGGAACGATTCGCTTGCGCTTGGCGAGCCGGGCGGCCTTCACGGAAGGACGCACGACGACCTGACCGCCCTCGGAGCCCGGAACGGCGCCGCGGATCAACAGCAGATTGCGCTCGACGTCGACCTCGATGACCTTGAGGTTCTCGGTCGTGCGGCGGGCGACACCCATGTGACCCGACATGCGCTTACCTTGGAACACGCGGCCCGGCGTCTGGCGCTGGCCGATGGATCCCGGGGTACGGTGCGACACGGACACACCGTGCGAGGCATGGTGGCCCGCGAAGTTGTGACGCTTCATGGTGCCGGCAAAGCCTTTGCCGATGGTCGTGCCCGTGACGTCGACGATCTGGCCGGCCTGGAAGTGGTCCGCCTTGATTTCGGCGCCCACGGCGAGACCGTCGCCTTCTTTGTCGACGAGTCGGAACTCGAGCAGCGCCTTGCCCGGCGCGGTGCCGGCCTTGGCGTAGTGCCCCGCCGCGGCTTTGCCGACGAGCTGGGGACGGCGGCTGCCGTACGTGACTTGCACGGCGCGATAGCCGTCTTTCTCAAGGGATTTGACCTGGGTTACTCGGTTCGGAAGAACCTCAATGACGGTAACGGGGATGGACTCCCCCGCCTCCGTGAACACACGGGTCATGCCGCACTTGCGGCCGACAAGACCGATTGCCATGTACCACTCTCCTGCGCCTACTGCGATTGGCAGGCGCAACAAATCTGTTTTCGAACCGTTCGGGTGAGGAAGACGACTGGAGGCACCGCAGCGGTTCGCCGCGGAGTGTCTCGAGTGGTCTTGGCGGCGTACCGCCAACCTCGCCCGATGCCCGCCGATTTTCGGCGGCCCGCCCCGGCAAAAGGTCCGGGGTCAAAAAGGGCGCGCAGTGTAATCGGGGGGTCTGGGGTTTGCAAGCGCCCGTTCATTCCGGGTCGCTTGCACCCAAATTGCCTTTGGATCAGCTCCGATCAGTTGAGTTTGATCTGGACGTCCACGCCGGCCGGAAGCTCGAGACGCATCAGGGCGTCCACGGTCTTGTCCGTCGGGTTGAGGATGTCCATCAGACGCTTGTGCGTCCGCAACTCGAACTGGTCGCGGGCGTCCTTGTCGCCGTGCGGGCTGACCAGAAGCGTGTAGCGCTCCATCTTGGTCGGCAGCGGAACGGGGCCACGAACCGTGGCTCCGGTGCGCTTCGCCGTTTCGACGATTTCGCGCGCGGA
>JBILWC010000035.1:0-14423 GCA_044370105.1 Steroidobacteraceae bacterium | reverse complement strand
CGCAAACCTAAAAAACCAGGAGTATTCCAAGATGGCGAAAAAGGGTGGTCCTCCGACCAAGTCGGAAATCCTCAACCAGATCGCAAAAGAAACCTCGCTGTCGCGCAAGAACGTGGCGGCGGTGTTCGATTCTCTGAACGGTCAGATCAAGAAGAGCTTGCGTTCGCACGGTCTCTTCACGCTGCCGGGCCTTGCCAAGCTGAAGGTCGTCAAGAAGCCTGCCACCAAGGCACGTGAAGGCATCAACCCCTTCACCGGCGAGAAGATGATGTTCAAGGCGAAGCCGGCCTCGAAGAAGATTCGCGCGATGCCGCTCAAGAACTTGAAGGCGATGGTCAACTGATCAGCCTCTCGTAAAAAGAGCATGAAAAAAGGCCCGGAACGTCATGCGTTCCGGGCCTTTTGCTTTTCTGGAGATCAACCGATCTCGTCGAGTTCCTGCATCATCAACACTCGCGGTTTGCCGCGATGAATTTCGATGCGCTCGTTCACGCGTTCACGTGCGCGCTCTCGCATGGTCTCGGCGCGCTTGCGCTGTTCAGGCGTCATCACCTGCCACATCTTGCCGCGAAGATCGGCGCCCTGTTGGACGAGACTCGTCGTGAGCTCACCCATCTTTCGAGCGATCGCTGCACTCTCACTTGCGTACTTGGAATCACCCGCATCGAGATTTCTGAGGCGTTGCGACTCAGCTCTGATCTCTCGAGAGATCTTGGTCATGCCGGGTCGCACCGTTTCCACGAGCTCGGTCATCTTGCCACGCTGCTGCGGCGTGAGCTCGAGCGCATCGACCATCCTCAAGATCATCCGAGGATCGAGCCCATAAGCTCCCATGAGATCTGCACCCGCCCGTTCCATGCGAATCATGGGGCGCGGTCCGTCCTGATCCCCACGAACGATGATTCGTCGCATCTCCCGACGCTCGATACCCGGACCCTCTGCTCGGGCACCCGGCACATCCGGTGGTGGAGGTGGTGGCATTTGGGCGTGGACGCTCACCGAACTCAGCAAGGCAACCAGGGCCGCAATGGATAATGTCGTTCTCATGATGTGTCCTCCGATGGCACGTCCGTAATCGGTGTATCTTCTCTCACTTCGACCGCAGCAGAACGAAAAGATGCGAAAACGGTCTGCAAAGTTCTGTGAAGCAATCGAGTACGGGCTGACAAATGAACGGTATGGTCGCAGCATTACCTTCGATGACTTCTCGCATTCTGCTCGTCGATGACGATCATGATCTCTCCGCGATGCTCGGAGAGTTCATGGTTCAGGAGGGCTTCGAGATCGCCCTCGCCACCAACGACTCGACCGCTATTGCCGAACTTTCCCGTAGTCCGATCGACCTCGTGATACTCGATGTCATGCTTCCGGGTCGCAGCGGCTTCGACATCCTGAGAGATATCCGGCAACTCAAGCCTCGCCTGCCCGTCATGATGCTGACCGCACGAGGCGAAGCAATCGATCGAATTCTCGGACTCGAACTCGGCGCAGACGATTACCTCGCCAAACCCTTCGATCCGCGAGAGTTGACTGCTCGTGTCCGGGCAATCTTGCGACGCACCTCTGCAGGGCTCGAGACGCCAGGCTCCGAATCCTCGCTGACGCTCGGCCGCATGAGCCTGGATCTCAAGCGACGCCGCGCCTCGATCGATGGGAACCCTCTCGAACTGACGGGTGCCGAGTTCCGTATTCTCCAATTGCTGTCAGAAGAGAAAGGACGGCCCGTCGAACGACGTGTTCTGACGGAGCGTGCGCTCGGACGAAAACTCACCCTCTACGACCGCAGTATCGACACTCACGTCAGCAACCTTCGACGAAAACTCGAACGGTCCGACCAGTGTGGAATAGAAATACGATCAGTGCGCGGAACGGGATATGAACTCATCGAACTCGACTCGGCCTGATCAACCGATACGTTGATTTGCATGAGTAAGCTCGCGCTGAGAATTTTCGTATCTTTTTTTGCCGCCCTGGTCCTCACGGTTCTCGGGGCGGTCGCCGTCACCTCATGGCTGATCGCCGAAAGAAAAGCATCAGCAGAAGCCGAACTCCTCGCCGCAGCGCAAGAAGCTGCCAATGCGCTGGCAGACGGCGGAGTGTCCTCTTTGAAAACATGGGCGAGTAATCGATCCGTCGATTCCGGTAATAGCCTCGATATTCTGGTCATGGATGAAAACGGGGTCGATCTGCTCGGGCGTGTCCCTCCGGGAATTTCCCGCACATGGATATCGCCGAGCGATGATTTCTTTGCTTACGACCTGCCAGCCGTACTGCTTAATCTTCCGACGGAAATGCCGGAGCTGATCAGCGACGAAGGCGAGTCGTTTAGGCTGATGGCGGTTGAGACGCGCACAGGTCTCGGCGTCTTTCGCGATGTGCCCCTTCCCCTGTTGTTGCTCTCCTTGGCGGTGACCGCGCTCGTCAGTTTCGGTTTGGCGAGGTCCATCACCCGCCCCATCATCGAGCTGCAGCAAACTACCGAAGACCTGGCGATCGGCAATCTGGACTCACGTGTTTCAGAGACGGCGCGGTCGAGGCGTGACGAGATCGGTCGACTCGCGCGATCGCTCGACTCGATGGCCCGCCAGATCAGCTCGCTAATCAGAGGGCAGCAGCAATTGCTCCGGGACGTCTCCCACGAAGTTCGTTCGCCGCTCACTAGGATACGACTCGCAACGGGACTTTTAGCGCAGAAAGATTCGACCGCCGCCACCACGGCAGCGCGCATCGACGGCGAGGTGACACGCCTCGATGAACTCATCGACAAGATTCTCGACGTCTCGCGTCTCGAGTCGGGTGCCGTCGCGTGGAAGCGAGAGCCGCTCGAGCTGCAATCCATTCTGCAAACTGTATTGTCTGACGCCACATTCGAAGCCGAGCAGCTCGGAAAAACCCTGTCGTCGACGTTATCGGACTCGCCCCTCCGGATAAACGGCGATCGATACTGGATACAGTCGGCAATGGAGAACGTGGTTCGCAACGCGCTCAAACACTCTCCGAAAGCCGCTTCGGTCGAGGTGCTGCTCGATCGTCACGAGACCTTCGCCAGGCTTCGTGTTCGAGATTCCGGACCGGGACTTCCGGTCGAAGAGCTCACTAAAATCTTTGAGCCGTTTTATCGAAGCACGACGAATCGCAACGAGCGGACAGATGCCAGCACGGGGCTAGGTCTCGCGATCGCCGCCCAGGTGATGCGAGGGCACAACGGACGGATCGAGGCGCTTAACCTCGACCGAGACTCGAATCGCTCGAGCGGATTCGAACTATGCCTGCAATGGCCGCTTTCGTAGAGCGCGAGTTACTGATGGCCGAACTGTAAACGCACTCGCAATCCGGGGTCTGCGTTTTCGAGAATGAGCTTGCCTCGGTGCAATCGAGCGACAGCGGCCGCGATGGCAAGCCCGAGCCCTGCACCCGGTTGACGCACGGGACTCTCAAGCCTCACGAAGGGTCGAACCGCCTGTTCGCGCGCATTTTCGGGGATCCCGGGTCCGCTGTCTTCAACGACGATCTCCGCCGCGCCGCTCTCGGGCGACGGCTTGACCGCCAGACGCAGCGTGGATCCCGCAGGCGAATACTTGATCGCGTTTTCGAGCAAGTTGCCAAGCGCCTGCTTGAGGATCTGCGGATGGCCAAAGATGCCGATCGGAGAGATATGGCGCTCGAGACGCTGCCCCCGCTCCTCGGCGAGAGGCTCGAACAATTCGGCGACGTCGGTCGCGAGCGACCCGAGATCGAGCTTTTCCATCGAGTCGCGAGAGAGCCCCGCTTCGGCACGCGCCAGATCGATCAAGGAATTGAACGTCTGCAGCGCACGAGTGGCATCGGTCTCGGCATCGTTCAAAAGTTGCTCGCGAACGACGTCACTATCCGTCTGGCGTGCTGCCGCGATCGATCGACTTACCCGCATCAGCGGCGAACGCAAATCATGAGCCAAACTTTCCGTGACGGTACGCATGCCGGTCACGAGAGACTCGTTTTGGTCCAGCATGTCGTTGAACGTGGTGGTGAGCGCACCCATGGCGTCGAGGCGTCGTCGTGCGGGCGCACGCGCAGCCATTTGGCCTCGCATGATTTGTCGGGCCGTCATGGCCAGTCCGCGCACATGATCGAGCATGTATCGATTGAGGACGTAGGCGGCGATGACACCGATCAGGATCACCATGAAGGTATTGACGGCGGCGGCACGACCCAAAGACAGCGCGATCTCTCTCTGGTCCTTGTCGCCCTGCACCATGACGAAAATCGAACCATCTTCGTTGCGCATGCTGGCGACGTAGTATTTGATCCCGTTATCCGAGTCGACGGTGTACGGCGCAAAACGGGATTCGAAAACCCGCTCACCGCCAGGGATGGCGGACAAGCTGCCGACGACGGGTTGTCGGTCCGACGTAAACAGCGCGAAGTATCTGCCGTCTGAGACCACCCGATTACGCAGGTCGATGCCCGCCACGAGCGCTTGTCGCCCGACCGACCGCTCGTATTGCTGGCGCAGCAGAAGCTCCTGCCTCATCGACTGGAGAATCTGGCGGCTATGAACGTCCATCATGCGGTACTGAAGCCAGGTGAAGGCCGCCACGAAGGTCAGCACCATCACCCCGAGGGCGACAAGCGTAGCGATCAATCCCCGCCGGTCCACGATAGTCAAGCGCATGCCTCTAGCATGCCACGAGAAGAGGCCATAAAGTGTCGCAGTCATGACCCGGATGCTGCTCATCGAAGATGACGTCGACATGGCCGAGGAGATCATCGGCGCCATGCGCGCCCGCGGCTATGACACGGCCCATTGTGCCGACGGTCGCGTAGGCCTCGATAGCGCCGTATCCGAAGACTTCGATGTCATCGTCACGGACCGCATGCTCCCGGGAATAGACGGCCTCAATCTGGTTCGCGCCCTGCGGTATGCCGGACGGTCCACACCGGTCCTAGTCTTGTCCGCCCTCGATTCGGTCGACGAGCGAGTCGCGGGGTTACGAGCGGGCGGAGACGATTATCTCGGTAAGCCCTTTGCCGTCGAAGAATTGGCGGCGCGGGTGGAATCCCTGACCCGGCGCAAGACGCAGGCCGCCCTGACGTCCCTCAAGGTGGATGATCTGCAAATCGATCTTCTGACACGCAAAGCCAGCCGCGGCGCACGCACGCTCAACCTGACAGTACGGGAGTTCCGACTGCTGGAATTCCTCGCGCGACATGCCGGACAAGTGGTCACGCGCACGATGCTGCTGCAGGGCGTCTGGGATATCCACTACGACCCGCAAACCAACGTCGTCGACGTACACGTCAGTCGTTTGCGCCAAGAAGTCGATCGGAGCGAAGAGCGTCCTCTCATCCACACCGTGCGTGGCGTGGGTTACTCGCTGCGTCCGTCAGCGTAGTCCGTCACAAATCGGGTAACGGCATCCCGAACGTCGTGCAGTCGGGCATGGAAGAAATGATCCGCCTCGGGTAACAAAAACATCTGCGGCGGAACGACGGACCGACCTTTCAAAGAAAAGAGCCATCCCTCGACGGCTGTCGCGTCGACAAGCTCGTCCTTCGAGCCTTGAACGACGAGCCAAGGACACCTCGGCGCATCGATCTTTGAAAAATCCCATCGGCCGACGGGCGGCGCCACCGTGACGAGTAGAGAAGGCTGCAAGACTGTCTGCGCACGGAGGGCAACCCATGCGCCGAATGAGAATCCCGCGAGCCAAAGCGGCAATCCGGGCCATCGATTACGCGCCCAAGTGGCAAGCCCGATGACGTCCTCGGTCTCACCATCGCCGCCGGCGTGAGCCCCTTCCGAAAGTCCCACACCTCTGAAATTAAAACGGATCGTGATGGCATCGGACGCCACGAACGAACGTGCCACGGTATGAATGACTTTATTGGTCATCGTTCCGCCGAAAAGCGGGTGAGGATGACAGCACACCGCCACAGCTCGAGGCGCCGCTTGCGGTGACTCGACGAGCGTCTCGACCAGGCCTGCCGCTCCAGGCAGCAGCAGGCGCTCAGGGCTGACGGTAGACAACGCCGTCCTTCATGACGAAATGGACCCGCTGCATTGCGGTGATATCGACAAGCGGATCGCCGGGAACGGCGACGAGATCCGCGATCTTGCCGACCGAGACGCTACCGAGTCGATCGTCGATCTCGAGGAACTTCGCCGTGACGGAGGTGGCCGATTTGATCGCCTCCATCGCCGGCATACCCGCTTCGACCATCAACACGAACTCCCGCGCGTTCTCGCCATGGGCCGAAACACCGGTGTCCGTTCCAAAGAGAATCTTGACGCCCGTCTTGTAGGCCTTTGCGAAAGTCCCCTGAATCTGCGGCCCCACGAGCGCCGCTTTCGGGCGCACGACAGCCGGGAAATATCCGTCTTCTTTGGACCGATCGAATACCCATCGCCCGGCCGTGATGGTCGGGACGTACCACGTGCCCCGTTCTTTCATGAGCGCCATGGTCTCCTCGTCCATGAAAGTGCCATGCTCGATCGTGTCGACGCCCGCGCGAACCGCTCGCTTCATTCCCTCCGCACCGTGCGCATGGGCCGCCACCTTGAAACCATAGTCTCGCGCAGTGGTGACGATCGAACGGATCTCCTCTTCGGTGAATTGAGGATTGAGGCCGTTCTTGGCGATCGAAAGCACTCCCCCCGTCGCCGTGATCTTGATGAGGTCGGAGCCTTCCTTGTAGCGCTGGCGTACGGCTTGCGCAGCCTCTTCGGGACCATTGACGACACCTTCCAGCGGACCCACATCCTCGCCATTCAGATACGAGGCCCAACCGTTGGTCGGATCGGCGTGTCCGCCCGTGGTCGCGATCGACTTGCCAGCTGCGAAGACTCTCGGGCCGGGAACTTTGCCCGCGTTGATGGCGTTGCGAAGAGCCACACTGGCACGAAAACTGTCGCCGAGATCACGTACCGTCGTGAAGCCCGCCATGAGTGTGCGCTCGGCATACGTCACGCTATCGATCGCGACATCGGGCGCGTCTTTCTTGAATCGATCGAGCTCACTGTTTTTGCTGTGCTCGCTCGTGAGATGAACGTGCATGTCCATGAGGCCGGGCATGACAGTGGACTTGCGCAAATCGACGAGCGTATCGCCTGAGCCGGGCTTGCGAAAACCCTGTTCGATTGCAGTGATACGACCATTGTCGACGACGATCGTCCGATCTCTCAAAGATTCTCCACTCACGCCATCGATCAGACGACCGGCGTGGATGAGCGTCGCCGCCTGGTTCAACGATGGGTACGAGGCCAAGGCCACCGCTACGGCCAATGCCGCGGTCGTGCTCTTTGTCATGGGTAATCTCTCCTGCAACGCTGGATCAGCGAATCGCCGTCAACTCGACATCGAATACCAGTGTGGCGCCACCGGGGATGACCCCGCCGGCTCCGCGGGCCCCGTAGCCGAGTTCAGCCGGAATGATCAGTCGGCGTTTTCCACCGACCTTCATGCCTGCGACGCCCAAATCCCAACCGCGGATGACCTGACCGCCGCCAACGATGAAATCGAAGGTATCGCCATGATCACGCGAACTGTCGAACTTCTTTCCCTTCCCTTCGGGCTTCGACGGATCGTGCAGCCAACCCGTGTAGTGCACGACAGCCGTTTGGCCCGGAGTGACTTCCGCGCCGGCACCCACTTCGAGATCTTCTTTGACGAGTTCTGACATCGCGGCCTCCTGAGCCAAGGTGTCGCCGCGATTCGACGCAAGCAACGTGGGAAATAATGCACTCGCCAACAAGAGGCCGGCGATTGATGCAATCAAGGTCCAGACCATCACTCTCATGGGGATTCACCGTTCGCAGAGGTCTCGGGCTCGAAAGCGAGCGAGACGGAATTGATGCAGTAGCGCAGCCCCGTGGGCTTGGGCCCATCGGGAAACACATGTCCGAGATGGGCGTCGCAGTTTGCGCACACCACCTCGATTCGAACCATGCCGTGACTGGCATCGCGATGCTCACGGATACGCCCTTCGGCGAGCGGCGTCCAAAAGCTCGGCCAACCTGAGCCCGAGTCGTACTTGGTGTCGGAGTGGAAAAGCTCTGCGCCACAGCACGCGCAAGCGTACACGCCCCGATCTTTGTTGTAGGTGTAGGCGCCGGTGAAGGCGCGCTCGGTTCCCTTGTTGCGAGTGACCTCGTACGCCAGCGGCGACAACCGGGCACGCAACTCGTCATCGGTCGGGGCAGGCTTTTTCATGCGGAGATTATGACATGCCACCCGTCTCGCCGAGGCAGGCTGTCAACTCGCGGTCATCAGCTGCCCCAGCAATTTGTTGAGGCGGCGGACGAACTCACCCGGGTTGGCGACCGAACCGGACTCTGCCAGCTTCGCCTGATCGTGTACCAACAGCGCCAACTCCGCGAACTCGTCTTCGGCGCGCGTGGCATCGAGCCGCCGAATCAGGGGGTGGCCCACATTGATCTCGATCGACGGTTTCGCCTCCGGCACGATCTGTCCGGTGGCAGCGAGTATCCGGCGCATCTGCGAACCAACATCACCCTCCGACAGGACCAGACACGCCGGCGTATCGGCCAGGCGCGAACTCACCTTGACCTCGGACACTCGCTCCCCAAGGGCATCCTTGATGCGCTTGAGCAGTTTCTTGTTTTCCTTGACGGCCTCGTCGATCGCCGCCTTGGACGCTGCATCTTCGAGGTCACCGAGCTCGAGGTCACCACGCGAAACGTCTTTGAAGCGCTTGCCCTCGAATTCCCGGAGGTACCCCATCATCCACTCGTCGACGCGATCGGCGAGCAGCAACACCTCGATACCTTTGGTACGAAGCTGCTCGAGATAAGGACTCCCTCGGGCTGCCGTGACCGAGTCGGCGATGATGTAATAGATACGCTCCTGACCACTCTTCATGCGACCGATGTAATCCGCGAGGGTGGTCTTCGGGTCATCGCTCTCGTCGTGCGTGCTCGCGAAGCGCAACAACGGCAAGATTTTCTCGCGATTACCCGGATCTTCGCCGGCGCCCTCCTTGAGCACAGGACCGAACTCCTTCCAGAAGGTGCCATATTTCTCGGGCTCGTCCTTGGCGAGGCGGGCGAGCAAGTCGAGCGCGCGCTTCGCAAGCGCGGACCGCATAGCTTCCACTTCGCTGTCCTGCTGCAGCAGTTCGCGAGACACGTTGAGCGGCAGATCGTTCGAATCGAGTACTCCGCGGAAGAACCGCAGATACATCGGCAGGAACTGCTCTGCGTCGTCCATGATGAATACGCGACGCACATACAGCTTCAAGCCACGCGATGCATCTCGTTGATAAAGATCGAACGGTGCGCGACTCGGCAGGTAGAGGAGCGAGGTGTATTCGCGCTTGCCCTCGACCTTGTTGTGACTCCAGGACAGCGGCTCTGCGAAGTCATGGGCGATATGCTGATAAAACTCTTTGTATTCCTCGTCCTTGATATCGCTTCGCGGCCGGGTCCACAACGCCTGAGCCTGGTTGGCAGCCTCCCAATCGAGGCTCGCCTCACCCTCTTTACGCATCAAGACAGGGAATGCGATGTGATCGGAGTATCGGCGAACGAGCGAACGAATCCGCCATCCATCGGCAAACTCCTTTGCGTCTTCTTTGAGGTGCAACACCACCAAAGTTCCGCGTTCCTCGCGGGTCGCCGTCTCGATGGTGAATTCGCCGTCAGCTTTGGAAGCCCAACGGATCGCCGATGACGCGGACTCTCCCGCTTTACGCGAAAAAACCTCGACCTCGTCGGCGACGATGAACGCCGAATAAAAGCCGACGCCGAACTGACCGATCAACTGCGAATCTTTTTGTTGGTCGCCCGTCAGACGCTTGAAGAAATCTGCGGTACCGGATTTGGCGATGGTTCCGAGGTGGGCGATGGCCTCTTCCCGGTTCATGCCGATGCCGTTGTCGCGAATCGACAGCGTTCGCTTTGTTGCGTCGTAATCGACCCAGATCCTGAGCTCGGCATCGCCTGACATCAGCTCCGGCTGAGCGAGCGACAGGAAGCGCAGCTTGTCGTTGGCATCCGATGCATTCGATATCAGCTCGCGCAAGAAGATTTCGCGATGGCTGTATAACGAATGAATCATCAGACGAAGGAGTTCCTTTACCTCGGCCTGAAAACCATGCTTCTCGGCGTTCTCGGACATCGATCCTCTCCCTGGAATCACGGGAAAAACTGTTGGAGGGGGATTTGGGGCGCCCCGGCCCGATTTCAAGGCCGAACGATGCGGTAACAGGGCACGTAGGCCGTACCCGGCAGCTTCATTCTTTGCTGGGCCACGAAACTCGACAACAATTCATCGAGTAGCGCCATGAGGTGAGGGTCGCCCGAAAGCTCGAACGGACCATGGCGCTCAATCGCCCGAATGCCGTGCTCTTTGACGTTGCCACTCACGATTCCGGAGAACGCCCGTCTGAGATTCGCGGCAAGCTCATGCGGCGGCTGGTCTCGGTATAACCGCAGCGTGCGCATCGAGGCGTGGGTCACCTCGAACGGCTGCTGGAATTCCGGGTCGATGCGAAGCAGCCAGTTGAAGTTGAAGGAGTCGCCATTCTTCTTGCGGAAGTCGCGGACCTCGTCTGCGCCACGATCCATGATTCGAGCGACCTCGGCCTGGTCGTCGATGACGATTTTGAGCCTCGAAAGCGCAACGTCGCCGATGGTACCCGCCAAAAAATCGCGGATCCGCTCGAAGTAAGCCGCACTGCTGCGCGGACCCGTCAATACCACTGGAAACGGCTGATCGGCGTTCGCCGGATCGAGCAAGATCCCGATCAAATAAAAGATTTCCTCAGCCGTGCCCGCGCCGCCCGGAAACACCACGAGACCATGCGCCACTCGGACGAAGGCTTCGAGACGCTTTTCGATATCGGGCATGATCACGAGGTTGTTGACGATCGGATTCGGCGGCTCGGCTGCGATGATGCCGGGCTCCGTCAAGCCCACGTAACGCCCGGAGCTGATTCGCTGCTTCGAGTGGCCGATCGTCGCGCCCTTCATCGGGCCTTTCATGGCGCCCGGGCCGCAACCGGTGCAGACATCGAGTCCGCGCAATCCAAGCTCGTACCCGACGCGCTTGGTGTACTCGTACTCCTCGCGGCTGATCGAGTGACCACCCCAGCACACCACTAAATTGGGTCGGATCCGGTGATCGAGCAATCGCGCGTTTCGAAGGATATGAAACACCGCATTGGTGATCGACTGGGATCGACTCAGATCGAAACGCCCGCTGTCGACGATTTCGTTGGCCGTATAAACGATGTCACGAAGCACGGCGAACAAGAGTTCTTTGGTGCCCCGGATCATCTGACCGTCGACGAAGGCCTTCGCCGGTGCGTTCTTGATTTCGAGCTTCACGCCCCAGGCATGCCGCACGATGCGAATATCGAAGTCGCGATAACGCTCGAAGATCTCGCGGGCATCGTCGGTGTCACTACCTGCGTTCAGAACGGCCAGCGCACATTGACGGAAGAGCGGATACAAGCCGCCCTGCCCCGTCGAGAGAAGTTTTTCGATCTCTTCTTGCGAGAGACTCTCGAGTGCGCCACGCGGAGCCACGCGGGCATCGACGACTTCGGGAATGATGATGCTGGTTTCCACGGCGATCTCCGGATCTAAGGACGGATGTCGATCGGAGCCCCATCCGATACCAGCATCCACACTTCCATCATGTCGGCATTGTTGAGAGCGATACACCCGTCGGTCCAATCCTCCCGGGCGTAGTGTTCCGGAGGCCACCGCGGTTCGTTGGGCAAACCGTGGATCATGATCAGGCCACCGGGCGGCACGCCGGCCTTGCGAGCCCGCGCACGATCACGCTCATTGGGATAGGACACACGAATCGAGAGGAAAAAATCGCTGCGGGGATTGCGGGCGTCAAGCAGGTAGCGCCCCTCAGGCGTTCGAAAATCGCCTTCGCGCTGCTTGTGCCCATCGGGCCGCAGCCCGAGCGACACTCTGTAGGAGCGCATCAGGGTCGGCCCTCGCCAAAGCTCGAGGCGCCGAGCCGATTTGTGCACCACGACTTCGGTCGCCTTGGGCAACTGCTCGATACTACTCGACGCGTTCGGAGCGATGAGTCCGCACGAGAGGGCGAAAAAGATGGCAAGGCGCCACATGCCTCGCATTATAGGTCGCGAGGGCGTCGCACCCTAGAGGCCGGCACCCGCAGCCGGTGTCTCGGTCTGGACCGCAAGCTCAGCGAGCGTCGAAGGACGATCACTCGGTAACTGCAGGACTCTGCCGCGCTTGAGCTTGGCAGACGGATCGAGGCCGTTGAGCTCTGCGAGACGACGAACGTTCAGTCCATACCGACGCGCGATCTGGTGAAGGGTTTCGCCACGTCCAACCTTGTGCGCGCGCGGCCCGATCTGGGCGAGGTAAATCTGATCGGCACCGACTCGAGCGACGAACTCCTCTGGAGAGATTGTCCGCTCGGAGGGCAGTCGCAATCGATATCCGCGGGGAACAAGGCGTTCTCCAGACCAAACTGCAGGTCGCAAGGCCGGATTCAATTCGCGCAACTGAGCCACCGGCACCTCAAGCGCCTTCTCGAGACGTTTGATGTCGGCGTATCCCGGCATGGCAACTTCGTGGAATTGCAGCTCCGGCGCTCGCGTGACACCGGGGAAATAACGCTGCGGATCCTGGTCGATCGTGAGCGCAGCCAGGAAAGATGGATAAAAATTTCGCGATGCAAAACCAAAGGAACGACTGCGATAGTTGCGAGCGATCACGCCGAAGTCGTCTGTACCCATCACCTGACGGGCGCGCCGCATTCCACCCGGCCCATGGTTGTACGCCGTAATGGCCAGAGGCCAACTCCCGAGCAATCGGTAGTTGCTGAGCAGCAAGCGTGCCGCGGCTTCGGTGGAGCGAAACGGGTCGAGTCGTTCATCGACGATGTCATCCACCCGCATGTAGAGGCGCCCGGTCGAACGCATGAACTGCCAGAGACCCGATGCGCCCACCTTCGAGTAGGCACTCGGTGTGAAGGATGACTCGACATGCGGCAAGGCTGCGAGCTCGGGCGGCAAGCCCAAAGAATTGAAAGTTCGTGCGATATGGGATTCCCAGGTACCCGAGCGCACGATGCCGGCACGGAATCGATCCGCCTGTCCGAGCTGGAATCGAACCTCGGCACGCGCATCGCGCAGTCGAGCTACCGTGGCATCTTTACCCCAAAGTTGCAGCACTCGACGCGCGTCGCCCGTGACGGACTCCGCCGTCCCGGCTTCGAGCGCGTGCACCGCCGCATCGAGCGCAGCGGTCCAGCGATCCCTCGATCGTTTTATCAATTCGCGACGTTGTGATGAACCCGGCGGACCCGCAAGGGCGAGATCGAGTGTTTCGTACACGACGCCGAGATGGCGCTCGTCATGCATGAAGCCCTGAAGCGTAGTGATTTCGCTGTAAACGCGAATCCAGAACTCGACGTCTCGCTGAAGCTCGGCCGGTCGCGGGATCTCGCGCGATATCGGCTCGACAGGCTGCGAACCCTCCGAAGGGACGATCGAGGGCTGTCCCGCGCTGAGCGCGGGCGACACCAAGACTGCGAGGATGAGAGAAGTGGCTAGATGACGTGACAGGCGCCGCAAGGCGTCACCCGCACTTCGAATCGCCGCAATTGAGGCAGGTCATGCAGCCGTCCATCATGACCACGGCCGCCGTGCTGCACTTGGAGCACAACTGCGCACCCTCCGGGAAATGCGACTTCGCGAAAGCATCGGTCTGCTTGCCGCGAGCCTCAAACTCGGCCCTCTTCTCCTCGACTAGCTTTTTCTGGTGCTCATCGAGTTCCGTGCGCCCGAGGAGACCGATGGTCTGCAGGTGCTTTTCGATGACGTAGCCAAGTTCGGCGATGATGGAGGGCATGAACTTCCCGCCCGGCTGCCAGTAGCCGCCGCGCGGATCGAATACCGCCTTGAGTTCCTCGACGAGGAACGTGACGTCGCCACCTTTTCGGAACACCGCAGAGATGATCCGCGTGAGCGCGACGATCCACTGGTAGTGGTCGAGATTCTTCGAGTTGATGAAGACCTCGAAGGGACGCCGCTGCTCGTGCTCGGTGCCCTCGTTGAGGATGATGTCGTTGATCGTGACGTACATCGCGTGATCGGACACTGGGGTCTTGATCTTGTAGGTCGAGCCGATCAGCACCTCGGGGCGCTGAACTTCCTCGGTCAGACGAACGACTTTGCCCCCGTGGGACGTCGTCCGCTCGGCAACGGCAGGCGCCGGCGCAGGTTCTGCGCCCGGCTTTTGAACACGATATTTGGAGATCTTTCGATCGATCTTGATGGCGGCCATAGACAAACTGATCCTCAGAACTTGCCGTAGTAGCCTTCTTTCAAGGCGTCATACAGATTGGCGGCGGTATGTTTTTCGCCGTCGTATTCGATTTCCTCGTCACCCTTCACGGAGATCTCGGAGCCGTCTTCGAGCGTGAACA
>JBILWC010000042.1:0-5121 GCA_044370105.1 Steroidobacteraceae bacterium | reverse complement strand
TCAGTGATTCGCTGAAGGCGCTTTCTCCGAATGCCCAGCAGTTCGTTGAGGCTGTTACGGGGATGGATTCGCAGTGGACGGCTTTACGGAACACTGTTCAGGACAATCTGTTTGAGGGCTTAGGCGCTGCTGTTACGCAGCTTGCGCAAGCCGATATGCCTTTGTTGCAGGCTGGTCTTTCTGGGATTGCTAGTGAGATTAACGGAAACCTCAAGACGGCCATGGCCTCTTTGCAGACCGAGGCGAACCAGGGTTTCCTTGAAAGGATTTTCGGCAATACTGCTGCCGCCCAGGGTCAATTGGATAAGGCTATAGACCCTTTCATCGACGGCATGTTGCGGCTTTCGGCTGTGGGTACTGATTTCCTTCCGCGCTTGGCAAACGGTCTTGCCGATTTGATGAATCGGTTTGATGCCTTCATTCAGCGTGCCGACGCTGATGGCTCCCTTCAGGATTGGATGGAGAAGGGCATCGACGCCTTCTCCGCGTTGGGGAACTCGCTTATCAATGTTGGTTCTATCCTCAACTCCTTGAGCGAAGCTTTTACTGGTTCGGGCGGAAAGGGGATGCTGGAACTCCTTGAGGAAGCCAGCGGCCGACTTGCCGATTTCATGCGTTCAGGCGAAGGCCAAGATAGGCTTATGCGTTTCTTCCGCGAAGCGCGGGCGCAGCTAGCGGAGTGGAAGCCTTTCCTTTCAGAAATTCCTAGTTTGATTTCTTCCATTGCCGATGCTGGCGAGCAGTGGGCTTCAACACTTTTGCCGTTCTTGACTACGGCAACCACTTTCTTGACTGACCATCCAGGTCTTGTTAACGCGGTTCTGCAGGCATATCTGTCTTGGCGGCTGATTTCACCTGTCATTGGTGGGCTTAAGACGCTTCTGAGCAGCGACCTTGTTAAAGCCTTGGGTGAGGCCATGGGGGCTGTCGGAGTTGGCTTTAGGAGCGGCGGACTCACTGGCGCTTTGAGGGCTATGGCAAATATGATGACCCCTACTGGGGTGGTCGGTGCCGCAGTTGTCACATTTTCGGCTTTGCTGGTGAACCAGTACGTTACGGCGCAGCAGGAAGCGGCTCAGGAGGCTCAGAAGCACGCGGACGCTCTGGCGAATTTGAGTTCGCAGTTGGATGGGGTTACTGGCCGTTTGACCCAGAAGGGTCTGCTGGAAGCTTTGCAGCAGCTTAGTGGTTACCAGAACATTAATTTAACTGGTGACCCGATAGCGAACATTCCGGCTCTTGGCGAGAAGATTGGCATTCCCCGTTCTATGACCGGGAAGTCGATCAGCGATCCTTCTGCGTTGGCTGAAGTTAATCGCATTGGTGAAGCCAAGATCAAGGAAGCTTTGCTTTCTCCTGGCAACATGTATAGCGAGAACATTGGCGGGCTGCGCGATAAGCTGAACGCTGCTGGCTTTACTGTTGACGATTTGGCTGCTGCGATTGGTGGCGGAAACACTGACGCGGTTAAGCGTTATGAGGAAATTAATCCTTCTGGCCGTGGCGGCTTGGGTGTGGTTAGCCTTTCTGACATTGTTCAGGGTTACGATACGAAGCTTCCCGGCGATGTTGGGGATACGCCAGGATTGTCGCAGTCTGGCGTGGATGCGGCCAATGTCGTCAAGGGTCTTAATGAGGCGGCTAGGAATTACAGGCAAGGATCGGATCAGCAGCGTGCCGATGTTTCCGCAGTAATCGGGAAAAGCAGGCTTAACGACGCCGGTCAGGGATTCTTCAGCCCGTTGGGCGCTAAAGAGGTTTCTGGAATTCCAGGCCGACCGGGCTACGCAATTGTCAATGTTGATGTTGACCTTGCAGACATTCAGAAGAATTTCCCTGATCTGTATAAGAAGTTGCAGGACGGTGGGGCTTCTTTTGATGCTCTTGATAAGGGCACTCAGATTACTCTTGATCCAGATGTTGCCAAGCAGTATGTAGAAGGCTTTGCTGCGGGCGGTAGGATTGCTGGCCCTGGTACTGGAACTTCTGACAGCATTCTTGCGCGTCTTTCTGATGGCGAGTTTGTGGTTAACGCTGCTGCGACTCGCCAGAATTTGCCTTTGCTTGAGCAGATTAATGGTGGCGGCGTTCCCGGTTTTGCTGAGGGTGGTCGTGTCCGCATCCAGTTGAAGGGGCCTGCTAAGACTACGGGTGTCTTTGGTGGCGGTATCGGGCCTAATGCGATCAAGACTCCGACTATTGCGCCTACTGCCGTTACCGGCAAGGTGCGTGCGGATAAGCAGACGGTTGTTCCGAGTAACAAGTTCAACCCGTTTACTGCTGTAGGTAAGGGCTTGGGTGTGATCCCTGGCTATAACCAGACCAGTATGGGTTCCACTAAGATTTCGACTGAGAATTCGGCGTGGAATACGATGAGGACGCCGCAGCCGTCGAAGAACATCACCGGCAAGGTGAAGTCGGGCGTGCCTGAAAAGCTGACTTATCCAGAGTTCTTGCAGCAAGTTACCGAGAATGTTTTAGGTAAGCCTATTGCGAAGCCTGGTGGCGTTGCTCCTGCCGCCGATCCGGTGAAGCCTAGCTCTCCTGTGAGCGCACCGGTTTCCGCTCCGAAGCCCGCAGCGAGCAGTCCGGTTTCTTCGTCTCCTTCGGGTGGGGTTTCCGCTCCGCTTGCGGCCGAGTCCGGTTTCTCTGGCGGCACTCCGTTTGTTGGAACTGGCAAGGCTCCTGGGCCTGTGAATCCTGTTGCTGAGTTGCCGTCGAATCTTATTGTTAATGCTGCGATTGCTCCGGTGGTGGCGCAGCTTGGCGGCTCTTACGGACTTCCGTTGCGGAGTGCAATTAATTACGGACAGCCAGGTTTCCCTTCTTGGGTGTATAACTTGGGCGGCCAGTTCGGGATGCTTGCATCGACTTACAGTGGGCACCAGGAAGGCTCGGGGCTAAATAGGGGTATTGACTGGGCACCTGAAGGTGTCATGTGGAATACCCCGCAGGGCGCGGAGCGTATGACTCGTTTCGCTAAATATCTTGCTTCTTTGGGCATTATGGAGCAGGTTATTTACCAGAATCCTTTCACTGGTGAAACTGTCGGAGTTTTCGACGGCAAGCCGGTTGGCCCTGGCACTGATATGCCTGGGTATTATCGTGACAATTGGGCTGGGCATCAGGATCACATTCATACAAGAACTTCAATTCCGATTCCCGATCCGCAGACTTTGGCGCAGTTTGGTTTGATGGGCGGCTCTTTGCCGTACACGTCTTTGGTGGCTCCCGGTTCGGGGCTTCCTTACGCCTCAATAATTCCGAATGGAACTTCGCCGTCAAATATGACTATGGCTAAAACTCCTGGCGGGGTGCTTATACCTCAGGTTACTGATGGTGGTGGCGGAAGTTCGGGCGGGACGGCTCCTGCTGATTCTGGCGGATTTGAGCTTGACCTTGGGCCTCTTGGGAAGATTAAGTTGCCGAGTTTGGAGCAGATCGGCAAGAATTACATTAAGATGGTTTCTGATTCTTGGTCGAACATCATTGAGAATCTGGTGAAAAACGCGGGCCAAATTACGATGGGTTTTCTTGGCTCGTTCTTTGGGCTGGATTTTTCTCCCATTACTGGCGCTATGAACAGTTTATTGGGAGACGCTGGCGGCGGCTTTAAGCAGTTGTTTGATCCTGAAAGTCAGGATGAGGCTTCTGATCCTGCGGCCAATCTTCCCGCAGATGCGACTGTTGGTGCTGCTTTGCAGAGCGCGGCTTATAATCAGCTTCCGCCTTCTTTGCAGCAGATTTACTTGGCAGAGCTTCAGAAGAATCAGCAGAATGCTAGCGATCCTATGGGCACGCTTCGCAGGGTTGTTGAGAATGCCGAGCAGTACATGGCTGATTATGGGGTGGATGCAAGCCAGATTCCGCTTCCTTATCAGTCGAGTTCTCAGTCTGCGGCTGCGCTGTCTGCGGCTTATGATCCGAGTAAGGGTGCGGAGCAGTGGCGGCCGGTTGTTCAGGCTGTTTTGAATAATGTTGCTCAGAGGTATGGGATTACTAATCTCAAGGCTTGGGAAGATGACATTATTGGTCAGATCAACCTTGAGTCGCGTGGCAATCCGAATGTCGACAATCTGAATGATTCGGATGGCAAGGGTGGCACTCAGCAGGTGTTTGGGTTGGGGCAGTTCCTTCCGGAGACTTTCGCCAAGCACAATAGGACTGGCGGCGATATTCGTGATCCTGTCGCCCAGATTTACGCGATGGTTGACTATCTGGCTTCACCGAAGTATGGGGTGATTCCTGGTGGTGGCGTGAATTGGAAGGGTGTTGGTTGGCGTAACGGTAAGGGTTACGCTAACGGAGGTCTGGTTCGCTCTGGCCCTCAACCTGTCGATCCTATGGACTGGATTGATAAGTACATGGGCGGGCCTGATGGTGGCGGATTGCTTTATGGCGACTATCAGACCTGGGTTGGCCGCAGTGGGAATATCCACGTATCCGATCCGGCCGAGAACGCAAACGGCGGCCTTATTCGCGGCCCTGGCACTGGCACGTCTGATTCGATTTTGTCTCGCGTTTCCAACGGTGAGTACATTGTTCGGGCTTCTGAGACTCGTAAGCATCTTGGTTTGTTGCACGCGATCAATGACGGCACGTTGCCGAAGTTCGCTAATGGCGGCATGGTTCAGCCGATTCCGATGGTGCCTGGTTTTCAGCCGCCTCCGGTTCAGCCGCCGCCGCCGCCTCCACCACCACCTGTGGTGCCGGATGCGACGAAGATGCCGGGTGCGGTTCCGGAGCCTAAGCCGACTGCGCCTCAGGTGACCCCTGAGGCGACGATGCCTATGCCGGAAACGGCCCCGAATCCGCTTGAGCAGGTTTCGGGGGTTGGTGAACAGTTAGGTTCCGCTCTTGGCGGAATTGGTGGGGTTACGCAGGGCGCACAATCTCCTGCGGGTGCTGATCCTTCGGGCGATCCCCGAGCGGTCATGGCCCAGGCTCCAAAGAATCTGGATCACAACCATCCTGCGGTGTCTGGCGCGATTAACGCTGGCGCTAGTGCGGTGGCTGGCGCGATCACTACTGCTATGCAGGCGGCGAGTATCGCCGGTATGGGTATGAGTAGCGGTGCGTCTGCTGCGGCTGGCCCTGCTATCGGTGCGGCTTCCGGATTGA
>JBILWC010000023.1:0-41100 GCA_044370105.1 Steroidobacteraceae bacterium | reverse complement strand
GACTCGGTACGAAGACCCTCTACATCCAGCCCGGCAGTCCTTGGGAGAACGGCTACTGCGAGAGCTTTAACGGCAAGCTGAGAAATGAGCTTTTGAACGGCGAGCTCTTTTACACCCTACGTGAAGCGCAGGTGCTGATCGAACAATGGCGATGTCACTACAACCGAGTTCGACCGCACAGCGCCCTCGGCTATCGACCCCCGGCGCCCGAGGCCTGGGGGCTCGCCCCCAGCCCTCGGATCATCTCGATAACCCGCAAAAGGGCTGCCTAAACTAACTTCAACACTGGACCAATCAAAGCGGGCTGGACACCGATAGTCGCGCATCCGATCTTTACAACATTCGTCTTTCGGCTCGTCGAGCGAAGGCGGTACGTGAATTCCTCCTCGCTGGAGGCGGGTTCGATCCTGCGCAGCTCACAGAGAGTAGTTATGGCGAGTCGCAACCTCGTGACTCCAACGCGACTCCGGAGGGGCAAGCTCGGAATCGGCGCGTGGCCATTCGGGTTTCGGGTGCATTTTGTAAAAGTGTGGCGCCCCCATCCACTCCTGCGCAGCCCGTGACGGGGGGTAACTGAGATGCTTAATCGAACGATCAATCGCGTATTTTTGGTAGCACTCGCGCTCGCAGCTCTCCCGGCGTTGTCAGACGCGCAGAACGAGACGGTTTCGACTCCGATAGGCTTGGAAAGTCGTTTACCGGTTGGGGTGGAGTCTGCCCGCGCGTCGGTGACTTCCTCTCGCAGTGACAAGATCCAGGCAGTTATTTTGACTGTCGCAACAGGATCTGCGAAAACGGCGTTGGTTGCCGATGGTATGAGTACTATTCCTGTCACCATTCGGGTTTTTGATGTCAACGGCGGTGCTCTGCAGGGGCGGTATATCGCAAGAGTATCCGCTGAAGGCGCTTCCCTCAGGCGTCTAGACGGCACGCCTGATTGCCGTGACGAAGAGACCGGACGGCGCTGCTCGGACGACGAGATATTGATCGTTGATGGTGAGGGTAGCTTCGGCGTTACAGCACCAAAGTCCGCTCGGGAAGTGTTCATCACGGCGCGAGTCGGTGGTCATCCGGGCAAGGTTAAGCTCGCATTCGCTACGGAGTTACGTCCGTTGGTCGCTGCGGGACTCGTTGAGGTCATGGTGAATTTCGGGTCGTCGTCTGGCGGAGAAGGCTCCAGCCTTTCCGATGCATTCGAGCGCGATCTGCGACGCTGGGAGACTCGCTTCAACAACGGTAAGGGGAGTTTTGCTGGGAGATCGTCCTTCTTTTTGAAGGGTGCGACCACTAACGGTTATCTCGTATCTGCGATGTTCGATTCCGAGAAGGATCTGCGGACCCGAGAGTTCAGCGATTTCAATCCGGATCGATACTACCCTGTGATGGGTGATACGGCTCAGAGAGGCTACGAAGCGCAGTCTTCCGATCGACTGTATTTGCGTGTCGACAAGGGGCGCGGCTACTTGCTCTATGGGGACTTCGCCACCGGAGCCAACTTCTCACTCTCCGCGGATGGAGCGCGCCTCGCGCCGATTTCTATCGTCGACCTAGGTCAATACAACCGCTCGATGACAGGACTCCGCTGGCATCACGATAGTGATGCGGGATTCATCGACGTCTGGGGTATGAGGGATGCGCTGCGACAAGCCGTCGAAGAGTATCGTGGCAACGGGACCAGCGGACCTTTCGCGATTGCCAACTACAACGCGCTCGAGAATAGCGAAAAACTCGAAGTGGTCGTTCGTGATCGCAACAATACGTCCCGCGTACTGAGCGTCAAGGCGCTCGAGCGTTACACCGACTACAACTTTGAGCCCTTCTCGGGCCGAGTGGTGCTGAAGGCGCCGCTGCCGTCGCTCGACGCAGAGTTGAATCCTGTATCACTACGTATCACCTACGAGGTGGATACGGGCGGCGAAGAGTTCTGGACCTACGGTCTGTCCGCACAACGCCGACTTACGCCCTGGCTTCAGGCTGGTCTGGTCTATGTCTTCGATGACAATCCGGGGCGTCCGACGGCAGGCGGTTTTTTTACCACTCCGGGTACCGGATTTGCCGAGATGCGTGAGTTGCGAAGTGCCAATCTCGCGATCGACACCGGAGATTTTGGTCGCATGATTCTCGAAGTCGCCGAAGCTGACTCGGTGACCGCGCTCGCGGATCTTACCGGTGCGGCCTGGCGGGTCGATTGGCGATTGGGTCAGGGTGAGGCAGAGGCCGAACAAGGACGCCGATGGAACCTGCGCATATTCGGGGGTGAAGCGGACGAGCAGTTCGTCAATACTTCATCAACGTTGGCGCCGGGACGAACCGAGATCGCCGTCGAGGGTGCCGCCGAACTCGGGCCGTTGGCTCGGGTGGCAATCACGGCAAGTCAAACCGAAGACTCGATGACAGGCGGGGAAAGGACTGGAGCGAGTCTGCAGTTGGAGCGGGACGTGACAGACCGAGTTGCGCTCGAACTCGGTATTCGTCATTTCTCACAGCGGCGAGGCGGGGTGTGGTCGTTATCACCGATGTCGAGTGCGGTGGTGACACCGGGCCAGGCATCGGCCTATGGCGGTCAAGGTCTCAACCCCAATGGTGCGGGGTTTTGGGGAATGGGCGTTGGGCTCAATCCTTTCACTGGACAACCTCAGAGTGCCTTCAACGGGTCCCCGATTCTCACCGGGACAAACGCGCCTGACGCTGACGTGACGTCCTACAGTCTCGGCATCAAGACCCGAATCAACGAAGAGTGGACCGTCGGCGCCGAGGTGGGTCAAGACCAAGGCTTTGAGAGCAATCCGGTATGGGGCGCGGTGACGAGCGATTATCAAACCGAGAATGGACGAGCGTTTGCGCGCTTGGAGTCACCGACGGGTCGCGCAACGGCAGGTCTTGAGTACGCGGTGTCTGAGGCAACGTCGATTTACGGACGTTGGGAGGAAACCACGGGGATGGGCTCGGTGTATTCCCTGGAGAACGCGATAGAGGGGCGCGCTATCGTGATCGGCGTAAGACGCGCCGTCGACGAGCAAACTGCGGGTTTCTCTGAAATGCGGATGCGAGAGGGCATGAACGCCCAGGATCTCGAAAGCGTCACTGGAATACAGCGTGGATTCACCCTCTCGGATCGGATGGAGGCGACGGTGATGGCGGAGCGCCTTGAGATCCTTTCGGGTAATTCCCGAAACGCCACCGCGCTCGGTGCGGGTCTCGGATTCGGCGATCGTTTGTGGCAAGGCGATGCACGTGTTGAGTGGCGTCGACTCGACGCAGATCCGTCTGCAGCGATCGATAACACGGCCGACAGCCTGATGAGCACGGTATCGTTCGCCAGAAAAGTGGGTGGAAACTGGACGGGTCTCGTTCGCAACTATGTGCTCCTCACGGATGACGACAGTCGAGATGGCTCTCAGTTACAAAACCGATTTCAAATTGGTGCGGCGTATCGACCGCTCGGTACGAATAACTTCGATATGCTGCTTCGGTATGAAAATAAAGTTGAGCGTAACTCGGAGCTGGCATCGGAAGAGAAGCGACAGGTCGACATCTTATCGGCGAGCTTCAACCTTCATCCGAGTCGGCGTATCTGGGTGTCCGGCCGAATTGCGGCTAAGGACGTCAATGAAACATTGGTAGACGTCGAAGACGATTATCGAGCCTGGCTTTTCGCCTCCCGGATCATTTTCGACATTGGGTCTAACCTCGATGTCAGTGCCATGGCTGGTGTGATGGTCAGCCCGAATGACGATGTTCGGGACGAGGCATTCGGATTGGAGGTGGGCTATCTCATCAAGGAGAACCTCTGGTTGAGCATCGGCCACAACTTCGTGGGCTTTTATGATCGGGACCTTTCGGGTCGCGATCAAACGCAAAGCGGTTGGTACCTTCGGATGCGCATGAAGTTCGACGAGAAACTGCTCCAGAGCCAGGAACCGTGATGCTGGGCCACCCCCTCTGATGACGAGGGGGGTGCTCATGAGACAGACGGCGGGCATAATGTTTCGATCTGTTTTATGCCGGTGACCCCCCTCATGATTACCCGTTTGATCTTGGCGTCGATTCTGGTTTTTGCGGTCCCCGGCTTTACCGCCATCGATTCATCGAAACGCCCCATCACCCACGAAGATCTTTGGCTGATGACACGCGTTGGTGCGCCCTCGGTGAGCCCCGACGGTCGTTGGGCGGTATTCTCCGTAACCGAGACCGCCTACAACGATAAAGACCAAGTTGCTGATCTTTGGATCGTCTCGACCGAGACGACTTCGAAATCGATGCCGAGACGTCTGACCGGGACAGCCGGCGGAGAGAGCGGCGTCGAATGGAGTCCCGACGGAACTCGGATCGTGTTTTCGGCCAAGCGCGAGGGGGACGATACCGCGCAACTCTATCTGCTCGACCTGAGCGCGGGCGGTGAGGCCCAGCGACTCACTCGCCTCGTCAATGGCGCGCGTGCTCCAAAGTTTTCGCCGGATGGAAAACGCATCGCGTTTTCGAGCTCCGATTACCCCGACGCAAAAAACGAGGAAGACAATCGTCGTATCGAGGGCGAGCGCAAAGCGCGTAAATGGAATGCGCGGATCTACGACGGGTTCCCCATTCGCAATTGGGACCGTTGGCTGGAAGATCGCAAACCCCGCCTGCTCGTCATCGACGTGCCCGAGGCGGGCTCGAAGGTCAGTGAGCCGCGCGAACTGCTGCGTGAGTCGGCGCTCGTGCGTGAGCCCGGGTTCGCTGGCCGCGGCGGCGACGGCGGCGATTCCCTCGATGCCTCGTGGGCGCCGGACGGTGAGGGGCTCATCTTCGTCGCAAGCACCGATCGACACACTGCGGCTTTTCGGTTCACTTCTTCGAGCCTTTGGTATGTCGCGCTCGTAGGCGGAGAGCCCGTGAGACTGAGCGGCGACGATCATTCCTGGTCGCAGCCAACGTTCACGCCCGACGGCAAGACATTGGTCGCCGGCGTCGATCGCAAAAGCGACAAGGTCTACATGCCGAGTGAACTCGTTGCCATCGGCTGGGAAGGGCCGAAGGCGGGTGGCGTGACCCTGCAGCAAAGTCGCCAGATCACGCGCGGCATCGATCGGTCGGTCACGTCGTTCGCGATCACGTCCGACTCGAGGACCTTGTATTTCCTTGCCGAGGAAGCGGGGCACGAGAAACTGTTCGAGACGAGTCTTGCTAATGGTCAACCGCGACTCGCCTTCGATATCAATACGGGTGTCTACACCAATCTGTCGATCGCGAGCGCTTCGCGTCGCCCCGTGTTGATCGCGAATTTCGAAAGTGCGACGCGGCCGCCCGAGGTCGTGCGGATCGATCTGGCAAGGGCTCGCCATGTAGCCTTGACGCAATTCAACGACGCCAAGGCCGCAGGGCTCGATATCGAACCGGTGCGTCATTTCTGGTTCACGAGCAGTCAGGGTCGTCGGATCCACAACATGTTGGTCGTGCCGCCGGGGTTCGATCCTTCAAAGAAATATCCGCTCTTCGTCGTGATCCATGGCGGGCCCCACACGATGTGGCGAGATCAATGGGTGACGCGCTGGAACTACCACTTGCTCGCGAAGCCCGGCTACGTCGTACTGCTGACCAACTACAGCGGATCGACGGGGTTCGGTGAGGCGTTCGCTCAAACCATCCAGGGCGATCCGCTGCGCACGCCCGGCGCCGAACTCAACGAGGCCGCGGATGTCGCGTTACGCGATTACCCCTTCATCGACGGCGATCGTCAGTGCGCGGGCGGCGCAAGCTACGGCGGGCATCTCGCCAACTGGCTGCAGGCGAGCACCACGCGCTACCGCTGTCTCATCAGCCATGCCGGGCTGATCAACCTCGAGTCACAATGGGGCACGAGCGATACGGTCTATGGTCGCGAGGTGAACAACGGGGGCCCGGTCTGGGAGCAGGGCGCCGTCTGGCGCGAGCAAAACCCGATCCGCTACGCGGTGGCCTTCAAGACCCCGACGCTCGTCACCGTCGGCGAACGGGATTTCCGGGTACCACTCAACAACTCCCTCGAGTACTGGACGGTGCTGCAGCGGCAACAGATTCCGAGCCGGTTCGTGGTATTCCCGGACGAGAACCACTGGATCCTGAAGGGCGACAACAGTCGGCTCTTTTATCAGGAGGTGCACGACTGGCTCGCTCGCTGGCTCCAGACGCCCAGCGGCGGGACGGCTTCGGCCCCCTGATTCGGTCCCCCCGGGGTGCCCCATGGCGCCTCGGGGGCAATTCCATTATCATTGGCGGCCCTCGCGGCTCCTCGGGCCATGAGGGAGGGTGGTTCTGCCTTACGGGGCTACCCAAGTGCTTGATTTGAAAGCCCCCCGAGGGGCTTTTGTTTTTTGGGCCCCTGGCCGGGGCGGGTTTGGCAAGGAGGGGCCTTCGTGGCCCTTTTTCATTCCCGCATCGGATTGGGGTCCCTGAAGGACGGACGATGGCGACTGCAGCAGCGATACGCGACAAGCTCATCGGGCTCCTGGAGCCCCTGATCGAGCGTTTGGGCTACGAGCTGGTCGACATCGAATGGGTGTCGGTGCCTCGCTCGGGTGTGCTGCGGATCTTCATCGATCAGCCAGTCGAGAAGGGTGGCCACATCGGAGTCGAAGATTGCGAGACGGTGAGCCGAGAGGTGTCGGCGTTGCTCGATGTGGAGGATCCGATCAGCGGAGCCTACAACCTCGAGGTGTCGTCACCGGGTTTCGATCGGGTGCTGCGAAAGCCCGCGCATTTCGGACGATTCGTCGGCGCCAGGGTTTGGGTCGAGTTGAAGGTGCCTCGCGAGGGACGCCGCCGATATACGGGCGATCTTTCGGAGGTTGACGAGTCGGGTTTCACCGTCATCGTGGACGGTCAGCCCGTAAGAATCGGATTCGCCGAGATCGGCAAAGCACGCGTCGTGGCGTGAGCGGTCTTTCGGTGTTTCGCGTGCAAGGGGACAGAAGACGATGAGCAAGGAAATCATGATGGTCGTGGATGCCGTCTCGAACGAGAAGGGCGTCGACAAGGAAGTCATCTTCGAAGCGCTCGAGGCGGCACTCGCTTCGGCAACTCGCAAAAAGCACGGCGAGGAATGGGACGTGCGCGTCGCCATCAACCGAAAGACCGGCGATTACGACACTTTCCGTCGCTGGAAGGTGTTCGCCGACGACTCGAAGGAGCTCGAGGTTCCGGACCGCGAGTTGCGTCTCGAAGACGCGATCGATGTCGACACGAAGGCGATCATCGGCGGCTTCGTCGAAGAGCCGATGGAGTCGGTGTCATTCGGTCGTATCGCGGCGCAGCAGGCGAAGCAGGTCATCGTGCAGAAGGTGCGCGAGGCGGAGCGTGCTCAGGTGGTCGAGGCGTACAAGGATCGCGTGGGTCAGTTGGTCAGCGGTGTCGTCAAGCGAGTCGATCGCAATGGCATCTTCGTCGACCTCGGCGGTAATGCCGAAGGGTTCGTGTCCCGCGCCGACATGATCATGCGCGAACAAGTCAAACCGCAGGATCGCATCAAGGCCTTCCTCAAAGAGGTGCGCTCGGAGCCCCGCGGGCCACAGTTGTTCCTGACGCGATCGGCACCGGAGTTCCTGATCGAACTCTTCAAGCTCGAGGTTCCCGAGGTCGGTCAGGGTCTCATCCAGATTCTGGGCGCCGCCCGCGATCCCGGCATCCGCGCCAAGATCGCAGTTCGCAGCAATGATCCGCGTATCGACCCGGTCGGCGCCTGCGTCGGCATGCGTGGTTCGCGCGTGCAGGCCGTCTCGAACGAGATCGCGGGTGAGCGCGTCGACATCATCCCTTTCGACGACAACCCTGCGCAGTTCGTGATCAATGCAATGTCGCCGGCGGAGGTCATTTCGATCGTCGTGGATGAAGACTCGCACAGCATGGACATTGCGGTCTCCGAAGAGAAACTCTCTCAGGCCATTGGTCGCGGCGGTCAAAATATCCGACTCGCGAGCCAACTGACCGGTTGGGAGCTCAACGTCATGACGGAGTCCGACGCCGAGGCCAAGAGCGAGTCCGAAGCGCGCGCCCTCGTCGAGAACTTCATGAAGCAGCTCGATGTCGATGAAGACGTCGCCACCATCCTCGTCCAAGAGGGTTTCTCGACGGTAGAGGAAATCGCCTACGTTCCGCAGGGCGAGCTCAATGCCATCGAAGAGTTCAACGAGGACATCGTCAAAGAATTGCGTAGCCGTGCACGCGACGTGCTGTTGACCCAGGCGATCGCGAGCGAAGAGAGCATCGATTCGCAGATTCCGGCGGATGATCTGTTGCTGCTCGAAGGCATGCAGCCCGATCTTGCTCTCGCACTGGCGCGTCGTGGCGTCCGCACGCGGGAAGATCTCGCAGAGCAGGCCGTCGACGATCTGCTGGACATTCAGGGGCTCACGGCCGACGAGGCCGGCAAGCTCATCATGAAGGCTCGCGAGCATTGGTTTGCGCCGGGCCACGGCTGAGTAGACCCCACAGGAACCTGATATGGCTGATGTAACGGTTGCCCAATTTGCCGAGGTGCTGAAGGTGCCGGTCGAGAAGCTGATCACTCAGCTTGCTCAGGCCGGTATCGAGGTCAGTGGACCGAACGATCGCATCAGTGACGATGCGAAGCTCGTACTGCTGACCCACCTGCGGCGCAGTCATGGTCAGGCGGAAGAGTCGGGCCCCGCGGTTGCGGCCCCTCGCAAGATCACGTTGCAGCGCAAGCAGCAAAGCGAGATCAAGCTCGCCGGCGGTGCCGGTCGCGCGCGTACCGTGAACGTCGAAGTGCGCGTCAAGCGCACCTACGTCAAACGAGACGTGCTCGAGGAGCAGGCCAAGGCGCAGGGTGAGGATTCCGAATCCAAGCGACGTGAGGCCGAGGAAGCCGCTCGTATCGAGCGAGAGCGGCAGGAACACGAGCGGCGCGAAGCGGAACGTCTCGAAGCGGAAAATCGCCGCCGAATCGAAGAAGAAGCGGCCGCGCGGCGTGCGGCCGACGAAGCGCGTCGGGCGGCCGAACAGCGGGAGCGTGATCAGGGTGACACCGAAAAAACCGGTCGAGCCAAAGTACCTGCCGCGACCCCCGAGGCGGCCCGTGCCGCGGAGGCGCGTCCTGGCAAATCGACGACGGCCGATGCCGAGCGTGACAAGCGCACACGCTATGGTCGCGAGGAGCTGCACGTCAGCACCGATGCCAGCTCGCGGCTCAAGAAAAAGAAGAAGATCCGAGAGCGCAAGGCGCCGGTCGGAATGGAGCAGCGCCACGGTTTCGAACTGCCGACCGCGCCCGTCATTCGCGAGGTGGTGATCGGCGAGACCATCACGCCGCAAGAGCTCGCCCAAAAAATGGCGGTCAAGGCTACCGAAGTCATCAAGGCCATGATGAACATGGGCGTGATGGCGACCATCAACCAACCGATCGATCAGGACACGGCCGTCCTCGTCGTCGAAGAGATGGGCCACACGGCCAAGATTCTCAAAGAAAACCAGCTCGATACCGACATCCAGGGTGCCGGCGGCGAGTCGGTCGAAATGCTGCCGAGGCCTCCCGTCGTGACCGTGATGGGTCACGTCGACCACGGCAAAACCTCGCTGCTCGATTACATCCGCAAGACCAAGGTCGCCTCGGGTGAAGCCGGTGGCATCACGCAACATATCGGCGCGTATCACGTCGAGACGCCAAAGGGAGGCGTGACCTTCCTCGATACGCCGGGTCACGCGGCCTTCACGGCGATGCGTGCCCGCGGCGCCAAGGCGACCGACGTCGTGATTCTGGTGGTGGCGGCGGACGATGGCGTCATGCCCCAGACCATCGAGGCCATCCAGCACGCACGAGCGGCGGGTGTGCCCATCGTGGTCGCGGTCAACAAGATCGACAAGAGCTCGGCCGACCCGGATCGCGTTCGCACCGAGCTCTCCAAGCAGGAAGTCATCCCTGAGGAGTGGGGTGGCGACACGATGTTCGTGAACGTCTCTGCCTTCACGGGGCAGGGCATCGACCAATTGCTCGATGCGATTTTGCTGCAGGCCGAAGTGCTCGAACTCCGAGCGCCGGTCACGGGTCTTGCAGCCGGCATCATCGTCGAGGCCAGCGTCGAGAAAGGACGCGGTGCCGTGGCGACCGTGCTCGTGAAGAAAGGCACGCTCAAGCTCGGTGATCCGATCATCGCGGGTCAAGAGTTCGGTCGCGTACGCGCGATGTTCGACGAAACCGGCAAGAGTGTCGATGAGGCCAAACCCTCGATGCCCGTTCTGGTGCTCGGCTTGTCGGGCGCTCCGAATGCGGGTGACGAAATGCTCGCGGTCGAGAGTGAGCGCAAGGCGCGCGAGGTCGCGCTTTACCGTCAGGGCAAGTTCCGCGACGTCAAGTTGGCGAAGCAGGCTGCTGCCGTCGGCGACGTGTTCTCGCAGATGGCCGAAGAAAAAGCAGGCGTCATCAGCGTCGTCATCAAGGCGGATGTCCAAGGTAGCGCCGAGGCGCTGCGCGACTCGCTCACCAAACTTTCTACCGATGAAGTTCAGGTCAAGGTCGTCGCGAGTGGCGTCGGCGGCATCACGGCCTCGGACGTGCAGCTCGCTGCCGCCTCCAAGGCCATGGTGCTCGGCTTCAACGTTCGTGCCGATTCCGGTGCGCGCGAGGCGGTCAAGGAAACCGGCATCGACATCCGCTATTTCTCGATCATTTACGAAGCCATCGACGACATCAAACAGCGCATGAGCGGGTTGCTCGCGCCGGAGATCAAAGAGCAGATCGTCGGTACCGCGCAGGTTCGCGACGTATTCCGGTCGAGCAAGTTCGGCGTCGTGGCGGGTTGCCTCGTCATCGAAGGGGCGGTAAAGCGCAACAATCCGATTCGCGTGTTGCGCGACAACGTCGTCATTTTCGAAGGTGCACTCGAATCGCTTCGTCGTTTCAAGGACGACGTCGGCGAGGTTCGCGCAGGTACCGAGTGTGGTATCGGCGTGAAGAACTATCAGGACGTTCGCGTCGGCGATCAGATCGAGTGCTACTCACGCGTCGAAGTCGCGCGCGCGATCGCTTGATCGACGGGCGTTCCGTGAAAATGCTTCCGTGACCAGCAAGGCCCGACAGCAACGCGTCGAGTCCGAACTGCAGCGCGTGGTGGCTGAGCTCGTGGCTCGCGAGGTCAAAGATCCCCGAGTCGGGATGGTGACCATCACCGCCGTGCAGGTGGCCTCCGATATGGGTTCGGCCCGCGTGATGTTCGTGCCTTTCGGCGATCGTCATTCGGCGGAGGAAGTTGGCGAGGGCTTGCGGCGTGCCGCAGGGTTCCTGCGCGGCGAAGTCGGTCGTCGACTCGGTTTGCGCCATGCGCCGAGGCTCGATTTCGAATACGACGAAAGCATCGAGCGGGCTGATCGTCTGACCCGTCTCATCGATCATGCGGTTCGCAACGATCAGGATGATCCGGGTTCCGGCGGTCCATCACGTTGAGCGACGGCATTCTGCTTCTCGACAAGCCGTTGGGCTTGTCCTCGACGGCCGCAGGGTTGCGCGTTCGCAGGATGTTGGGCGCGAGCAAGGCGGGCCATGTAGGTAGCCTCGACCCGCTTGCGACCGGCATGCTCCCGATCTGCGTCGGCGAGGGTACTAAGCTCGCCAGTGAAATTCTCGAGGGCGACAAGGTCTATCGGTTTCGGATTGCCCTCGGCAAGCGAACCTCGACCGGTGACGCGGAGGGCGAGGTCGTCGAAGAGTCACCCGTTCCGCCGTTACCGACTGCGGCGGTCGACGACGTGTTGCGTCGATTCATCGGCGAGACCTCGCAGATTCCCCCGATGTATTCGGCCATCAAGCAAGGGGGCGTCCCCTTGTACCGGCGTGCTCGGGCCGGAGAAACCGTCGATCGACCCGCGCGAAAAATTCGTATCGAAACGCTAGACCGGCTCGAGGTCGGGCCGGATGCCCTCGAGTGCCGGGTCGTGTGCGGCAAAGGAACGTACGTTCGGGTGCTCGCGGAGGACATCGCCGCGGCGCTCGGGACCGTCGGACATGTTGTCGAGCTTCGCCGCGAGAGCGTCCAGCCTTTCGCGTCGGATCGGCTGGTGACCCTGGAGCAGATCAACTCCACGAGGGGTGTCGGACTGCCCTGGGTGACGCTCGATGAGGCGGTCGGGCACTTGAGGCTCGTGACGCTCGCGCCGGAGGCGGCGAGGCGGATGCGCCAAGGGCAGGTGGTGGACGCCCCCGAGGCCTTGCATTTTGCCTTGGGGGAGACGGTGAGGCTCCATGCGCCCGGGGCGGTTTTCATGGGACTTGGACGTATTGCCGCCCCAGGCAGGGTCGCGCCCAAGCGACTTGTGGCCGAAAAGGCCAGCGAGTACAATCCGCCGCCTTCATCACGACCGTAACTATCAAGATTTAAAAGGGTTTTTCAGAATGCCTCTCAGTACAGAGAAAAAGAGCGGAGTGGTTTCCCAGTTCCGCAGGGATCCCAAAGACACGGGCTCTCCCGAAGTTCAGATCGCGTTGCTCTCCGAGCGCATTTCCGGCCTCGGACAGCACTTCTCCGCGCACGCCTCGGATCACTCCTCCCGTCGCGGTCTCGTGAAGATGGTCAACCAGCGCCGAAAACTCCTCGATTACCTCAAGGCCAGCCAGCCGCAGAAGTATCAGGAAGTCGTCGAGCGTCTCGGGCTGCGTCGCTAAGCAGTCCCCCCGCGAAGGCCGCGTCTCTCACTGAGCGCGGCCTTTTCGCTTACCGCATTTTTTTCACGAGGTTTCCCGTGCCCGTATTCAAGAAAACATTTCAGTATGGTTCCCACACGTTGACGCTCGAGACGGGCGAGATGGCTCGTCAGGCCGACGCCGCCGTCGTCGCATCGCTCGGTGATACGGTCGTGCTCTGTACGGCCGTGGCCGCCAAGAAGGCCGCTCCGGGTCGCGATTTCTTCCCGCTGACCGTCAACTACCAGGAAAAGTTCTACGCTGCGGGTCGTATCCCGGGCGGGTTCTTCAAGCGTGAAGGGCGTCCGACCGAGAAAGAGACGCTCACGTCGCGTCTCATCGACCGCCCGATCCGTCCGCTCTTCCCGGACGGCTTCTACAACGAAGTTCAGGTGGTGACCACCGTCATCTCGATCGATCCTGAGATCGATGCCGATATTCCCGCGATGATCGGCGCCTCGGCGGCGCTCGCGTTGTCGGGGGTGCCGTTCAACGGTCCGATCGCCGCCGCCCGCGTCGGTTACAAAGATGGCCAGTACATCCTCAACCCGACTGCCAAAGAAATCAAAACGTCCGAACTCAATCTCGTCGTCGCCGCAACCAAAGACGGCGTGATGATGGTCGAGTCCGAAGCCAATTGCCTCACCGAAGAAGTGATGCTTGGTTCGGTGGTATTCGGTCACGAGCAAATGCAGGTCGCCATCAAAGCCATTAACGAGCTCGTCGCCGAGTGCGGCAAGCCGCGATGGGACTGGAAGTCGAACGCTGCGACGGCAGAGCTCGAAGCTGCCGTACGCGCCGCCGCTCATGGCCCGCTCTCCGAGGCGTATCGCATCACCGAGAAGCAGGCGCGCTACTCGCGTGTCGGCGAAATCAAGAAGTCCGTCATCGAGCAACTCACTGCAGGCGAGGCTCCGGCCTACACCGCCGAGCAGATCGACGATCAGCTGTTCCGTCTCGAGAGTCACATCGTGCGCGAGCGCATCCTCAATGGTGAGCCGCGTATCGACGGTCGCGATTCGGTGACGGTGCGTCCCATCACCATCAAGGTGGGTGTCACGCCGCGTACGCATGGTTCCGCATTGTTTACCCGTGGTGAAACCCAGGCCCTCGTCGTCACGACGCTCGGCACGGGCCGCGACTCGCAGATCATCGATGCGCCGGAAGGCGAGCATCGCGAGCCGTTCATGCTCCATTACAACTTCCCGCCGTTCTCGGTGGGCGAGACGGGCATGATGTCGGGCCCGAAGCGCCGCGAAATCGGCCACGGCAACCTCGCGCGTCGCGGCGTATCGGCCGTGATGCCGGACATGGAAAAATTCCCGTACGTCATTCGCGTGGTGTCGGAAATTCTCGAGTCGAACGGTTCCTCGTCGATGGCCTCCGTGTGTGGCGCTTCGCTCGCCATGATGGACGCCGGCGTTCCGCTCAAGTCGCCCGTCGCCGGTGTTGCGATGGGTCTTGTGCTCGAAGGCAAGCGCTACAAGGTCCTCACCGACATCCTGGGTGACGAAGATCACCTCGGCGACATGGACTTCAAAGTGGCCGGTACCAAAGACGGTGTCACGACGCTGCAGATGGACATCAAGGTCGAGGGCATCACGCCCGAGATCATGAAGGTCGCCCTCGAGCAGGCGAAGGCCGGTCGTCTTCACATCCTTGGCGAGATGAATAAGGTCATCTCCAAGCCCCGCGAGACGATGTCCGAGTGGGCGCCCTCGATCATCACGCTCAAGATCGACCCGGAGAAGATCCGCGACGTCATCGGCAAGGGTGGTGCGGTCATCCGCCAGATCACCGAAGAGACGGGTACGACCATCGATATCGAGAACGACGGCACGGTGAAGATTGCGTCGGTCAACGGCACGGCGGGTCGCGAGGCTCAGCGTCGGATCGAACTGATCACGGCCGATGTCGAAGTGGGTCGCATCTACGAGGGACGCGTCGCGCGCCTCATGGATTTCGGTGCCTTCGTCACGATCCTGCCGGGTCGCGATGGCCTCGTGCACATTTCGCAGATCTCCAACGAGCGCGTCGAGCGTGTTTCCGACAAGCTCAAGGAAGGCGACGTGGTGCAGGTCAAGGTGCTCGAGGTCGACCGACAGGGTCGTGTGCGCCTCTCGATGAAGGACGTCGAACCGCGCTGAGTCCTGCGGTCACGCCTCGAGCGTGACGGATGCCAACCCGGCGAATCGCGCCGGGTCCCATCCAGGTCTCATCCAGTCGAGCACATCACCCGCGACGTCGAACGTCGCGGTCGGTTCGTTTTGGGCGAGCCATTTGAGCACCTGACGAAGTTGCGATGCCGCCTGCGAAGGTTCGAGCGCAGCGGACCGACGCGATTTGGCGAGCTTGCTGCCGTCGGGCTCGACTACGACAGGCAGGTGCAGGTATCGAGGGCTGGGTAAGCCGAGGGCTTGCTGCAAGGCGAGCTGCCAACCGGTACTTGCGAGCAGGTCAGCACCTCGCACGACGTCGGTCACCCCTTGTTCCGCATCGTCGATCACCGTCGCCAGAGGGTAGGTGTGCACGCCATCTCGCCGTCGCACGATGACATCGCGTTGCTTCAGTGGATCGAAATGGATTTCGCCGAGACTTCGATCGAGCACGGTCATCGGCTCGAGTGATCGAAGGTCAGCGCGGAGTGAAGAAGACGACGGATCGCAGCGGCGATCACGGCAGTCTTTGAGGCAACACGCTTCGCCCTCGCCAGTGAGTTCACGCCGCGTGCAGTCGCAGTAGAAGAGCGGGATACGGGCCCCGAGTCGGGTAATCGCTGCAGCGTAAGTGGCTGTTCGCGCGCTCTGTCGGATCACCGTTTCCGGATAACGAAGCCCAAACGTCTCGAGCGTGTGCAATATGGCGCGTTCGTATTCCGGACGGCATCGGGACGTATCGAGATCGTCGATGCGCAGCAGGCAAAGTCCTTCGGCGGCATCGAGCCAGCTTCCGACGGCTGCGAGCAAAGACCCGAGATGCAGGGGTCCCGAAGGCGTGGGCGCGAAACGTCCGACGTAGGAGTGCGGCAAACTCAGCGGTAACGGTCGTCGCGGTCGCCGTACTGTTTTTCGCGCCGCTCGCGTCGTTCTTGGGCTTCGAGGCTGAGCGTCGCGACCGGTCGAGCTTCGAGACGCTTGATACCGATTTCTTCACCGGTCTCGAGGCAATACCCGTAGGAACCGTCTTCGATTCGCTCGAGCGCCTCTTCGATCTTGCGGATCAATTTGCGCTCACGGTCACGGGTTCGCAGTTCGAGGCTGAACTCTTCTTCTTGGGTTGCGCGATCGTTCGGGTCGGGGAAATTAGCCGCCTCGTCCTTCATGTGCGAGACCGTACGATCGACCTCGCGCATGAGGTCGCGTTTCCAGGTTTCGAGAATGGTACGGAAGTGCTCAAGCTGCTCGCGGCTCATGTACTGCTCGCCGCGCTTGGCGATGTACGGCTGAACGTTACGCGGCCCGAACAGGAGCGACTCTTCTCCGTCTTCGGCGTCTACCGGAGTGACGATCGGACGAGGGTTGCGCTGCACGAACGTCGCGACGACCTCCTTTTTGCGAGGAGGTTGCTTGACGGCTTCGGGCTTCGCGACAGCCTGAGGTTTGACGTTGGAAATTTTGGCAGTCTCTTTTTCGGGGGCTTTATTGTCTACGGCCGCCTTGGTCGGCTTGGTTGGCTTGGACGAGTTCGACTCCGGCTTCCTTGCCGGCGGTTTCGTCGGCGTCTTTTGGGCGCCAGCCTTGGTCGCAAGCGCCTTCGGGGCGGGTGCGGTCTTGGTCGTCTTGGCAGGTTTAGCTGCGGGTTTTTTCGCCGGCATCAGGCGCTCCTTAGCCTCAAAGGCGCTCTGCAGGACGCGCGAGAATACCGGCAAAAAACCCTTCAGGGAAGGGCGGAACGCTCAGGGCAGAACGACGGCCGATTCCGGGTTCCAACCCGCCTGGCGTCGCGTGGCAACCACGGTGGTGTAGATGCCCCCCCGAACGTTGAATCGGGCCGTGAGCTTGAGGTAGCGGGGCGTGGTGACCGCCGCCAGCGCATCGGCGATTTCGTTCGTGACGGCCTCGTGAAACGCCCCGCGGTCCCGAAAGGCCCAGATGTAGGACTTGAGCGACTTGAGCTCGACGCAGGCTCGATCCGGCACGTATTCGAGTTCGAGCGTGGCGAAGTCGGGCTGGCCCGTCTTCGGGCACAGGCAGGTGAACTCCGGAATCGACATGCGGATGGTGTAGTCGATCTCGGGCTTGGGGTTCGGAAAGGTGTCGAGTTGGGTCGAAGGTTGTGACGGCATGGGTATCGTGGGAAGGCGTGGAACAGAGGTTTAATTTACACTACGCGACCAATCGGCGTTCACTCGCCGTGGAGATTTTTACAAGCGATGCGTCTCACCAAAATCAAGCTGGCCGGCTTCAAATCTTTCGTCGACCCGACCAGCGTTTCCTTCCCCAGCAATCTCACCGGCGTCGTCGGTCCGAACGGTTGCGGCAAGTCCAACGTCATCGACGCCGTTCGTTGGGTGATGGGCGAACTGTCTGCCAAGCATTTGCGCGGCGACTCCATGGCCGACGTCGTTTTCAACGGCTCCAGTTCGCGTAAGCCCGTCGGCAAAGCCTCGGTCGAACTGGTGTTCGACAACTCCGACGGCAAGATCGGCGGTGCGTATGCGGCCTTCAACGAGGTCTCGCTGCGTCGAGAAGTGACGCGTGAGGGCGCGAGCAGTTATTACATCAATGGTGCGCGGTGCCGTCGCAAGGACATCACGCAGCTCTTTCTAGGCACGGGACTCGGGTCGCGAAGCTACGCGATCATCGAGCAGGGCATGATCTCGCGTGTCATTGAGGCCAAGGCCGACGACATGCGCGCCTTCATCGAAGAGGCCGCTGGCATCTCCAAATACAAGGAGCGCCGAAAGGAAACCGAGAGCCGTATCGCCGACACCCGTGAGAACCTCGAGCGCCTTCAAGATTTGCGCGACGAGATCGACAAGCAGATCCGTCATCTGCAACGCCAAGCGACGACGGCTCGCAAGTACCAGGAGCTCAAAGAGCGGGAGCGAAAACTGACGGCAGAGCTTCTTGCGCTGCGTCTTCGCGACCTCGACAGCGGCGCCGAAGTGCACGACTCGGCGGTGCGCGAGAAAGAGCTCTCCATGCAGGCGGCGCTCGCCGACCTTCGTTCGGCCGAGGCGGCGATCGAAACGCAACGGGCCTTCCATACCGAACAAACCGATGCCGCCTCGCAGGTTCAGGCTCGCTTCTATTCGGTGGGAGCCGATATCTCCCGCACCGAGCAACAGATCCAGTACGCGCGCGAGACGCGTGATCGCAAGCGGCGCGAGCTGGATCAATCGCGCGCCACGCTCGATTCGCTCGTCGTGCAAATCGAGCGCGACGAACGGGAGCTCGTCGCCATCCGCGAGGAACTGACCCGTCTTGCTCCCGAGATCGAGCGGGCGCAGCTCACCGAACGCGAGGCGGTGCTCGCGCTCGACACTGCCGAGAAGACCCAGGCCGATTGGCAGCGCCAATGGGAGTCCTTCAACCAGGAGCTCGGAACGGCGAATCAGACTGTCCAAGTCGAGCGGGCTCGCATCGAGCAGCTCGAAAATCAGTTGCGACGGCTGCGAGCGCAGCGCGATCGGTTGTCGAACGAGCTCGATGAGCTTCGTCGTCAAGAAGTTCAGGGGCAGCTGTTCGAGCTCGGCGAACGCGAGTCGCAGGCACGCGCCGCGTCGGATGGATTGGCCCGCAACCTGACTGCAGCGCTCGATGAAGTACAGCGTTTGAGAGCGGCCCAACTGTCGGCCGAAGAGCAGCTCGAGACGGCTCGTGGAGAGCGTGAACGCTCGCGTGCCGAGGTAATGTCGGTCGAGGCGTTGCAGCGAGCGGCGCTCGGCCAGGCCGATGCCAAGTCGACCGAGTGGTTGGCCTCGGCCGGTATCTCATCCAAGAAGCGGGTCGCCGAGTCACTCAGCGTCGAGCGCGGTTACGAGCGCGCGGTCGAGATGGTTCTTGGTGATTACCTTGAGGCGGTCTGCGTCGATGGTATCGATGCGCTCGTCGATGCGCTATCGCGGGCGGGCGATTCCAGCCTGGCGCTCATCGAGGCGACGGGTGAGGACTTCGTCGTGACGGCCGATCGGTTGTCCTCGAAGGTCCGGGGTCCGTCGGCGGTGCTCGAAGCCTTGAACCCGGTTCGGGTGGCGGGCAGTTTGGCCGAGGCGCTTGCCGCGCGACGTTTGCTCGCGCCGGGCGAGTCGGTGATCACGACGTCGGGTGAGTGGGTGGGACGCGGTTGGTTGCGAATCGCCCGAAGTGCCGACGAGCGCGCCGGCGTCCTCGAACGCGAGCAGCGTCTGAAATCTTTGAGATCCGGCTTCGGCACCGCCGAAGATCGAGTCAAGGCGTGCGAGATCTCGCTGCAGTCCACCCGTACCTCGCTCGGGGTGGCGGAAGTCGGGCTTCACGACATCCAGGGACAGATACAACGTGCTCACCGCGAGCATGCAGATCTGCTCGGACAGCTCGAAGCCTCGCGAGCGCGCGTTCAGGAATCCACGTTGCGACGCGAACGCCTCGAGGTCGAAGCGGCGGAGGTCGCTCGCGAGATCGGCGTGACCGAAGACGCGCTCGCTCGTGCAGGAATCGAGCTCGAACGAGGGCTTGGTCGGTTGCAGGAACTCGATATCAAGCGACCGTCGCTCGAGGCTTCGCGCGATGCGACGCGTGAGGCGCTCTCGGCCGCTCGCGCCACGGCGCAGAGCGCCCAATTGGGGGCGCGCGATTTGTTGGTTCGTGCCGAGGGTCGTCGTACGGCATCCGCGGGTGTCGAGGTCGCTCTCGGACGCGCCGGTGAGCAGCGAACACAGCTCCTCGAGAGCGCGAACACTCTGGAAGGCGAACTCGCCGGGGGTGAGGCGCCCATCCTCGAACTCGAGTCCTCCCTCGATGGCTTGCTTTCTCGTCGTCTCGAGGTCGAGGCGGAGCTCGCGCAATCGCGACGCGCGCTCGATGAAGCCGACGCGGAGCTGCGGGCGCTCGAAGAGCGTCGTCAGTCGGCCGAGCTGCGGGTCAACGAGGCTCGCGAGGCTATGGAAGCCGCCCGATTGGCGGCGCAGGAAACGCGAGTGCGCCGCGAGACGATCGCGGAGCAATTCGCTGCAACCCAGTTCGATCTGGCCGAGGTTCAAGGCGCATTGCCGGAGAGCGCCGGAGTTGCGATTTGGGAGGGCACGCTTCTCGAGACGCGAACGGATATCGAAAAGCTCGGGCAGGTCAATCTTGCGGCGATCGACGAGCTCAAAGAAAACAGCGAGCGCAAAGAATATCTCGACCGTCAGTACGCCGATCTCACGTCGGCGCTTACGACCCTCGAGGAGGCGATGCGCAAGATCGACGGCGAGACTCGGTCGCGGTTCGACGACACCTTCAATCGGATTAATGCCGGATTGCAGGAAAAGTTCCCGCGACTATTTGGCGGTGGGCACGCCTACCTCGAGCTCGCCGGGGATGATCCGCTCACCGCGGGCGTCGCCATCATGGCCCGGCCTCCGGGCAAGCGTAACGTCACCATTTCGCAGTTGTCGGGTGGCGAGAAGGCGCTTACGGCAGTCGCGCTGGTCTTTTCGATCTTCGACCTCAATCCTGCGCCGTTCTGTCTGCTCGACGAAGTCGACGCGCCGCTCGATGAGAACAACGTCGGTCGCTTCTGCGACATCGTGCGAGAGATGGCGAGCCGTGTGCAGTTCATTTTCATCACCCACAACAAGGTGACGATGGAGCTCGCCTCACAATTGCTCGGCGTCACGATGAACGAGCCGGGAGTCTCTCGCCTCGTGGCGGTAGACGTCGACGAAGCGGTTCGACTGGCCGCGAGCTGACACCATGGAATCGATCCTGCAAACCTTGACTCAAGACCTGAGACTGGCGTTGCTGTTGGTCGGGGTCTTGTTCGTGGTCATCATCGTGTTGTGGGAGGTCATCCAGCGACGCAGGGCAGCGCGCGCTGATGCCACCCATTTGCGTGGGCCGCTCGGGCAGGAACGAAGCGCGCCGGTCGATGCGCTTACCCAAAGCGACCCCTTGCTGGAGCCGGTACGCCGCGAGTCACAAGACGCCACTCATGAGGATCAGCGGGCGGAACGTGTGGAGCCGACACTGACCCTCCCCGAGATTCATGTTCGAGATCGGCTCGTTGAACCTCCGTTGGTCGATTTCGATCAGGCGATGAGTACGAAGCCTCGGGCGAGTTCGATTCCGATCATGGAGACGCCAACCTTGACCGGATCGACCGTATCGCCCGGATCGATCGAAGTGGCGGCATCGACCACCACCGTCGACACGCCGATGTCAGCGGTCTCCACGGTCGCTTCGGCCGCCAACGAGCGTGCGGCACCGTCGATGGCGTTACCCGAAAATTCGGAACCGGTGATCGTCGCTTTGCGCGTAGTGGCGAGAGACGGGGAGCGATTTACCGGCACCGCGCTGCGTCAAGCCTTGCAGGGTGAGGGCTTCGTGCACGGCGATATGGATATCTTCCACCGTGCTCTCGCCGATGGCCGCGTCTTGATGAGCGCGGCCAGCCTGACGAAGCCCGGTAGTTTCGATCTTGCCACCATGGACGCCATGCGTTATCTCGGCATCAATCTGTTTGCGGTACTGCCGGGGCCGGTTCCGGGGCGCGATGCGGTCGACAAACTTCTTTCGGTCGGTCACACGATCTCTCAAAGATTAAAAGGCAATCTGCTCGATTCGCGTGGGCAGGCGCTCACCGAGGCGCGCCTCGCGGAGATGCGTCGCGAAGCGGCGGCTGCCGGAGGCGGCTGAGCCGTGGCCAAGGCGGGGGCACTCTCCGCAGAAGTCCTTGAACGCGTCGCAATCCTGCGACGCGAGATCGAGCACCATAATTATCGGTACTACATCCTCGACGATCCGGAGATTCCGGATGCGGAGTGGGATCGGCTACTCCAGGAGTTACGTCAACTCGAGGAGGCCTATCCTGCGCTCGTCACTGCCGATTCGCCGACGCAGCGTGTCGGCGCGACACCGACCGACGAATTCGCGGAGGTGCGCCATCGTATTCCGATGCTCTCGCTCGACAACGCGTTCAGCGATGACGATTTGCGCAACTTCGATCGTCGTGTTCGGGAACGACTGGGCATCGACTCGCAGGTCGACTACTCGGCAGAGCCGAAACTCGATGGTCTTGCCATCTCGGTGACCTACGAGCAGGGGGTGCTCGTTCGCGCCGCCACTCGCGGCGATGGTACGACCGGTGAAGACGTGACGGCGAATGTGCGAACCATCCGATCCGTTCCTTTACATCTTCGTGGCAAGGCGCCTGCGCTGTTCGAGGCTCGAGGCGAAGTCTTCATGCCGGTGGCCGGGTTCGAACGCCTGAATGCCGAGGCCGCCAAGAAGGGCGATAAGGTGTTCGCCAATCCTCGCAATGCTGCGGCCGGCAGTCTCAGACAACTCGACCCGCGGATCACCGCGCAGCGACCCCTCGATATTTTTTTCTATGCAGTCGGGGCCGTCGAAGGACTCGAATTGCCGGACTCGCACGGTGCGACGCTCGATCTACTCAAAGAATACAGGTTGCGGGTGTCGCCCGAGGTGCGGCGGGTGCGGGGCCCCGAGGGGTGCTTGGCCTATTTCACGGACATCGGTCGACGTCGCGCATCGCTCGATTACCAAATCGATGGCGTCGTCTACAAAGTCGACAGCATCGCTGCGCAGCGCGAACTGGGGTTCGTGTCGCGGGCGCCGCGATGGGCGATCGCGCACAAGTTCCCGGCTGAAGAGGCGCTCACGGTGCTCAGGGATGTCGAGTTCCAGGTTGGCCGGACCGGGGCGATGACGCCGGTCGCCCGCTTGGAACCGGTATTCGTCGGAGGGGTGACGGTCAGCAATGCGACCTTGCACAACATGGACGAGGTCGCACGGAAGGGCGTACGCATCGGCGATACCGTCGTGGTGCGACGCGCCGGTGACGTCATTCCCGAGGTGGCTCGAGTGATGCTCGATCGGCGTCCGAGCGACACTCGGGACATCGCTTTGCCATCACGATGCCCGGCGTGTGCCTCGCCCGTCGAGCGCGATGCGGAAGCGGCCGTCGCCCGTTGCACGGGCGGCTACCGATGCAGCGCCCAGCGCAAAGAGAGGATTCGCCATTTCGCATCGAGGCGAGCGCTCGATATCGAGGGAGTCGGCGAGAAGCTCGTCGACCAACTCGTCGACGCGGGGCTCGTCGAGTCACCCGCAGAGCTTTATTCGCTCACCCTCGAGGCCCTGTCGGGGCTCGCGCGAATGGGTCCCAAATCCGCCGAAAACGTTCTTGCGGCACTCGAGCGTTCGAAGAAGACGACGCTCGCAAGATTCCTTTTCGCGCTCGGCATTCGCGATGTGGGTGAGGCGACCGCGGCAGCACTCGCGGCGCATTTTGGCGAGATCGATGCCTTGATGGCGGCAGACGTCGAGTCGGTGCAGCAGGTGCCGGATGTCGGTCCCGTCATTGCAGCGCACGTGGTGGAGTTCTTCGCCGATGACGCCAATCGTCGTGTGATCGATCGCTTGCGAGGAGCGGGCGTCTCGTGGCCGAGTATGACGCCGGTCGAGCCTGCATCGCAGCCGCTAGCCGGGCTGACGTTCGTGCTGACAGGTACGCTCGAGTCGATGCCGCGAGAGGAGGCCGAGGATGCCCTAAGAGCGCTTGGCGCCAAGGCCTCCGGCAGCGTCTCAAAGAAAACGAGTTACGTGATCGCGGGGCGCGATGCCGGATCCAAACTGAGGAAGGCCGAAGAGCTCGGCGTGCCGGTACTCGACGAGAGCGCGCTGCGGCAAATTCTTTCGAGCCAGCGGCCGCCCGCATCGGGCGGCCGCTGATCCGGTCTATCGTCAGATCTTCTTTTCGATCTTCGCCGCTTTGGTGAGCTCGTCGCTGTACGCGCGGAACTTCTTCGCCAATACGGCCTGGTTGAGCTGCTCTTTGACTTCCTCGAACGGCGGAGGCTGAACCTCGCGAACATCGTCGAGGCGGATGACGTGCCAGCCGAACTGCGTCTGCACCGGTTTGGCGATTGTCTCGCCTTTCTTGAGCGCCATTACGGCATCGGCGAACGGCTTGACCATGCTCGAGGGGCTGAACCAGCCGAGGTCACCACCTCTCTCGCGAGAGGAGTCGATGGAGTCCTTTGCGAGTGCCTCGAAGCGCTCGCCCTTCTTGAGGCGATCGAGGATCTGCGTCGCAGCGATCTCGGTCGGGACCAGAATATGACGCGCGCGGTATTCGTTTCGCGACATCTGCGCAATCTGAGCGTCGTACTCGGCCTTCAGTTCCTGCTCGGTCGGCGTCTTGCCTTCGAGGTATTTCTCGGCGAGCGCCTGTTGCAGGATGTTGAGGCGGGTGAGTTCGATCTGGGCTGCGAGGTCTGATTCTTTGTGCAGCCCGTCTTTTTCGGCCTGAGCGGCGAGGACGCGCAAGTTGATCAGCGAGTCGAGCGCGCGCTTTTTCTGCTCGTCGTCGAGATCGGCGACGGTGCGGCCCGAGACCTGCTTCACGAAGCTGTCGAACTCGCCCTGAGAGATCGCCTTGCCGTTGAGGGTGGCAACCGGCTTCTTCGCAGCCGCATCTGCCTCTTTGGCCGCGTCAGCCTTAGGCTGGCACGCCGAGATCAGCAAAGCCGCAGTGGTCAGGGTCAGCAAGCGCAGGGTCTTCATGAGCATCTCTCGATCCAAACTTGTGGGGGGGCGAATTATGACGGTATCCGGGCGTCGATGGACAGAGCGTGAACGCCCAAGGCTTTCAGATCTCCGATCGACTCGTACACCAACCGGTGGCGGGCGAGGGGGGCAAGCCCTGCAAACTTCTTCGACCGGATCACCAGATGAAAATGCCCCCCCTCCTGCGCCCCGGCATGGCCGGCATGCAAGGCGCTGTCATCACGAATATCGAGGACCTCCGGAGCGAGCGCCTGCGTGAGTCGCTCGCGAAGAATCGAAAGTTTTGAGTCGGACATGACCAACGTCTCGGTACACAGGGTCGTTATGATAAGCCGATGCAGCGCTTTCATCTCCATCCGAAGGACCCGCAGCAGCGGCTCATACGCCAAGCGGCCGAGATCGTCCGTAATGGTGGGGTGATCGCCTATCCGACCGACTCCTGCTACGCGCTCGGCTGTCACATCGGCGACAAGGACGCCCTCGAGCGGATTCGCGTGCTGCGCGAGGCCGATCGCCACCATCACTTCACGTTGGTCTGTCGGGACCTCACCGAGATCGCCCGCTACGCGAAAGTCGACACTTGGCAGTTTCGCCTTTTGAAGTCCTGTACGCCGGGGCCGTACACGTTCCTGCTCGAGGCCACGCGCGAGACACCGCGTCGCCTCCAGCACGAGAAACGCCGCACCATCGGCATCCGGGTCCCCGACCACCGTGTCGCTCAAATGCTGCTGAGCGAGCTCGGGGAGCCGATCATGAGTTCGACCTTGTTTCTTCCCGGGGACGGGCTACCCCTCAATGACGCAGACGAGATCGAAGAGCGGCTTGGCGCTCGCCTCGATGCCCTGCTCGATGGAGGTTCCTGCGGGATCGAACCGACCACCGTCGTCGATCTCGCAGCGACGCCCCCCGTCATCGTCCGTAAGGGTCGGGGGAACCTCGAGCCCTTCGGACTTTGAGCGGTCATGGGCTAATCAATCGCTATAATCCGGCGCGGCTTCAGGCTTGTGGCGACAATTTCCCGCTTCCGAAGAACAAATTCATTAAAAATCAAGGATTTATGACATTTTCTTCAAGTAAGCAGGCGAAACGTGGGCATTAACCCCCAAACGAATCGCGTGCTGTCGGGCATGAGGCCGACCGGCCAACTGCATCTTGGCAACTATCACGGCGCACTACGAAACTGGGTCGACCTGCAGTACCAGTATCCGTGTTTTTTCTTCGTGGCCGATTGGCATGCGCTGACCACGGGCTACGAAGACACCAGCAAACTCCCCGAATACACGCAGGAGATGGTGATCGACTGGTTGGCTGCCGGACTCAATCCCGGCGTCGTCACCTTGTTCGTCCAGTCGCACGTGCCCGAGCACGCCGAACTGCATCTGCTGTTGTCGATGATCACGCCGCTTTCCTGGTTGGAGCGCGTGCCGACGTACAAAGATCAGCAGGCCGAGCTTCAGGAAAAAGATCTCGCGACGTACGGATTCCTTGGCTATCCGTTGCTGCAGTCGGCCGACATTCTCTTGTATCGGGCGGGCTACGTACCCGTGGGCGAGGATCAAATCGCGCACGTCGAAATCACGCGCGAAGTCGCCCGTCGTTTCAATCATCTCTTCGGTCGCGAAGCCGGTTTCGAGGACAAATCGGAGAAGGCGATCGGAGAACTCGGCAGTCGGAACAGCAAGCTCTATCGAGAGCTTCGCCGCAAGTACCAGGAAGCGGGCGATGCCTCGGCACTCGAAAAAGCACGCGAGATCGTCCAGAGCAACACGAGGATCACGGTTGCCGACCGTGAGCGTTTACTCGGATATCTCGAGGGCTCGAGTGTTTCGATTCTTCCCGAGCCTCAGGTGCTGCTGACCCCGACGCCCAAGTTGCCGGGAATCGACGGTCGCAAGATGTCCAAGTCCTACGGAAATACTTTGGGCCTTCGCGAGGACCCTGATTCCGTGTCCCGCAAGCTCAAGACCATGCAAACCGACCCGGCGCGCGTACGTCGCTCCGACCCCGGTGATCCGGAGAAATGTCCGGTGTGGTCGCTCCACCAGGTGTATTCCGACGAGCCGACACGCAATTGGGCCTCGGCCGGATGCAAGAGTGCGGGCATTGGCTGTCTCGAATGCAAGAAGCCGCTAATCGACCGCATCGTCGCCGAGAGCGCCACGATGCGCGAGCGCGCGGCCCCCTACGAGGACAATCCAGATCTCGTCCGCGCGATCCTCACCGAGGGTAGCGAGAAGGCGAGAGAGGCAGCTCGTGAAACACTCGATGAGGTGCGAAGCGCGATGCACCTTCGAGGGGGGTGAGATGGCGAAACCCGAACTCAGGCTCGTGACCTCCGGCAGCGATGAAGATCCGCAGATCGCTGCGCCATTGCAGGGTGAAATGCCTTTTGCGCTGGTGCAGGGCGAGCCGGTCACCCAGCTGCCGCGCGACTTGTACATTCCGCCTCAGGCGCTCGAGGTCTTCCTCGAAGCATTCGAAGGCCCGCTCGACCTGCTGCTTTACCTGATCCGTCGCCAGAATCTCGACATCCTCGATATTCCGCTCGCGGACATCACCAAGCAGTACATGAACTACATCGAGTTGATGCAGGAGCTTCAGCTCGAGCTTGCCGGGGAATACATGCTGATGGCGGCGACGCTCGCCGAGATCAAGTCGCGCATGTTGTTGCCTCGCTCCGGAGACGTGATCTCCGAAGAGAGCGATCCGCGCGCCGATCTCGTTCGCCGTTTGCAGGAATACGAGCGATTCAAGCAGGCGGCCGAAACAATCGACGAACTGCCGCGAGAAGAGCGCGACACGTGGCCGGCCAGTGCCGCCACCGATTTCCGTCGTCCGCAGTCGAGTCTGCCGCAGGTCGCGTTGCAGGAGATGATCCTCGCGTTTCGCGACGTCGTCTCGCGTGCGGCGATGTTCCAGCACCATCACGTGCAGCGCGAGCGTCTCTCGGTCCGCGCCCGAATGACCGATGTACTCGCGGCGGTGGACGGTGGCGCCTTTCTCGATTTCATGAAGCTCTTCAAGCCCGAAGAGGGTCGGATGGGCGTGACCGTGACCTTCGTGGCGATTCTCGAGCTGATGCGCGAGGGGCTGATCGAAATCGTGCAGACCGAGCCGTACGGTCCGCTGCACGTACGCGCCGCCCAAGGCCCGCACCTTCGGCTCGTCGACGGCGAGTCCGTCGAGAACGAAGGCGAGCCAGCAGACACTTCAACCGATAAGGACAGTTGATGAGCGACCACCACATTCGCAACGTCATCGAGGCGTCATTGCTCGCCGCAGGCAAGCCGTTGTCGATCAATGAAATCAGCGAGCTTTTCGATGAGGGCGCACGACCCGAAAAAGAGCAGATCCACTCTGCGCTCGAGGGGCTTGCGGCCGATTACGCGGAGCGCGGGATCGAGCTTCGCGAGACCGCGAGCGGCTGGCGGGTTCAGATTCGTCAGGCTTACGCGCGCGAGGTGAGTCGTCTTTGGCCGGAGAGGCCGCAGAAGTATTCGCGGGCGCTGCTCGAGACGTTGGCGCTCATCGCCTACCGACAACCGATCACGCGTGCCGAGATCGAGTCGGTTCGTGGCGTCGCGGTCAACCCGAACATCGTCAAAACCTTGATGGAGCGCGAGTGGATTCGGGTGGTCGGGCATCGAGATGTACCGGGACACCCCGAGTTGTTGGGAACGACCCGCAGTTTCCTCGATTATTTTGGACTGCGCGCGCTCGATGAGTTGCCGCCGCTTGCGGAAATCAAACAAATGATCGATCTGAATCCGCAGCTGACGCTGGCGGTGGCCGATACGACCGAGACGGTCGCTGCGACCGAGGAGTCGGTCGTTGCTTCCGACACTGGCGAGGACGATGAGCAGGCGTGAGCGCCCGAAGTCGGGCGGCCGCAAGCCGTCAGGCAGTCGCGCTCGGGCTGCGGAGCCTGCGCAGACCGGAGAGCGAATCCAGAAAGTCTTGGCCCAGGCGGGCCTGGCCTCGCGTAGAGAGGCCGAAGAGTGGATTCGGGCGGGTCGTGTTACCGTCAATGGTGCGATCGCCGAGTTGGGTTCGAGGGTCATTGGCCGAGACGAACTCCGCGTGGACAATCGTGTCGTGCGCCGCAGTCGCGATGCGTCTCGGCTCAGCAAGGAAACGACGGTATTCCTCTGCCATCGATCGACGGGCGAATCACTGACCGAGGGGCTCTATTCGCGTTTACCTCGACGCGCCGGTCGCCGATTTCTTGCCGTGTCGCCCATGCCGAGGGTCGACGGTGGACTTGAACTCGTCACGACGGACGGCGAACTTGCCGAGCGCCTGCAGCGTCGCGTGCGTCGATGGGAAACGGAATTTCTCGTGCGAGTACGAGGCGAGTTGAACGAGGCACGGCTCGCCACGCTCGCTCGCGGCGAGCTCGATGATGGCAGGACGGTCGAGGTGATCTCGGTCGAGGGTTCGGATGCGGAGCCCGAGGGACTCAACCGCTGGTACCAAATCATCGCGATCGGGGCGAGCGGCAAAGATATTCGTCAATTATTCGAACGGCAGGGTGCGCTGGTCAGCCGGATCCAGCGAACGAGTCTTGGACCGTTGGCACTGACGCGCGATCTGGCCCGTGGCCACTTTCGAACTTTGAGCGCTGAAGAAGCCCAAGCGCTCGAGAGTTCTCCCGGAAGAACTACTGAGCCTCCAGCGTCCGACCTGTAACGCCGCGCGATTGTGGCCCGAGCATCGCGACCATCGGCGCGGTGAGCGTTTCGGGTAGCGGCAGCGACTCGAGCGCCTCCGACGGGAAGGCCTGTCGGCGCATCTGGGTGCGGGCTCGACCGGGATTGATCGAGTTGACCCGTACGGTCGTTTTCTCGAGTTCGTCGGCCAAGGTTTGCATGAGTCCTTCCAGGGCGAATTTCGAGACGCTGTACGCGCCCCAGTACGCTCTGCCACGACGACCCACGCTGCTCGAGAGGCACAGCACCGAGGCGTCGGCCGACGCGCGAAGCGACGGCAAAAGCACTTGTGTCAAAGCAAAGTTTGCCGTGACGTTGACGTGCATGACTTTGACCCAAGTCGGGACGTCGTAATCTTCGACGGGTGCGAGGACGCCGAGCAAAGCTGCGTTAAGCACGAGACCATCGAGTCGTCCCCATCGTTGCAGCACCGCGTTCGCGATCGAATCGAAATCACCCGCAACCGCTCGCTCCAGATCGAGAGGAGCGATGCAGGGTTCGGGTACGGCCTCGCCGAGACGGGTTTTCAGAGCCGAGATCTCGGCGTGTACCGCTTCCAATTTTTTGACATTGCGCCCGATGAGGATGACCTCCGCGCCACGCCTTGCGCACTCCAGGGCCAAGGCGTGTCCGATCCCTGCGGTCGGACCGGTGATCGCGATCACCCGCCCGGCAAGTTCGTGATCGTTGATGGTGACTCGGCGTGGATCGAAGTCGGTCGGATTGTTGAGCATTCGTCGTTCGTCCTTCAAAAAAGCGCAGCGGGCAGACGGCCTCGCGAGAGTGCCAACGCACCACGCCATGCGGCGATGGTACGCCGCAGGGGTGAGAGAAGGGCAGAGTCGCTGCGGTCTCGGGTGGCGGCGAACGCCATCCAGAGCAACGGAATTCTCAGGGCCGGACGTTCGGACGGCGTGATCTCCGAGGCGATCTCTTTGAGTCGACGCCGAATCGCTTCTCGACGGAACGTCAGCACCAGGGATTCGCTCTCGGACAGGGGGTGGGCCACCCACGGCGCATACGGTTCGGGAGGATCGCCGAGCGGCACGTAGATGCGGCCAGCGATGGCATGGGAGGAAAAATCGTCAAGCAGTTCGAGTTCGCGAACGAGCAAGCCGGCGCTTGCCGCGAGTCGCTCTGCCGTGGAGCGATTGGAATGCATCGCCGCGGATGTCGGGACTGCGTTCGATTCGAGCGTCGAGACTGCATTCGAGTCGAGCAGGGCCGCTGCTCTGAAAACGCTTCGGCCCCAGTTGGCCAGATGCTCATCGAGTTCGTTGCGCGAGAGAAAAGCGACACAAGCGAGATCGACTCGCACGTGTTCGACGAGGGCGGTGAGATCGGGCGGCGTCGTGCCGCGCGCGATCGCGACCGATGCGAGTGTGCGCGTGGCGGGATGCCGCGGCGATCCTTGCGCGAGACGGATCAATTCTTCGTTCCACCACTCGAGTCGTGCGTGCGCGACGGAATGTTCGAGGCCGCTCTTGAGGCTCCCTGAGACCTCTTGCTCGATTTCGAAGAGCGCGGACAGCGGCCGTGAGACATGGGGCGGACAAAAACGCAGCAACCAATCGCGGTCACCCCCGAACGAGGCGGGCGTCGTCGCAGCGGCCGAAGTCACTTGGCGGAGTCCGCTCGTCGAAGATGGGCGAGATAATTGACCGACACGTCACGGGTCAACCGGGCGGATCGAGTGATCGGGTTGTATTCGAGACCCGCGAATTCTTCGATGACGAGATTCGCATCGCGTGCCCATCGGGCGAGTTCCGAAGGTCGAATCAACCGCTCGTACTCGTGGGTTCCCCGCGGGACAAGCTGCGTGACGTATTCGGCGCCGATGATTGCCATCATGAACGATCGGAAATTTCGGTTGAGCGTCGACACGAAGAGGGAGCCCGCGGGTTTCAGCAATCGCGCCAAGGGATCAATGACGGAGCCTGGGTCGGGCAAATGCTCGAGCATCTCCATGCAGGTGACGACATCGAAGGTGCCTGCCGCCTCGGTCGCCAGCGTCTCCACTGATTGCACGCGATAGTCGATATCGAGGTGCTCGCCCGAGGCGTGCAGCTTGGCGACCTCGATCATGGATGGGGCGAGATCGATTGCCGTGACCGCTGCGCCTGCACGGGCCAGCGCCTCGGCGAGTAATCCGCCTCCGCAACCGACGTCGGCGACGCGGACCTTTTCGTGTGGTTTTCGCAGGGCGGCGCGCTCGCTGATGAACGTCATTCGCGCGGGATTGAGGGCGTGGAGCGTGCCGAACTCTCCCTTTGGATCCCAGAAGCGGTGAGCGATGGCATCGAACTTCGCGAGTTCGGCCTCATCGGCTTTCGAGCCCGTGGGTTGGGCGTTGTGGGAGTCGTTCATGGGAGGCTCGTTCCAGCCACAATTCAAGGGTGCCCTATGGTACTATTTCGCACTCGTTTTCGAATGAAAATAGCGACCGTCGAATGAGCGAAATCGCCCGAGAAGTCCTGCCAGTCACCCTCGAAGACGAGATGCGTCAGTCCTATCTCGATTACGCCATGAGCGTGATCGTCGGACGTGCGCTCCCCGATGTGCGAGACGGTCTCAAGCCGGTGCATCGGCGCGTCCTCTATGCGATGCGCGAACTCGGCAACGAGTACAACAAGCCGTACAAAAAATCCGCGCGTGTGGTCGGCGATGTCATCGGCAAGTACCACCCGCACGGCGACTCTGCGGTCTACGACGCCATTGTGCGCATGGCGCAGCCATTCTCGATGCGTTACCTGCTGGTCGACGGTCAAGGCAACTTCGGATCCGTCGACGGCGACATGCCGGCGGCCATGCGTTATACCGAAGTGCGCATGTCGCGCATGGCGGGCGAGTTGCTCGCCGACATCGATCGCGAGACCGTCGATTTCGTTCCGAACTACGACGAATCTTTGACGGAACCTGCGGTGATGCCCTCGCGCGTCCCCAACCTGCTCGTCAACGGGTCTTCGGGTATCGCCGTGGGTATGGCGACCAACATTCCGCCCCACAACCTCACGGAAATCGTCAACGCGTGTCTCGCCGTGATCGAAGATCCCGAGATTTCGCTTTCGACCCTGATGCAGCACGTCCCGGGCCCCGATTTCCCGACGGCGGGCATCATCAATGGCGCCGCGGGAATCGTCAGCGCCTACAAGTCGGGGCGAGGGCGGCTGTCCATCCGCGCGCGCACTCACTTCGAGGACGTGGGCAAAGGCGATCGGCAGGCGATCATCGTCACGGAACTGCCTTATCAGGTGAACAAGGCTCGCTTGATCGAGCGTATCGCCGACCTCGTCCGCGAAAAGCTCATCGAAGGGATCGCCAACGACGGTCTTCGCGACGAGTCCGACAAAGATGGAATGCGCATCGTGATCGAGCTGCGCCGCGGCGAAAACGCCGAAGTCGTGCTCAATAATCTCTATGCCCAGACGCCTCTCGAGACGGTCTTCGGCATCAACATGGTGGCGTTGGTCGATGGTCAGCCCCGACTGTTGTCCCTCAAAGAAATGCTGGAGGCCTTCATTCGTCACCGGCGCGAGGTGGTTACCCGTCGCACGGTGTTCGACCTCGCGAAGGCTCGAGACCGCGCCCACATCCTCGAGGGTTTAGCGGTCGCGCTCGCGAACATCGACGAAGTCATTGCGCTCATCAAAGCGTCACCGACGCCTGCCGAGGCGAAAGCCGGCTTGCTCGGTCGAAGCTGGTCATCCGGCGCGGTGCCCGAGATGCTCGCTCGCGCCAACAACGTGTCGACCCGCCCCAAAGATCTGGCAGCCGAACTCGGATTGCGCTCCGATGGCTCCGGTTATCGCCTGAGCGACACTCAGGCTCAGGCCATCCTCGACATGAGGCTCAATCGCCTCACCGGGCTCGAGCAGGACAAAATCGTCGCGGAATATGCCGAATTGCTGTCGCTCATCACCGACCTCACCGATATCTTGGCCCGCCCCGAGCGACTCACCGAGGTCGTCAAAGGGGAGCTCATCGCCATCCGCGACGAATATGGCGATACGCGTCGTACCGAGATCAACCTCGACCACATCGACCTTGCCACCGAAGATTTGATCGAACCGCAAGACGTCGTGGTCACGCTCTCGCATACCGGCTATGCGAAGAGCCAGCCGCTCACCGAATACCAGGCGCAGCGTCGCGGTGGTCGAGGCAAGACGGCGACGGCCGTCAAGGACGAAGATTTCGTCGAGAAGCTGTTCGTGGCGCATACCCACGATACGTTGCTGTGCTTCTCCAATCGCGGGCGGGTTTACTGGATCCGCGTATTCGAATTGCCTCAAGCTGGTCGCGGTGCTCGCGGAAAACCGCTGGTCAACCTCATGCCGCTCGAGGAGGGCGAGAAGATCAACGCGGTGCTGCCCATCAAGCAGTTCGACGACGAAAACTTCGTGTTCATGGCTACGAGTCACGGCACGGTCAAGAAGACACCGTTGTCGGCGTATTCGCGTCCGCGTCCGTCCGGCATCATCGCCGTCGATTTGCGCGACGGCGACCGTCTCGTCGGCGTCGGCCTCACCGATGGCACGCGCGACATCATCCTGTGCTCGAGCGGTGGTAAAGCCATTCGCTTCAAGGAAGACGAAGTCCGTCCCATGGGCCGTGACGCCACCGGCGTTCGCGGCATCAAGCTCGCCGAGGGTCAGGAAGTCATCTCCCTGGTCGTCGTCGGCGATGGCCTCATCCTCACGGCGAGCGAGAACGGTTACGGCAAGCTCACTCCGCTCGAAGATTTCCCGTTGCACGGTCGCGGTGGGCAGGGTGTGATCGCGTTGCAAACGACGGAACGAAACGGCTCGACGGTCGCGGCGCTGCAGGTTCAGACCGACCAGGAAATCATGATGATCAGTTCAAACGGTACGCTCGTTCGCACGGGTGTCTCGGAGATCTCGATCGTCGGCCGAAACACCCAAGGGGTCCGACTCATCCGACTCGACGAGGGCGAACGCCTCGTCAGCGTCGAGGGCATCGACTCCCTGGGCGATGACGATCAACTGGCCTCGGGTGAGGGCGCAACGGCCGGAACCGAAGACGCCGCGCCGAATCCACCCGACGCTCCCAACGTTCATTGATTTTTCTTAGAAGGTGATCCCGATGCGCGTGTTCAATTTCGCGGCGGGCCCCGCCACCTTGCCCCTCGAAGTACTCGAGCAGGCGAGAGACGAGCTTCTCGATTGGCAGGGCAGCGGCATGTCGGTCATGGAAGTCAGCCACCGCAGCAAGCCCTTCGTTGCCGTGGCCGGACGAGCGGAGAGCGATCTTCGCGAGCTCATGTCGATTCCGCCGAACTACAAAGTGCTTTTCCTGCAAGGTGGCGCCACCGGGCAGTTCACCGCCATTCCGCAAAATCTCGCGACCTCCGAGTCGGTCGTGGACTACGTCAATACCGGCGCGTGGTCGAAGAAGGCGATCGTCGAAGCGAAGCGCTTCTGCAAGGTCAATGTCATCGCCGATGAAGCCGCTTCAAATTATTCCACCGTCCCGGCGGAGGCCTCGTTGAGCGTCACGCCGGGTGCGGCCTACCTTCATTACACGCCGAACGAAACAATTGGCGGCGTCGAGTTTGCGTACATCCCGAAAAGTGATGCGCCGATCGTTGCGGACATGTCCTCGACGATCCTGTCACGGTCCATCGACGTCAGCCGTTTCGGTCTCATTTACGCCGGAGCGCAAAAGAACATCGGACCGTCGGGACTCGTCGTCGTCATCGTCCGCGAAGATCTCATCGGCAAGGCGCGCGAAGGTACACCACCGATCTGGGACTATGCGGCCATGGCCAAAGAAAGTTCGATGCTCAACACGCCACCGACTTTCGGCATCTACATGGCAGGGCTCGTGTTCGCTTGGCTCAAGCGTCAAGGAGGACTTTCGGTCATTGGCGAGCGTAATCGCATCAAAGCCGAGAAGCTCTATGCGGCCATCGACGGTTCGGGCTTTTACCGAAGCCCCGTGGCGCGCGAGTGTCGCTCGTGGATGAACGTGCCGTTCACCGTTCCGAACGCCGATCTCGAAAAAGTGTTTTGTGCCGAAGCGGCAAAGGTGGGGCTCGCCAACCTCGAGGGGCACCGCTCGGTCGGCGGCATGCGCGCCTCGATCTACAACGCGATGCCGCTCGCAGGCGTCGAAGCCCTGATTGCGTTCATGGGTGATTTCCAGCGTCGACACGGGTGAGGGCTCGCATGGCTTTTCGGATCCAGACGCTGAACAACATCAGTCTGCGGGGACTCGAGCGACTGCCTCGCGACCGTTACGAAGTGGCCTCGGCCATCTCGGAACCGGATGCGATTCTCGTTCGATCGGCCGATATGCACAGCATGGCGCTCGCACCGTCTGTCTTGGCCGTCGCTCGCGCAGGCGCGGGGACCAATAACGTTCCGGTGACGGCGCTGACGAAACGGGGCATACCGGTGTTCAACTCGCCGGGCGCCAATGCCAACGCCGTCAAAGAACTCGTCGTCGCGGGGCTCTTTCTTGCGGCGCGCAACATTGTTCAAGCTTGGGATTTCGCGCGGACGCTTGCGGGCGATGACAAAACCATCGACGAGGCCACCGAGAAGGGCAAAAAAGATTTCGCAGGTTTCGAGTTGCCGGGGCGCACGCTCGGGGTCATCGGACTCGGCGCGATCGGTGTCGAGGTCGCCAACGTCGCCGAGCGACTCGGCATGCGTGTCATCGGTTACGACCCCCAGATCACGGTACAGCGGGCGTGGCAGTTGTCGTCGTCCATCGAACAGGCGCTGTCTCTCGACGATCTTTTTGCGCGGAGCCAGTTCATCTCGGTGCACGTACCCCTCGTCGAAGCGACTCGTGGGCTCGTCAATGCGAGCCGTATCGCCCTGATGCCCAAGGGTGGCGTGTTGCTCAATTTTTCTCGAGCGCCCATCGTGGACGACGCGGCGGTGATAGCGGCACTCGATGCCGGTCATCTGCATGCCTACGTATGCGACTTTCCCAAGAACGCATTGAAGGGTCATCGCAAAGTGGTGGCATTGCCCCACCTCGGCGCGTCGACCGGCGAGGCCGAGGAAAACTGCGCGGTCATGGCGGCCGATACGCTGCGCGACTACCTCGAGAACGGCAACATCCGGCATAGCGTGAATTTCCCGGACGCCAACTTGCCGCGACTCGCCGGCACGTCGCGTATTGCCGTCGCCAACAGCAATGTCCCCAACATGGTGGGACAAATGTCCACCTTGCTCGCCGAAGCGGGTATTAACATTTCCGAGCTCCTCAACAAGTCACGCGGCGAGGTGGCGTATACGCTCATCGACGTCGAAGGTGCGGTGGACCGCTCGTTGCTCGGTCGCATTCGGGCGATCGACGGCGTACTCTCGGCCCGAGTGCTCTAGTTCCACGGAATTCATCATGGCCCGTCGCAGCAAGAAGACCCCCTCCAAGAGCCGAGCCAAACGTCAGGCTCCCGGAGAGATCGCCGGGCTGCGTACCCAAATCGACGAGGTCGATCGTCGCTTGCATGAATTGCTCAACGAGCGTGCTCGTCTGGCTCGGAAGGTGGGGGTTTCGAAGGGCAAAGCGGGACGACTCGTCGATTTCTACCGGCCCGAGCGCGAGTCACAGGTCCTGCGCATGGCGCTCGAGCGCAATGCATCGGCCCGCGCGACAGGCGCCTTGCGTGACGAAGAGGTGGTCCGGCTATTCCGCGAAATCATGTCCGCCTGTCTCGCTCAGGAAGAGCCGTTGAAGGTCGGATTCCTCGGGCCCGAGGGGACGTTCTCGCAAGCAGCGGTGTACAAACATTTCGGTCACTCCGCGCGTGCACTCTCGCTCTCGACCATCGACGAGGTGTTCCACGAAGTGGAGGCGGGTCACGCCGACTTCGGAGTCGTGCCCATCGAAAACTCCACCGAGGGCAGCGTCAATCACACGCTTGATCGTTTTTTGACCTCGCCGCTGCACATCTGTGGCGAGGTCGAGATGCGCATTCGCCAAAACCTCATGGGCAAGATGCGCAGCTTGCGTGAGGTCAAACGCATCTGCAGCCACCCGCAGTCGCTCGCCCAATGCCGCCAGTGGCTCAAAGAAACCCTGCCGGACGTCGAGTTGATCGCGGAGTCGAGCAATGCGGAGGCGGCTCGGCGTGCGCGCGACGAAAAGGGTACGGCCGCGATCGCCGGTGAGACGGCCGCAGAGGTTTATGGTCTCACCATCTTGTCGGCGGATATCGAAGATCGACCGGATAACACCACGCGTTTCCTGGTCATTGGCAGACGCACATTCGGATCGAGCGGTAACGATCGAACGACGCTGCTCGTGTCGACCGGACACACCGAATCGCCCGGCGCCTTGCATCGATTGCTCGAGCCGCTCGCAAAGAATCGCGTAAGTCTCACGCGCATCGAGTCTCGACCGTCGCAACGCCGAAAATGGGACTACGTGTTTTTCATGGACCTTGAGGGTCATCGAGACGATCCGGCGCTCTCCCGAGCGCTCGCCGGGCTGAAGTCTCGAGCCTCGTTGTTTCGGATACTCGGCTCCTATCCGCGCGCGGTGCTGTGACCGCTCTCGCTCAAGATCGCTGGATCGTCTCGCCCCGACGGGCGATCGCCGGCAGCATTCAAGTTCCCGGTGACAAATCCGTCTCGCATCGCGCGCTCATGCTTGGCGGGATCGCCGATGGCGTGACCACGGTCGAGGGTTTTCTAGAAAGTGAGGACTGCCTCGCCACCTTGAACGTGTTGCGCGCGCTCGGCGTGAAGATCGACTCGCAACAGGGCTCTCGCGTTCGTGTGGAGGGCGTGGGCGTGGAGGGTCTTCGCGGCGCCGAGCAGTCTCTCGATATGGGCAACGCCGGCACCGCCATGCGTCTGTTCATGGGGCTACTGGCGGGACAAAACTTTGATTCCATCCTCGTCGGTGATCAGTCGCTGATGCGACGACCGATGGAGCGCGCGGCTGCGCCGCTGCGGTTGATGGGGGCGCGTATCGAGACTCGCGATGGCAAGCCGCCCGTCGTGATTCGCGGGACGCCCGAGCTGCGCGCGATCGATTTCAAGATGCCGATGGCGAGCGCCCAAGTGAAGTCGGCAATCATTCTGGCGGCGCTCCGAGCGACGGGTATCACGCGGGTGACCGAACCTGCCAGAACGCGGGACCATACCGAGCGAATGCTCGAGTGCTTCGGTGTCGAAATTCAGCGCGACGGTTCGACGATCAGCCTGCGGGGCGGACAACGTCTTAGGGGTACCCATGTCGTCGTTCCGGGCGATTTCTCATCCGCCGCGTTTTTTTTGGTCGCCGGCTGCATCGCCGAGCAAGGCTCGCTCGAATTGCGGGGTGTCGGCATGAACCCGACCCGGACGGGTCTGCTCGACATCCTCCGCGCCATGGGAGCAGACATCACTGTTTCAGATCTCGCGACGCGGGGCCCGGAGCCAACGGCCGATCTTCTCGTTCGACCCTCGAAGTTGCGCGGAATCGAGGTTCCCGTCGATCTCGTGCCCGTGGCGATCGATGAGTTTCCGGCATTTTTCATTGCTGCAGCCTGCGCAGAGGGCACCTCGGTGCTGCGAGGTGCCGAAGAGCTTCGCGTCAAAGAAAGCGACCGTCTCGCGACGATGTCCGAAGGGCTTTCGGCTTTGGGTATCCCGCATCGATTACTGGCTGATGGCATGCGCCTCGAGGGACGTGGTGGTCCGGGGCCCGTGTTCAAGGCCGGCCGAGTCGACAGCCATGGCGATCACCGTATCGCCATGTCGTTCGCGGTCGCCTCGCTCCAGGCGCAGGGAGACATCGAAATTCTGGATACCGCCAACGTCGCGACCTCGTTTCCCGGGTTCGCCGCACTCGCCGGCGAGTGCGGACTTGCGATCGAAGGCGGTCCTGCGGGATCCCGGGGCTGAGCGGTGGAGCCCATCTCGAAGACACCGGGTTCCCCCGTCGTTGCCATCGATGGACCCTCGGGCTCGGGCAAAGGGACGGTGTGTCGACGGCTTGCGCAGCGCTTGGGCTGGCATTTGCTCGACAGCGGAGCGCTCTACCGACTGGTGGCGATCTCCGGGCAATTGAAGGGGATTCCCGCCGATGACGTTGCGGGCCATGTCGCCTTGGCCCGGACCATGGACGTCGTCTTTGGCGCCAACACGGACGGCGAGGAGCGGATCGAGCTCTCGGGACGGGACGTCACGGGGCTCGTACGGGCGGAGGAGACGGGGCAGGGTGCCTCTCGGGTGGCCGCTTGGCCGGAGCTTCGCTCGGCCCTGACCGACCGTCAGCGTTCGTTCGCCCGACCCCCAGGTTTGATCGCCGACGGCCGGGACATGGGGACGGTCATTTTCGTCGACGCCCCCCTCAAAATCTTCCTCACGGCGAGCGCCGACGAGAGGGCCCTGAGGCGCTATAAGCAGTTGAAAGACAAGGATTCTGGTGTTAGTCTCGCCGCCCTTTCGCGGGAGATCGCCGAGCGCGACCTGCGGGATTCAACCCGCAGCGTGGCACCGCTCAGGCCTGCGTCCGACGCGTTCGTGATCGACTCGACCGGTGTGCCGGTCGACGAGATCGTCGAACGGGTGATCGAACTCGGACGTTCGCGCGCCCTCTGGCGCTGACCCTCACGGAATTCGATCGGTTTTGGGTGGCTGGGTGCTCGTCGCTCGGCTGTGTCGTCAACCCCGTGGTTCCACGAAACGTGGCGATCGGGATAACAGGCGCGATGCCCTTTGCATCGCATGAGTAAATACAAATGACTGAATCTTTTGCACAACTGTTCGAACAGAGTCTGGCCAGCCAGCGTATTCGCCCGGGCCAAATTCTCTCTGGTCTGGTGGTCGATGTCGGCAGCGACATGGTCATCGTCAACGTCGGTCTCAAATCCGAGGCCGTCATTCCCGTCGAACAGTTCAAGAATGAGCGGGGAGAGATCGAAGTCACCGTCGGTGAAATGGTCGAGGTTGCTCTCGACGCCGTCGAAGATGGCACCGGCGAAACGCGTCTCTCACGCGACAAAGCCAAGCGCGCTCGAACCTGGACGCGTCTCGAGGACGCCTTCTCCAAGGGCGAGATCGTCATCGGCATCATCACGGGTCGCGTAAAGGGCGGCTTCACCGTCGAAATCGAGCACGTTCGCGCGTTCTTGCCGGGCTCACTCGTCGACGTTCGTCCGGTTCGCGATACGGCCTATCTCGAAAACAAGCCGCTCGAGTTCAAGGTCATCAAGCTCGATCAGAAGCGCAACAACGTCGTTGTGTCGCGTCGCGCAGTCGTCGAGCAAGAGTTCTCTGCCGAGCGCAGCGCCCTCATGGACAACCTCCAAGAAGGCTCGGTCGTGCGCGGCACGGTCAAGAACCTCACCGACTACGGTGCGTTCGTCGACCTCGGCGGCATCGATGGTCTGCTGCACATCACCGACATGGCCTGGAAGCGCGTCAAGCATCCTTCCGAAGTGGTCAAGGTCGGTGACGAAGTGGAAGTGCGCATCCTCAAGTTCGACCGCGAGCGTTCGCGCGTCAGCCTCGGCCTCAAGCAGCTCGGCGCCGATCCGTGGGAGAGCATCAATCGTCGTTACCCGCCCAACACCCGCGTGTTCGGCAAGGTCACGAACATCGCCGACTACGGCGCGTTCGTGGAGATCGAGGACGGCGTCGAAGGTCTCGTGCACGTGTCGGAAATGGATTGGACCAACAAGAACGTCAATCCGGCCAAGGTGGTGCAGACAGGTCAGGAAGTCGAAGTCATGGTGCTCGATTGCGACGAAGAGCGTCGCCGCATCAGCCTCGGCCTCAAGCAGTGCGTCCCGAATCCGTGGCGTGAGTTCTCCGAGAACTTCAACCGCGGCGACAAGGTGTCGGGTCAGATCAAGTCGATCACCGACTTCGGCATCTTCATCGGCCTCTCGGGCAACATCGACGGTCTCGTGCACCTCTCCGACATCTCCTGGGACATCCCGGGCGAAGAGGCTGTTCGCAGCTTCCAGAAGGGTCAGACGATCGAAGCGATGGTGCTCGCCATCGATCCCGAGCGCGAGCGCATCAGCCTCGGCATCAAGCAACTCGCCAAGGATCCGTTCGCC
>JBILWC010000045.1:0-5228 GCA_044370105.1 Steroidobacteraceae bacterium | reverse complement strand
AAAAATGAAGCACGGAGTCCTCAAAAGTTGTCTCAGGATTTATGCGTCGACTGCGTAGATATGCTGCAAGATTATAGGAGTTTATGACAGGAGAAACAGAGTCGTTAATTGAGTGTCGGATCACGATAGGTGGTAACTGTCGAGCGCGATCCAGAATCGCTGACCAATCTTTAACGGACGAGGCTAGAGACCAGAGCGACACGGCGCGAATACCTTCATGGGAGACGATCGTTCGTAGAGATACATGAGCGCCCATTGAATGACCCCACACGAAGATACAGTCGGTGCGCAGGCCGTCGATTATTGATAGAGCGCTTAATAGTGCTAGCACATCAGTAGCGTATAGGTCCGGTGCGTTCGGTAAGCGCGTGAATTCGTAACCCTCAGATGTATTGTGACCGCGATAGTCGGCCATGATGACTGCAAATCCACGGCGTGCGAACGCCGTCGGAATGGCGCCGTAATACTTTCCGGGCCTTTCATTTTGCTGTGAGTTAATGAACCCGTAGCGTGGTGGATCGGGGTGAAATCCATGATTCGCAATCAAAATCGGCAGCGGTCGAGCCGCATGTTTCGGTTTGACTATCAATGCTGACAGTCTTAGTCCGTCATTTCGATACGTGATTAATAATCGATCGAGATCGGCGTAGAGCGGTGCGAGCGCGGTGATCTCTGTCGTTGGTGTCGCTGTTTGTGCGATAGAGATTTCAAACCTGAGTGCTATAAACAAACCTACGATTAATCTCAGCACGACGGCACATTTACTGCGAGTCCACCGAGTGAGGTTTCCTTATATTTTGATGCCATATCCAGCCCGGTTTGACGCATTGTCGCGATCACTTGATCGAGCGTCACATGATGGCGGCCATTACCGCGAAGAGCGAGTTGTGCAGCATTCACCGCCTTCACCGCACCCATCGCGTTACGCTCGATACAGGGAATCTGGACCAGCCCGCCGACAGGGTCACAAGTTAATCCGAGGTTATGTTCCATGCCGATTTCGGCGGCATTTTCGATTTGTTCGTTGCTGGCGCCCAATGCCGCAGCGAGCCCCGCAGCGGCCATAGAACACGCTACGCCAACCTCGCCTTGACACCCCATTTCTGCTCCTGAGATGGAGGCATTTCTCTTATAAAGCGTGCCGATCGCTCCTGCGGTGGCCAAAAAGGTCACGACACCGTCTTCGGTTGAATTCGGGTGATGCCATGAATAGTGTGCAAGTACGGCGGGAAGGATTCCGGCTGCGCCGTTAGTCGGTGCTGTGACGACTTGATGTCCCGCAGCGTTTTCTTCGTTGACGGCAATCGCGTAGGCGCTCAGTCGTTCGAGTGAGTTAGAATGGTGCCCTGTCGGATCAAGCGCTCGATGCAAGGCGGCGGCACGCCGAGTAATACGCAGCTGCCCGGGCAGCTCGCCCTCGGTGGTCAGACCCCGCCGAATACAGGATTCCATCGTGGCCCAAATCGTGTGTAATGCGCTGCGGGTTGCCGCGCCCGATCGCCAGATAGTTTCGTTATGTAACACTACCTCGGCAATCGAGAGACCGGTTTCGCGACAGCGTGCGAGCAGCATTTGCGCCGACTCGAACGGTAGCGGGACTGCGACCGATCCGGCTTCGGAATCTGTTACGGGCCAGTCGTCGGCGCACACGACAAAACCACCGCCGATCGAATAGAAGTCCTTGGACAGCAGCGTCGCGCCATCCGAGCCGGTGGCCGTAAAACGTAGGCCGTTGGCATGCAATGGCAACGAGTGTCGCTGATGAAAATGCAGATGTAGGTCGGCATCAAACGGGACTTCGTGTCGATCGAGTATTTTTAAACGGCCGGTTTTCCGAACTGAATCCAGTAGCGACGCGCATCTCTCAGGCAATGCGCTCGCCGGTTCCTCGCCGCTGAGACCAAGCATCACAGCGCGGTGTGTTTGATGGCCAAGTCCCGTTAATCCTAATGAGCCAAATAAATCTGTTGTGATTGAGGCGGTTGAAGTAAGTAACTCGCTACGCACAAGTTCATTGACGAACGTCTTGGCCGCAACCATCGGACCCATGGTGTGGCTGCTCGAGGGGCCGATTCCAATCTTAAAGATATCGAGGATCGAACAGATCATTTGAAAACAGGTGCGGCAGGGTGATCGCCACCGCGAACCACATAGCACCTAACGGACGAGTCCCCGACGTTTTTGAAGCGGCGCTGTAGTCCGATGGGTACAGTAAAAGTATCGCCGGCGCAAAGATCAAAGTAGCCGCCCGCCCAATCAACGCGAAGCATGCCTTTGTGCACCATTAGCACCTCCTCTTCTAGGCGTTGATGCCAAGGTAGCGACGCACCGACCTCGAGGTTCAAGGCGCGCAAATGAAACCCGTGTAACCAGGAGAGCGGCGCGGCCGGCATCGACTCCGCGGGATTGGCCGGCCCGATCACTGCCGATTCGCGTACGCCTGGTAAATCCGCGAACGGCCCGCCAGTGCACTGACCTAAATCGTCGCGTCGTACGGTGCATGCTGCGATGCCCGCATCGTCCAAAACCTTGAGTCGCGCGACTTGTTCGGGCGAGGTAGCGCGGACCGGTGGATCGTCGAGCGGAATATTATCGCCGCGTCGACGATCGATCAGTCGACCGCTTTGAAGGAGGACGAGCCCGTGTTCCTGTGCTTGTTCAAAAACGTAGGGCGCCCACAGCACGCGGCCCGGATCATCACCGCCCAAAACCGAAAACATGAAACTAGATACCGTACCCACCGTGTCGAAGCCACGGAACGCGTCGATCGGAATCGAGATTACGTCACCGGGCGCGAGATCGATCGACCCCGCGCTACCATCGACGCCGGTTTTGAAGCGGAAGCCGCCTTCATGGATTACGAACACTTCGGCCGTTTTGTGACTGTGCTGTGAATTCGTGCAGCCCGGCGGCTGGCGCGCACCACCGATATTGAATCCGTGTGGGATGCGGATGTGGACATGTTGCTCGGGATTCTCGGCAACACCGGGGCCGATGATGGTGAAGTTTTCTTTCCGATCGCTGCCCGGTGTGCGGGTGTCTATGAAGGCGTTAGTGCACGGGCGCAGTTCCTCGTAGCGGACCAGGCGTGCGCGTAATACGTGTTCGTCAATGGGAGGATGCAAATCGAGAATCGAATTCATGATGATTTCTCAGTGCCGCGCGGTCCAGAGGCGCGCCGAGGCGATTCGCGCTCCTTCAGCCATCGATGCGAGTTTGGCGTAGACGATGTCCGGATCGATCACACCAAAGCCTGCAAAAGTCGAGAAGCCGCAGTCTGTGCCTGCAATCACGCGCTCGCGACCGACGATCGACGCAAATCGTTCGATCCGTTCTGAAACTAGCAGTGGGTGCTCGATGAAGTTTGTGACCGAATCGAGTACGCCCGGAATAAGAATTTTATCGTCTGGGATATGGGTGTCACGGAAACATATCCACTCGTGTGCATGACGCGGGTTCGAGGCTTCAAACAGGAGGGCTTGCGGCTTGGCCTTCAACGCGATCGGCAGCACGACGTCCATCGGTACGTCGTGGTGATGCGGACCCTCATAGTTGCCCCAACAAATATGCATCCGTAAACGATCGGCCGGGCAGTTACGCAGCGCGTGATTCAAAACCTCGACATGCAGTTCGGCGAGTTTTCGATATTCCTCCAGCGGGCGACGCTTAAATAGCGTGTGTCCACCAAGTCCTAAGTCTGGTGCGTCGATTTGCAGCACATAGCCCGCGGCGACGATCGCCTCGTACTCAACTCGCATCGCCTCGGCAATCGCCTCCAAATATCGTTCGTGTGACGGGTAGTGCTCGTTGGGCTGGAAAAGTGCGATCACGCCCGGCGACGCCGAATTCATAAACGCTTCGATCGGAGCGTCGTGACGCGCCGCGGCGTTCGACAATGCTTCGTCGAACCACATGATGTCATCCTGCAGTGGACGTGCGTCTTTCGGGCGAATTTCGCCGATGCAGCGCGGACGTCGATATGCAGGTGTACCACCGCTCTTAGCGAGTTTCGCCAAAAACTGTGGATAATCTTCTAGATCCGCAGGTGGGTCACGAGAGCTATCACCATCGAATCCGGTCAAACGATCTTTAATATAGGTGGCGTAACTAATCTTGCTCATTTCGCCATCGCTGACGACGTCGACATGCGCTTGTCGTTGACGCGCAACGACATCTGTTACGGCGTGACGGATCACCGATTCGAATGCGGCAGGGCCGATAGCGTCACCACGCTCGCGGCCGAAAACTACGTCTGTCACCGCTTTGGAGCGCGGTAAACTACCGACGTGCGTCGTCAGAATTCGATCAACCGAGTTTTTCATGTGCGTTCCAAAAGAGTTTGCAAATGCTGAGATACCACTTCGGGCTGTTCCAGCGTGGGTAAATGACCGCATTCCGCCAACACGGCGAGATCTGCGCGCGGAAGTCGTCGCCACATTTCGATGTGTAGTTCGAAGGGGCAGATTGCGTCCTCTCTGCCGCATATGACTAAGCTAGGGCAGTCGATCGACGACAGCGTGTCACGACTGTCCGGGCGGCTTTGAAGTGCCGCGGATTGGCGACGAAATACCTCGGCGCCAAGCGCGAGTCCCATATTCAAAATTCGGTCGAGAAGTTTGCGATCCGAGCGTGCACGACGACCCAAATATAGCGGTTTCATCGACTCGATCAGCACGTTGCGTAACTCGCCATTCAACGCCCGGGCAACCTGTACATCGCGCAACAAACGTCGTTGCGGGTGATCGGGAAGCGGCGTCGTGCTGATCAGCGCTAAATGCGAAACGCGCTCACGTGCCTGACGCCAAATTTCCAAGGCAACGATGCCACCCATGGATAATCCTGCGAGCGCAAAGCGTGCTGGTGCCCGCGCAAGTATCGCGGCCGCCATTTCCTTAACTGTTTCGCCAGTCGAAGGAACTGCGATGATTACCGGTAATCTCGCCGCAAGGCGTTGTTCCTGATACGAGAACAACGATTCGTCTAGCATCGTTCCGGACACGCAAATCAACGCGTCAGTATTCATATCGAGCCCAGTTTTGCAGAGCTTCCCTCGATGAGGGTTCCAGAGAACACGCGACGCTCGGGCGGCAAAGATGGGTTAGCGATTCGATCAAGCAAGAGAGACAGCGTTGCTTCTGCCATTCGCTGCACTGGTTGTCGCAAAGTCGTGAGGCGGTAACTCGACCATGACGCGGGGCCGACACCGTCGAATCCAACCACCGACAGTT
>JBILWC010000034.1:0-15296 GCA_044370105.1 Steroidobacteraceae bacterium | reverse complement strand
GATTTCCGACTTGGTCGGAGGACCACCCTTTTTCGCCATCTTGGAATACTCCTGGTTTTTTAGGTTTGCGCGTTGTTTTGCGCGTTGCGAACGGAGCGAAAAATAGCATAGAGCCACGCACTAGCAAACACTTTTCGCAGTATTTCGGCGGAAAAAATGGCCTTTTCGTCTTGCTTTGACCGACGCCGCGTAAGGTAGCGCGCGCTCAGCGAATGAGGATGAGCAACACTTGAATGATGATTCCGGCCCACATCGGAGACAGATCGAGTCCCGCGATCGCCGGAACGGCACTTCGAATTCGCTCCAGCACCGGTTCGCAGAGCGATTCGAGTAGATCTTGAAAGGGCGATCGGACTCCCGGAGCGATCATCGAGGCTAGGGCATAGATGAAAATGGCCCAGAAATAGAGCCATAAAGCCGATCTCAGCAGCTCGATGGCTGCGGCCCACATCCAAGGCAAGGCATCGGGTAGTGCGCCGGCGAGGATGACGCTGAGCGCCGCCGTTTTGACGAGCGAGACAGCAAATACGGCGACAACCGAAGCGGTGTCGAGACGTCCGATGGGGGGCAACGCGCGGCGCAACGGCATGATGAGCCAGTTGGTCATGCGCAAGATGGCGTCCGCGACGGGATTGCGGAAGTTCGCCCGGGCCCATTGCAGCATCAGCCGCAACAGGAAGACGTAGAGCAGCAAAGAGAAAAGGGTCTCTGAGAGAAAGAGCACGACCTGATGCACGTTTAACCCCCTTTGTCGGCGTTGTCGGACAGCTCTCGACCGCGACGAACCGCGGCGTACACCGCTGCGGCCACGACGGCATCGAGCCCCTGACGTTCAAATGAGTCCAAAGCGGCTTGAGTCGTCCCGCCTTTGGAGGTGACCGATGCCCGCAGCGCCGACAAGTCGGCTTCCCGCGTCGCCATCATGCCAGCCCCGTACAGTGTCGCGCGCGCCAGTTGCAGCGCTGTGGATTCAGGCAAACCCTGCTGGCAACCGGCAGTGGCCAGGGCCTCCGCCAATTTGAAGAAATATGCGGGTCCGCTCCCCGAAATCGCCGTCACGACGTCCATGAGTGATTCGTCATCCACCCACACGACCTCGCCCGCTGCGGCGAGAATGCCGGCGGCGCGCGCTTTCATGTCAGGGGAGACATCTGTTGGCGCAAACAGACCTGTGGCTCCGGCGTCCAACAGAGCAGGGCGATTGGGCATCGCCCGGATGACCGGAACGGCAACTCCGCACCACTGTTGTAACTGGGCGACAGATAGGCCGGCTGCGATCGAGATGACGAGCGGACGATACTGTTCGAGTTGTGGGCGCAACAGTTGTAGTGCGGACGCCATATCCTGAGGCTTTACGGCGAGGATCAGCGTGTCGATGTTCGGGAACAAGGACGGGCTGTCGGAGACCACTTGGACTCCGAGCTCCCGATCGAGCGTCGCGGCGGTCGATGGTGAAGTCTCGGCAATTTTGATCCGAGATCGGTCGACGCCTTGTTTGAGTAGCGATTCGACCAAGGCGCGGCCCATGTGCCCACCGCCCAGCACGCCGAGGCCACGACCGAGATCAGGTGCCGTCATGTCGGGGATTGTAGACGCTGACCGAAGAGCGCGGTGCCGATCCTGACTTGGGTGGACCCTTCGGCGATGGCCGCTTCGAGGTCGGCACTCATGCCCATCGAGAGCGTATCGAGCGTCGCGTGCTGGGCTCGCGCCTCGACGAAGAGGCGACGGAGCTCGGCGAACCAACGTCTTTGCCGCACTGGGTCGGTTTCGGCCGGCGGGATGGCCATCAGGCCGCGCAGTTGAAGGCGTGGCAGGGCTGCGATCGCCGTGAGCAAGTTCGGCAGCTCGGCAGGCTGAACACCGCCTTTGGTGTCTTCATCCCCCAGCTTGACCTGAACACAGACCGCAAGCGGCGGGGCATGGAAGGGGCGCTGTTCCGAAAGTCTTGCCGCGATTTTGAGTCGGTCGACGGTATGGACCCAGTCGAACTGCTCGGCGACGGGGCGAGTCTTGTTGGACTGGAGTTGACCGATGAAGTGCCAGATCAGATGTCGGTGGCGCAGGGCATCGATCTTGGCGAGACCCTCTTGCAAGTAGTTCTCGCCGAAGTCGCGCTGACCGAGGTCGGCAAGAGCGGTGACCGCTTCGACGGACTGCTGCTTGCTGACGGCAATGAGGGTGATGTCCTCGACAGATCGCCCGGCCTCTCGCGCTGCAGTGCCGATGCGGCGATGCACCGCATCCAGTCGCTCCGAAGCGGCGGAGGGGCGGTCAATCATCGATGACTCAGACGTCGAAGACGGTGTAGCCGTCGAACACGGGTCCGTCGACGCAGACTCGCTTCATGGCGGGACCGCTCGGTGTCTTCACGCGAACGGCGCAACCGGCGCAGCCGCCCACGGCGCAGGCCATGAATTCTTCGAGCGAGACTTGGCAGGGTACGCCAAATCGGGCTGCCACTTTGGCGGCGGCCTCGAGCATGGGCGTAGGGCCACAAGCAAAGATTTCGACCTCGTCATGCGCCCGTTTATCGAGGGTGGATAGCCACGTTGCCGCGAGTTCGGTGACGAATCCGTCGAAGCACCCCGGGAAGCCGCTGCGGCTCGCAAGGCGAGAGGGAATGCCCCAGCCATCGAGTAGTGGCATCGAGGCGATGACGCCGTCGGGAATGCCCGGCACGAGGATGGTCGAAGGACGGGATTGAAACGGGAAGGGAATCTCCGATCCCATCAGCACGAGGGGTTTCCACTCGGCTCGACGATCGGACGCGAGTGCCTCGGCGAGGAACACCATGGGCGGGATTCCGACGCCGCCGCCGATGAGTAGCGGTCGGGGACGGTGAGGATTCAATTCAAAACCGCGTCCGATGGGCCCGAGCACCGAGAGTTGATCACCGACTCGGCGCCGAGAGAGCGCCGCAAGACCCGGACCGACTATTTTGTAGAGGATGTCGATCCACCCCTCGCGGGGATCGGCACGCATGATCGACAGCGGCCGTCGCATGGGGATGTCGTCGTCGACCGTCAGGTGCGCAAAGCTGCCTGGAAGGGCGCGCGCGGCACACTTCGGCGCTTCGATGCGAATGATGAACTGCTCGCCGGGGAACGATTGTTGAGCGAGGACTTTGCCGTCCTCGAGGCAGATGCTGCCGCGATGTGCAGGATGCTGAACGCTCATCGGCGTCCTCCGGAGAGAGTGGCTTCGAGCACTGCCATGCGTACCGCGACGCCGTGTCGTACTTGATCGCGAATGACCGACTGCGGACCATCTGCGACGTCGGAGGCGATCTCGACTCCACGATTCATGGGCTGGGGATGCATGACGATCGCGTCGGGTTTGGCGGCGCGCAGGCGCTCGGTCGTGAGGCCCCACTCGGCGAAGTAACTCGCCTCATCGGGGATGGACAGAGCGGTCATGCGTTCTTTCTGGATGCGAAGCATCATCACGACATCGCAGCTCTCGATGCCAGCCTCGAGTGAGGTGAAACGCTTGCAATCTTTGAACTCCTGCTCTCCAGGCATCAGTCCCTGAGGCGCGACGATACGAATCTCTTCTGCGCCGAGCGCTGCGAAGGCTTGCCACGAGGAGCGCGCCACGCGCGAGTGGCGGATATCGCCGACGATGGCGATACGCAGACCTTCGATGCGGCCCTTGTGCTGACGCACAGTGAGCGCATCGAGCAGGCCTTGCGTCGGGTGCGTTTGGCTGCCCGCGCCACCCGACAGGACGCTCACGTGCTCGGCCACATGCGAGGCCACGAGATCGGGCACTGTGGCATCGGCATCGCGCAACACGAAGGCATCGACGTGCATCGCTTCGAGGGTTGCCACCGTGTCGAGCACGCTCTCGCCCTTGAGGCGTGAGGACAATTGAACCTCGATGTTGATGACGTCGGCGCCGAGTCGGCGTGCGGCGAGCTCGAACGACACCCTCGTGCGCGTCGAGGGTTCGGCAAACATGACGGCTACCGTGCGACCGACCAGCGCATTACTACGCGCGGCTGGCGTCGAGAGGGGGCGGGCGTAGTGCGCCGATCGCTCGAGAAGTTGGCGCACGACAGGGGTGGGCAAGCCCTCGAGCGTGAGCAGATGCCGCAATGAGCCATCTGCTCGCAACTGGGCGGTGGGCGTGCGGTTCGAGTCAGGCATCCGTTGTCGTCCCTCAGCGTTCGCCGGCGAGCCAGCGTTCGAGTACCACCGTCGCGGCAGCACTGTCGATCGCACCCCGGTCGTATCGTTTGCGGTCGCGCGAACTGCGTCGGTCACGCAAGGCCGCCTCGGCCTCGAGCGACGAGTAGCGCTCGTCGACGAGGTGGACCGGCAACTTGAGCCGCTCGCCGAGCGATTTGGCGAAGGCCTTGGCGCGTCCGGTCATGGGGCTCGTCGTTCCATCGACATTATAGGGGCAGCCGACGATGAGCTGTCGGGCGCCGGCTTTGACCACTTCGATCTCGACGGCTCGCCATTCGACCTCCGTCAATTCCGGAGTCTTGCGCTCGATGGCTGGCAGCGGGCGCGCGGTCCCGGTGAGGGTATCGCCTACTGCAACGCCGATGCGCTTTAGGCCGAAATCGAAGCCGATCACGACTTCGGGAACGCGAAATTTACCCTCAGGCGTGACCGGCGACATGACTCATGCGGCCGATATCGATTCCGAGCTGGCGCCACACGGCATGCCATCGATCCTCGAAGGGCATCTCGAACACGATGCGTTCGTCGACGGGAAGCGAGATCCAGGCGTTATCGTGCATTTCCCGCTCGAGCTGGCCGACCTCCCATCCTGCATAACCGAGAGCGATGAACGCATCGGCAGGACCTTCTCCTCGCGCCATCGCCGCGAGGATATCTTTGGATGTCGTCACGTGGATCTGTTCCGATACTGCGTGCGAGGAGTCCCATCGTCCCGCGGGACGATGGACCACGAATCCGCGATCACGATGGACTGGCCCGCCACGCAGCACGGATCGACCCGAAAGTTCGGGCTGCGCAGCCTCGAGATCCATTTGTTCGAACACCTCGCCGAGCGTCATCGGCAAAGGTTTGTTGATGACGATCCCGAGCGCGCCCTTATCGATACTGTGCTCGCACACGAGCGTCACGGTCTGGGAGAACTCGGGATCTGCAAGCGAAGGCATGGCGACCAGAAGATGATTGGTCAGACTGTGTTCGTTGCTCATGCTTGATGCGCCTCGAGACGACGACGAATGGCGGCGATTAGCGCCGAGCCGATGTCGATGCCGAATTGTTTGTCGAGTTCACGGATGCCGGTGGGACTCGTCACGTTGATCTCGGTCACGAAATCACCGATGACATCGAGGCCGACGAACAGCATTCCCTGCTCTGCGAGGCGGGGACCGATCTGCGCCGCGAGGAAGCGGTCACGTTCGTTGAGGGGTCGGCCGACGCCGGTGGCGCCGGCAGCGAGATTTCCGCGGTTGTCATTGGCGCTTGGGATGCGTGACAGCGCAAACGGCATGGGTTCGCCATCGACCAAGAGAACGCGCGAGTCGCCGGTGGCGACGATTTCGGGAAGGTAGCGCTGCACGATCGCGAATTGACTGCCGTAGTTCGTCAAGGTTTCGAACACGACACTCGCGTTCTTGTCGCCTTGTTCGATGACGAAGATCGAGCGACCGCCCATGCCATGCAAGGGCTTGCAGACAATCTTAGAGTGCTCCGCCAAGAAGGCATGCATGTCGCCCATGTCGCGGGCGATGAGCGTGGGTGCGCAGCATTGCGGAAACCATGCGGTATAGACCTTTTCGTTCATGTCGCGCAGGCCCCGCGGTCGGTTGACGACCAGGGCGCCTTGGTCTTCGGCGCGCTCGAGAATATAAGTGCTGTAGATGTATTCGGTGTCGAAGGGAGGATCCTTGCGCATCAGGATGACGTCGATGTCACCCAAGCGCATCGTCGCGGCCTCGCCGAGTTCGAACCAGCGTTTCTCGTCCTTGAAAACTTTGAGCGGCCGAGCGCGGCCACAGGCGACGCCATCGCGCAGCCAAAGATCGCCGAGTTCGAGATACAGAAGATCGAATCCGTCGGCCGCTGCGGCCCAGAGCATGGCGAGCGTTGAGTCCTTCGCGTACTTGATGTCGGCGATGGGGTCCATCACCACGGCGAGGGTAGGTCGGGTCATGCAAAGTCTCCTGCGAGACATTGTAGTGCGGAGAGTGCCGCAAGCCCCGCAGTTTCTGTACGCAGCACCCGGGGGCCGAGCCGAATCGCCCGGAATCCGACCTCCAACGCCCGCTCCACCTCCGTTTCCTCGAATCCGCCCTCAGGTCCGACGAGGAGTGCGATCTCTCGCGGCGGATCGGTGTCCGTCAGGGCGCCTGCGAGGGAGGCGCAGGCCTCTGGCAGCAGGAGCAGGCGACCATCGACATGCGACACCGCACTGAGAGCTGATTCGAAAGACAACGGCGCATCGATGATGGGCAGCGTGTTGCGACCGCTTTGCTCGCATGCCGCAGCAGCGACGGCTTGCCAGTGGAGAGCGCGCTTGTCTCCCCGATCGGCATCCAGCTGGACCACGCTGCGCGCCGCGGCGACCGGGATGATTCGATGAACGCCGAGCTCCGTCGCTTTCTGGATGACGAAGTCCATGCGCTCGCCGCGGGCGAGCGCTTGCAGCAGGATGAGACGGAGGGGCGACTCACGCTCGATGAGCTGATGCTCGCCAACTTCTATGATGGCTTCCCGGCCCGAGAGACGGAGCGTGGCTTGGTACTCGCCGCCACGGCCGTCGAAAACCGTGAGTGGGGCGCCGTCCCGAAGTCGCAGCACCTTGGTGACATGTTGCGCCGCCTGGTTGCCGAGGGTGACGCGACGACCTGGCTCGAGCGCTGAATCGACGTGAACCCGAATCTCTCTCATGCCTTAGCCTCGGCACGAACGGCAAGGTCGAGTCCTTCACGCGCCACCTCGACGATGAGATCGATCTCCTCCGGCGAAATCACGTAAGGAGGCATGAAGTAGATGACATTGCCGAGGGGTCTCAGCAAGACGCCTCGACTGAGCGCGTGCCGATAGATGTGAAGGTGACGGCGCTCGCGCCAATCGAAGCTGCGGCGAGTATGGCGATCACTCACGAACTCGACGGCGACGATGAGGCCGCGCTGGCGTATCTCGGCGACATTCGGGTGGTCATCGAACGCCCGCTGCGTCGCGCGGCCGAGATGATCGGCCAGACCACGATTGGCATTGAGCGCATCCCGCTCGCGAAAAAGTCGTAACGAGGCCAGTGCTGCGGCGCATGCGAGGGGGTTTCCCGAGTAACTATGCGAATGCAGGAACGCATTGAGTTTCACGTATTCGTCGTAGAAGGCTGCGTAGATCGACTCGCGAGTCAGCACGACAGACATCGGCAGATATCCCGCCGTGAGTCCTTTCGAAAGACAAAGAAAATCCGGGGTGATGTTCGCCTGCTCGCAGGCGAAAAGCGTTCCGGTACGTCCGAAACCGACGGCGATCTCGTCGGCGATCAGGTGGACGCCGTGCCGATCGCAGGCCTCGCGCACGAGCTTGAGGTAAAGCGGGTCATGCATGCGCATGTTGCCGGCACACTGAACGAGTGGCTCGAGGATGACCGCGGCAATTTCATCCGCTTGCGCGGCGAGCACGCGCTCGAGTTCGGATGCGCGACGACGCGCGACATCGGCCGGGCTCTCACCGGGTTCGGCCAGGAATGCATCGGGTGAGGGAACGGTGATCACGTCCATCAGTAGTGGTCGGTAGATCGCCTTGTAGAGTTCGACGCTGCCGACGGCGAGTGCGCCCAGGGTTTCGCCGTGATAGCTGTTAGAAAGCGTCACGAATCGGGTTTTGCCGGGTCGCCCCGTGTTCTGCCAGAAGTGGAAACTCATCTTCACGGCGACCTCGATCGAGGCCGAGCCACTGTCTGCAAAAAAACAACGGTTGAGTCCGGGAGGCGCCAGCGTCACGAGTTCGGCAGCGAGCTGCGCGGCGGGCTCGTGAGTGAATCCGGCAAACATCACGTGCGGCAGTCGTTCGAGCTGCTCGCTCACGGCGGCATTGATGTCCGGATTCGCATGACCCCAAAGATTGACCCACCAAGAGCTGATCGCGTCGAGATAACGGCGACCGTCGTAGTCCTCGAGCCAGACGCCCTGACCACGGCGTAGCGGCACGAGCGGCATGGTGGCCTCGTGATCCTTCATCTGCGTACAGGGATGCCAGACATGCGCGAGGTCGAGGGCGCGCAACTCGGCGTTCGAGGGGTGGATCATGCGGTGATTTTGGCACGTTCCGGTGCGTGTATGATCTGGCCGAGGGGGTACTCGTCCATGAACAACGCAGCCGTCGGGCGCGAAGCGCCTCGTTACTATCCTTGGGTCGTCGCCGTGATGGGGATGCTCGCGCTCTTCCTCTCGAACGGCATGACCGCCACCGGCATCACCATCTTCGATCCCTCGCTGCTCGACGAATTCGGCTGGGCGCGCGGCGACTTCAAGTTCCGCGACTTCCTGAACTTTGCCGTGACCGCCACCATCGCGCCTTTCATCGGCATCCTGATCGATCGGGTCAATCCGCGGTATCTGCTGATGACCGGCTGCGGTCTTTTGACGCTCGGGTACGTGGGCTACAGCCTCATCGCCAATGGCGGCCCGGTCCCGCTCATCGAAGCCATCGCCGTGATCACCGCGCTCGGGCTCGGTGGCGTCGTGGTGGTGGCGCTCGGCTCGCTCGCCCCGGGTCTAAGCCGGAGCGTGGCGATCGCCATCGCCTTGGCGCTCGCTGCCTTGGGTCTGTGGCTGTACGTACAGAACTGGATGGGCGTCGCCCTCAAGCAGGTGTATCTGATCCACCTGATGTTCTCGCTCGCGTTGTCGACAGCGGGGTCGATGACCGTGATTTATTTGGTGTCGAGCTGGTTCGTCAGGCATCGTGGTCTCGCCATCGGCATCGCCCTGATGGGTACGAGCCTCGGCAGCGCCGTACTGCCTTTCGTCAATCCATATCTCATCGAAGCGTTTGGTTGGAGACAGGCCTATCTCTACAACTCGCTGATGCCGATCGTGTTGTTCGTGTTGGTTTTCCTGGTCATTCGCGGAACACCCGCGCAGGCGGGTTACAAGGCGGTGGGCCAGAACGAGGCGCTCGGCGATCTCAAGCAGCACGGTCTCACGTTCCAACAGGCGATTCGCACGCGTACGTTCTGGGCGATCGGCCTGTCAGGCTTTTTGTCCTACTTCGCGATCTTTTCCTTCGTGCAGCACTACGTGCTGCATCTCAATAAGGGATTCGGCTTCACGCTCAAAGAAGCAGGGCTTCAGCTCTTTCTGTTCAGCTTGGTGGCCATGTTTGCAAAGCTTGCGAACGGCGCCATTGCCGATCGAATCGATCGACACAAAGTATTCATGGCTTGTCTCGTGATCATGTTCGTCGGACTCATCGGACTCGCCAGCATGAAACGCGAGTGGGTGACGATCTCGGCAGTGGTCATCGGCCTCGGTTGGGGTGGCCTCTTCACGCTCTACAACATGCTCGCGGTCAATAATTTCGGATTACGCGAGATCGGCCGTATCAACGGCTCCATCAGCTTCATGGAATCGATTGGTGTCGGGCTCGGCAGTTGGATCACGGGCAAGCTGTTCGACGAGTTCGGCAGCTATCAGGTGCCCTTCGCGGGGCTGGCGTGCGCCCTGGCGCTCTCGATCGTGATCGGCACGCAGATCAAGAGCGAAGTCGACGAGCGCGTGCTCGCGAGTCGCGACTGAGTCGCCGTTTCAAGGACGTCTTTTTATCAGGGCGCCTTTTTCCGGTCGCGATTCCAGAGGACCTCGCTGCCGTTCTCGTGGCGGGCGAGGACCCGTGCGATCACGAAAAGCAGATCGGACAACCGGTTGAGGTAGCGCGCAGGCTCCGGGCTGATCGGGCTTTGGCCCGCCAACGTCCAGACTCGGCGCTCGGCGCGGCGTACGGTAGTTCGCGCCAAGTGACAGGCGGCCGAGGCCGGGCCTCCGCCCGGAAGGATGAAATCCTTGAGCGGCGGCAGAGGTTCGTTGAAAGCGTCGAGGGCCGTTTCGAGGCGATCGACGTGTGCCGACTGGATGAGCGTCATCCCGGGGATGCAGAGCTCGCCCCCGAGGTCGAACAGATCGTGCTGCACTTCGACCAGACAGTCCGTCACGGCTTCGGGGAGTCCCGGGACGGCGAGGATCATGCCGATGGTGCAGTTGGCCTCATCGACCGTGCCGTAGGCCTCGACACGCGGGTCGTCTTTGGCGACGCGGCTGCCGTCACCGAGCCCGGTGGTGCCGTCGTCCCCGGTGCGGGTGTAGATCTTGCTCAAGCGGTTTCCCATGGCGTTTAAGATACCACTCCAGACTCATCGATCCGGGATCAAATCGTGCCATCCGCAGAACTGAAGGCCGCCATCGAGGCCGCCGAGGCCGCCGCCAAGGTCATTCGCGATCTGTATCAGCGCAACCTGCAGGTCGTGACCAAGGCCGATAAATCGCCGGTGACCGAGGCGGACGTGAGATCGGAAGAAGCCATCCGAGATGTGCTGTCGAGACATTTCCCGGCGTACGGATTCTTTGGCGAAGAAACCGGTCAGCATGACATGGGTGCGGAGAGCATCTGGCTCGTCGATCCGATCGATGGTACCAAGTCGTTCGTACGCGAGTGTCCGTTTTTCTCGACCCAAATTGCACTGATGCGTGGAGGGCGCATGGTGCTTGGCGTGTCGTCGGCGCCGGCATACGGCGAGTTCGCGTGGGCCGAGCGAGGCGAGGGCGCGTGGCTCGGTCAGCAACGCATCCGGGTGAGTGGTGTCGATGCGATCGATGCGGCGATCGTCTCGAGCGGCAATCTCAAGACACTGGCCTCAAGTCCGCGCTGGACGCGTTACGGCGAACTCGTCACCCGCGTGAATCGCATTCGCGGTTATGGTGATTTCGTGCACTACCATTTGCTCGCGCGTGGGGCGCTGGATGCCGTGATCGAGTCGGACGTGAATATTCTCGACATCGCGGCGCTCACGGTAATTGTGGAGGAAGCCGGCGGCACGTTCACCGATCTCGAGGGGTCTGCGGTGGGCTTGTCGACTACGTCGGTGCTCGCGACCAACGGCATCCTGCACGCACCGCTGCTTGCGGCGCTTCGTTAAGCGCCGACCGTCAGGGTTGCAGGCGCGTCACGCTCCAAGCGCTGCCGATCGTCGGCGGTTGATGGGGGTCGGAGCCACTCGATAATTTTCGGATCCATCGCGCACGATCATGGATGCGTGATTCGCCCTCGACCCAGAGTTCTACCGCCTCGGCATAGACGTGATAGCCGCCCCAATGAGGGGGGCGCGGAATGTGATCGCCGAGTCCCGCGGGAGCGGGTGCGTCTTCGGGCCCCGGTACCGGCACGTTGAAGCGCTGCGCTGTCGCGACGACCGCCGCCTCGAGATCGGCGCGAGAGCCCACAGGTTGACTCTGAGCGCTCGCCCAAGCGCCCACTCGGCGCTGCCAAGGGCGTGTCTTGAAGTAGGCATCGCTCTCTGCGGCAGGCGCGCGTACGACTCGCCCCTCGATGCGGACCTGGCGAAAGAGGTGATCCCAGTGCATCACGATGGCCACGCGCGGATGCGCTTCGATCTCGTGTCCCTTGCGAGAGTCGTAGTTGGTGAAGAAGCAGATGTATCCCGGATCGACCACAATTTCTTTGCACAGCACGACACGAGCCGAGGGCTGGCCTTCTGCGCCGACGCTCGCCACCACCATGGCGTTGGGATTCGGCTGATCACGCCTCGAGCGGGCTATTTCGAGCCAGGATGCAGCGATCGCGAGCGGCTCTGCAGGCAAGGGGTCGGGCAGGAATTGGATTGGCACAGGCATGACCGGGATGGTACCGCCTCCGAAGCCCGGCAGTAACGCCCGGACAGTTATCCATGCCTGGGCAGTTATAGTAGGACCCGTCAGGGCTCAAAATCGCCCCGTTTCCGCGAGTCCAAGCGCATGGCCACCCTCGATGAGCTCCGAAAACATCTCGATGACATCGACCGTCAGTTGATCGAGCTGATTGCCGAACGGCAGCGCACGAGCGGTGAGATCGCACGGGTCAAGCGCTCGACGGGGCGCGCGACGCGTGACTACGGACGCGAGCGCGACGTGATTCTCGGCGCGCGAGCCGAGGCGCAAGCGCAGGGTGTCTCGCCGCGTATCGCCGAAGATCTCATGCGCATGCTGATCCGAAGTTCGTTGACGACCCAGGAGCGCTCGAGCGTCGCGGCGACCGGCCAGGGAACGGGTCGTCGCGCACTCGTGATCGGCGGAGCCGGCAAACTTGGTCGCTGGTTCGTCGAGTTTCTCGCTTCTCAGGGTTTCGAGATCGACGTCAGTGATCCGGCGGGAGCGCCCGAAGGAACGACCGACATCGGCGACTATCGGCAAGCAGAGCTTGAGCAGGATTACATCGTCGTGGCGACACCGCTCGGGTATACCGACGCCGTGCTTCGCGAGCTGGCGATGCGTCGACCGCGAGGCGTGATCTTCGATGTCGGATCATTGAAGTCGCCCTTGCGCGGAGGGCTGATGGCGCTCAAGTCCCACGGCTGTCGCGTGACGTCCGTGCACCCGATGTTCGGCCCCGATACCGAGCTGTTGTCCGGGCGACACGTGATCTTCGTCGATCTCGGCCACCCCGAAGCATTGACCCAGGCCAAAGAATTGTTTGCGCCGACCATGGTCGAGCAAGTCGTCATGAGTCTGGATGAGCACGATCGACTCATCGCCTACGTGCTCGGGCTGTCGCATGCGTTGAATATTGCGTTCTTCACGGCATTGGCCGAGAGCGGGGAGGCCGCGCCCCGGCTCGCGAAACTCTCGAGCACCACATTCGATGCGCAGCTCGATGTCGCCACCCGCGTGGCTCAGGAGAGTCCGCAGCTCTACTACGAAATCCAATCACTCAATGATTACGGTGCAGAGTCGCTCGAGGCGCTCGCCAAGGCCGTTGAGTCCCTGCGACGTTCGGTGTTGTCTCGTGACGCCGGTGCGTTCACTGCATTGATGGAGAAAGGCCGAGAATATCTCGAGGATCGAAAATCCATGACGGAGCGCCGCGCCTGATCAATCGCCATTCGCATGACTGATTCCATCGACAAGGACGGTTTTCGCGCCAACGTGGGCATCGTGCTCATGCAGCAGGGCGGTCGTGTGTTTTTGGGCAAGCGAGCGGGCGGCAAAGGCTGGCAGTTTCCGCAAGGCGGGTTGCAAGCCGGCGAGCCGGCGGAGCAGGGCATGTTTCGGGAGCTCGCCGAAGAAATCGGTCTCGGCCCTGATGATGTCCGGATCCTGGGCGTTACTCGTCGCTGGCTACGTTATCGTCTTCCTCAACGCTATCAGCGTCGCGATCAGTTGCCCTTGTGCGTCGGGCAAAAACAGCGATGGTATTTGCTCGAGAGCCGCTTGGAGACGCCTCCTGTCCGGTTCGATCAGACGAACGAACCCGAGTTTTGCGGGTGGAGATGGTCGGAGTGGTGGGAGCCGGTGCGCGAAGTGATCCACTTCAAACGACCCGTTTATCGTCGCGCCCTGCACGAGCTCGGGCGACTCGCGTTCCCGGAGGGTCTGCCTCCCTATCCCGATTGGTGGGTCAAGGGCTGACCTCGTGAACGTGCGCGATCGGAATCAGCATGTGGTTCTCCGGGGCGTGAGTCCGACTCGTTTGCGGGTGCTTGCCGGGCTTGCCATCCTTTTTTTGGCGCTGGTGGGTTGGGGTCTGTTTTCGTTGGGGCGTACGGGGATCGGCGTCGGTGACACCGGGCCTCAGAGCCGGCCGGCCACGTTGCGTCAGGCCATCCGAGAACGCGACGAGTTGATCGAGACCCTCAGGCGATCCGTAGCCGAGCTCGAGATGCTCAAAGGCTCTCAGGATCGTGAACGGCAAGAAGTATCCCGAACCATCGGCGAGCTGCAGGCCGAGGTTGCCAGACAGCGGCAGCAGTTGGAGTTCTACAAAGGGGTAGTGGCCAGTACCGAACCCCCTGCTGATGTGGCCATCCGAAATGTTCGAGTCGATCGTGGCGCAACGGCAGGTCGGGTACAGCTTCGACTTTCCCTCGTTCAGCCCGGAAATTCCCGGGGAATGGTCTCCGGGCGGATCAAGATCCTCATCGAGGGCAGCCGAGAGGGTCGTCCGATCCGTGTGACGGCTCTCGAAATGCCCTATAACTTCAGATACTTCGAGAACATCGATCGCGAACTTCTCGCGCCGGACGGGGTCTCACCGGAGCGCCTCCAGATCGAAGCGGAGCCGGCTGGCAGACCGGGGCGCCCCGTGGTTCAATCCCTGCTCTGGCCGCTTTGATCCGGCCTGGGGGTTGGCAATGTTTGGACGACGCAAGACGCCCCGTTTGTCGGGCCGTATCGACACCCTCCTGGGTCGCGGGACCTCATTGAAGGGCGACCTCGAGTTCACTGGCGGGCTTCACGTCGACGGCGCTCACCACGGCAATGTGCGTGGCCTCGAGGGGTCGGCGCCCGCCACGCTTTGGGTCGGGGAGCCGGGACGCGTTCACGGCAACGTCGAAGTGGCCGTCGCCGTCATCAACGGCGAGGTGGTCGGCAACGTGCGAGGCAGTGAGCGCGTGGTGCTCGGCGCCAAGGCGCGTGTGACGGGCGACGTGTCCTACGGAGTCATCGAAATGACGCTGGGCGCGCGCATCGAGGGCAAATTGGTTCCCTTGGCGTCGAAGGCTTCGGCCGAGGCGGCGAGCCCGCCGGAAAGCTCGGCGGAGTCAGACTGGGGCGCGAATGTGGTCCGTCCCTTTGACGTTCGGCAGGGCCGGCACTAGCATTCGCCGCGCAATGCGCCCACCTGGATTTTTTTGAGGATTCGAAGATGACGACTGTGGCAGAAGATCTACCGCTCGACATGCCGCCCGCGCTGGTATTCACCGACGCGGCAGCGCGCAAGGTGGGTTCGCTGATCGAGAGCGAGGGTAATCCGTCCCTGATGTTGCGTGTCTTCGTGCAAGGCGGCGGCTGCTCGGGAATGCAGTACGGATTCGAGTTCGACGAGCAAGCACAAGATGGCGACACCATGGTCGAAAACATGGGCGTCAAGTTGTTGGTCGATCCGATGAGTCTGCAGTATCTCTCGGGCGCCGAAATCGATTATCGCGAAGGACTCGAAGGCGCGCAGTTCGTGATTCGCAATCCCAACGCCACGACGACCTGCGGTTGCGGGTCCTCGTTCTCGGCGTAATTCCTCTCGCGTCTTTCAAGGAGTGACGTGAGTCGGGGGAATGGTCGGGCTGCGCCAGAGTTGCTGGCCGCA
>JBILWC010000022.1:0-43940 GCA_044370105.1 Steroidobacteraceae bacterium | reverse complement strand
CATGGCGACCTCACATTTTTCGATGTCGGGGCGAGCGCGCAGCTTTTCAACCTCGGCAAGAAAATCTTGGGACATCATTGCGAGAAATCGTTGCTCGATCCGTTCGTGCAAACGGGAGCGATCGGCCGGAACCAGCGCATCGCGCCGAAATCGCAGTCCTGGCGCCGGCGATGTCTCACGCTGCCAGGCACTGATCGGCCGACCACTCACCGCGTACACCTCGAGGGCGCGCTGGATCCGTTGGGGATCGTTCGGGTGGATACGCGCCGCGGCTTCGGGGTCGACCCGAGCGAGCTCCGCATGCAGCGCGGGCCACCCCAGAACGCTCGCCCGTTCGTCGATCTGCTCGCGGACCGCCGGATCGGCGAGCGGCAAGGCGGCGATGCCGTGCACGAGCGCGTTGAAATACAACATGGTTCCGCCCACGAGCACGGGCATCCGCCCTCGCGAGCGGATGTCGTGGATGGCCGCGGTCGCATCGGCCACGAATTCGCCGGCGCTGTAGGTGTCGTAGGGCTCGCGGATATCGATCAGGTGATGCGGGATGCGCGCCCGCGTCGCAGCATCAGGCTTCGCGGAACCAATATCGAGTCCGCGATAAACCTGCGACGAATCGACACTCACGATTTCGATGGGCACTCGCTCGGCGAGTCTCGAGGCGAGTTCCGACTTGCCGCTCGCCGTGGGTCCTGCGAACAGGATGGCATCGACTTCGTTTATCGCCTGCGCGTTCATCGTCCGCGCAAGAACAATTGGTCGAGCTGCTCCAGGCTGAGCACCGTCCAGGTCGGGCGCCCATGGTTGCACTGCCCTGCGCGCTCGGTGTTTTCCATGTCGCGCAGCAAGGCGTTCATTTCGGGCAAGGTCAGTTTGCGATTAGCGCGAATAGCACTGCGGCACGCGATGTTGCCGAGCAGCACATGCGCAGCCGCCTCGAGGTGGTGACTGCCGCGGTCATCCCGTAAATCTTTGAGCACTTCGCGCACCAGAGGCGTCGGATCCACCTGAGCGAGCAAGGCGGGAACAGAGCGTACGGCCAAGCGCCCCGGACCGATCACGTCGATTTCGAATCCCGCGCGGGCGAAATCCTCTGCATGCGCCGCGAAACTTTCGCTCTCGTGCGCCGCCACTTCGACGACGCGCGGCTCGAGCAAGCGCTGCACCGCAGGCGATTCACCGAAGTCCCGTTTCATCCGCTCGTAGAGCACCCGCTCGTGGGCTGCATGAGCATCGACCAAGATCAATCCCGAATCGCTTTGCGCAAGGATGTAGGTGCCGTGAAGTTGGGCGAGCGCGGTGCCGAGCGACCCTGAGGCGTTCGGTGTCGAGCCCGATGACGGGGCGAGCGCCGGCTCCGCGACCTCAGCCGGCATCACGCCGATCGATTCGCCCGAACCGGCGGCGAGATCGAAACCCGACTGGAACGCATCGACCCCGAGGGTCGTCGTGCGCGCCGTCGGCGCTGCCGCGCCGGCTCCAACGCCGAGTGCCTCGTGCACCGTGCGAAACACGAAGTCGTGGATCTGGCGCACATCACGAAACCGGACTTCCAATTTTTGAGGATGAGCGTTGACGTCGACCCACTGCGGATCGAGCTCGAGGTAGACGAGATAGGCGGGCTGTCGACCGTGATAGAGCACGTCGCGGTAACCGAGACGTACCGCGCCGGCGAGCATTCGATCGCGTACGGCGCGTCCGTTGACGTATGCAAATTGTTGATCGCTCGCAGCCCGTGCGGCGTGCGGTTGACCGAGCCAGCCCCAGAAGGTGACCGATCCCGACTGGCGCTCGAACGGTAGAGCTTCGGCGATGAACGCTTCACCCATGATCGAGGCAATGCGGGCTCGCTGCGCCTCGGGGGTCGTCGCGAGCGGCGCGTCGAGCAGCGTGCGCCCTTCGTGACGCAATCTGAACGCTACGTCGAAACGCGCGAGCGCGAAGCGCTCGACGAGTCGGGCGATATGACCAAGCTCGGTGCTCTCGGTGCGCACGAACTTGCGCCGGGCCGGCACGTTGTAGAAGAGATCTCTAACCTCGACTAAGGTGCCTCGCGGTTGCGGAGACGGTGCGACCGCAGACACTTCACCCCCCTCGACACGAACCTCTGCACCCTGCGAGGACCCGACGGCGCGCGTGGCGATCCGCAGTCTCGCGACGGATCCGATCGAGGGCAGCGCTTCACCACGAAATCCCAAAGTTCGAATGGCAGCCAGATCATCGAGATTACCGATCTTGCTCGTGGCGTGCCGTTGCACGGCGAGCGGAAGCTCAGCCTCGGGAATACCGTGGCCGTCATCGAGAATTCGAACGAGCCGGACTCCCCCTGCTTCGATATCGATATCGATCGAACGCGCCCCTGCATCGATCGCGTTCTCGACGAGTTCTTTGACGAGAGAGGCCGGTCGCTCGACGACCTCGCCCGCAGCGATCTGATCGACGAGCGCACTCGGCAACAGACGGATCGGCACGCGACGACTTCAGAGCTTGCCGGAACGGGCGGGCGCGCTGTCGGTGGCCGTCGCGACCACCGTACGCCCCGACTCGCGAGCTTTTGCGAAACGCGATCCATCGGGCGGATGATCGACGAAGAACTGCTTCACACCATCGAAGATCGCTTCGGCAAGGTCCTTTCGTCGCTCCGGCTTGTTGAGCAGGCGCTCGTCCGCGGGACTCGAGATGAACGCCGTCTCGACGAGCATCGAGGGAATGTCAGGACTTTTGAGTACGACGAACCCGGCCTGCTGCACCAAGGGCTTGCGAACCTCGTTGACCCGCGAGAGCGATCGCAGCACGCGCTCGGCTGCCACCATGCTCTGACTGATCTGCGCCGACTGGGCGAGATCGACGAGTACCGAGGCGATCACGGGGTCTTTGTCGTCGAGCGACACCCCACCTGCGAGATCGGCGGCGTTTTCACGATCGGCGAGTAACCTGGCCTGTTCGTCGGTCGCCCCTTTGAGCGACAGCACGTAGACCGAGGATCCGGAGACCGAAGGGTCGCGTACGGCATCGGCATGGACGGAGACGAAGAGCTCTGCTCCCGCCTCGCGCGCGCGTCGAATTCTTTGACGCAGGGTGAGGAAGTAATCGCCGTCGCGCGTCAGGATGGCTCGCATCCCAGGCTCGCGATTGATCCGCTCGGCGAGTTCTTTCGAGATGTCGAGCACCACGTCCTTCTCTCGGGTACCTGCCCGACCGATCGCGCCAGGATCTTGCCCGCCGTGACCTGCATCCACGGCGACGATGACATCACGCCCGCCCACGGGAGAATGCTCGGCCTTGATCGGCTTGATCGAGGCCTCCGGCGCGGGCGCGCTCGTTGCGAGGCCCACGACGCTCTGCGCCGGTGGCGAAGCGACGGGAGCCGTTGTCCCAGTCGAAGCCGTCGCCACAGCCGGTGCGGCCGCAGGTGACGAGGCGCCGCGAGCGACCTCCAACACGAAACGGCGAGCCGCGGCGTCACCGCCGGTCCAACTCACGCGCGCGTCGGCGGCGAGATCGAGCACGAGGCGCAACGAACCATCCGCTTGGGGACCCGCGCGCACCGTTCGCACCGCGCCCTGGGCAGCAGGCATCCGAAGCGCCGGCGGCTTGCGGGTGGCCGGCAAGTCGACCACGGCCCGCAAGGGACGCTCGAGCACAAAGAATTTGGGAACCGTATCGGCTTCGACTTCGATGACGACCCGCATCGCATCGGTCCCGGTTGGCGACTCGATACGCAGGTCGCGAAGGGTCTTACCGGAGGCGTTTGCCACACCGGCCGAAAAGAGGGCGAACCCCGCGAGCAGGGTCAACAAGAAAAACGAACGAAGTGCGCGGGTTTCAGACCACCCGAAATGACGTGCCATGACGCGAAAGAGTACGCGGAACAAGGTCAATATTTCAACAAAAATCAATGCTCTGCGGAGGAAAACTCAGGTTCCATTGAGGCCTTTTCCAACCACGTCTCGCCCTCTGCAGTTCGCCCGTTCAATCGAAGACGATGTCCCGAAGTCGCGCCCTCGAGCACGACCTCGAGGTCCGGCTGCGGCAACACGCCCTCGCCTCGCTCAGGCCACTCGATGAGCCAAAGCGCTCCGGCGTGGTCGTGATCGGACAGACCGAGCGCGAAGAGGTCGCGCGGCTCTGCGAGGCGGTACAGATCGAGATGGACTACGAGCCACGGATCGCGCTCGTAGGTCTCGAGCAGACTGTAGGTCGGACTTTTCACGACGCGGGTCTCGCCGAGCGCCTGCAACAGACCGCGGACGAGCGTCGTTTTGCCCGCGCCAAGATCCCCTTTCAAAAAAACGCGCAAGGCGCGCGACGGTGGCGGTGGCAAGGTCCGCGCGAACGCCGCCCCGAGGGCGCGCGTCGCGGCGTCGTCCTGCGACAAGATCGAGATCATGATGCGAGCACGCCCGGAAGACACCGCGCCACCTCGCCCGCGAGCACGCCCCGATCGACCCCCTCCGCAGCCGCCTCGCCCGCCAAAGCGTGCCAGAGCACCCCCAAACTTGCGGCCTGCACGGTCGACAAGCCTTGGCCCAGCAAGGCCGCGACCACACCGGTGAGGACATCGCCCATTCCGGGCGCCGCCATGGCCGGCGTCCCGCGATCGCAGAGCCAGGGGATGTCGTCGGACACCAGAGTGCCCGCACCCTTCAGCACGATCGTCGCGTCATAGCGACGCTGTAATTCTTTGATCGATCGCAGGCGATCGCGCTGCACCTCGGCGCTCGACCACCCCAGCAGTCGAGCCGCCTCTCCGGGGTGCGGCGTCAGCACACATCGATTTGGCAAAGTCAGCTGGGGCTGTTCGGCGAGCAGGTTGAGCGCATCGGCATCGAGGACCACCGGCACCTCGCGCGCCCTTGCCGCAGCGAGCGCCTCGGCAAAGGTCGCCCTGCCCCAGTCGCCTCGACCAAGTCCAGGACCGATCGCCAAAACATCGCTCGACTCGAGCAGGTCGGCGGCCGTCACCGCGGCATCGACACCTCTCACCATGAGCTCGGGACAACCCGCGGCCACCGCGACGGCGGATTCCGGCGCCACCCAAGCCGTCACGCGTCCGGCGCCTGCCCGAAGGGCTGCCTCGCCGGCGAGTCGTGCCGCGCCGGGCATGCCCTCACCGCCGCCGACCACCAGCACGTGACCAAAGCGGCCCTTGTGGGCGTCGCGAGCTCGCGGCCGTAATCCGGCTGCGAGATCGGATCGAGTCAAAAGACGAAGCACCGGCGAAACCGACGTCGCATGAATTCCGAGGCTCGCCAGGACCACCTCGCCCGCGAAATCGGGACCCGAGCCCAACCATAATCCCGCCTTCCTCGCGATGAATGTCACCGTCACCGACGCGCGCACCGCGCGGCCCCGCGCCTCACCCGAGTCTGCGCAGAGACCAGAGGGCACATCGAGGGACAGCACCGGGACGCGCATTTCATTGACGACACGAATGATCTCGGCGAGATCAGGACGTACCTCGGCCTGCAAACCGATCCCGAGCAGTGCATCGACGATGACATCCGCTCCGGCAAGTCGTGCGGCGCTCAAGGTTTCGACGGGAGTCCCGCCCTCCATGCACTCGATCGCCGCACGCGCCGCATCGCCTTTGAGGCGATCGATGGGGACCGTTGCCAGAACGCGCGACGAGAGGCCCGCATCGCGCGCGAGTCGCGCGAGGACGTAACCGTCCCCTCCGTTGTTCCCCCCGCCGCATAGCACGAGCACCTCACGGGCCACAGGCCATCGCGCACGGAGTTCGCGCAGCGCGGCAGCCGCAGCGCGAGACATGAGCTCGTAACCCTCGACGCCCACGGCAAGAGTCGACGCCTCGAGCGCTCGAACGGCCTCGACGCCATAAAGTTCCGGCGAAATCCCGTGATCCCCGCTTAACCGTTGATCCAGCGCATTCATTGGGTGGCGAGTATACGGTCGCCGATATACTCGCGGCATGTCGCCCTCCGACTTGAATGCGCTGCGAAACGAACTCGAGACTCTCGCGTCCGGGCTCGGGTTTGCAGCGATCGGCGTTGCCCATCTCGATCTCGTCGAAGACGAAGCGCATCTGCTGCGGTGGCTCGAAGAAGGTCGGCACGGCGACATGCATTACATGGCGCGCCATGGCACGCGACGCTCGCGGCCGGCCGAGCTCAAACCCGGAACCGTCTGCGCGATCAGCGTTCGACTCGATTACTGGCCCAGCGAGGCCGCAGACGCCGAGGCGGTGCTCGACTCACCGGATCTCGGTTATGTGTCCCGCTACGCACTCGGTCGCGATTACCACAAGATCCTTCGCAACGCCTTGCAGGATTTCGCCGATCGAATCGAAGCGAGGATCGGCCCTTTTGGATATCGCGTATTTGTCGACTCCGGGCCCGTGCTCGAAAAAGCCCTGGCGCGCAACGCCGGCCTCGGCTGGATCGGCAAGCACACCAATCTCATCGCGCGCGATGCGGGTTCCTGGTTTTTTTTGGGCGAGATCTACACCGACCTGCCGCTGCCTATCGACCCACCCACGGGCGCACATTGCGGCACCTGCGAGGCCTGCATTCCCGCCTGCCCGACCGGCGCGATCACTGCGCCGTGGCAACTCGACGCGCGTCGCTGCATCTCGTATCTCACCATCGAATTGCAGGGCTCGATCCCCGAACCGCTCAGGCCCCTGATCGGCAACCGCATCTACGGTTGCGATGACTGCCAGCTCGTTTGTCCCTGGAACAAATTCGCGCGCGCCGCAGCCCACCCTGATCTCAAGGCCGTTCGTCTCGGCCTCGATCGCGCGCCACTTTCCGAACTTTTTCTTTGGACCGAGGAAGAATTCGAGTCGAGGCTGCGCGGATCGGCGATCCGCCGAATCGGCCATGAGCGCTGGTTGCGGAACATCGCCGTGGCACTTGGCAACGGCCCGAGAACGGGTGAGAGCGCAGACCGCAATCGCGCGGCGTTGCATCGGCGTGCGCAAGACTCCTCGCCCCTTGTGCGCGAGCATGTCGAGTGGGCACTTCGTCGTTTGGCGGGGTGACGAGACGCGGTCGGACTAGAGGCGCGTGCAGCGCTTGTTGTCGATGAGCCGCGCCTTACCGAGGCGTGCCGAGCACAGCACGACGAGGTCACTTTCCGAGATTCCCGGTTTACGCAGAGTATGGACGCTCGCCACGGTGAAGTAGTCGACCGTGAATCCGTCCCCGCGAAGAGCCGCGCGTGACTTCGACTCGAGCTGCATGATTTCGGACAGCGACCCGGCTCCCATCTCGATCGCCTCGGCCACCTTGCACAACTCTTCGTAGATTCGGGGTGCGAGCTTGCGCTCGTCTTCATTGAGGTACTGGTTGCGCGAACTCATCGCGAGCCCATCGGCGGTCCGAACCGTCGGAGCCGCGACGACGTTGATCGGCATCTTGAGCTCGTCGACCATTCGACGGACCACCACGAGCTGCTGAAAATCTTTCTCGCCGAGAACGGCGACATCCGGCTGCACGATGTTGAAGAGACGGTTGATCACGCTGACGAGCGACTCGAAGTGCCCAGGCCGTATCGCCCCGCAGAGGATGTCGGTGTAACCGGGCACCTCGATGTGTACCGAGTTCAGCAAACCGTGCGGGTAGATTTCGTGCGGGTCGGGCCGATAGAGCAAATCGCAATTGACCGAGCTCAGCGATTGCTCGTCCCGCTCAGGGGTGCGCGGGTGATGATCGAAATCGTCGTTCGGCCCGAACTGCATGGGGCTCTCGAAGGCGCTGACCACGTAGTGCCGCGTCACCTTGCGGGCCAGACGACAAAGCCCGAGGTGCCCGTCGTGGAGATTGCCCATGGTGGGCACGTAACCCACCTTGCGGCCGGCCGCGCGCCACTCCCTGACCTTTTCCCGTACCTCGGCGATGGTCGTGACAACCTGCATATTTATGGGATGTTAGCCGAATTGCGACCAACATGCGGCCGATTCGGGATTTAGGGATCAGATGACCGCGTGGCGAAGAGGATTGAAGTACAGCTTGCCGCGCTTCATGCGCCGAATCGCGCCGAGCAGCTCTTCGTAGTCGGCCGTATTCGAGGTCGGGTCGATGGCTGCGGCGTTCACGATCAAGAGCGGCGCAGCCTCGTAATCATGAAAGAACCGCGCGTAGGCCTCGTTCAGCCGCTCGAGGTAGGCGCGTTCGATGAGTTGCTCGACCTTGATGCCGCGACGGCCAATGCGCTGCAGCAGCACGTCGACCGGCGCCTGCAAAAAAATCACTAGGTCCGGCTTGGGCGGGTCGATCACGACTCGCGAGTAAATCTGATCGTAGAGCCCGAACTCCGCCTCATCGAGGGTCACCCTCGCGAACAAGCGATCTTTCTCGAGAAGGTAATCGGCGACTCTGATCGTCAAGAACAGATCGTCCTGGCGAAAGGCGGTCAATTGTTGGACGCGCTGAAACAGAAAATGCAGCTGCGCGGGCAACGCCGCTCCGACGGGGTCGCGGTAGAAGCGCTCGAGAAACGGGTTGGACTCGGCTTGTTCAAGTATGAGTTCGGCAGAGAGCGTCTCTGCCAACCGACGTGCCAGCGAGGTTTTGCCGACGCCGATGGGGCCTTCGATGACGATGTAACGTTGAGGGACCGGATCCGTCATGTTCAGTCGAGTCGCTCGATACCTCGATCGGTTACCCGGGACGCCAGTTCGGCCACCCTGCCCATGCCCGGAAGATGCAGTTGAGGCGCGATGTCTCGAAGAGGATACAGAACGAAATCACGCTCCGGTATCCCGGCATGCGGCAGCGTCAGCTCGTCGGTCGAAAGCCGGCAATCCCCGTACGCGAGCAGGTCGAGATCGATCTCTCTCGGGCCCCATCGAACCCTCGTCTCGGCGCGGCCGAGTTGCCGCTCGACGGATCGGAGCGCACGAAGAAAATCGACCGGTGACTGGCGCGTCAGGACACCCGCCACGCCGTTGATGAACGGGTCTTGCTCGATCGGTCCGAACGGCGCGGTACGGTAATGCGAGGAAACGACGACTAGGCGGGTGTCGGGCAAAGAACCGACGAGTTCGATGGCGCGTCGAAGCGCGTGACGCGGATCGCCGAGATTGCTACCGAGGCCTACATAGGCGGGTTGCCACAGGGCGGGCTGCGACATCACCGACCCGAACTCAGCCGACCGGTCCACCGCCGCGGCCTCGACGGCGACCCCCTCGGCGACGTCGACTGTTGCGGCCACCGGAGGGCGCTCGTCCCTCGCCGCCGCCTCGCCCGATTTCATCACTCATCGTCGCGCGTTGCTCAGGGCTCGCCGACTGCAACTTCACCCACCATTCGACGATGGCCTTGTCCGCCATGCCGAACTCGGCGCGCAGCTGAAGTAGATCGAAGGCCGCACGGAACCGCGGATGCTCGAGCGCGCGCAGCGCGCGACGCCCTCTCGGCGTCTCGAGACGCGGCTGCAAAGCGAACATGTCGCGCATGCCGAGGATGAACCGACGATGTACGGCGACGCGCGCGTAGATGTCACGCACGGCGATGTCGACGGCATCGAGGATGGTCGAAATCTCGTGCCACTCGGCACGAGGACGCTTCTCGATGGCGAGTCCGATCGGTCCGTACAACAGCAATGCGAACAGGAATGACGGCGTGACCGGACGATCGGCGCGAACACGTTGGTCGGTATTCGTCAGACCCTGGATGAGCATGCGTTCGGGCGCACTACCCGGGTGCTTGCGGGCGAACGCGGCCACGTTCGGCAGCAATTCGTCGAGCAGTCCGCGCTCGAGCAACACGCGGTAACTCTCGGCGCCATGGCCCGTGAGGAAAAGTTTGAGCGTCTCGTCGAAGAGACGCGCAGGCGGCACTCCGGCGAGCAAACCGCTCAATCGCGCGATGGGCTCGGCCGTCGCCGGCTCGATCTCGAAACCGAGTTTGGCCTGAAAACGCGCTGCGCGCAGCATTCGTACCGGGTCTTCGCGATAGCGCGTTTCGGGATCACCGATGAGTCGCAGGCGACGCGCCTTGACGTCTTCGAAGCCTTGGCAGTAATCCCAAACCGAGAAATCGGCGATGTTGTAATACAGCGCGTTGCAGGTGAAATCGCGGCGCCAGATGTCATCGTCGATGGTGCCGTAGACGTTGTCGCGAAGGATGCGACCACTCTGGTCGACGACTCGCTCGAGCGACTCGTCGAAGTCGTGGATATCGCGCGAGTCTTCGAGTTCGATGGGCGCATCCGACTCGATCGGCGCGTCTTCGAGTGTTACGTCGTCAATCGTTGCGTCATCGAGCGACGCGTCATCGATCGGCAACTCGTCGCCCTGCGGAGGCGCGCCCGAGGCGCGAAACGTCGCCACCTCGATGATCTCGCGACCAAAGAAAACATGCGCGAGCCGAAACCGGCGGCCGACGAGCCGGCAGTTTCTGAAGAGCCGCTTGACCTGCTCGGGCAAGGCGTTGGTTGCGACGTCGAAATCCTTGGGCTCGAGCCCGAGCGTGAGGTCGCGCACGCAACCCCCGACGAGATAGGCGTCGAAGCCTGCCTCCCGAAGTCGATACAGCACACGAAGTGCTTCGGGGGCGATCTTCGAGCGCGAAATCGGATGCGAATCGCGCGGGATGATACGAGCCAGGCGGGGAACGGCCTCAGACGAGGCGTGTGGGGAATTCAATGCTGTGATGTCCGCTGAGAAATACAGGCCGCTTGAGCAATTAGGGCGGGCGCATATAATACCGCGCCTTCCCGGCCTGTACTTCGGTACTCCGCTCCTTTCGTCTAGAGGCCCAGGACATAGCCCTCTCAAGGCTGTAACACGGGTTCGAATCCCGTAAGGAGCGCCATCGATTCCGATCGGCCGCAGGGCGAGCGCCGACCACTCGCCCGAGTCGCTCGACTGGCAGCGCACACGAGACCGCCCGATAATCCCAGCGATGAACAATTCGCCCGTCGCTGACGTTGTTTCCCAGCAGTATTCGAAGTGGACGTATCCCGAGCCGATCGTCGATTTACCCGATTGGCTAAAGAACAACTGGCAGTGGTTCGATCCGAGTCATTCCTCTCGCCTTTTCTGGCCTGACCAAGATAGTAGCGACCTCGATATCCTCATCGCGGGCTGCGGCACCAATCAAGCTGCCGTCATCGCCTTCAACAACCGGCGCTCGCGGGTCCTGGCGGTAGACGTCAGTCCGCAGTCGCTGCAGCACGAGAGTTTTCTCAAAGAGAAATACCAACTCTCGAACCTCGAGCTCAAGCTGCTTCCCATCGAAGAGCTCCCCTCACTCAAGCGCGACTTCGATCTCATCATGTCGACCGGCGTTCTGCATCACATGGCGTCGCCGCAGATCGGCATGAATTCTTTGGCCGAGTGCCTCCGACCAAACGGCGTCGCAGCCATCATGCTCTATGCAAAATTCGGTCGACTCGGCGTGTACATGATGCAGGAGGTGTTCAGAGAGTTGGGTCTCGCGCAGGACGAACCGTCGCTGCATATCGTCAAGGATGCGGTGTCTGCATTGCCCGCCGATCACCCGCTGCGGTCCTACACCAAGATCGCGCCCGACCTCGGATTCGATGCCGGCATCGTCGATACCTTTCTGCACGGGCGCGATCGCGATTTCACGATCGCAGAATGTCGCGAACTCGTCGAAAAAAGCGGTCTCGTATTCCAGGATCTGCTTTTCAAGACTTCGTACCACCCGCCGATGTCGCCCACGACCCCTTTCCTGAATGCCGTGGCCGCACGCAGCAAGGAACAGCAGTGGAACATCATGGAGCGGATCAACTTCCGCAATGGCTGTCATTTCTTCACGGCCTGTCGGCCCGAGCGATCGGCGACGAGTTATCGGATCGATTTTTCGAGTGAAGCTGCGCGTCGATATGTGCCCGATTTCCGGCACCGCTGTCGATTCGAGGGAAACACCGTTTTCAAGCCGGGAGATTCGTTGGTTTTGTCGGCCGCACACGCCGAGCTGCTGCGACTCGTGGACGGACAGCGAACCCTCGAAGAGATCGCCGACGAAATGGGTCGTCAGGGCTTGTATTCCGGAATCCACCCGAGCCAAAGAAAACTCTGGGCATTCAAGACTGCGCAAGAGTTGTGGCAGAGAGATTATCTGCTCATGAAACTTTCTGCGCGAGGCTGACGCCTAGGTTCTCCAGAACATGTCTTGATTGAACCGGTTGAATAAATCGGGCGGCAAGATGGTCGAGCGCTCGATCCACTCGACTTTTTTCCGGATGGTATGCAGGCCGCGAGCGCCGAGCTGCAGATCGAAGTTGTCGGCTGCGTAGACGACATTGTCGAAGTCGTGATCGAAATACGGCTGACCGATAAACTCGTAGAGTCGACGCATGCTCGCCTCGGGATCGAGGCAAAGATCCTTGTACTCGAGCAGCATGATGCGACCAGACTCGGCGCCGTAATACGCTTCGCGCAGTGCATCGAGCGCATAACCGACGAAGCCGGTGCTCGAGGCCATGGCGTTGACTCGGCTATAGACGGTGCTATTCGAGTTGAACCCGAAGATCCCCGATAACTCGAAGGCGTTTTTGCGAACCAGCCGCTCGACGGAGTCGATGATCCAGTTGAGATCACGAACGCAGCAAACCACTCGCGCGCTGAGGAACAACTGGGATAACGCGGGAAGTTTCGTACACCACATCCGGTTGGTATCGAATATGACTTCTTTACCCGCGACGCTTTTGTAATACGACGTAAAGACGCCACGCAGGACGTCTTGGCGCTGCTCGTCGCTGAGGAACACGGCGGACTGGTTCCGTCGGCTCATCGCCTCTTCGAGCGCGGCGTACATCGCGCCGACGGGGCTTGTCATGCCTGCGTGGAATCGCGGGTTTTGCAGCAGAATGCCGGCGAGCAACGTAGAGCCCGACCGAGGGAGTCCTGAGATGAAATGAATGTTGCTCGGCATGCGCGAACTCCTTGGTGAGCTTATCGATTGTCGTTCAGCCGCCTCGCACGCTCAAGAGCGACCGTGGGCATGACCGAAACTCTTTTCGGTGAAGTCCGCAGGTGCGATAGTGTCGGCGCGTCGACTGCGACGCGCTCTTGTTCACAGGACCCAGGACGATATGTCACTTCAGATTCAACAAAAAGCCCTGACTCAGCGTCTCGAGAGCCGACTCTGCTGCGAAGGGAAAATCACGCTACCCGCCGTCCCGCACATGCTCGACGATTACGTCGCACGCTGCGATCAGATCTTCGCATCGGTGGGGCGCCGGTTGAACGACACCGAGCGAACACATCTGCGGACCATTCTCGCCAATCAGATGAAGATCGCATTCTCGAAATCACAGCGATCGACCATCACGGTAACCTACTCCGCGGATACCGCGACGCCGCTCAAATACAGGGTGGCTCCGCAGCATCCGGATCTCTCGGCCACTTACGAGCGCTGGGTCGACACGCGAAAACCGCCGTACTTCGGCGCTCATCCCGATGCCAAGGTGATGGCGCTTGCTCGAGAGGCCAGCAACCCGTCGGCCTGTGCCGTGCTCGACATCGGCGCGGGCACTGGACGCAACTCCCTCGCCCTTGCCCGTCTCGGGCATCCGGTCGATGCCGTCGAACTCACACCCCGATTCGCGGAAATCATGAAGGGCGCGGCAGCGAGCGAGTCGCTACCCATTCGCGTCATCCGCGAGGACGTCTTTCGCTCACGAGGTTTGCTGCGAAACGATTACGGACTCATCGTGGTCTCCGAGGTCGTTTCGGATTTTCGATCGGTGGAGGAGTGGCGCGCGCTGCTCGAGCTTGCCGCTCGCAGTCTCGCGGACGGTGGCAAATTCCTTGCCAACGTATTCGTCGCGCACGACGACTATTATGAAGCCGACGCAGCACGCGAATTCGCTCAACAGACCTTCTCGTTTTTCATGACGCCCGCCGAGCTCGCAGGGGCCACTCGCAATCTACCGCTCGAACTGCTCTCGAGCGAAAGCGTCCACGATTACGAGAAAGCGAATCTTCCGGCGGAGCTTTGGCCGCCGACGACGTGGTACCCCGACTGGGTCAGGGGTCTCGATGTCTTTTCGATGCGCGCGGAAGACTGCCCCGTCAGCATGAGGTGGCTGGTCTTTCAAAAAAATCCCTGAGCGCCCCACCTGAGCGCATCCCAAAAAAAGAGGAGGCTGCGTGATCCGCAGCCTCCCCTTCGGCGTCGCCTGCTGATCAGGACCTGACCGCGATCAGAGCCCGACCTTCACGCTGAGCAGCACCGCCTGGTCCGAGGTGCTGTCGATCACGAACTGCCTCGACAGCGCGTCCAACGACACGACGACGTCGGCGGCATATCGATAATCGAGACCGACCGAGAAATTGGTCCGATCTTTCTTCGGTACCAACGCACTCAGATAGGACGCACTACCGAAGAGACCGCTCAGTCGGAACCGATCGATGTCATACGAATCGTCCTGCTCCAACTCCGCGCCAACGCGGTAACTCACCGCCGATGACAACGCGCCTCGCAGTTGCAGACCCGCCAGTGTGGTGGATTGCTTGACGCGATAACGATCGAACGTGAAGGCCGCATCGACCACGCCCGCCTGCGCTGCCTCAGCGTAAGCCGACCGACTGACCGAGGTGCGCGCCACGCCGACGTAAGGCACCACCGTCAAATGATCGGACACGCGGTAGCCCCAGCCGAGCGTGCCGCGAACGCCCCAGGACTCGAGGTCGGAACTGCCGGCGGCATCGAGCGCAGAACCCACGAGGTTCACACGCTGGATGCGGATCTTCTCGCTCTTCGAGGCGATCGCAACCCGACCCTGCAGGCCCGTGCCATCGCTATTACCGTCCCAAACGGCGTAGCCGCCGAGTAGCGGCTGATCGTTCGAGAGATTCATGACGCGACTGATGCCATCGCGAGCGCCGAGCTCGAGGAAAGCACCGGCGCGCACGCTTTGACCGAACTTCCGCGAGACCGAGAGCGCCACCGAAGTCTTCGGGTACTCCTGCCCGCTGCTGCCGGCCACACCATCGAACGAGCGACTGCGCGCCGTGACGGACACGCAGAGGCCGTTATCGTCGAACACTGCGCAGTCGTAACTATCGAGGCTCTCACGCAGCGCAGACGAGGTCTGATCGATCAGCAATCGCTGCGGCTCAACGAGGTCTCGACCGAAGTTGAGCACTCGCAGATCCCAATCGGTGATCGAACCCGTGACGCTGTTGGTGACCGCGGACAAAACGCCCTCCGAGACACCGAAGACGACTTTGTCGTTATCGATACGGGCGGCATCGATGCCCGTGATGACGTTGAGCAACCGACCAGATGTGAATCCGACGCCGTACTGCGAACTGACGCTGACCGTCATCGTCTGCGTGCCACTCACGCCACCGACGGCCAACTGACCGTAAGACGTCGGCGAGTTGACGACGATTTCGTAGCGCTGCGGAAGCACCCCGAAGAACGTCAGCGGCGTGGCGCCCGCCGCCGTGCCGCCTTGCGCGTTGACGAGGCGAACGATTCGACCGCCGTTGAGGATGCCGTAGCTGTTGAGTCCGGCACCGCCCGAGATACGTCCCAGGTTGATGAGTTCGCTCAACACCGCATCGGTACTGGTGAGGACGCCGGCGCCGGCTTGGCCGGTGGTGTTACTGGCATCGCCACCACGAATGGTGCCTTCGTTGAGAATGGAATTGCCGGCACCCGAGAGCGCGATGGCGGCACCGCCGCTACCCGCTCCTGGCTCAACGCCCGTGACGCTCGGGAACACCGGCGCCGCTGCGATCGTAAGGTCGAAGGACACGGCGCTCCCGAAACTGCCACCGACTTCACGGCCAACGCCGCCGTCGCCACCGTTGCCACCGTTGCCGCCGTTGCCACCGTTGCCGCCGTTGCCACCGTTGCCGCCGTCTCCAGAGCCGGCTTCGCCGTTGATGCCGTTCACGCCTGCTCCAATAGCAGCGCCACCGGCTCCGCCCTTGCCGCCAGCGCCCTGCGTAGTCCCGGCCCCACCGTTGCCACCGTTACCGCCGTCGCCGCCGTTACCGCTCAAGGCCCCGCCATAACCACCATCGCCACCGGTGCCGCCGTCGCCGCCAACATTAGAACCGGACTGTCCGCCGTTTCCGCCGGCTCCGCCAGCTCCGCCGTCACCCGAATTGGCCGCGTCTCCGCCGTCGCCGCCTCGGCCGCCAGCGCCGCCGCGGCCCGTGTCGCCCAATCCGCCGATACCGCCTGCTCCGCCGGCTCCGCCGTTACCGGAGGTGCCGCCTCCGGCGCCGCCTGACCCCCCGCGCCCTCCCGCGCCGCCTCCGAAGTTCATGGCGGCGCCAGTGCCACCGACACCGCCAGCGCCACCGTCGCTGTCCGCTCCACGGGTCCCAGCGGTCAACCCGGTTCCGCCGGCACCGCCGGCACCGCCCTTGCCGCCCGAACCTCCGTAGCCACCGCTACCGCCGCTGCCGCCGTTACCACCCGCAGCGCCGTTTCCAGCCTTGCCGCCGTCGCCGCCATTACCGCTGTTTCCGGCGGTCGCTCCCGCGCCACCCGCGGCGCCTCCGTTGCCGCCGGCGCCGCCCGCACCAGCGTTGCCGCCGACGCCACCTTTGCCGCCGGTTGGATTGCCGGCGTCACCGTCGGCACCGTTCCCGCCGTTGCCGCCGCTACCGCCCCTGCCGCCGTTACCCGCGTTACCGCCGTTGCCGTTCGCGCCGGCCGTTCCCGCCGTGCCGGCCTTACCCGTCGCACCGCCCGCCGCGCCCGCCGCGCCGGCCGATCCACCCTTGCCGCCGACGCCCCCGTTCCCGCCAGCACCACCATTACCGCCATCAGAGCCTTTTGTGCCGTTTTCACCTGGCGCAGCGCCAACGACACCACTCGCGCCATTGGCACCTGCGGCGCCATTGCCGCCGTTGCCGCCGTTGCCCGCCTTGCCGCCGTTGCCGCCATTGCCGCCGTTGCCGTCGATACCGTTCGCCGCGAGGCCGCCGCCAAGACCCGCTTTGCCGCCCGCGCCGCCCGCACCGCCGTTGCCGCCGTTGCCGCCGGCTAAACCATTTCCACCGGCTGCTCCGGCCGAGGCGCCGTCGGTACCATTCGTACCGTTCGCACCAACAAATCCATTACCACCGTTGCCGCCGTTACCCGCAACACCACCGGCGCCGTCGCTACCGGCTTTACCGGCCACAGCGCCCACACCGCCCGCGGCGCCGCCCAAACCGCCGAGACCCCCGGATCCGCCGTTACCGCCGGCGCCACCGGCGCCGCCGTTCGGGTTCGTGATGTCTCCATCAGCGCCGTTACCGCCGTTGCCGCCGTTACCGCCGGCACCCGCGTTACCGCCGTCACCACCGTTGCCGTTCGTGCCGTTCGCACCGGCTTTACCCGCCGTACCCGTCGCGCCACCGGCCGCGCCACCGACGCCACCGGCACCCGCTTTACCGCCCGCGCCGCCGAAGCCGCCGTTACCGCCGGCGCTTCCGGAGGACCCGTTTCCACCCGCCGCACTGGCCGTGGCGCCATCGGCGCCGGCCGTGCCGTTGATACCGGCGAAACCGTTGCCGCCGGCGCCGCCGTTACCCGCGTTGCCCCCGAGGCCGCCGTTACCACCGTTGCCGTCGAGACCGTTCGCCGCGAGGCCGCCGCCAAGACCCGCTTTGCCGCCCGCGCCGCCCGCGCCGCCGTTGCCGCCCGACTGACCGCGTGCGCCGTCAGTACCGTTCGACGTGAGCAAGGTGCCGTTTACGCCCGCGGCGCCGTCGGCACCATTGAAGCCCGCGCCACCGTTGCCGCCGTTACCCGCAACACCACCGGCGCCGTCGCTACCGGCTTTACCGGCCACAGCGCCCACACCGCCCGCGGCGCCGCCCAAACCGCCGAGACCCCCGGATCCGCCGTTACCGCCGGCGCCACCGGCGCCGCCGTTCGGGTTCGTGATGTCTCCATCAGCGCCGTTACCGCCGTTGCCGCCAAATCCACCCGCGCCCGCGTTGCCGCCCGCGCCGCCGTTGCCGGCGAGGCCGTCAACGCCACCCGCGCTCGCCACACCGCTTTGGCCGCCCGCGCCGCCGTTGCCGCCGTCGGTTCCCGAACTTCCCGATTGACCCGAATCACCGTTACCGCCGGGCTCTGCAGCGTTCGCTCCGGCCGCGCCGCTCACCCCGATGAATCCGGCACCACCCGCGCCGCCCTGCCCACCGTTACCAGCTTTACCGCCGGTCGCGGCGCCACCCGCGCCGCCGACACCGCCGTTTCCACCGGACAAACCCCCAATGTTTGAATCCCAGCCCGCGCCGCCCGAACCACCGTCACCGCCGTTTCGTCCCGAGCCGCCGCTGCCACCATTTCCGCCGTTGGAATTTGCCGCAACGCCGTCGCCGCCGTTACCGCCTGCGCCGCCGTTTCCGAGCTGGCCAGTCGCTCCCGCTACGCCGACGAGACCCGCGGCACCTGCCTTACCCGCCGCACCTGCGACCCCGGCCGCGGCCGTCGTGCCGCCTTGACCACCCGTGATGGTGCCTGTGTTACGAATCGTCAGACCCGAACCTGAAATCCCGGCCCCGCCGCGTCCCGCGGCTCCACCGAGTCCGCCGGTTCCGCCGAGACCGCCAACACTGCCGAGGCCACCGAGGCCCGCCACGGCGCCCACACTACCGGCGGCTGCCGACCCGCCGTTGCCACCGTCGCCACCCTCTTCGCCGTCTCCGCCCCGACCGCCGTCACCGCCATCGGCGCCGCTGCCGCCCGAGCCACCACTGCCGCCTTGGCCACCGCTGCCACCCACACCGCCGGATCCACCGGCGCCCGCCTGACCGCCCGCGCCACCCGTGATCGAGCCGGCGTTGTTGATGACCAAGCCCGTTCCGCTGATACCGGCGCCGCCCGTACCGGCCGCGCCGCCTTGTCCGCCCTTGCCGCCGAGTCCACCGAGTCCGCCCGCCGCACCGCTGCCGCCGACGCCAGCGAGGCCACCCGTTCCGCCATTTCCACCGTTTTCGCCTGCGGCACCCGCGCCGCCGGCGCCGCCGGTACCTCCGGTACCACCCGAACCGCCGGCGCCGCCTTCGCCACCCGCGCCGCCTGCACCACCGTCTCCGCCACGGCCACCGGTACCGCCGATGCCTCCCGTCACCGAGCCTGCGCCCGAAATCGATACGGCGACGTTCGTCGCGCTGACACCCGCTTGGCCCGTCGCGCCCGAAGCGCCCGTTGCGCCGGCTGCACCCACGGCACCGGCACTTCCGGCCGTGCCATCGACGCCGTTCTCGCCGTTACCGCCGTTGCCACCGTTGCTACCCGCAACGCCTGTCGCACCTGCCGCCCCATCTTTGCCCGCGGGCCCGGTCACGCCCGACGCTCCCGTCACGCCTGAGGCTCCGATCGCGCCCGCATCACCCGTCGCGCCGATGATTCCGCGCACGGCGCTCGACACCGAGCAATTGCTCGTGCACACCACGGTCTGCGCAGCGCTCTGGTCCGGAGTCATGGCCATCGCACCCACGCCGAGTGCCCAAAGCAGCGAGAATGACGCGCCCCGCTCGAGAGCCTCCCCGTTCTTGACCGCGTTGCTGGATGAGGACGGGGTGGCGGGCGAGTGAGTGCGCTTCATGAACGAGTCTCCGAGGAAATTCTTGGAATTTGAAAGGGTTAAAATAAAAACAGATTCGGGTTTCGAGGTCGTTGTTGTTATCGAATCTGCTCTATCCAAAAAGGATTTAGTTACCTGAACAATAATCTAGACACCTTGACCAAGAATAGTCAGCTCGCCAATTTTTTTGATGCACATTTCAGGTGGCCGCCATGCGGATGGATCGACACGCACAGCTCAAAGACATTCTCGCTAGCCCGAGCTATCGCCTCGCCGAAGACGATGGCGATTTCCTTGAGAGCGACCACGCGAGAGCCGTTCGGCTCGCCCTCGAGTTCGATCGCGCCGATACCTATTTGCGCGCCTACGGCATCGAGAGCACGGTGGTCGCTTTCGGCAGCGCTCGGATTCCCTCGCCCGAGACTGCGGGCGCCACTCCCGAACAACGACATTTTTACGAAGAGGCGCGCCGCTTCGGCTACGAGATCAGTCGCGGCGCCAAGCACACGCCCGGCTGTCATCGCCTGGTCGTCGCGACGGGAGGCGGACCCGGTCTCATGGAAGCTGCGAACCGCGGTGCGAGCGAAGCCGGAGCACCGACCATCGGCTTCAACATCCGCTTGCCGCACGAACAGTTTCCGAACCCCTACATCACCCCGGGACTCGCGTTTCAGTTTCGATACTTTGCCCTACGCAAGATGCACTTCATGTTCAGGGCGCGAGCGCTCGTCGCGCTACCCGGCGGGTTCGGTACGCTCGATGAAGTCTACGAAGCGCTCAATTTGGTGGCGACGCATACGATCGCGCCGATTCCGATCGTGCTCGTGGGGCGAAAGTATTGGGACTCGGTGTTACCGCTCGACGCGTTGATTGCCGACGGCTACATCGAACCGCAAGATCGGGAACTCGTACACTACACCGAATCAGGTGCCGAAGCGGCGGAGTACGTACTCGCGCGCTGCGGCTGTGCAGACGCGCCTACGACCTGACTCGCAGCGACGAACTCTCGCCTCAGCGCGGTGCCATTCTAATGGCGCCATCGAGCCGTACGCAGGCGCCATTGAGATAACCGATCTCAATCATCGACAGCGCGAGCGCCGCATATTCGTCGGGCGAACCGAGTCGCTTGGGGTGCGGCACCGTTGCCGCCAAGGCGTCGGTGACTTTCGTCGGCAGCCCCGCGAGCAGCGGCGTGGCGAAGATTCCCGGCAGAATGGTGTTGACGCGAATGGCTTCGTTCATGAGGTCGCGCGCGATCGGCAACGTCATCCCCGAAATCGCCGCTTTCGATGCCGAGTACGCGGCCTGACCGATTTGCCCATCTTCGGCCGCGACCGACGACGTGTTGATGATCGCGCCGCGATCACCCTCGGGCAGCACGGGCAGAGCCAGCATCCCCGCCGCTGATTTGGCGATACAACGGAATGTGCCGATCAAATTGATCTGGATGGCGCGCTCGAAGTCCGCCATCGGAAAATGTCGCGCCTCACCGCTCTCGCGATCGCGAAACGCCGTCTTGAAGCCGTTGGCGATGCCGGCGCAGTTCACGAGGATGCGTTCCTGACCGTGAGCCGTACGCGCTTTCGCAAAACCCTCATCGACACTCGTCTCGTTCGTCACATCGACCTTGCAAAAGAGACCTTTGATGTCGCTTGCGACCGTCTCACCACGTTCGGTCGACAGATCGAAGATGGCGACGCGAACACCGCGAGCGGCGAGCGCGCGAGCCGTCGCCTCGCCGAGACCCGAGGCTGCACCGGTGACGACGGCAGAGAGGGAAGAGTCGAGTTTCATGTTGAGGAAACCTTTGGATCAGTAGGAGCGCGGCAAACCGAGCTCGTGCTCGGCGATGTAAGACAGGATGAGATTCGTCGAGATCGGCGCCACCTGATAAAGCCTCGTTTCGCGAAACTTTCGCTCGATGTCGTACTCGGCCGCGAAGCCGAATCCGCCATGGGTCTGCAAACAGGCGTTGCCCGCCTCCCAAGAGGCCTTCGCCGCGAGGTACTTGGCCATGTTGGCCTCGGCACCACAGGGCTGTTTGGCATCGTAAAGTTCGCAGGCCTTGAAGCGCATGAGGCTCGCCGCCTCCGTCTCGATGTAACTTTCGGCGATCGGAAACTGTACGCCCTGGTTCTTACCGATGGGTCGATCGAACACGATGCGATCATTGGCGTACTTCGTCGCGCGCTCGACGAACCAGTAGGCATCGCCGATACACTCGGCCGCGATGAGCACACGCTCGGCGTTGAGCCCATCGAGGATATATTTGAATCCCTTGCCTTCCTCGCCGATGAGATGGCTCGCCGGAATCTCGAGGTTGTCGAAGAAAAGCTCGTTGGTCTCGTGATTGACCATGTTCGGAATCGGCCGAAGCGACATCCCCTTACCGAGCGCCTCTCGAACGTCGACGAGGAATACGGAGAGCCCCTCGGACTTTCGCTGCACTTCGGCAAGAGGCGTCGTGCGCGCGAGCAACACGATGAGATCCGAGTGTTGGACGCGCGAGATCCATACCTTTTGACCGTTGATGACATAACGGTCGCCCTTGCGGACGGCTGTCGTCTTGAGCCGCGTGGTGTCGGTGCCGGTAGTCGGCTCCGTCACCGCCATCGACTGCATGCGAAGTTTTCCAGCTGCGATCTTCGGCAGGAACTCTCGTCGCTGAGCTTCGCTGCCATGACGGACCAGCACGTTCATGACGTACATCTGTCCGTGGCAGGCGCCGGAATTGCCACCCGATCGATTGATCTCTTCCATGATGACCGAGGCCTCGGCGAGCGAGAGCCCCGAACCACCGTACTCCTGCGGAATGAGCGCCGCGAGCCAGCCCGCCTCGGTCAACGCATCGACGAACTCGACCGGATAGCCGCGCTCAGCATCGACCTTGCGAAAGTACTCATCCGGAAATTGCGCACAAAGCGCGCGCACCGCAGAGCGGATTTCGGCGTACGGATCATTCGCGGACTTCGACATGGATCATCCCCCTGCGCCAAGGATACCGCGCGCCTCGAGCAGAGCGAGCACACGCTCTGCCGCCTCGTCCGCCGTGCAATCGACCGTATTGATCCGCAGCTCGGGTGACTGCGGCGCCTCGTAGGGTGCATCGATACCGGTGAAGTTCTTGAGCTCGCCCTTGCGCGCCTTGCGGTAGAGACCTTTCACATCCCTCGCCTCGGCCACGTCGAGCGGCGTGTCGACGTGAACTTCGATGAACTCGCCCGCCTCGAGTAACTGCCGCGCCATGTCGCGCTCGGCCCGATACGGCGAAATGAAGGCCGTGAGCACGATGAGCCCAGAGTCGACCATGAGCTTGGCGACCTCGGCGATGCGACGAATATTTTCGACTCGATCGGCCGCAGTGAACCCGAGGTCGCGGTTGAGACCATGACGAACGTTGTCCCCATCGAGCAGATAGCTGTGCTTGCCGCGAGCGAGCAATTTTTGCTCGAGCGCATTGGCGATGGTGGACTTGCCCGAACCCGACAACCCCGTGAACCACACCACAGCGGGCTGCTGATGTTTGAGTGCCGCACGTGTCGCCTTGTCGACGCTCACGGCCTGACGATGGATATTACTCGAGCGACGCAAAGCGAACCGGATCATCCCCGCCCCGACGGTGGCGTGACTCAGACGATCGATCACGATGAAACCGCCCATCGCTCGATCGATCTCGTAAGACTCGAAGGCGACCGGCTGATCGAGCGCGACGTTGCAGGTTCCGATTTCATTGAGCGTCAGCTGTCGTGCCGCGAGCTGCTCGAGCGTATTGACGTTGACTTTGTGCTTGGGTGTCGAGAACACCGCGCCCACGGTTCGCGCGCCCAGCTTGAGCAGATAGGATCGACCGGAGAGCATCGGCTCATCACCGAGCCAAACCAGCGTCGTTTCGAACTGATCGGCAATTTCGGCCGGGTCGGTTGCGGCACTGATAACGTCGCCTCGCGTCACGTCGACCTCGTCGACGAGCGTCACGGTGACCGACTGCCCTGCCCCCGCCTCGGCGAGATCACCGTCGGCCGTCACGATGCGCGCGATCCGGGTTTGACGGCCCGAGGGCTGAATCCGTACCGGATCATCGACGCGCAGTACACCGCTCGTGATCAGACCGCTGTAGCCACGAAAATCAGGCGACGGTCGATTGACCCATTGCACGGGCAGCCGCGAAGGTCGATCGAATTTTTGCGAGGCGTCGATCTCGATGGTCTCGAGGTGACTCAGGAGCGTCGGCCCGCGATACCACCGCATCCGCGAACCATGGGTGACGACGTTGTCACCCGCGAGCGCCGACATCGGAATGGCGATGACCTCGGTCAAGCCGATGCGCTGCGCGAACTCGCGATAGTCGGCCAAGATGCGATCGAAGTCTCTTTGCGAGTAATCGACCAGATCCATCTTGTTGACGGCCAACACGACCCGCCGGATTCCCATCAAAGAAATCAAATAGGAATGACGACGGGTTTGCGTGAGCACGCCTTTTCGAGCATCGACGAGGATCACCGCGAGCTCGGCCGTCGAGGCGCCCGTCACCATGTTGCGCGTGTACTGTTCGTGCCCGGGCGTGTCGGCCACGATGAACTTGCGCCGAGGCGTACTGAAGAATCGATAGGCCACATCGATCGTGATCCCTTGCTCGCGCTCCGCCGAGAGCCCATCGACTAGCAGAGCGAAGTCGATGGCCTCGCCCTGCGTCCCCCACTTTTTGCTATCGGCCTCGAGCGCCGCGAGTTGGTCGTCGAGCACCTGACGAGATTCGTAGAGCAAACGACCGATGAGGGTGCTCTTGCCGTCATCGACGCTGCCACAGGTGATGAAGCGCAGAAGGTCGGACATCAGAAATACCCCTCTCGCTTCTTGCGCTCCATCGACGCGGGCACATCGTGGTCGATCAAACGACCCTGCCGCTCGCTGAACGTCGATCGCTGCATCTCCGCGATGATGTCGGGCAGCGTCTCCGCCGCGCTTTCAATGGCCCCGGAAAGCGGATAGCAACCGAGCGTTCGGAATCGAACCTTGCGCATGACCGGCACTTCCCCGGGCTGCAACGGGAGGCGTTCGTCGTCCACCATGATGAGCATGCCGTGACGCTCGACGACGGGACGCTCCTTGGCGAGATACAGCGGGACGATCGGCACCTTCTCGAGCAGGATGTACTGCCACACGTCGATCTCGGTCCAGTTGGACAACGGAAATACGCGAATCGATTCGCCTTTTGCCTTGCGGGCGTTGTACAGATTCCAGAGCTCGGGCCGCTGGTTGCGCGGATCCCAACGATGATGCGCGTTGCGGAACGAAAAGACCCGCTCCTTTGCGCGCGACTTTTCTTCATCGCGGCGCGCGCCACCGAATGCCGCATCGAACCCGTGTTCATCGAGGGCCTGCCGCAGACCTTCGGTGTTCCATTGATCGGCATGTACCTGCGAGCCGTGGGTGAACGGATTGATCCCGAGACGAACGGCCTCGGGATTGCGATGCACGATGAGGCGCAGTCCGTACTCGCGCGCAACCGCTTCGCGCATCGCATACATCTCGCGAAACTCCCAGGTGCTGTCGATATGCAGCAACGGAAACGGCAGCGGCGACGGAAAGAACGCCTTGCGCGCGATATGCAGCATCACCGCGCTGTCCTTGCCACCGGTATAGAGCAGCACGGGCCGCTCCGTCTCGGCGACCACCTCGCGCATGATGTGGATGCTTTCGGCTTCGAGGCGCTGCAGATGAGTCGGACCGAATCGAGCCTGCGGCTGCTGCACGGCCCGACGACCCGCAGGTCGCGCGATTGCGATCGGCCCGGGCCCGCGCGGGGCACCGACCAGTCGCAGGCGCGAATACTTCGCAGTCCACTCGCGAAGCTCGGGCCGTGCCACGTCGATGCCATGCAACAGCACAGCCCGTGCCTCGGGCCAGATCGTCATGACTCGATCGAGGAACGTCAACCAACGCTCGAGACGAAACGGCTCGGCAAGCGGGAGCCAAGCCAACTGCCCGCGCAAAGTTTGGGCGACGAGCACTCGAGCCGACTCTCCGACCCGGCATTCCCCGCACCAAAGAATCTCGCCGGGCAGTCGTCGCGTTTCTTTGATGAGCGGCACGACGATGACATTTCGCCATTCCGTCATTGCCGCATCGTCTGCCGCGCGCTCGGCGAGCGTTGGTATCCCGAGCCCCGCACGATTCAACACACGCGAGAGTGCGCGACCGCCGAGCGTCACACCAAAGATTTCCTGCGCCTCACGTGCGACCCCGTCGGCCGTCCAGAGCCCCGCGTCATCGGAAGGACGCGTTTCGGACGGATCCATCGTCGAAAATCGGACGATCAGCCTCGCTTCATCTGCGGCGCTCAGCACCCGCCTCGCCCCGACCGGACGACCCCTGCGACGCTGGTCGAGCACCTCCCAGCCGCCTTCGGCAAACACCCGACAGGCTTCGATGATCGTCGGCGCACTGAGTCCCGTCTCGGCCCGTACCTCCGCGAGCGGACGACCGGCGAGCCGCAGTTCGACGGCGCGACGTCTCGATTCGATCAGTGGGGCAGATGGAGTCTTCGGCATCGATGCGATAACCTGTTGTCCCGATTGGTGAATTTTATGTCTATTAATTATTTAATCAAGGAGATCGACCAACAGGCTGCCGATCCCGAGTTTTTGAATGCGGTCATCCGCATCGCCCGCGACGCCGGGAAGGTCATTTCCGAGGTCTACGGCACAGCGTTCACGGTCTCCGAGAAGTCCGACACGTCTCCGGTAACGGTCGCCGACGAGCGCGCGGAAGCCGTCATTTTGGCGGGACTCGAGCGCCTCACCCCCGACCTGCCGATCGTCGCCGAGGAATCGGTCGCCGCAGGGCGTATCCCGACGGTCGACTCGGCGCGCGGCGCATTCTGGCTCGTCGATCCGCTCGATGGCACCCGGGAGTTCATCAGTCGCAACGGCGAGTTCACGGTGAATATCGCTCTCGTTCAGGCCGGAGAGCCTGTGCTCGGGGTCGTTTTCGCGCCCGCCCTCGATGCGCTCTACGCGGGAGCCCGATCGCTCGGCGCGTTCAAAGAGCAGCAGGGAGAACGGCGGACCATTGCCTGTCGAGCCGTTCCCACCGAGGGCCTGTCAGTGGTGGAAAGCCGATCGCATGGTGACGGCGCGGCGCTCGATGCTTGGCTGCAGGGTCGCCCGGTGGCCTCTCGAGTCAAGGCAGGCTCGTCGCTCAAACTCTGCGTGCTCGCCGAGGGCGGGGCCGATCTCTACCCTCGCCTAGGTCGAACCATGGAATGGGATATCGCAGCCGGCCATGCGGTCTTGGCCGCGGCAGGCGGGCGCGTGACGAGACTCGATGACGGTCAGTCGCTGCGTTACGGAAAACCGGGATTCGAGAACCCGGGGTTCGCAGCGCAAGGATTGTGAGGGGGTGGTGGGTCCTGCGCGATTCGAACGCGCGACCAACTGGTTAAAAGCCAGCTGCTCTACCGGCTGAGCTAAGGACCCGTCCCGTCGAGAGGGCGCGAATTCTACACATATCGCGTGGGATCGGGCACGCCCGCGGCCACGAAACCTTCGCGCCTCAGGCGGCAGCTATCGCAGCGCCCGCAGGCCTGCCCCGCCGGGTCGGCCTGATAACACGACACGGTCAACGAAAAATCGACGCCGCGACGATGACCCTCGCGGATGATCTCGGCCTTGGAAAGCTGCACCAAAGGCGCTTCGATGCGGATGGGCGCACCCTCGGTCCCGACCCGGGTCCCGAGCCGCGCCACCTCGGCGAACGCCGCGATAAACGGCGGGCGACAATCGGGATAACCCGAGTAATCGACGGCGTTCACGCCGATGAAAATCGTCTGTGCGCCGAGCACTTCGGCCCAACCGAGCGCAAGCGAGAGCATCAAGGTATTGCGTGCCGGAACATAGGTGATCGGGATTCCGGCTGCGGGAGACGTCGGGACGTCGATGGAAGGGTCGGTGAGCGCCGAGCCGCCGATCCCCGCGAGATCCACCCCCATCACACGATGTTCGCGAGCCCCGAGGGTAGCTGCCACACGAGCCGCGGCCGCGAGCTCTGCAGAGTGCCGCTGTCCGTAGTGCACCGAGAGTGCATACGCGTCGTAGCCCTGCTCGATCGCCATCGCGAGGACCGTGGCCGAATCAAGGCCACCCGAGAGCAACACCACCGCCCTCGGTTTCGACACGATCGAAGAGTGAGTCGTAGCGCTCATCGCCCGGGCACATCGCCCCAAAGATATTTGTGCAGCTGGACCTGAAAGCGCACCGGCAAACGATCTTCGAGGATCCAATCGGCCAGATCGCGCGCCGGGAGTTCCGCGTAGCTCGGCGAAAAGAGCACCGTGCAGCGCTCGGCGAGCGCCCGCTCGCGCAGTTGCGAGCGACTCCATTCGTAGTCGGCGCGATCGGCGATCACGAACTTGATCAGATCTTTGGACTGCAGCCGAACGAGCTCGTCGTAGCGATTACGCGCTTCTTCACCGGAGGCCGGCGTCTTGATGTCGACCACCTTGACGACTCGCGGGTCGACACGCTCAAGCGGCATCGCCCCGCTCGTCTCGAGCGACACGCGATAACCCGCATCACAGAGTGCGGTCATGAGTTCGAATACGGCAGGCTGCGCCAGCGGCTCTCCGCCGGTCACACAGACGTGGGTCGCCTCGAGCTCTTTGACGCGAGCGAGAATGTCCGCGAGCGCCCACCACTGACCGCCGTGAAATGCGTAGGCGGTATCGCAATATTTGCAACGAAGGGGACAACCGGTGAGTCGGACGAAAATGGTCGGGATGCCGACGGAGTCCGCCTCGCCCTGCAGCGAACGGAAAATTTCCGTGAGCTTGAGCCGACTCGCGTTCAAGGTTTTGTCAGCGCAATCGACCGAGCTGCTCACGCGCCGCGCGCGCGGCGTCGTTCTGCGGGTATCGACGGAGCACTTCGTTGAACGAAGCGCGGGCCGCATCGTTGCGACCAAGGCTCAACTCGGAGAGCCCTTTTTTGAGGAGGGCATCGGGCGCCTTGGAAGAATCAGGAGAGCGACTCCCGAGGGCGGTGAAGGCGTCGATCGCCTTGGCGTAATCGCGCGTCACGTAGTACGTCTGCCCCAGCCAGTACTGGGCATTGTCGGCAAGAGGATGCGTCGGAAACTGCGTGACGAACCCGCTCATGCCCGAGATCGCCTCGGGATAATTGGCCGCCTTGAGCGCATCGAAGGCCCGACCGTAGAGCACCTCGGGACTCTCGGTGGTGACAGGCGCCGACGTGGCAGCCGGTACCGATGACGCCGCTGGCGGCGTCGGCGCCACTCCAGCCGTTTCGCTCGATACCGCGCCCGTTTCGGTGGTCGGCTCGCCCGAGACAGGCGTCAGGGCAGTCGGAGCGACTGGCGCAGCGGTGGCTGCAGCCAGTCGCGCCTCGATTACCGCGATCCGACGATCGAATTCGCCCGCCAAATCGGCTTGCTGCTTGCGCCGCTCTTCGTTCTCTCGCTGGAGGATGTCGAGCTCGCCACGCAAGGCTCGCGCTTCGGCCTCGAGCGCATCGAGACGCTGCGACAACTCGACCAGAGCCTGACCGCGCACCGCCTCTTGCAGCTGCGTCACCTGCAACTCGAGACTCTCGAGCCGCTCGCGCGTGGATTGCGCGTGAGCCGGAAGCACCGACAACGCCAACAACACCACTGCAACCGACGCGCGGATCACGCGGTTCAGCCGCCGACGACGTAAACGATTTCGACGCGACGATTGCGCGAATAGGCGGATTCGTCCTCGCCGGCAACCGCGGGACGCTCCTCGCCATAGCTGACCGTGCTGAGGCGTGAATCACCGACGCCCTGAAGACCGAGCACGCGGCGAACGGCCTGCGCACGACGCTCACTGAGCCCGATGTTGTACTCGCGAGTACCGCGCTCGTCGGTGTGACCTTCGAGGCGTACGCGCAAACCGGGGCGGCTGCCGAGAAACCGCGCATGGGCGGCAAGCAAGGCCTGATCGTCCGCACTGATGGCATCGCTGTCGAATGCGAAGTAGATCGTCGTGCGGTTGTTGAGCTCGGGCGGAAGACCGATGCCCGTTTCGGCGCCCGTACCCACTTCGCCTGCCGACACGGCACCGGCCGAATCATCCGGCTGAGCGATGGCCGAGGCTTCCGACTTGTTGGCAAGATCGGCGTCAGCGTCTGACTTCACCGGGGGCGCTGACTTGCAGGCGACCAGCAAACCGAGCAAAGCACCTACCGCAATCAATTTTTTCATCGTTTTCGAACTCCTCAAATCGAATGTTGATTATTGCACGGCCACGACGTCGGGCAGGAAGGGTCCCCAGGCCGGCTCACGCACTTCGCCGCGGTCTGCCGCGAGACGTTGCGCGATCAGCCCATCGGCACTGACGGTGGCGAGCACCCCTTGGCCGCGTTCCCGCGAGGCGTACACGAGCGTGCCGCCATCAGGCGAAAAATACGGCGACTCATCCTGCCGGCCCTTCGACAGCACACGCACGGTCGCGTTCCCGAGATCCTGCACGGCAATGCGGTACGCGCCCTCCTCCCGAGTCACCATCGCAAGCAAGCGGCCATCAGGGCTCACCCTAGGTCGGGCGTTGTACGCGCCTGCAAACGTGATGCGTTGCGGACGGGAACCCGGTTCGATACTCAATCGATAGATCTGCGGTCCACCCGCGCGATCCGACGTGAAATACACCTGTGTCCCGTCGGACGACCACACGGGCTCGGTGTCGATCGAAGGATGATCGGTCAGTCGAGTGAGCGCCCCCGAGGCCACATCGAGGATGTACACATCGAGGTTGCCTCCCGCGGATGACAACGTCAGCGCCAATCGGCTGCCGTCGGGCGACCAACTCGGCGCGTTGTTGACGCCCGGTCGCGAGGACACGCGACGACGCTCCGCCGTGCGCACGCGCTGGACATAAACCGACGCGGCGCGCGTCTCGAAGGAGACGTACGCCAACCACTCACCGTCGGGCGACCATGCGGGCGACATCAAAGGAAGACGCGACTGCAAGATCACGCGGGCATTTTCGCCATCGGAGTCCGCGACGATGAGCTGGTAGCGCTGCGACGGCGGTTGCCCGTCGACCGACACATAAGCGATGCGCGTGGCGAAGGCGCTGCGTGCCCCGATTATTTTTTGATAGAGCCGGTCGCTGATGCGATGCGCGGCGTTGCGCCAGGCCGCGGGCGCCGCACTGATGCGCTCGATCAGCAAACGCTGACCGGTCAGCAAATTGAGGAGCTCGAAGTCGATCGTGACGCGACCGTCTCCGCCGACGCTCGCGCGCCCGGTCACCAAATAATCGGACGCTGTCCGCTCGCCCACCAGAAACCGCCCGCTGCGCGTCAGGTTTCGACGAATGACCTCGGCGGAGGGCTGCGGATCGGCGGAGAAATCCTCGATCGCGATCGGGATCGGCGCCGTGATGCCCGAAGTGATGTCCACCTGCAGTTGGGCGTCGGCGACCGATGTCACGAGGAGCCCGATGAGCGTTGCGCACCCTATCGTCCATGCACCACTTGCCCATTTCTTCATGTCAATCATTGGGTCTGAACCTCAACTCGATATTGCGCTCGAAGAGTGATGGCTCCGGCGGCGGCGGCAAAGGCGACGCACGAAACACGGCCGCTTCGAGCGACTGTCGCACGGCTTCATCGCCGTTGCATTCTTTGACCTCGGCTCGGATCACGGTTCCACCCGCCGCTTGCGTCACCGCGACCCGACAATCGAGACCCGCCTGCGCGGACGGAGGCCGGATCCACGCACGCTGGACTCGCGCCTGAATGGCCGCCGCCCACTGCGCTGAAAGCGAGGCCGCGCGGGCTGCGGCAGCACGGCGCGCCTCGGCGGCTTCGGTTGCCGCGATTTCTTCGGACAGTTCGCGCTGCAAGGCCGCTTCGCGCTCGGCCCGAACGCGCGCATCGTCCCTGCGGCGACGATCCTCCGCATCGAGCTCTTCTTTCATGCGACGCGCCTCGGCCTCGCGACGAGCCTGCTCTTCGAGTCGTTCGCGCTCGGCCTTGAGCTGCGCATCTTTGAGCCGCTGCGCCTCTTGGCGTGACTGCGTCTCTTTGAGCAACTGCGCCTCCTTGCGGGCCTGCGCTTCCTTCTCGCGCTTGGCGGATTCGACCGGCTTGGGCTTCGGAGGTTCCGGCTTTTTGGGTTCGGGCGTAGGCGTCGACGCAGGCGTGGGTTCAGGCTGCGGTTCAGGCGCGGGCTCGGGTTCTTGTTTCTTTGGCGGCGCCCGCCGGGTGAGTCGGGCGAGCTCGTCCGCCTCGATGGCCACGGCCTCGATCGCCATGACCTGCGGCATCTCGGACTCGGCGCGCCAATTTCGAACGCCCAACAGGACGATCACCACGACCAACGCCGCGTGCAACCCGATCGAGAGGAGATACGGCCGAAGGCGCGAGGTCACGCTCGACATGGACGTCTCAACGCGCGCCTCGCACGGTCACTGGGTCGGTCAGGAAGCCAACCTTGCGCGCCCCTGCGCTTTGCAAGAGCACCATCGCCTCGACCACGCGACCGTAAGGGACTTCGCGATCGCCTTTAACGAATACCGGCACACCCGGCGCACTGCGCAGCACCGCCGCCACGCGCGCCTGCAACAGCGTATCGGCGAGCGGCTCAGAAGGATCGTCGCCTTCATTGAGATAGAGACGGCCCTGGCGATCGACGGAGACGACCAGCGGCGGTCGATCTTGCAGATCCGCCGGGTCGATTGCTTGCGCCGCCGCATCGGGCAAATCGACCTTCACGCCTTGCGTGAGCAGCGGCGCCGTCACCATGAAAATGATGAGCAGTACCAGCATGACGTCGATGTAGGGCACGACGTTGATTTCGCTCATGGGTTTTCGGCTGCGACCCGGTTGCGGCATGGCGCGACTCCGTCTCAGCCCGAATCACGCGTCGCATGACGCTGCAGGATCGTCGAGAACTCTTCCATGAACGCGTCGTAGCGCGATTCGAGTCGCCAAACTTGATCGGCGAACCGGTTGTAGGCCACCACCGCCGGAATCGCCGCAAAAAGGCCAATGGCCGTCGCGACGAGCGCCTCGGCGATGCCCGGTGCCACGGTCGCGAGCGTCGCCTGCTGCACCGAGCCCAGCCCCACGAAGGCATGCATGATGCCCCACACCGTACCGAAGAGACCCACATACGGACTCGTCGAGCCTACCGTCGCGAGCGTCGACAAACTCTTTTCCAGATATTCGATTTCCTTGATCTGCTGCGCCTTCATCGCCCGACGCGCGCCTTCGAGCAACAAATCGACGGCGCTCTCGCCCTGCTGCCGCAGACGGGCAAACTCGCGAAATCCGCTGCGGAAAATGCTGTCGATGCCGACGGGGTTCCCACGAGCCTCGATGCTTTTGTAGAGATTGGAGAGGTCGCCGCCCGACCAGAAATCGCGCTCGAATCGCGTGAGATCATCCTTGGCCCGAGCGAGCACCGCTCTTTTTTTGAAGATGATGCTCCAGGAATAGATCGACGCCATCACCAGCATGAGCATCACCGCCTGCACGATGATGGTGGCCTCGAGAATGAGCTTCAGGATGGACAGATCATTCACGACAGATACTCCCCTATGCGGCGCGGCCGCAATGTTTTCGCATCGACACAAACGACTCGGACTCGCGCCTCGATGAGCAGTTCCCGATCAGCCGGATTGAGCGGATCGCCTCCGGCAGCCGATTCGCGCCAAATTTTTTGATCGAAGATCGCAGTGGTTCTACCCTCGGGCTGCATGGCACAAGTCACGATCAGCGCATCGTCGAGGCGAGCCGCGGCCTTGTACTCGATGGAAAGCCCGAGAACCATGAACTGGACACCCTCGGTCGCCGCAAGCTCGCGCTGGGCGATGCCCCGGACTCGCAACCACTCCGTCCGACAGCGCTCGAGAAACCGAAGGTAATTGGCGTAGTACACGACACCACCCGCGTCGGTGTCCTCCCAGTACACGCGGACGGGCCACTCGAATACGCTCAAGTCCCCTCCTCGAAAAGCGGCATCGCCCCGCTCGGTCGCGGCGGAGGCGTCAGGCCAAAATGCAAATACGCCGTGCGCGTGGCGACCCGCCCGCGCGCCGTACGCATCAAAAAGCCTTGCTGGATGAGATACGGCTCGATGACGTCTTCGAGGGTGCCGCGTTCCTCACCCACGGCTGCCGCCAAACTGTCGATGCCGACCGGTCCACCCTCGAACTTCTCGATGAGGGTGGTAAGCAACTTGCGATCGAGCATGTCGAATCCGACCGGATCGACCTCGAGCAGATCGAGCGCCGCGACGGCGAGCGTCGAGGTGATGGTTCCGTCGCCCTTGACCTGCGCATAGTCGCGCGCACGACGGAGCAATCGATTGGCGATACGCGGCGTGCCGCGTGAGCGTTCGGCGATGCGCAATGCGCCGTCTGGATCGAGCGGCACACCGAGGATGCCGGCCGAGCGTTGCACGACACTTTTGAGATCGGGTACGTCGTAAAACTCGAGTCGCTGCACGATGCCGAATCGATCACGCAGCGGCGAGGTCAGCAGCCCCGCACGCGTCGTTGCACCCACCAAAGTAAAGGGCGGCAACGACAGCTTGATGGATCGCGCTGCAGGACCTTCACCGATCATGATGTCGAGCTGGTAATCCTCCATCGCAGGATAGAGAACCTCTTCGACGATCGGCGAGAGGCGATGGATCTCATCCACGAAGAGCACGTCGCGCGGCTGCAGATTGGTGAGGATCGCCGCCAGATCGCCAGGGCGCTCGAGTACCGGGCCGGACGTCTGTCGCAAGCTGACGCCGAGTTCGGTCGCGAGAATATTGGCAAGCGACGTCTTGCCAAGACCCGGCGGCCCGAAGATCAACACGTGATCGAGGGCTTCAGAGCGCGCACGCGCCGCACTGACGAAAATCTCGAGCTGCTCCTTGACGGGCCGCTGCCCGACGAAGTCCGACAGGCGCTTCGGACGTATCGCCCGATCGATGGCCTCCTCTTCGCGACCCCCTTCGGCACTCACCAGTCGTTCGGTCATCGGAGTGCTCCTTGCAAGGCGCGACGAATGAGCTCTTCAGTGCCTTCGCTGCCTGTGCCCGCGACGGCCTTGATCAGCCGAGTCGCCTCGGCGGGTTTGTAGCCAAGCGACACGAGCGCCGCAAAGGCCTCGCCTTCCGCACCACCTGCCGTCGCCTCCACCGGAAGCGAACTACCCGTCGCATCGACCGAAAGTCGATCGCGCATTTCGATGACGAGCCGCTCGGCGGTCTTTCGACCGACACCAGGAATCTTGGTGAGCGCGGTGACATCGTTGGACGTCACGCAGGCAGCGAAGCCCTCGGCCGAGGTGCCCGAAAGGATGGCGAGCGCAATCTTTGGACCGACTCCCGATACTTTGAGCAAATTGCGAAAGAGATGGCGTTCGGCCACCGTCGCGAACCCATAGAGGATGTGCGCGTCCTCCCGCACGACGAGGTGGGTCACCAATCGCACCTCTTCACCGACCGCAGGCAGTCCATAAAAGGTCGACATCGGCGCCTCGAGCTCGTAGCCGACCCCACCGACCTCGATGAGCAACTGAGGCGGGGCTTTCACGGCGATACGACCACGCAAGGACCCGATCATCCGGCGACTCCTCGATGACCCGCGATGAGCCCGGCCAACTTTCGATGCTGCGCGTGACACAACGCGACCGCGAGCGCATCGGCGGCATCCGAAGTCAGACGGCCCTCCACTTTGAGCAGCGTTCGCATCATGTGCGCCACCTGCAGCTTGTCGGCACCACCGAACCCTACGGTCGCGAGTTTGATCGCCCGAGGCGCGTACTCGGCAATCTCGTATTCACCGAGCGCGGCCAAGGCTGCACCGCGCGCCTGCCCGAGCTTGAGCGCACTGTCGATGTTGCGATTGACGAAAACTTTTTCGATGGCAACTTCTCCGGGTGAATGCTCGAGCACCAGCGCGCGAACGCCTTCGTGGATGCGGGAAAGCCGGGTGGAGATCGACAGTCCATCGACCTCGATTCGCCCATGCGTCACGCAAAGACAGTCGGGCCCGTTCACGTCGATGATGCCGTAACCCAGTCGACGTGATCCGGGGTCGATTCCGAGGATGCGGCAGTTCTGCGAAACGACAGTCGTCGGGGCTTCGACCGAGCCGGAGGACTCCGGATCGTAACTACGCCAGGACTTGGACCGATATCGCGCCATGCGCTCGCGACCCCGAGGATGCGCTGAAAAGCGACCGGCCTATGATAGCCGGAAACCCTCAGCGATTCGGCATGTCGATGGCGCGCTTGTCGGCTGCGAGAGCCGCCTCATGCAGAGCCTCGGACAAGGTCGGATGCGCATGGATCGTTCGCTGCAAGTCCTCGGCGCTCGCCGAGTACTCCATGGCCAGCACGGCCTCGGCGATCAGCTCACCCGCCATCGGACCAATGATGTGGACACCCAGGATCTGGTCGTCGTCCTTCGCCGCGATCAACTTGGCAAAGCCCTGACTGGCCTCCATGGCCCGCGCTCGACCGCTCGCGAGGAACGGGAAACTGCCGACCTTGTACGCCCGACCACTCGCCTTGACCTGCTCTTCGGTCTGACCGACCCAGGCAATCTCGGGAGCCGTGTAGATCACCGAGGGAATCGTCTCGTAGTTCACGTGCGAATAAAGACCGGCGATACGATCGGCGACCGCTACACCCTCTTCCTTGCCTTTGTGCGCGAGCATGGGGCCGCGTACGCAGTCTCCAACCGCCCAGACATTCTCGGCGCCGGTATGGCAATGATCGTCGACCTTGATGAACCCGCGCTCGTCGACGACGACACCCGTGCCTTCACCGAGCAGATTGGCCGTATGCGGACGTCGGCCGATACAGACGACGAGCTTGTCGACGGTGAGCGAATGCGAGGCACCCGCCTCGTCGGTATAACTCACCTGCACTTCACCCTTCACCACGGTCGCACCCGAGACCTTGGCTCCGAGTCGGATGTCGAGACCCTGCTTCTTGAAGTGCTTCATGGCCTCCTTCGCAAGCTGCTGATCAGCCATCGCGAGGAAGCTCGGCATCGCCTCGAGCACGACGACATCGGCGCCGAGACGACGCCACACGCTGCCGAGTTCGAGTCCGATCACGCCCGCACCGATCACGCCGAGCCGCTTCGGTACCGAGTCGAACTCGAGCGCGCCCCAACTATCGACGATGTGCTGACCGTCGAACGCCGCCGTCTTGAGCGGCGTCGGCTGCGAACCACTTGCGAGGACCACGTGCTTGGCGGAGAGCGTCTTCACGCTGCCGTCGTGGGCCGTGAACTCGACTTTCCGACCTGCGAGCAACTTGCCGTGACCCTGCATCGCGGTGACACCGGCAGCCTTCAGCAACTGCACGATACCGCCCGTCATGTTCTTGACGATGCCGGCTTTGCGTTTTTGCATCGCCGCGATGTCCATGGCGACCGGGCCCGTCTTGATACCGTGCGAGGCAAACTCGGCCTGCGCGCGATGAAAGAGCTCGGAGGATTCGAGCAAGGCCTTGGAGGGAATACAGCCCGCATTGAGGCAGGTCCCTCCGAACGTGGCGCTGCCGTCGTAATTCTTCCATTCGTCGATACAGGCGACCTTCAGGCCGTTCTGACCCGCACGAATGGCCGCCGGGTACCCGGCGGGACCGCCGCCGATGACGATGACGTCGTAATCACTCATGATTTTATTCCGCTGATATCAGAGGCCGAGCAGGATTCGGCCCGGATCTTCGAGGCAATCTTTGATCGCGACCAGGAACTGCACCGCTTCACGACCATCGATGATGCGATGGTCGTAGCTCACCGCGAGGTACATCATCGGTCGCACGACGATCTGCCCGTCGACCACGACCGGACGTTCCTGAATCTTGTGCATGCCGAGAATCGCGCTCTGCGGCGCGTTCACGATCGGTGTCGAGAGCAACGAGCCGAACACCCCACCGTTCGTCACGGTGAAGGTACCCCCTTGCAGCTCCTCGATCGTCAGCGACCCCGAGCGGGCCCGAGTCCCGAAGTCGGCGATCTGGCGCTCGATCTCGGCGAAGCCGAGGTTCTCCGCGTTGCGCACCACAGGCACCACGAGCCCGCGATCGGTCGATACCGCGACTCCGATGTCGTAATACTCGTGATAGATGATGTCGCTGCCATCGACGGCCGCATTCATCAGCGGCACCTTGCGCAGGGCCTCGATGCTCGCTTTCACGAAGAACGACATGAAGCCGAGCTTCACGCCGTGCTGCTTCTCGAAACGATCCTTGTGTCGGGCTCGAAGCTCGTTGATCGCCGTGAGATCCACTTCATTGAACGTCGTGAGCAACGCCGCCGTGTGCTGCGCCTGAACAAGGCGCTCGGCGATGCGTTGACGAAGGCGCGTCATCGGAACGCGCTGCTCGGCGCGCGGGCCCGACGGCACCGCCTTGCCCGCCGTTGCGCTCTTCGAAGGCGCCGGTGCAGGAGCCGATTGTTTCGCCGCATGCGCGACGACGTCGGCTTTGGTCACGCGACCATCACGACCCGTTCCGCTCACCGCAGCCGCCTCGACCCCCGTCTCTTCGACGACACGACGCGCTGCGGGTCCGAGTTTGGCACCACCCGCCGACTTCGCCGAGGTCTCGGTCTTGCCAGTGGCAGACTCGGACTTCGCCGCCTTCGGCGCTGCCGCTGCGGTAGCGCCCGGCTCGAAGATCGCGAGCAAATCGCCGCTCTTCACGGTAGCACCCTGCTGCACCTTGAATTCTTTGATCACTCCGGCCGCCGGAGCTGGAACCTCGAGCACGACCTTGTCGGTTTCGAGATCAGCGAGGTTTTCGTCGCGGTTGGCCGCCTCACCAGGCTGCTTGCGCCAGGCGACGAGCGTCGCGTCGGCCACAGATTCGGGAAGTTGGGGAACACGGATTTCTATGGTCATGATGTCGATGTTTCCTGATCAATGCTTGCCAGCGCCCGCTGCAGAGCGCACGGGCTGGATGTTCTCTTCGGCGAGTCGGCGGGTGACACGTGTGTCCCCTTCGCGAGCGACCGACTGCAGCGCAGCCTTCACGAGACCGGACTGCTCCGCATCGTGAATCTTGCCGATACCCGTCGCGGGGGCTGCAGCCGGCGCACGACCGGCGTAGAGCAAGGTGCGTTTTCCCGCGAACGGACGCTCGAGACGATGACGGATCTGATACCACGCACCCTGATTTTGCGGCTCTTCCTGACACCACACGATTTCCTGGGCGTTCGGGTATCGCTCGATCGTCGCCGCATATTCCTCGGCGGGAAACGGGTAGATCTGTTCGAGTCGAACGAGCGCGACGTCGCTCTGGCCCGAAGCGCGACGCGCCTTGAGCAAATCGAAGTACACCTTGCCACTCGAAAACACGACTCGCCTCACTTTGGTGCGATCGATCTCATCGATCTCGTCGATGATGTTCTTGAACGAACCGCTCTCCAGATCTTCGAGCGCCGACACCGACAAGTCGTGACGCAGCAAACTCTTCGGCGTCATCACGATCAGCGGCTTGCGGAATTCGCGCAGCATTTGTCGGCGCAGCATGTGGAACATCTGCGCCGGCGTCGACGGCACGCACACCGACATGTTGAGCTCGGCGCACAGTTGCAGGAAGCGCTCGAGTCGTGCCGAGGAGTGCTCGGGGCCCTGACCTTCGTAGCCGTGCGGCAAGAACAGCGTGAGTCCGCAATAGCGCCCCCACTTTGCCTCGCCCGAGCTGATGAACTGGTCGATGATCACCTGCGCACCGTTGACGAAGTCGCCGAACTGCGCCTCCCAGACGACGAGCACGCCGGGATCGGTCTGCGAGTATCCGTATTCGAAGGCCAACACCGCCTCTTCCGAGAGGACCGAGTCGATGACTTCGAACCGAGGCTGACGCTCAGCGATATGTTTGAGCGGTACGTGAGCCGCACCGGTGTTTTGATCGTGCAGCACCGCATGACGATGGAAGAACGTGCCGCGTCCCGAGTCCTGACCCGAGATGCGAACGGCATAGCCATCTTCGAGCAAGCTCGCGTAAGCGAGCGACTCGGCGCAGCCCCAGTCGAGCGGCAGCTCGCCGGCGATCATCTTGGCGCGATTCGTGATGACCTGTTGAACGCGCGGGTGCATCACATGACCCTCGGGCGTCGCCACCAATCGAGCGCCGAGCGCCTTGAGACGCTTCATTTCGACGCCCGAGCGAACCGTCGCCGTCCAATCGATGGTGCGCATGTACGCGCTCCAATCGACCGTATATTTGTTTCCGATCATGCCGAGTGAGGCCTTCGCCTGCGGCCGCCCCTCATCGAGACCCGCACGATACTGTTCGATCAACCCGTCGGCATCGAACTGCGTGATCACACCCTCTGCGACGAGCCGATCCGCGTAGAGCTTGCGAGTGGTCGGGTGCTTGCGGATGACGCTGTACATCACCGGCTGCGTGGCAGCAGGTTCGTCCGCCTCGTTATGACCGAGACGTCGATAGCACACGAGATCGATCACGACGTCCTTGTGGAAGCGCTGTCGGTATTTCATGGCGAGGCGCGCCACGAACACCACGGCCTCCGGATCATCGCCGTTGACGTGGAAAATCGGCGCCTCGAGCATCTTCGCGACATCCGAGCAATACATCGTCGATCGCATGTCGTTCGGATTCGAGGTCGTGAAACCCACTTGGTTATTCACGACAAGATGAACCGTGCCGCCGGTGTAATAGCCGCGGGCTTGCGACAACTGCATCGTCTCCATGACGACACCCTGACCGCCGAACGCCGAATCGCCATGGATGAGACACGGCACGACTCGCTCGCCGAGCGAATCACCGCGGCGCTCCTGGCGCGCTCTCACCGAGCCTTCGACCACCGGATTGACGACTTCGAGATGCGAAGGGTTGAACGCGAGTCCGACGTGGACATTGCCACCCGGCGTTCGCAGATCGGCCGAGAAGCCCTTGTGGTACTTCACGTCGCCCGAGCCCTTGACCTGAGAAACGTCGTACTTGCCCTCGAACTCTCCGAACAAATCGGAGGGCGACTTGCCAAGCACATTGACGAGCACGTTGAGGCGACCGCGGTGGGCCATGCCGATGACGAACTCTTCGACGCCGAGGCTCCCGCCCGTCTGGATGAGATCGTCGAGCAGCGGGATCAAGGAGTCGCCACCCTCGAGCGAAAAGCGCTTCTGACCCACGTACTTGGTGTGAAGGTAACGCTCGAGTCCTTCGGCGGCCGTCAGCTCCCAAAGAATGTTTCGACGTTCCTCGGCCGAGAACCGATGGTGCATCCGACCCGACTGGAACTCGTCCTGCAGCCACAGTCGCTCGTCGGTATTCGAAACATGCGCGAACTCCGCGCCGACCGAGCCGCAATACACATGCTCGAGGGTCGAGATGATCTCGCGCAGCGTCGCGCGGCCGGGGACGTTGCCGACACGGCTGCCGGTGAAGAACGGGGTATCGAGATCACCTTCGGAGAGTCCGAAATACGCCAGTCCCAATACTTTGGGTCGCTCGCGCTGCATGAGGTTGAGCGGGTCGAGCTTGGCGATCAGGTGCCCGCGGTTCGCGTAAATCTGCAGGAGACGGGAGACCGCACCTTGCTTTGCACTCGCATCACCGTCCAGCGCCGCCGCGACGGCGACACCCACTTGCCGAGCGGCCTGGGCACGCTCTGCGATCGCGTCCTGGATCGCACGATGCGACCGCTCCGGAGCAGTGGGCTGCGGTAGACGAGCAAAATATTCACGCCAAGCGGCCGATACCGACGCCGGGTCGTTCAAATATTGTTCGTAGAGGGACTCGACATAGTCGGCATTACCGCCATAAAGCGGAGAAGTAGCGAGTTGATCGCTGCGCGAGGCGCTCATGAGTGAATCAAACCCCCGGAACCGTAGAAAGCCCGCCATTCTACCCGAAGGGTATTGAGAGGTTGGGTCGTGGCGCCCCCGGCCGGAGTTGAACCGACGACCTTGGAGTGCTCCGTCAAGCGGAGACGCAAGAGGTAGTGGCGCCCCCGGCCGGAGTTGAACCGACGACCTACCGCTTAGGAGGCGGTCGCTCTATCCACTGAGCTACGGGGGCACGCCCGATACCCTGGGGAAATGGTGGAGCGGAGGAGGATCGAACTCCCGACCTTCGCATTGCGAACGCGACGCTCTCCCAGCTGAGCTACCGCCCCACACGAGGGCGGCGATTCTAGCACCACCCCACCGGCGATTTTATATCGATCCGATATAATTAGGGCCATGGACGCCAAAACGCTCTGTTTGGGTCTGCTCTCCTTCGGGAACGCCAGCGGGTACGACCTCAAAAAGCACGTCGAATCGGCGGGGGATCATTTCTTCGCCTCCGGCTTCGGCTCGATCTACCCGGCCCTCTCCTCATTAACGAAGCAAGGACTCATCGAGCCCATCGGAAAATCGATCCGAGGACGGCAGGACCGCAAGGTTTACCGGCTCACCGCACCCGGTCGCTCGGAACTCATACGCATGCTTTCCGTGATCGAGCCGCGTCACCTGCTTCGATCCGATTTATTCGCCCTGCTGTACTTCGCTCACCTCGTCACGCCGGAGCGCATCACGCAGGTCATCGACGATCGTCTGGCTGCGATGAATGCAGCGAACGCCGCAGCGACGATCGATCCTGCGACACCGCTCAAGCATCCGAACCCGGCGAACGCACAATTCGTCGCGGGCCTGAAAACAGCCCTATTCGACACAACGATCAAATATTTCCGGGAAAATCGCGGATTGCTCGTTCCTTGAGATCGTGGCCCACCTAAACGGGGCCCCTCAGTAACGAAGTCGAAGCAGCGCCGGCAGGTCCTGATCGCCCGTCGTGACGACGAACAGCGCGTCGTACTCGTCGTCACGCAACGAGACGGAATACCGCCCTCGCGTCAAGATCGAAATCATTTCAGGCACGGTATTCGAGTGGCCCACGATCAGGATGGTCTGACTCGCCCTTTCTTCGAGGACGCGTCTGACGAGCGCTGCGACGTCGCGGCCTGGATACTCCTCCGCGACGAGGCCGAGAGTCGAGGTCAGTGGTTGAGCGGTCTGCCGCGCGCGCCGGGTATCGCTCGTATAAGCGGCCGCCACTCCGGCATCGTGCAGCAGGCGACCCAAGAGTCGAGCCCGCTCCTGACCCTCGGTACTCAGCGGCGGATCACGCGTACCGTCATCCGCTTTCTCTGCATGGCGAACCACGATGACGATCGTAGGCGCCACGGGCGACGACGCCTCCGCGAACCCACGGGTCGCGAGGATGACCAAGCTGATCGCAACGACGATCTTGCGCAATGAACGGGACGGGAGGGTGACCACGCCTGCGCAGTGTAACGACTTGACGCTATAGTCGCAGAGTGAACCCGATCGTGTACGCCATCCCGGTATTCATGGTCTCGATCCTGCTCGAGGCCTGGATCGCGCATCGGCGCGGCGTCGCGACCTACGACATTCCTGACGCCATCACGAGCCTGAACTTCGGGATATTGAGTCAGGTGTCCGCGGTCTTCGTCCGGGTATTCACATTCGGGATTTATGTCTGGACCTTCGAAACGCTGCGCCTCGGCACGCTGCCGACGGATTCGATCTGGGTCTGGGTCTTCGCGCTGATCGCCTACGATTTCATTTATTACTGGGTGCATCGCTTCGGCCACGAGGTCAACCTCATGTGGTCCGCGCATCAAGTGCACCATTCTTCCGAATACTTCAACCTGTCGACGGCTCTGCGCCAAACCTCGACCGGTGCATTCGCCTCGTTCCCGTTCTATCTGCCCATGGCGCTTCTCGGCGTCCCGCCCATCGTCTTCGGTACCGTCGCACTCATCGACCTGCTCTATCAATACTGGGTGCACACCGAGCTCGTACGCAAACTCGGCTGGGCTGACCGAGTGTTCGTCACGCCCTCGAACCACCGCGTCCATCACGGCCAGAACGATTACTGCATCGATCGGAATTACGGCGGAATTTTCATCATTTGGGACCGTCTCTTCGGAACTTTCGCCGAAGAGCGCGACGGGGAGCCCGTGGTCTACGGCATCCGCAAACCGCTCGCGAGCTACAACCCCGTGTGGGGAAATCTCAATGTGTACCTCGATGTATTCCGGAAATCTTTGAGTGCCGGGTCGATGTTTGCAGCCGTCAGAACCTGGTTCGACCCGCCCGGCGGACGCGGCGTCGCACTCGCGCATCTCGATCCGCAGAGCGTCAAAAAATTCGAAACTGGAACGCCGCTTGGCATGCGCCGATACGCCGTCGCGCAATACGCCTTGCTCGCCGTGATCGTGACGTATTTCCTCGCCATCGCCCCAATGCTCAGCCTTCAAGATCGAATGCTGTGGGCACTCTTCATCGTCGTATCGACGATCAGTCTCGGCGGGTTGCTGGAGGGGCGTCGTTACGCCAAAGCCTTCGAAGGCGCGAGACTCATCGGCTTAGGCGCAATCCTCGCTGTTTCCGCGCTGCCGACTCCTTGACGCCTTTA